>CAYZTA010000082.1:0-21584 GCA_964481145.1 uncultured Sandaracinus sp.
CTCCGAACTCGGTATCAGCGCCAGAGCCCCTCCGCCAGTCCCGCGACGCATCGACCCTCGACAACTCTCCTTGTCTTTCACCCGCTGAGCAAATCGTCTTGCTTCGGGTCGATGGGGTAGTCCGTCTCGAATATCGACGTGGAGGCACGAATTCTCGGGAAGGTGCCTCCGACTCGTCTCTTCAGACTCGATGGGAGTCCAAACCAGGGCTCCCGCTCGTGGTTGCGCCTGCTGTCCTTGAGGTTGCTCAAGCCTCGGCTACCATTTTTGCCCGTTGGGATGTCCTATCCGCCGTGTGCTCGAGCGCTCGGACTGGGATCGCGAGGCCCAGCGCGTCGAGGCGCTCTATCGATATGTGCCGACCGGTGGCGGACGCGCTCTCGACACGGCGATCATCCATCGCTACATGCGCGCGGCGCAACTCGAAGCGCTTCTTCATGATGAAGGCTTCGATGACGTACGAATCGCGGCAGACTTCGAAGGAACACCTTATGGGGAGGACGCAGAGCACATGGTGATCACGACACGATAGAAAATTGATGGGTCAATCGTCGCTTCCCCTGAAAGCACATATAGGTCGACTCCCACTCGGCGACGCGGTGCTCTCCGGGGCGAGAGGTTGATGTCGTAGGCGCATGAGGGCAGCATTGATGAAAGACGCGACCAAAGGATGCGATGAAGACGAAGTCCTCCGCGAAGAAGGCGGCCAAAAAGACGTTGGCCAAGAAGACCAGCGGTGTCGCGCTCAAGAAGCCGCGCGTCTTCGCGATATCGTTCGCGAGCGTGTATCCGCTTTACGTGCAAAAGGCCGAGAAGAAGGGACGAACGAAGGAGGAGGTCGACGAGATCATTGCCTGGCTCACGGGCTACCGCGGTGAGCAACTCCAGCGCGTCATCGACGACAAGGTCGACCTCGAGACGTTCTTCGCCCAAGCGCCCCGGATGAACCCGAACATGGAACTCATCAAGGGCGTCGTCTGCGGCGTGCGAGTAGAAGACGTCGCCGACCCGCTGATGCAGAAGATCCGCTACCTCGACAAGCTGATCGACGAACTCGCCAAGGGAAAGAAGATGGAGAGCATCCTTCGCCGAGAAGGGCCCAACCGCCAAGGCGCCAAGAGTGGGCCACTGGTGCAGACGCTGATCGAGGAAGCGAAGTCCCCAAAGGGATCTTGGAAGGCCGAGATCTGCCGGCGCGAGGACGGCAACTTTCAGGTCTTCCTCATGCGTTGGACGGACGAGATCGTGCCCGACCACGGCAAGATGGCGAGCTTCTGGTCCGAGGTGAAGACCGCCGTATCGATCACCGATTCGCTGGAAGAGGCCAGGAGCGTCGCACGCGAACTTCTTCGAACGCACGAGTGCGACGAGTCCACGGATCGAGCTCGGGCAGAGCGCCCGAGCTTGACTGGGCCCGCCGACGGAGGTCGGAAGTAGCGCCTCGTGTACGTGAATCCACAAAGGTTCTACGGGCGGATCAGGTTCAAGGACGGAGACGAAAGCACCTTCGGGCAGCTTCGATGCGACGGAGCATCAGAGATTCACGGTCGAGCTCGCGCTCGAGGAGGAAGCGACATCAAGCTGGGTCGCGGGATGCCCCTACGTGACCGTGCACTCGGCGGCCCGCATCGGGCGCGATGGACCCACGATGGTCGAGTTCCAGCCGGACTCGTTCGAGGCTGTCAGTCGGATCCTCGAGGGCGAGGCCGTCCTCGATATGCAGATCAGGATCGACGCGCAGCCCGTCCTCCAGAGCGACGCAGACTGAGCACGTAACGACAGGGATGCGTAGTTCGATCTCCAATCGCTCGCGGGAAAGCACAACGATATGAAAAACGCCGCGCCAATCATCGGCGTGCACACCCACAACGCTCAGTATCAACGTGGTGCTCTCCGTCGCTCTCCACACCGTGGTTGTCAGTAGACAAGACATCCCATTGGGGTTCATTCACTCGGAACAATCAGAACCTTTCAAGCGCGCACCCGTATTGACACACTCCACTTTGCTTACTCGTTCGCTCCGACAAACCTCACCCTACACACGGTGGTTGCGCTCATCGGCGTGAAACGGCGACCAAACCCCTATACGGGGGCAGCACGACGGCCGGAAGTCGCGGAACGTACCTTGCTGGTGTGTATGTCACATGGTACCGGTTTCAGATGCTTTGGGAATCTCGAGTGTGGCTCGCGTTGGGATTGGTCTCGATGATTGGTGCTTGCGGAGCACACGAGCCAGAATATTTCGAGTCTGCGATTTATGAAGCCGAGGCGGTCGTCGTGAGCGACGGGTGCCGAGTGGCGGAGATGGCGGCAGACTGGCGAATGAGCGCGCTTATCGAGAGAAACACCGAGGATCGTGTTTTAAGCATGCATCTTCCGGCGTTCCCTCTTGCTTCTGGGGGTTGGTCCGGCGCGGTAGGGGAAGCGACGAGTGCGACGTTTTCCGGAGCGATCTTATGCGCCGACAGCTCAGCGACACAACACACGACGGTCGCGACCCTTATCGAGGACGCAGGTGAGCGCATCGTTGTCAATCTCGCGTACTCGCGGGAATCTGCCTGCGACGACAGCATCGATCCACCCGACTCATGCACCTCCACTGTGGAGGTCACCTACGACCTTCGTGAGTCGTGCACGTTTCCGTGCCGGGCCATGCTTGGGTTGACAGAACCGGATATGCTGTCCTGCGTGTGCGATTGATCAAACGGCTCTCGATGGCGTCTTCGTAGCCGCGTCCGTGTAGCACTCGGTACTGGGCGCGGTCCCGGACTTTTTTGCGCGCTATGCCCGCGACTCTTTCACGCTGGTGATGGACAGCACTCTTGCCGAGTGCGGCATCCCTCGACTGCCGAGCCAACGGGAACACGTCCTCGATGATATTGCACCTCTCGTGGGTGTGCTCTGTGAAGCTCCTGAACGCTGGCTTCATCGCGCCTTCCTCTTGGTTTCCAGTGATGGTGGGTGTCTCTCGGAGACCATCACGAAGGTGCGGGCGCTCGATCGCCAAACGCTCGAAATGGTCGAAATTTCACATGAATTTTGCCGTTTTGAATACCGTGACTCCGCGTTCAAGCGCGAGCCCGAGCGCTACATCGTGCTTTCGGTCATGTTCGCGCTCCGTGAAGGCGCGGCGCCCAAAGTGTCCTACGCCGAGCTCGAACGCGCGTTCGAAGATGGACCAAGGACTCTCGCGTCCGTTCGTGATGCTGTGATCGCCTTTCGCTTGTGAATCGACATTCTCGGCCAGCATTGTGGACACGCGATGGTGGTTGCCTTCTCGTGCAAACGCAGAGCCTTCTGTCCCTCGTGCACCGCGCACCGCATGTCGGACGTGGCAGCGCATCTCGTGGACGAAGTGCTTCCCGAGGTCCCGATTCGCCAATTCCCATGGCGCCTTTGCATCGCGCACGTACACTCCGTCGATCACTCGAAATCAGTGAGCTCGATGAGCGCTTCCGTTTCGCGATCGTAAGCGCCTATCCACGCTCGGTCTGAGCCCGGAAATACGACGTCCGGATGCGACAGTACCCGAACCCTATCGAGATCATGTCCCAGAGGATCTTCGTCTGGATGCGTGATCTCGGTGACGAGCCCCGCGGAGATTGCAGCGCGTGCAGCTTCGAGATCATTGCCGCCCGATGCGGCGACATCTGCTCCGTACGTTGCATACCAATGAACGAGATGCGCCCCGAGATCCGCTACGAACCGTTCGACGTGAACGCTCGGCATAGGGAGGTGCAAGGGACACCGCGTCACGGTGAATGCATCTCCGCAGTTCTCCGTATCGACATCGCCTCCGAGCGAACGAAGGCACTCGAGGACTTCCCGGCTGCACATAACGGCAGGCCACGCTGCGTCGGGGTCGAGATGCGTCAGCGCAATTCTCGACACGAGCATCGAGGTGAACGCGGTCTTGCGAACGGAATTCGTATCTTCGCCGGTCGAAAATGAAATCGGCGTTCGGCTATGAATCGCAGACGCCAGATGCTCATAGGTCACATCGAAGCGAAAGCGGCTCTCGTCTTCACGCACAGGCTCGAGCTCCGCATTGTCGATCTGTACAGCCAGAGATTCATGGCCGCTCGCGATGCTTGCGCGACCGCGATAAAGCACATTGGGTCCAACCAGCACAGGCGTGATCAGCGAATCGATTTGCATCTCGTGTGAGCCAGCGAACCGCTCGAACCGCGTTCGACCGTGAATCTGAACGACGTACCGATCGTGTGGCGCATTCGGCGCATCGAGCGAGAGGAGGAGTGGGAGTCCGAATACGAGTGAGCTCGCCTCGTGGGGTGAGAGCTCGATTTCGAAGCTTCTTCGTCCGATGAGCGTCGCCGTTCCAAATGCATCATCGGGGACGAAAGAAAATGCGCTCGCAAGATTTCGCGATGCGCGGCCGCGAATCACGAATCGAAGCTCGCCCTCCACTTCGCGAGATTCGATCGCAGGACGAATCCAAACTGAAAGACCCTCGGCACGAACTCGAATCTCGCCGGGTCCATCGGCTTTTGCATCGTCAACTTCGATGGTCTCGCCGACCCCAACACAAAAGGACGTCTCGTCCTCGCCTTCGAGTGCGCCGCCTTTCGCGCATGCCGTGATCAAGAGTGCGGTACTCACCGCGGTGAGCAGAGTTCGTGAGCTGTTCATGCTCCGCCTAATCGCAATCGCCATTCCTGCGCGACTGGGCCCCAAATCACCGCGAAAACCGTCCACGCGAAGGGGCGGCCGCCCGGCGGCCGCCGCCCGTTCGTCAGCTCTCGTCCGAACATCTCACCACGAGCGTTCGATCATTCATCGATTCCGGCGAGCGCCGGGAGAAACAAGCTTTCCGGATATTGCTCGCGAAAGCGCGCGGCGCGCCGACGCGCTTCATCGCGCCGGCCGGAACCCGCGAGTGCACGAACGAAGAGAACTTCGCGCTCTTCAGCCACTCGTGAACGTGGAAACTCGCGCTCGTGGGCCGCGAGAGCCTCGAGAGCATGAACGTGCTCGCCGCGGCCTATCGCCGTTCGCGCGATCTCGAGGCCGACACGTTCCTCCGCGAGAGTGCTCGTGCGCGGAGTGTGTTCCGACCGCGAAGGCGCATCGTCGTCACGACGCCGTGGCCGAGCCATCTCCGCTTCCGTCGATCGCGAAGGCGCGGCTTCGATTTGCGACGGCTCATCCGGCGGCTCGTCCTCTTCCGTTTGATGCGAGACTTCGATCGTATCGCTCACGGAAGGGGGCGAGTCATTGACGACAGCGACTACGGTGGGTGTCGGAGGCGGAATCTCACGCGGCGCAGTGACGCGTTGAATCCCCAAAGCGCTGCCAGCGCCGATCCGCCCGCCCGGCCTTCGCCAAGGCGCACGCGGACCAGATGGCGCATTTCGCGGCGAGCGATCGGGTAGACGGTTTGAGATCATCGAAGACGAAACGAAGCTGTGGAAGAAACGTCGGGCGACTTCGCGTGGACATGGTGAGATTTCCGCTTCCGTGAGCCGATGTATTTCGTGGAGGCCGGAACGGGAGGTTCGCCCATCGCGGCGAGCACCGCGTTGGGGTCGACTCTCCCTTTGAAGCGCACGATGCGCGCATCTTTGGGAAGCTCATGCGCCGCACATGCCAGCCGATCACTCACGCACAAAATGAGCCTCGATAGACCCGCCAACCGAAGATGCGCGAGCTTCGAATGGAGATATTCAGGAGTCCAAAACCCGACGATCTCGAGCCACCAACGTCGGTTTGGATCACGGCGATGGACCAACGCAAAATCGGGAAACACGAGCGTGTCTCCGACGGGAACGGGAGCCGGCTCGCGCACGAGATCCCAATCAGGGGTCAGCCGCAAGAAGCGCTTCGCGAACGTCTCTTCGACGGCGCTGTCGAAGGTGGGAGGACGCGTGCCTTCGGGAAAGATCGGATCGCGATGGGTGATCGTCCAGACGCGCGTCTCAGTCGAAATGACCGTCGTGCGAAGTCGAAAGCAGCTCGCGCCCCGGAGCGCATGCACGAGCGACGAGAGCGCGCGGCCATACACGCGGGTCGATCGGAAGAGCGAAAGAGGTCCCGAAATATCGATCCGTGCGCCCGTGGGCTCTGGACGCACCACGCATAATAGTCCGCGCAATCGACAGGCTCGCACCAGCGCGCGTGCATCGCCTTCGAGCTCGAGTCGAATGGAAGACGAGCGCGCCAAGAGTCCTTGCGCGATCGCGAGATTGCAGCGAACCGCGAGCTCGTTCGCGGTGGGAATGGGTGAAGGCTTGAGCAGCAAGCGTTCATTCGGCAGATCGGCGAAGAGCGCTTCTTCGAGCTCGTTCGGCGTCATTCCGAGGCTCGTAGATGCCGAAGCGATCGCGTCCTCTCGTTCGGGATGAAGAGCGGCCGCACGAAACACCGCGTCGCGTATTTCTTTGGGCGAGATGCTCGAGCTCACGCGACTCGTCCAGAGTCGATCGAGGACTGAGCGCGCGAGCCGCAATCGCATGGGTGACACGGGGGGCGAGAGCGGCGTCGCGAGGAGCGCATCGAGCTCACGGAGTGGACGATTCTCCATGCGTTCATAGACGTCGAGGAGCGCCGAGAGCCATCCGTGATCGGGCGGTCCGAGCCAACGCGGCACGAGCTCCTTTCCTTTCATGAGCGCGCCCCCGTGCCGAGCCCAAGCGCGGCTTGTCTTCGTTCGGCCTGACGACGCTCCGATGTACCTACGACCACGAGCTCGTAGACCACCGCCGTCTTCCCAGGAGATGGCCGCAATACACGCCCGACGCGTTGAACGTGCTCGCGCGCTCCGAGTGCTCCTCCGACGATGATCGCGATCTCTGCTTCGGGCACATCGAGCCCTTCGTTGAGCACGCGCGCCGAGACCAACGTGCGAAGAGCTCCTTCGCGAAACGCCGCGATCGCGCGATCGCGCTCCTTGCGGTCGATGTCACAGGTGATGGGCATCACCAGATGCCGTCGCGCGATCTCGTAGGCAGACGCATTGTCGTCTGTAAATACGAGCACGCGCGAGTGACGATGGCGTTCGAGCAGATGACCGAGCGTCTCTTGCTTCGCTGCTGAATTCGAGATGATCCGACGCGCCGCGCGGAGCGATGCGAGCGCCAAGCGTCCCGCCTCGGTCGCCTTTGCGATCGCCACGATTTCGGGCCAACCCGCGCCCGGACGACCTCGAAGAATGGGATCGAAGCCTGTGTGGAACACGCGCATCTCCGCGTCGTAGGCGAGCTTTTCGGCGCGCGTCAGACGCAATCGAAGCACGACATGTTCGAGCGAGGCGAGCCATCGTCCCGCGAGGTCGCCCGTCGATAGCTCGAAGACCACGGGACCCATCAGCTCGATCAAGCGGGCATGAGCCGGGCTCTCGACATCGATGGTCGCGGTGAGCCCGAGCCGCGCTTCGGCGACGCACATCTCGAGCACCTCGTCTCGCGCGCCGTGCCCAAAATGATGGGCTTCATCGATCACCAAGAGCTCGAAGCTCGCTCCGATTCTCGATGCCGCACGAAGCGCGCCTTCATACGTGGCAACCGTCACGGGTGCGAGCTCGCGCGAGCCATCGCCCCAAAGACCGATCGGTCCAATTCCAAGCTCACGAAGGACACGAGCCCATTGATGCATCAGCACCCGCGTCGGAACGAGCACCAAGGTCCGTAGTTTTGTTTTCGCAATTGCGGCCGCGCCGATTCGGCTCTTCCCAGCGCCTGTCAGCAGAGCGATGACTCCTCGTCGCGCTCGTGCTTCCCATGCATCGAGCGCGAGCTCTTGGTAGGGACGCAGCGTTGGAATCGAGCTTTCGTAAGGTCTCGATGGTTGAGGCGCGAGGACCTGATCACCCCACGTTGCTCCGTCGAGCGCAGCCCGAATCGCAGCATAGGCCATCGCCGGAGCGCGATGCTTCCCGACTCGCGGGTCCCATTTCACGAGAGGAAGCGCTTCGACAGAAGCCGTAGGTTCGTCGATCAGAATCGTCCCTTGGTCGAAGCGTAGCCGCACGAGCGCATCATCGTCACGACGAGCAAAGCGTTGCTACGAGCGCGCAATGAGCAGCTCGAGTTCATTCCGCCTATACACCTCGAGTGAAACGGCTCGGTATGATATCGTCTTCGACATGGGACATCCTCCTTTAGGTCCGTTCGACCTCGGATCTGATGAGCGCCTCCGCGCCCTCGGGATGGACCGCAATGTGCTCGAGCAGTTTCTCCGCGAGCTCGACGAGCAACTCGAGGGTGGGCGTGAGTGCAATCATTCGGCACGCCATGCACTCGCATGGCTGAAAGCCCGTGGCCTCGATGCTGACGCGATCTATGACGTGTTCAAGGAGTCGGGAGGCTTCTGCGACTGCGAGCTTGTATTGAACGTCGATCCGGAGAGCATCTTCGGAGATCACCTGTCCCCCGACGAGATGCGGCAACAGGGTCTGGCGCGCGCGGCACAAAGGAAAAAGGTTCCGCCGCCGCCGAAGCTCGAAACGTTCGATGATGGTGTGCTTCGGTTCTCGGTTCCCAAGAAGCCTTGGCGCCTCCGTGCACCAAGCGATGGAGAGGTTCTCCGATGTACATTCGGGAGCAAGCCAGACTCCCCGGAGCTTCGGCTTCTCACTCCCCCGGCAGGTGGTCGGGAGCGATTCTGTCTGGCTCGCGCCATCGGAATCCTAGCGAAGCGCTGGCTTTTCTATCATGAGCCTTCCGAGGCGCGTGAGATAGCCGAAGGCGAATGGACGACCCGCAAGTACGCGATTGCCAGGCAGCCATTCGAGATCGGAGCCTCAGCTGGAACGATGTACAAGGCCTCAAGCCCAAGCTATCTACCAATGGTGGTTTGGTGGTGGTTTGATCGTCTCCCGGCTCGAGTGCTCGAGTTCCGAACGGAGTCCTCGCGCGCCAGAAACGATATCCTCGAGGTGCAGAAGATCATCAGCACGATCCAATTTCAGGCGTTCTAACGAGCTGAACCGCAAACCCTCCGGGCGTCGCTACACCGCGCCGATCGTGCGGTGATCGGGCGCGCGCTCACGCTGGTCGAGAGCAACGCCGCGCGTCATCGAGGGCGCGCCGAAGAGCTGCTGACGCGGCTCTTGCCGCACGCGGGTCGAGCGATGCGCATTGGATTTACGAGCGTGCCCGGGGCGGACAAGAGCACGTTCTTGGAGGCGCTCGGGACCCTGCTCATGGGGGAAGGAAAGCGGGTGGCGGTGTTGGCCGTCGATCCGACGAGCGCGCGGAGCACCCGCGTCGGAACGAGCACCAAGGTCCGTAGTTTTGTTTTCGCAATTGCGGCCGCGCCGATTCGGCTCTTCCCAGCGCCTGTCAGCAGAGCGATGACTCCTCGTCGCGCTCGTGCTTCCCATGCATCGAGCGCGAGCTCTTGGTAGGGACGCAGCGTTGGAATCGAGCTTTCGTAAGGTCTCGATGGTTGAGGCGCGAGGACCTGATCACCCCACGTTGCTCCGTCGAGCGCAGCCCGAATCGCAGCATAGGCCATCGCCGGAGCGCGATGCTTCCCGACTCGCGGGTCCCATTTCACGAGAGGAAGCGCTTCGACAGAAGCCGTAGGTTGGTCGATCACGCGCTCCGCGATGGGCACCCGCGACGACCGGGGCGACTTCCGCGCTTGCCAGCGACACCGCGCTGAACGAGGTCGCGGAAAAGGTTTCGATATGCCGCGAGCGAATCGGTGTCGAGATCACCTATCCCGTATTTCGGAAGCACGCGATCGTCACGAGTATCGTATTCGGCATCCGCGAGCAGTCGACGAACTCGATCGCGCTCGAGTCGTCGATCGCCATCGGCCACGCGCACATAAGCATGGGACCAATCGCCTTGAAGATAGACGGGCCGCTCCGCCCTTGATGCGCGGGGGACGTGAACGACGAGGATATGTTTGCTGTCGATCTCTCGCTGCGTGACGTCGCCCTCGCGGAGAACGTTCACACTGACTTTCTGCGGATTCTGCAGCTGGTTCCAGAGGTCGCGCTCGACGCGATCGGGGTCGGTCATGCCGTGCACCTGGAAGTCGCCGTCCGCATTCTCCTTCAAGCCGAGCACGATGTGCCCGCCACGCGTATTGGCCATCGCAGAATAGGTCGGCCAGAAATCGTCGGGCAGCTTGCCGTTGCCGTCCTTACCGGGAGCTCGAAGCTCGGCGCCTGACCCACGCGTGTGCACGAACTTCCGCACAACGCCAAGGGGCCGCTCAATGAGCGAAAATCAACTCTTTCGACAACGGTTTCCTCGTTACGGAACGGCAGAGCTCGAGCTGGAAGGGCCTCGAGTTACCCGTACGCTCGATTGATGAGCTCGTCGAGTGCGTCGATGATCGCTCCACTGTGCTTGGCAAGCGTCGTGACGGGCTTGCCGAGCTTCTCCGATGGCACCGACACCAGCTCCAGCGGATGCAGGACGACGGCGGTGCCCTTGATCGTGAAGGTTGGATTGAAGCGCGCGTGATGCACTTGCCCGAAGAGCGACTTCTTCACGAGCGGAGCGACGACGCGACGCCGATAGCCGTCGAAGATCGACGACTGCACGACGACCACGTATGGGATGCTCTCGCGGCTCGCGCCGGGATTGCGATGCACATCGAACTGGGCCATCGAGAATCAGAGCGTCGAGAATTCGTCGGCGAACGAGCCGTGTCGCTCCGCGAAATCATTCCATGCTTGTGTGGCGCGCTCGAGCCGCTCCGCCTCCGCCTGCTGCTCTTGCTCGCGACGCTCGACGAACTCCGCGAGCAAAGTCTCGACCTGCGCCGAGAGGTTGTCAGTGAGACGGCGTGCGCGCTCGACGAGGTCGATGTTCAACGACAGGTTGACCGGACGCTTGGGAACGGTCATCGCGAGTCGGTAGCTCATCATGCGCATGATATGCGCATTTTGATGGCGGAGCAAACGGTCGAGTGCAAAGTTCCTCCGTAGTTTTGCTTTCGCAATTGCGGCCGCGCCGATTCGGCTCTTCCCAGCACCCGTCGGCAGAGCGATGACTCCTCGTCGCAAACCCCTCGTCGATGCGGGTGCCCACCAGGCAATGCGTAGCCCGCGCAAGGCCGGAAATCGCCGTGCGAGCACCGCTTCTTCGGGATCGTCATGCGTGTACCAGAAGAAGAGCTGCGTACCATTCTGTGCAGGCACGAGCCAAATCGGCGAACACTCGCTGCCCGAGAATGACTCGCGGACCACGCCGCGCGCGATCCAGGAACACGAGCACACGGTCCGTTGCCGCGAGCTCTCGAAGCGCACATGGCGAAATGCGCGGCCTTACGCGGCACGCGACCGAGGAAGCCATGAGCCAGATCTCCGAAGAGCGATGGCCGTCTGCCTCTCCGAGACAACGATTCGATCGGTCGAGAGCGGAGGAAACGAACTCATATCGGCACCTCAGCTGGGCTTGGAGAGATACGAACCGTGCGTGTTGTCCGAGATGACGCCGATGGTTTCTTCGGTGCGTTGACTGCGGAGGTGGTCCGATGTTCGATGACTCAACTCGAGCACTCGATTGGAACGCTCCACGAAGATTTGACGAAACACGTCGCGCGACATCTTGAAACGAGGCCACTCGTCTGCCGGAATGTCCTCCGGCAAATAAAGTCCTCTCGGCGAGGCTGGACCAAACGAATATTCGACGGGCATGATCCCGTTCGCGTGTTCCATCCGTCGTCGATAATGACGAATCATGTGCGCGCGCGTCGCATCTCTCTCATGCACCATCCCAATGACGGGAGCCGTCAGCTCTGCATGTGATTGCACCGCACCCAGAGTATGGAAATTGAAGAGCGCTCGATAAAAAAAGGCGGCTTTCGGGTGAATTCCGAGCACTTCGTGAGTGCTGTCGTTGACTCGAAATCCGAGACGTGCAGCCGCCATCCCCAAGAGCGGCATGAGGCTTGTGTGCCAACAACGACGCACCACGGCGAGAGAGCCAATCTCCGAGATTCTGGCGCCTGTTCGACGTAGCTCGTCGAGCGCCCGTGGATAATCCTTGTCGAGCGGCAATCCTGCGGGGGAGTCTTTCGTCACCGAGACCGTGCCAACGATTTGTCTTCCCTCGTACGCCACAAGGACCGAGGCCTCGGGAAGAACATGCTGCTCTGTCATCCGGAGGTCGACCATTTTAAGCGGCTCGATTCCTTGAAATACGTAGCCCACATGCACGAGCCGAAAGGCGTCTTCGTACTCTTGCGCTGTGGTTGCCAATCGAATCTCGAAACGATCGATATCGATCTCGTGCAATCGAGCCTTCCGCCGAATCAAAGGATCGGACAAGAACGCAGGCCACTGCATTGCAAACCTCCTTGGCGCTTCGACCGGAATTGCGGCCGCCTCAGAGATGTGTCCGCTTCGAGGCCGAATTCTCAGTCTTTTCCATTCGAAGTTTCGATGCGTTCTGAACGCTCACTCAAAGAGAGGGAGATAAGGAGACAGCATGGAGACCGGTTCGACCACTTCTCGTGTCGATCGCGAAAGCAATCTTGCTTCTGCGGAACCAAGCCCGAGCGCGATCACACGGCTCGTCTCGACGTGGACGGAGGAAGCTGAGCCCAAGCTGGAAGCGCTCCTCGAGCGCACCGGCCTCGCATAGGCCAACGTGAAGGTGGCGGTCGCTGCTCGAGAACAACCGCTCCGAACGCGCGCTGCGCAGTGTGGCCGTCGGAAGAAAAGCTTGGCTCCTTTGCTGGAAGTGATGTTCATGTCTCGAGCACGAGTCATCTCTTCACCCTTGTCGCATCCGTAAAGCTCCACGGGTTCGATCCCCAGGTCTATTTCCGAGACTTGATTCGCGTCGTCCCGCTCCGATCGAGAACCTCAATGGCCGAGTTCGAACCGTGACTCGACGTGTCAAGCGATGGAGAAGTGGCGAGATGATTCTACGGAGGCGGAGCGCGGATTCCGTGCTCTCAAAGGCAAATCCGAAATGCCTCGACTCGTCGCGATTCTTCAGAACAAAGATCCCATCTTCTGCGTCAGTCCGAACTCTTGCTCGCAGTATGATACCCTGACAGAGACCTGGACGTCGATTTCCGATCGTGAGGACCGGATGCTTGCTCTTCGTCTGGGTCCTCTCGACGGGAGGAGCTGGACACCGGAATGAGCTGCACTCGAAGAGAGCTCCTGACTCGTATTCTGAGATCCTATGTCGTCGTCTGGATCTTGGCGATAGAAGGATGCTCGCTCCAGAGCCTGCTCGCGGAAGTCGGCCGCGACGCCAGTTCAGTCGATGCGAGCACTTCGTTCACGCGCCGTGATCTGTGCGGTAACGGGGTCGACGACGACGAAGACGGTCGCATCGATGAAGGATGTCCGTGCGGCCCTCGGGAAATGCAGCGCTGTTTCCCGGGGCTCCTCTCTCAGCGAGGCGTGGGTTGGTGCGTCGATGGCGTGCAAAGGTGCGTGCTCAGCAGCAGTGGCGAGTGGGGTGATTGGGGAAATGCTCCTTGCGAAGGCGCGGTCCTCCCCGAAGCGGAGATCTGCGACGGCCGAGATCACGACTGCGATGGAACCTTCGACGAAGGGTGTCCATGCACCTCCTCCGAGACCCGCGTGTGCGGTCCGACTTCGTTGAGCGCGCCATGCATGGCCGGTGCACAAACATGCTCTTCCAACGGAGCTTGGAGTGAATGTATCGGCGCCATCGGACCTACGTCCGAGATCTGCGATGGAGTCGACAACGACTGTGATGGCGTGGTGGACCTCGACTGCGCCTGCATTCCAGAGCCCGAGGTGTGCGAGGACGAAATCGACAACGACTGTGATGGACGAGTCGATGAGCCCGCATGTCGCCCCGATTGGCCCCTATGCACGGATTCGACACCAGGGTGGACCCGTGTATCGACCGCGAACGCGCCTCCTGCTCGTTCCATTGCTGCCGTATGGACAGGAACTGAGATCCTCGTGTGGCATACGCCCCTCCCTGACCTCAGTCGACGATTCGATTGGAGGAACAACGAATGGCATGAGTTCGATGACACGGGTGACCGTCCACCTGACAGTCGATCGCCCGTGGTCGCATGGACTGGGCGCGAAATGCTCGTCTGGGGTGGATCAGACTCCGTGAGTTACACGAGTCTCGGAAACGGAGCGGCCTTCGATCCCACGACGAACACATGGCGGACCATCTCCAATCGAGACGCACCCAGCCCTCGCGAGGCGTTCGCCGCCGTATGGACAGGCTCAGAGCTCATCGTATGGGGCGGACAGTTCGTGTCAGGAATTGGTACTGGCGTAGAGCCTGTCCTGCTGAACGATGGAGGGATCTACGATCCTGCAGGCGATTCCTGGCGTCCCATGTCGACGCTCGACGCACCAGCTCCGCTCACATTTGCCAACGCGGTGTGGACAGGCCACGAAATGATTGTCTGGGGATCCGAGAGAGGCGGAGGTGGGATTTTCAATCCGAGCACCAATACGTGGCGAAGCATCGAAACAGCGAATGACCCTGGCCCTCGAAGCTATCCCGCCGTCATATGGACAGGCCACGAAATGGCCGTTTGGAGCGGTATCGAAGGGTATGACTATCTCACGACTGGGAAGCTCTTCGACCCAATCCACAATCGATGGCGCGACATGAACACCGTGGGCGCCCCTCGCCCCCGCTCCTCGCTCTTGTTCTTTAACCAGGAGCAACAAGTGGCTTTGTCCACGCAAAATGGCTTCATCGTATGGGGAGGCGCGCTCTCTGACGGCGAGGGCGCGATAGGGGCCATATATGATGCCGCGACAGAGACCTGGACGTCGATCTCCGATCCTATGAGCGTGTCGACACGTACTCATGTCTCCGTGTGGACCAGATGTTCGCTCTTCGTCTGGGGTCCTCTCGGCACGACACCCGGCGGAGGGATCTGGACACCGGAATGAGCCCGGCATCCGAGCTGGCGGTTGCGCCTACATGTAGGCCACAGTCACCCAAAGGCAACGCTGGTCCACGCGCATCGATCGAAGAGCCCCCGAATCAGAAAAGAGATCGGGTACATTCACACCTATGAAATGGGCGTGGATGTTCTCCGCTTGGTTGGGCTTGATGCTGGTGCTCGGTCAAAGCCAGGCCATGGCGCAGGCGGATTCGGGGTCGGATGGTGAAGCACGTGCGCTCTTCGAAAGAGGACGCACCGAGTACGACGCAGGCCGCTTCGATGAAGCCACGCGCGCCTTTCGGCGTGCTTACTTGCTCTCGCCCCGCTACCCGCTGCTCTACAATATCGGCCAGGCCGAGCTCCGCGCGGGTCACGATCAACTCGCCCTCGAAGCCTTCGAAGGTTATCTGCGTCAAGCGCCTGCCGATGATCCGCGTCGCTCGGAGGTCGAGGAGCGCGTGCTCGTGCTCCAGCGCATGGGGGTCCGCGCGCCGACGAGTGGCACGCTCCAATCATCGACCTCTGAATCAGAAGCGGAAGCCCAGCCGGATGCTTCATCGGAGTCGGAATCCACGACGGCCAGTGAAACGGCAGAGACGGAACCGTTGTCCCCTGGCGAGACCCATGCCCAGGCCACTGGAAGCGGCGCCGGGCCTGCACCGTGGATCGTGGTCGGAGGTGGGGCCGCGCTCGTCGTCGGCGGCGCGATCATGATGGGCCTCGGGGTCTCGGATGCCGATCGCGTCACAGGAGCGCCGATGGGATCGACGTGGGCCGAGCTCGAGGGTGCGGCGAGCAATGCCAACCTGTTCTGGGGCGTCGGGATTGGGCTCGCCGGTGTCGGACTCGCAGCCGTTGCGGGTGGCCTCGCGTGGGCTCTCACCGACGGCGGTTCGAGTGAAGACAGTTCGCAGGCCAGTGCTCGCCTGCGCATTGGACCGGCTTCTCTTGCTCTCGAAGGAACTTTCTGATGCGCGCTCAGCGTTCGACTCTTGTTTCAATGACGTGTGTGTTGGCGTCGTTCATGACAGGCTGCCTCGACGTCGATCCACCCGAAGGGCGGCTTCGCTGTGCGACGCACAGTGAATGTCCAACCGATTGGTTCTGCCGTAGTGATGGGTTCTGCTATCGCACGGACACGGACACGGACGGCGGTCTCGATGGCGGCACCTTCGATGCTGAAATCCGCGATGCGACCGTGGATTCTACGCGTGATGCCCAGTTCCCGGATGGGGGCGACGAATGCATGAACGCCGACGAGTGCGATGACTCGAATGCATGCACGACCGACACCTGCGTCGATCGTCGATGCCGGCACGCCGAGCTCAGTTGCAGTGACGGCTTCAACTGCACCATCGACACGTGCAATATCACGACAGGATGCGCACACACGAACGACGATACCCCGTGCGCCTCCGGAAGGACGTGCAATCCAGCAGGGACTGCGCCCGACTCGAACGGATGCGTCGAAGCTCCTGAATGCGATGATGCGTCGGATTGCAATGATTCGAACTTCTGCACCGACGACAGTTGCGTAGGGAATCGCTGCACACGTATGGCACACGTCTGTCCCAACGACACGAACGCGTGCACCTTTCCGGCGATGTGCTCGCAAGCGGACGGAGCATGTATCGAACCTTTCGATCCAAGCAGCCTGAACAACGTCTCGCACTGCGGTGTCTCTGGTGGTGCCTGTGTCACGTGCACGGTGACCCACACGACTCGAGCCGCCGTCTGCCAAGCGGGTGCATGCATGGAGGTCTGCATGCCGAATCGAGTGGACCTCGACGGCAGCGTCACCAACGGCTGCGAGTGTTTGGTCATGAGCGCAACCGATGAGCCCGACGATGGTGCGGTCGACGCCAACTGCGATGGCGCCGACGGAGTCATCGGCGCCGGTACTCGATACGTCTACGTCACGCGCACCGGCGCCGGCGCACACGATGGCACGTCACCCGCGAATGCGGCGAACCTCGCAGAAGCGATCACCCTCGCAACGACGAACACCTCGCGACAGTTCCTCCTCCTTGCCGCGGGGGACTACCCGATTGGCGCAGCGATCGCAGCGCCCAGTGGGCTCGTGATGTTCGGCGGCTATACGCCTCTCTTCAATGGGCGCTCGGGAACGACTCGCATCGTTTCGTCAGCATCCTCGGCGCTGCGCTTCGACACGGCGACCCGCGGCAGGATCGATTCAGTCGATTTCGAAACATCGAATCGAGCCGTGGCCGGTGACTACACGCATACGATCGATCTCATTGGATCGAGCGGCATCACGTTCCGCCGACTGACGATCAAAGCAGGCGATGGCGCCACAGGAACAGGAGGCACCACGGGAACGGGGGGCACCATGGGCAGTGGCGGAACCATGGGCACAAACGGCACCGGGGTTTCGGGAGGAGACGGAGGAGGCACGGGAGTAGGTCGCGGCGGCCCCGGAGGCAGCTACACCACGGCTGCACAAAACGGCACCGTCGGTGTCAATGCGGCAGTCATCGGTACGGGATGCGGCCGCGGTGGGCCCCCCGGTCATGGCGCGTCCGTCACGGGGTGCATCAGCGGCTTTGCATATGATGGTGAAGGCGGCATGTCCGGTGAAGATGGCTGTGCGCCCAGCCGAGGCGCAGCGGGTGTGGGAGGCTCGGGCGTCGGGACGATCGCTGGCGGCGCATGGACTGGAGCGGCGGCCGGCGCAGGCGACATGGGCCCTGTCGGTAACCAAGGAGGCGGTGGCGGCGGTGGTGGCGCCTTCCGGTGCACCACTGGCGCAGGCGGCGGTGGTGGCGGTTCTGGCGGACGCGGTGGCAACGGCGGCGGACCCGGCGGACCGGGCGGACCCGGCGGCGCATCGATCGCGATCTTGGCTCAGAACTCCATGTTCGAGCTCGACCGCGTGACCATCATCACCGGCGACGGCGGCCGTGGTGGGATCGGCGGAGACGGTGGCGCCGGCGGACCTGGCGGCGCTGGCGGACCTGGCGGCCGAGGAGCGACCACGGAGGCGAGCGGGGTTGGCAACAGCGGAGGCGGAGGCGGGCGCGGTGGCACGGGTTCGTCCGGCGGAGCCGGTGGATGTGGCGGTGGTGGCGCTGGCGGACCATCGATCGGAATTTTCGGAGCAGGATCATCGCTGACCGAGAGCGACACGGTCTGGATGATCGCGCCTGGTGGTCCTGGCGGCGCCGCATGCTCGATGGGCGGCGGCAATCCTGGATCCCTCGGCGTCTCGACCATGCGACAAGGAATCTGATGAACTGACGGAGGCCGTCCAGCATCACGTGCGGCTGCGCGTTGCGATGCTCAAAACGCTCGACGCAGAGGTCGTCACGCTTAACGAACTCTACGAGCCGTTGAAGCGGCGGCTTGAGGGCGACAAGCGCCTTCAGCCACTAACGTTCGACGTTTCACGGCAGGTGGACCGCGCGGGGTGGGTCGCCGCTGGGACCCGCATATTCGACCTCCGGCGCCCGCCCTTCCGGGGACGCGGCGAACTTCTTGATGCCGCCGAGCGTGCTCTCGGGTCAGCATGGCGGTTCGGGATCGCAGCAGAGGTTCGCGTGGCGCTCGCGAAGTTTATAAGTGACCATCTCAAAGATCCAGCGTCCGTTCTACGTCAGGGCGCGACGGTGCTCGACCTTGGGCAGTGGCTCTTCTCCGACCGACCACATCTCGATCCGATACGCGATCAAGTACGAGGGACGCGACATCGCGAACTTGTCTCCGGGAGCACGCGGTGTCGTGCTGCTGACGCTCTTTCTCGCGATCAACGATCACGATGACAGGCCGCTCGTGATTGACCAGCCTGAGGAGAACCTCGATCCCAAGTCCATCAACGGGCTGCTCGTGCCGTTCTTCGTTGAAGCCGCGAGGCGGCGGCAAATCATCATGATGACGCACAACGCCAACCTGGTCGTGAACACCGACGCGGATCAGGTGATCGTTGCGACGTCCGAGCGCTCTGACGCAAACGGGCTACCAAACTTCGCATACGAGGCCGGAGGGCTCGAAGATTTGCACATCCGAAAGCTTGTCTGCCAGTATCTCGAAGGCGGCGAAGAGGCATTCCGTCGCCGAGCCGAGCGCTACGGCGAGATTGTCAGGAATCCTTGGTTAGCCACTCGCCGGAGCACCTCAGGATGATGGCTAGCCACATCACGAGTCATCGCTCTCGTCCGCACACGCCGGGTTGTTGGTAGAGTGCGCCTGTCTGTTGTCATATCCAAGAGTTCGTCGTTCAGCTGAGCACGCGTCCCGATCCTATTCGTGAACCTCTCGGCATCGTTTTGTCCAAATCTCGAGGATGGCCTTGGCCTGCTGGCGCTTTTCTCCCTCCGATCGCTTGCACGCGTTCCAGCTGTTCGCGAGATAGTCCGGAATCTCGCCAGTCTCCGCAAGCCGATGTTCTCGAATAGCGGCGTGAATGACCTCCGCAATACGCTCTTCTGTTGTCTCTGTTGTCCGGAGTTCAACAATGGCGCGCACCGCTTGATACCTGTCCTGTCCTCGCTCCTGCTCAGTTTTCGCACTCCAGGGAATCATGTGTGGATGCGTCTTTTCTTTTTCGTTTCGAGGTCCTAGCGTAACCCCCGCTTGGAGCTGCTGCCTCCACCAGATGCTGTGCAATTCTTCGGCGATTTCATCAATCAGTGACTTCGTCAAAACGACCTCCTGAGCACGATGAATATTATGTGGGCGCGACGCTATCACATCCTGCCCGATCCCATCAGGCTGGTCTATCGATGAGTGGTCAAGCCACCAAATGCGAGGTTACCTTCGCGTGGGCCGCTCTCGAACCTGACGAATGGGCGCTTCGATGACGGCCATGTTCGGGTCGGCGATTCCCCATTCCTGAACGATGAAGCGACGCTCCTCGATCAGAATCCGAAGACGGCGCACGCCGGTTCCAAAGTACGCATACCAGTTGTCGATTACGGCCGCACCCGTCGCGTCGCGAACAGGCGACGTGTAGCGAGCGAACGTGACTCCACCGAACTCGATGGAGAGCGGACCGCACTGATCGCGATCGACGGTCGTCACGATTTCGACCACCTGACACGCAATGTGCCTCTGCCCCTCGAGAGTTCGCTGCAGCTCTGGGGTGGTCGCGATTTCACGACACGCGGAAATTTGAAAAGTGTGATTCTGAATGACATCTCCGGTGCTGCGGATCTGATATCGACCTTCGGGGAGGGTCATTCCGAACGGTGGCGGTTCGATTTCCGCCGACAGCACCGGAGGCCTTGCAGCGAAGGAGCGGAAGGCTGCGATGTCGACGCTTTGAGCGGATGCGGATGTGAGCGGCAACAACGTGATGAACAGGGCGACGATTCGATGCCACATCGGATGAAGATACACGAGAGGGCGTGCGATAATCAGAACCGTCGACCACTCGCTCGAGTCCTCAACGATGCCGAACCCCTCGACGACGAGTGACATGACGATTCTGATTCCCACCACGAAACAAGAGATAGCCATGGACTACCGGCTCATGGCCGTAGACCACATCCGCGCGGCTGTTGAGCTCGAACTCGGCATCGACAGCATTCCGGAACGTGTTCACTTGTCGGGTGACACGCTGCCGGCGAGCGGATTGAAATGCTTGGGGGAGGACTCGCTGGCGGGCATCGGTGTAGTCGCAGGAGCCGTCATCGCGGCCCTGTCGAGATCGCTGCCGCCGGAGGAGCGATCCTTACTGCTGCGGAGGCACGCAAGACAGCTGCTTTGCTTCCACTGGTTTGGAGGTCGTTGCCGCATGGGTCTGAGGCGAGCTGGGGATGGCAGGTCCCATGCTGGCCACCGCAGACAGCGCATCATTCTCTCACAATCCGATGACATCGCACGCGGAGCGCGGGCCATCGCATTGCCGATCGTGACGGCTGGATTTCGCGCGGCGGACTTCGGTACGGCCCCGATCCAAACTTCGGCAACCGCGTTCGACACGTGCTCAATCACGCGACCGACATCCCCACGCGTACCGGCGCGCACGGTATGTTCGACGCGAGCCGGAGAGGCGCTCTTGGTGTCGTCAATGAAACATGGGCGATCGATCTACGCGGTCGACATGGGTCGCCGGATCGGCTTCGTTGGAGGGCAGGCTGGTGCTGCTGCGGGAAACCCCACCGCGTCTCACGTTCAACTGGTCCTTCAGGGGAACGACGTCATCACCGCGTTCCCGGTGATCCCATGAGGAATGAGCATGTTCTACATCGAAGGTACGTGCCCGATCTGCGGCACCGGAACACGTGGTTTTCGCCTTTGCAGCAACAACGCTTCAGTGGTTGTCATGTGTGACGAAACGATGCGAATTGAATTCGATCGGATTGTCGGTTTCGAGATGCCGGCGAGTGTTGCCAGCGCGACCGGGCTGAGACTTCGCACCACCGATGGGATTCGTTTCGTGCGCATGGCCGGCTCATACGGGCCGGACAACAAGTTCAAGGACGTCTTCAGTCTCACGAGAGTGCTGCACGTGCTTACACGCCGAGGCGCTCCGTGGTGACGTTGGCTCGCAAAGCAACGTTGATACGGAGGGCGACGGTCTTCAGGGTGCGCGGTTACGGCTTGAGCGCGTCCTCGCAATCAG
The DNA here is from genome assembly GCA_964481145.1 of uncultured Sandaracinus sp. Classification (GTDB taxonomy): domain Bacteria; phylum Myxococcota_A; class Polyangia; order Polyangiales; family Sandaracinaceae; genus Sandaracinus. The sequence continues at coordinate 21,419 of CAYZTA010000082.1, forward strand.
CATGGATCTGCATGAGAGCGAATACCGGTGCGGGAAATATTATCGACCTTGCAGTGACCATGCGCGCACCTCGCCACGTTCATTTTGGGTATCCGTTCACTGGGTACCGTGTCTGAGCTCGTGTGATGACGGACACATGATTTGATCGACGAATGGACCGGAGTGT
>CAYZTA010000083.1:0-21032 GCA_964481145.1 uncultured Sandaracinus sp.
CGAGCACGCCGGCAGAATTGGGAGCCCCACGAGCAGAAATCGCTTTCGACGTATTGATTCAGGCTGATACAGAAGCTGAAGCAGACGCAGAAGCGGATGCCGAGTCCGAGTCCGAAGCAGAACCAATCTTCTGACGTATTGATTCAGGCTGAAGCAGACGCAGAAGCGGATGCCGAGTCCGAGTCCGAAGCAGAACCAATCTTCTGACGTATTGATTCAGGCTGAAGCAGACGCAGAAGCGGATGCAGACGCAGATGCCGAGTCCGAGGCTGAAGCAGACGCAGTCTTCCGACGTATTGATTCATGGGTTTCGTCTTGCACCGCGTTTTTCGCCTTGGCGGACGTCATCCAGCCAATCTGCAAATCAGGCCATGAGTCAACACGGGGACGGAGATGCGAGCGGGAGCTTGACGATGAATCTCGCGCCCCCGTCGGGGGCATCATCCGCTGTGATCGAGCCGTCCAAGCGGTCGACGATCATCACGCAGACCGCCAGGCCTAGACCCGTTCCCCCGCCGGCCGATTTGGTCGTGACGAAGGGTTCGAAGATGCGCGTTCGAACCTCGGGGGCGATGCCAGGGCCCGTGTCGTCGATGATGAGCTCGGCGTGTTCGCCCTCGAATGAAAGAGAGATCGAGATCGAACCTTCCCCTTCGATCGCATCGGCCGCGTTTAGGAGGAGATTCAACACGACTTGTGTGAGCGCATCGCTTTCCCCTCGAACCAGTACACGCGTTTCGGGGATGCGTTGCTCGATGACGATGCGGCGCAGATCTTTTTGAGGCGCGATGAGGCGGACTGCATTCCCCACGATCTCGCCGAGATCAGAGCCCACTTCTCCGTTCTGTGTCGCGCGCTCCGCTGCCCGTGAATAGTCGAGGAGATCGCGGATCGTGCGGTGGATTCTCTCGGTTTCGCGCTGGATCCGCGTCAGGAATTCAGCTTCTTCGGTCTTGCTCAGATCACCCGCCTGCAGAAGTTCGATCAGGCCGAGAATGGCAGAGAGTGGATTGCCAATTTCATGCGCGATGCCAGCGGCCAATCGGCCGACCGATGCGAGTTTTTCGCTTCTGACGAGGGAATCTTGGGTCGAACGAAGATCGCGGGTCAGCGTTTCCAACTCGCGAAGCCTCGATTCGAGCGTCGCTCGTTCGTGCCGTAGATCATCGGCCATGGCGTTGAACGTCAGCGCGAGCCGTTGCACTTCGGCCGCGCCTTGTACCGGTGCGCGGGCTGTTTCGCGATCGCGGGCGAGACGCTTCGAAGCCTTCGTCAGCGCCTCGACCGGGCGGACGATGAGCCGTGTGAGCATGACGTAACAGAGGACGAGCATTCCGAGCGAAGTGATGACGGCATAAAGAACGACGAGGCGAAACAGAGCGTTGCTCGATCGATCGTCACCGTGAAGATTCGCGCGCGAGATCCACACACGAACGAAGCCACCGTCGATGGGTGTCTCCACCATCGATCCGCGATCGATGAGGCCTCTTCTTTCGATGAGCTGACCTTGATGATCGACGATGGCGAGCCCCGTGACTCCGTGTTCGGTCAAGAGGGCGTCTTCCGCGCGGCCGAGGAGGATCGGAGGGGCATCCGTGCGGCCGATCATGGCAGCCGCGGCGCGCGCAGCGAGAGCGGCCATGCGTTCGCGTTCGACATCGAGCGCGTGTGTGGCGAGGCGGTCGATCGCAATCGCGACGAGCATCACGGTGAGACCCAAGCTGACGAAGAGAGCGAGCGTAATCTGACCGCGCAGGCCCATCCCCCGCGCGCGTTCATGATGAGGACCGAGCTCGCTCATGGCAGAGCTCAACGCGCCAAACGCGCCGTGAGCGCAGCGAGTCGAACCGCTTTTCTTTGTCGCCCGCGGACGATGGCGTCCTCACGCATGCCGGATACGGTCCACGGCAGACGCCACGACCAGTTTTCAGGGCCCACGGTGTTCGGAGTGTTGATGCGGTCGCGCAATCCGAGCATGTCTTGGATGGGCACGATCACGAGTCGGCTCGGCGCACGGTAAATCGTTTCGAGCAGCGCGCCGAGGACCTCTTCGTCGTAACGTTTCGCCGAGCTCCATCCGAGCCTCGAGAGCGTCGGGATTTCTAGGGCGGCACGTCGTTCGTGGTCAGAGAGCGCGTCCCACCACTCGAACGAAGTGTCGGTGTCGTGGGTGCCAGTCGTCGAGACGCTGAGCTCGGGCCATGTCGATGGATCACGGAATCGATCGTGATCTTTTTCCCAGCGCAACACGCGATATCCCGGGATGCCGAGAGACGAAAGAGACGCGCGGACGAAGTCGGGGATCACCCCGAGGTCTTCTGCGAAGAGTTCGGTCCCTGACGAGGCGAAGGCGCGCAACACGGCCTCCCCTTGTGCGCGCTGCTGAGGCTCTTCGGGCGGCCAGAAATAATGCGGGCTTTTGTCGCGAGGTCGATGGTAGGTGCGGTAGAGGCCGACGACGTGATCGATGCGCACGATATCGTAGAGAAGGGACGTATGGCGGCCTCGTTCTCTGAAGAGCGCGTAGTCTTCGGCGGAGCATCGCTGCCAGTCGTAGGGCGGTAAGCCCCACTCTTGTCCGTCGGCGCTGAATGCATCGGGCGGGGCGCCGACCGTGGCGTCGAAGCGATATCGTTCTTTGTGGGCCCAGACATCGGCGCTGTCGTCCGCGACGAGGAATGGCTCGTCGCCTCCGAGCGCAACACCACATGCCCGCGCGCGCGCGCGAGCGGTTTCATGTTGACGAAAGGCAATCCATTGCAGCCATGTGCGGAATTCGATGGTGCTCGCGTGATCATGCCGAATGCGAGCGAGCGCATCTGGATCGGCATTGCGCAGATGCTCGGGCCAATCACGCCAGCTCTCGGGGTGGATCGCCTTGAGGGTGCGAAAGAGCGCGTAGTCGTGGATCCAATGCGCGTGCTCTTCTTTGAATCGCTGAAAATCGCGGGCACGTTCGGAATCGCGTGCGCGCTCCGCGAACCGCGCGAAGCACCGGGCAAATACGCCTTCTTTGAGACGACGCACATCCGCATGACGAACGCGCGGCGCTTCGCAGACTTGTTCGAGGAGATCGCGTTCTTCGTGCGTCAAGCTGGAAAGGCCGCCGAGCTCTTCGAATTCGGGCACATCACCGACGCGGACATAGAGAGGATCGAGCGCAAAGAAAGAGCACGAAGAGTAGGGGCTCTCTTGTCCAGGGGAGGGTTCGAGCAACGGCAGCGACATGATGAGAGAAAAGCCGCCCTCGGCTGCCCATTCGGCGAATCGCGCCAAGTCCGGATATTCGCCCACACCCCATTCATGTCCGGTTCGAATGGAAAAAAGCGGGACCAAGAGGCCGGCGAGTCGCTTCTCGAGGAGAGTCATGTGAGGCCGAGGTGTGAGTCTATCCGAAGCGTTCGTCGAGAGGATTGATCATTGCCGTTTGGACCCTTCGCGAGCCACAATCGCCCTCCACATCAGAGTCAGTTCAGATGAATACCGAGCTCGGGCAGGCAGATCGACAGCGGCTCTTCGAACGGTTCGGACGTTCTTACGCCACGGGGGACCTCATCTACAGCGAAGGAGAGGCCGCCGAGCATTGCTTCCTCTTGCAGGAAGGGCGTGTGCGGTTGGTGAAGACGATCCGCGGGGCGGAACGGGGATTGACCGTGCTCAAATCGGGGGAGCTCTTCGGTGAAGACGCGCTCTTGCCGCGCGTGCAGAGGAGCGCGTCGGCGGTGGCCTTGATGGACGTGCAGGTGCTCGCGCTCGATCGCAAGACGTTCAGTGTGCTTTTGGCGAGCAATCAAGAGGTCGCCAATCGCTTCGTCGAACAGCTCGTGCGGCGTTTGCGACATGCCGAAGAGCAGCTCGAGAACACGATGCTTCGCGACCCTCCCTCACGGATCGTCAATACGCTGCTGCGTCTGGCCAGTGGGCTCGAACCGGGGGCGGAGGGGCATGTGCTGCAAATTTCGCCGCTCGAGCTCGCGAGCCGAGTGGGGTTGGACGTCGATTCCGTCAAAAAGGCAGTGCAGCAATTGCGTGATGGAGGCTACCTCCGAATTCGCGAGGAACGAATTGTCCTGCCCGACATCGAGGCGCTGAAACAACTTTATTTGCTGCTTGGGATGAATGAAGAAGTGCGGGGCGCCTGAACGGGGATCAATCAAGATTCCAGCCGAGGCGGATCTGATTGACGACCCGCCGACCCCCCGGTAGATCTCGGCGCCTACGCCGTTGGGCGTGATGGGTAATGAAGAGGAATGAGGATTATCGTCGCCGCACCAGCGCTCGCAAGTTTTCGCGCAACAGTTCGGGTTGCCGGTCTCTGTGCGGGGCTCGTGATGATGGGGTGTGGCGGGCCGAGCGAGGATGATTTGCGCCGTTCCGTTGCCGAATACGATCTTGGGGTCGGCCTCATGCAGGAGCAAAACGTGGCGGGCGCGTTTCAGCACCTACAGGAGTCCGTACGTCTCGACCCCGACAACGCGGACGCCCATCTGCTGCTCGGGAACCTCTTTTTGTTTCGGCAAGAATTCGAGAATTCGGAGCGCCACTTTCGAGAAGCGCTGCGGGCCAACGCCAGTCTCGACCGGGCGGGTCGACCGGCGCTCAATGCCGAGGCGAACAACAGCCTGGGAGTTCTCTACATCCATTGGCGGCGTTTCGATGACGCCGTTCGTGTGTTGCGCGAGGCCACCGGGGACCTGATGAACCGAAGGCCTTATTTCGCATGGGGAAATCTCGGCTGGGCGTACTACGAACAGCAGGAGTACGACCAAGCCATGCCTGCGCTCGAGCAGGCCGTGCAGCTCAACCCACGCTTTTGCAATGGGTGGTACCGAATCGGTCAGGTGCACTTGGCGCGTGCGCGAGCGACGGGGGCCACCGAGAATTTCGAACGGGCTGAAGATGCTCTCACCACCGCGTTGGAGGTGGATGACGATGGTTGCCGGCGTCTGCAGGAGGCTTGGCAACTGAGAGGACAAGCACGCGCCCAGTTGGGACAGCGCGAAGAATCCGTCGCGGATCTCGAGCGTTGTGTCGAGTTGGGTGCGGAGAGTGAAGCCGGTCGCACGTGCGCCGCCATGCTGGAGTCCATGCCGTGAAAGTTGCGAATGGAATGGATGGGAGTGAGGGAACCGATATCCAAAGGGTCGGTCGCTGGCTCAGACAGGAGCGGGAGCTTCGGCAGATTTCGCTCGAAGAGCTTTCGCAAACGACGCGAATCCCATTGAAGATGCTTCATCACCTCGAAGAAGATCGCCACGATCAGCTCCCTGGTGAGGTTTTCGCGCGCGGGTTTCTCCGAAGTTATGCGAAAGCCGTGGGGATCTCAGAGTCGGACGCGATGGAGCGATGGATGGCACGACGCCGTCCGGTGAGTCCCGCCTCTGCGCCGCTCGCAGCCGCGACGATCACGCCGCCCGAGCGCAGCCGCCGGTTCGGAATGGCGATCGCGCTCGTGATTCTCCTGATTCTGTTCACGCTCGCGCTCTCGATCGTGCTTCGACCGCGTCATCGTGATGCGCCCGTGGAGCTGTCCAAGAACGATGTTTCCTTTGTCGAACAAGGGTCACGATTGACTTGAGAACACGTGGTTTTTCAGCGAGGAAACGCAGTTTCCGTGGAGGCCATCCTGCTTCGTCAGGTGGCCTACGGTGACAACGATCGTGTGTTGACATTGCTCACCGACCGGGAAGGCAAGGTCTCGGTCCTGGCTCGAGGTGCGCGAACGAGCAAGAAGCGTTTCGAGGGCGGAGCGCTCGAGCCTTTTGGTGTGATCGATGCCGAGATCGTGCTTGGAAACGCAGAGCTCGGTCGCTTGGTGTCGGCGCGGCTCACGCGCGGATTCCCGCGGCTCCTTGGCTCTCTCGAGCGGATGGAGCAAGCAGGTGCGGGGCTCGAACTCGTACGGGAGCTCGTTCCGTTTCGAGAGGCCGACCCCCGGTTGCTCTCGGCCATCACCGAATTGCTCGAGCAGCTCAATGAAGAAGACGCCGGGCTCGAAGTGAGGCTTGGTTTCGAGCTTCGATTTCTCTCGCTCGTGGGGCTTTGTCCGCGACTCGACACCTGTGGTCGATGCGGGCGTTTCGCCGAGCATCGCGCGGGACTGTTCGATGCCGACATCGGTGCATTGGTTTGCCGAGCTTGTGGTGGTGGACCTATCCACCTCGGAGGCCGAACACGCGCTCGAATGATCGCGTGCCAGGGTGACGATTGGGCCGCCCAGACCCATGGATGGAGCGACGTCGAGCGGCATGAGGCGCGCGAGGCGATCGAGGCGTTTCTCCGAAAACAGCTAGGAAAAGCAAGACATCATGAACGGTGGAATGAACGATGAAAAGGAACGGACGGATTTCGAGCCGATCGAGGTGCGAGCCCCTCAAGGGGCGCGCGTGATGGAAATCGAGTGGTCTGATGGCGTGACGACGTCCCATCCCCACGCCATTTTGCGTGGGTTTTGTCCGTGCGCGCATTGTCAGGGGCATCAAGGCCCGCTTCTTTGGACCGGCGACGCAGAAGGCAACGCACTCGAGATTTCATCGCTCGATCAGGTTGGCAACTACGCGATGCGTGTCTCGTGGGCAGATGGTCATTCGACAGGGATCTATACGTGGGTGCACTTGCGCACGCTTGGTGCGCTTGCAGAGCGGCCGATCGAGGAGGTGCGTCGCGCGAGGATGGGGCGGTAGGCTCGAACGAAGTCAGGCGCCCATGAGCTCGATGGCGATGGCGACGAGACGCGATGGATCGAACGGCTTGGCGAGCACCGCTTGAAAGAGTGCTGGGCTGAACTGCTCGAGCTCATCCATGCGGATCTGCCCGCTGATGGCGATGGCAGGGATATGCATGAGCAGGCCTTCGGCGCGGATGCGCTCCATCATTTCGATGCCGCTCTCGGTCGGCATGGCGATGTCGGTGACGATCAAGTCGAAGCGCTCTCGGACGAGCGCTTCGCGTGCGCGCAGACCGTTCTCGGCACCGGTGACCATCGCACCACCCGAGACGAAGTATTCTTCGATGAGGGTTCGCATGTCCTCGTGGTCTTCCACCACGAGGATTGAACGTCCTCGCAATCGTGTTCCGTCCTTGGGTGCCATGATTCGATGATATTCCACCGAGATATAGCCCCCAGCGAGTCATGCCGTAAATCCCCTCGCAAGGACGAGCCGATTCACCTCTGAAAGGTCGCTCGATAGCGCGCGAAGGCGCGATGGACGTCGGTCGCGCTGAGGCCGAAGTCATTGAGGTCGTAGCGATGCACCCCATGGCGATGCTGCTTTTCCTTTCGCAGCGTATCGCGCATGCATGTCTCCGATTCTTTGCTCCGCGGCATCTCGGCTCGCTTCTCGATCATCGATGCGACGGAGAGCGGATCCGAGATGAACTTTTCGTAGTGCACATCCACGAAGCGTGACTCACCGACCTTCGCTCGGACCTCCATGGCGCGCGACATCATCCGCTCCCCTTTGCGCAACCAACTGCGCCCGATTTCGTGCGGATCGACCGCGTCGCTGAAGACTCCGCGGCCGTGCGCGAGCATGCTGCAGAAGCTCGGGACCACCTCTTCGGGATCGCGGTGCGTCCACACGATGAGGGCATCCGGAAACGTCTCTAAGAGAACGTCGAGCCACTCGAGGTGATGCGGGGTCTTGAGCACCCATCGTGTGCCTTCGGCGGTCTTGGCCTTGGCTCCGTTCGTCGTCCATGAGAGCGCTTGCAGGGCGCGCTTCATGTATCGATAAGCGGGTCGCTGATCTTGTTCTTCGAGCCACGCGGCATAACTCGGGACGCGAAGTGTGCTCTCTGGCACCGTGCTCCGAAACGCGAGATCGAGCAGGAGCACGTCTTCTTCGGGTGCGAGCGCATCGATCGGATGCACCGCGAAGAAATCGGGCGCCATCCATCGCAAGGCTCTCTCCGCGTGTCGAGCCGCGCGAATTCTCCGCTCGCGTTCGTCGGCTCCTTCGAGAGGCAAAGGAGCGAGGGCTTCCCACGAGAGGAGGGCGCGCAGGCGACGATCGCTCGCAAGTAGACGATGAAGCAGGGTCGTGCCTGTGCGCGGCAATCCGACGATCACGATCGGCGCGATGATGCGCTCTTCTTCGATGTCCGGGTGTTTTCGCATGAGCTCAGCGAGGCGCATGCGCGTGGCGAGGGTAGAGACGAGCCGCTCGCGCGTGATCAGTCTACCGATGGGATGGAGCGCGGCATCTCTCTCGATGGCTCGCAAGAGGACGCGCATCGGTTCGCGAAAGGATGGATCGCCGAGATCCAAAAGATGTGTGCGCTCTTCGGCCGCGCAGATGAGCGAAGCCTCGTCGAGCGGGATGCGCGCGAGCAACGGACGCATGAGCCGATTGGCGAGGCGCAACGGAAATGGACGTTCCGGCGTCCGATACTGGGTTCTCGTCGCACGAAGTGAAGATGTTTTCACGACTTTTTCTCGAGCTCACTCATCTTGACGACCTTCGTTCGAGGCTCTGGCGGCTCTCCCACGGGGCGCACCCAGCGAAAACACATCGTGCCGAATTCGTGGCCTGCGGTCGTGAGCCAATTGGGCAGCCCGGGGTCGCGGTGCGCGACGATGATTCGAAAGCTTCCATCTTCGCGTAGCTCGGCGGTGGCGCTGCTCACGTGAATGCGATGGAAGCGATAATCGAGTGACTCCATCCAATGGTTGTTCAGCTGGAAATTCCAGTGATCGCAAGATGGAGGACTCGCCTCGATGACGAGCGCTTCGTCGTTCGCGAGGCGCCAATACGAATGGTAGTACGCGATGTCGGCGAGCCCGCCGAAGCGATTGGACATCTCTTGATCGAAGCGTGGGAGCGTGTTGGTGTGCGCCTGGAACATCTTGGCCCACGCCGAAAAGAGCATCGAGGCGCCATTCACCAACATCGCGGTGTTTTCGAAGCCCTGATCGAGCATGGCGGGGGTAAGCGTGCTGCTCTCGATCTCACCGCCCATCCGTTCGATTCGTACATCGGCGATCGTCTCCTCCGGGGCGAGCCGCGTTTGGCGCACGATGAGCGTGCCGCTGTCTTTCGTCATCGGGAGCCAGCTCTGGCCCGGTTCGAGCGTGGGCGGAGGCTCGCAGGCGACGAACACTTCGAAGCTTCCGTCGTCGCGCAGCGCGAGCTCGCTTCCGTCGATGTGTCCGGTGGGAAGCATGCCGTTGCCGCGCCCGTAATGTCCCACTTGGGTCGCGAACGAAAGGAAATGGACCGTGCCGCGCTGGCCGATGATTCGATACGAATACTCGCCTGAGATCGCGGCGTTCAAGTACACGTTGTCGGGGTTGTCCGCCCCCATCTTCGCGGTTTCGTGCACGACCCGTTGGAGCACCGGAAAGCGCGGATCTCCATGTTCTACGAAGGTCTGTAACGCGGCTCTCGTGAGGCGCGAGAGATATCGGAACCCTTCGGCGCGACTCAGTGGGTCCGAGGGCGCATCGGGCGCGAGGATGACTTGCCCCGCACGTTCGAGCGCGCGGCACAGCTCCGTCCATGAAGTGCCATCCATCACACGTTGTGTCCGTCTGATTTCGTCGTCATCCATGATCGTGATCCGTCGCGTGGCCTGCATCGCGGAGCAATTGCTCGGTCTTGTCCCAAAGCCTTTTTCCCGCCTGCGCATCCTCGGCGCGCGGGTCGCGGCTCTTCTGCTGATGGACATGGAAGTAGAGTCCGGTCTCGCCTTCGAGCGCGCCCGCGGCTGCGAGATATACGATCGGCGTCGCCGCAACTTCGGGCGCCTTGAAGAACGCGCGCATCGTGGCGCGGAGCGCAGGTTTGGCCCACGCAGGGGCTTCGCGTGCGAGATCGGTATCGACGGCACCGGGGCACATCGAATGGACTGAGATCTCACCTTCGGTTCGGCGTGCGAGCTCGGTGGTCCACGTTTCGGTCAGGAGTTTCGAATAGGCATATTCGCGCATGGCGGCCCGCATCGACCAAGGGCGAAACACGCCGAGCGATTCGAAGTCGAGGTTCGGCGCGCTTCGATGCGCTTGGGATGAGACGAACACGATGCGCGGCATCATTTTGGCGTCGTCGTTTGCATCTTCGTCGATCAGGTTGGCGTCTTCGATCGAGATCACTCCGCGCTCCATCAATCTCCGCACGAGCAGCACATTGGCGAGGAAATTGACCTGAAAGCTCTCATCGAACCCATCTCGTGTGCGCCGCGCTTGGCTGGGTACGATGCCCGCATTCAAGATGGTGACGTCGAGCGACACGCCATCTTCCGCGAGCTCCATGGCCAAGCGTTCGACCGAATCGAGGGAGCTGAGATCGAGTCGGACCGCCTCGACCGTGCCAGCGCCTTCTGCACCACGCCGCACCACATCCATCACCTCGGGGATCCCACTGCGGCATGCGAGCAGGACGTGGCCCCCTCGCTTTGCGAGCGCAATGGCGACGGAGAGGCCGAGCCCGCGGTTGGCGCCAGTGACGAGGCAGGTTTTTCCATCGAGGCGATCCGATGGGTGGAGCTCGAGTGGATGGTCTTCGACTCGAAAGCGATCGAGGATACCGGAGAGGGTAGCGATGGTGGCGCCTCCGTAGCGGGGGCGGAGAAGCTCGCGAAAACGCATAGAGGCGGAGCATACGCTGATTGTTTCGTGCCGAGCCCGTGGATGTGTGCGATTTCCGGACGATCAAAGATTAGGCACGAACCGGGCTGGCCAATCGTGGTACCCTGAGCTCGCTCGAGTCACACCGATGAAGTCTCCTCTCCTCGGATACAACACGAACGTCCGTCATCACGGAAAGACGTTTCATATCCAAACCGAGGATTCTGGCGTTGGGCACGGCCACATTTTCACGCATCTTTTCGCGGATGGCGGGCGCATCGTGGCCACGAAGAAGACCACGTACGCCGAATGGATCGGCACCGATCGATATCCGACGGTGGTGAAGAAGCTGATGCAGGCGCAGCACAAAGCGATGTTCATCGCGTTGCGCGACGGTCTTTTCGATACAGATGAAATCGAGGGTGCGAAGGCATTCGCAGAGCTGCGGATCGTGGTCGAAGGGGAGAACGCGGTCGCGATCCCTTCTGCCGGGATGACCAAAGCGGCTGAGAACAAAGCCGAAAAAGCTCCTCCGAAAGCGGAGAAACCGGCGGCACCTGCGGCGGAAGTCGCACCCGCGAAAGAAAACAAAGAGGAAGCCAAGCCTTCGTTGGCACCTCCCGTGCTCGTGTCCGCACCCAAGAGCGGACAGGTCGATATCGAGGCTTTGGAGCGCGCGGCGGCGGCTTTATCGGCACAAGCGCCGAGCTTGGCGCACACTCGGGTCGAGCCCGCACCAAAGTCCCAACCGAGTCCGCCGTCATTGACGTCGCTCTTCAGTGCTCCAACGCCTTCCGCGATTTACCAACAGACACAACCCGTCGAGTCTCGGCCCCGTGTGCCCAAGCAGAACGAATCCCTGTTCGGCGCCGACATCCTCAGCGAGAAATCGCTCGACGAGGTCATCATGAGTTACCTCGCCGAAGATCTCGAAGAGAAGGAATAGCGAGTTCGACTCAGCGCAGGCCCAGTGCAGCGAGGACTCGCTCGAGCCAGTTGCTTTGCTCGACGCGCTTGGCACGGTAGTCGGCCATGGCTCCGAGACCGTCGCGCGTCATGAAGAATGAAGCGCAACTGCCACATCGCTCGATTTCTGGACCATCGCCGAGATAGGAGGTCGTGTGCATCGGGATCGCGCATTCAGGGCAGATGGGTCTGGTCTCGGAGTCGACCGATGTGCCTGCGCGAGGCGAAATGCTGTGGACGAGATCACGCGCGATCGCACTCGATTCGCCATCGAAGAACTCGACGAACACGCCTCCACAAGAATCACAAACGTCGACCCATGCTGATTCGCCTGGTGGTTCACACAGGATTTCGCGCATGGGCCCACGGCACGCCGGGCAAGCCCTCACTCGATCGCGGTACATGGGAGCAGGGCTTGACGTGTGGAGCTCAAGCGATGATTTGCTGCAGCTTGGTGGCGAGCATCGGGTTGCCCGAAACCTTCAGCTTGCCGGTGAAGAAGAGCTGCATGGCAGCGCCCGGGTTGTCGCTGATGGTCTTCCAGTCTTCGGCCGAGAGCTCGAGCGTGCAGTCTGCTGTGCCCTTCTCGCCCGGGTAGACTCCCGGCTCGTCTTTGCAGTCGATGGTCCACACGCCACCGCCATCACCGCTGATCTTGAAGAGGAATACGGCGCCGATGGACTTGGCTTTGGCAGGATCGCTGCTGAGCTTTTGCGGGAGCCGGGTTCCGAAATCGGTCTGTGCGTCGGCCATGGTCTTCCTCCGAGAGAGAATGTCGCCTTCACGCGAAGGACGACAACACGACTGAATCGTGAATGACTGAATGGTGATTCAGCGTCGAGGGCTATAGCGGGCTCTGACGCATGGTGTCAAGGCAACGCCCGCGTGCTAAGGTTTCGTCACGTTTCGGGATTCACACGAAACGTTTTGGAGTGGAGCGAGCGGACGTGGATATCAAGTCCTTCCTCAAGAAACGAAGCATGGAGCTGATCCAAGACCCAAAGGTCGGCAAGCTCATGCAGGACCCTCGGGTGATGAAGGTCGCGATGCAGGCCTTCCAGCTGCGCGGCAAGGTGCAGGATCAGATCGATCAGAACGTCGAGAAGGCGGCGAACTCACTCGGTCTCGTCACCAAGGCCGAGGCGCGCGAGCTCAAGCGCGCCATCAAGAAGTTGGAGACCGAGCTCAAGCGTCAGCAGGATGCGGCCAAAAAGAAGGAGTGATCGCTGGCCTCGTGCCATGGCAGGATGAATCTCGAGCCGCGCGAGAGCGTCGGATGCTCGAGGTGCTGCATGGGTCGAATTCCTTTCGTGTTCGTTCTTTCGATCGCGCTGACAGGTGCGTTTGTCTCACACGGTTCGGCCCAAGATGATGCGGCGCTCGCCCGGGCTCGTGAGCGCTTTACGGCAGGCATCGCAGCCTACGATGCGGGGCGTCTCGACGAAGCGGTGAGGCTCTTGCTCGAGGCCGATCGGATCGTCCACTCACCGGAGCTCACGTTCAATATTGCGCGTGTGTACGAGCGCATGGGCGAGGCACGCGAGGCGATTCAGTTCTTCGAACGGTATGTGAGAGAAGCGCGTCTTGAAGGGGCAGAGCGCGCCGATGTCGAGCGTCGCATCGAAGCGATGCGAGAGCTCGAGCGGCGGATGCGCGATCAAGTCATGACGCTCCCGCCGACGAGCGATGAGATGACGCAGGAGGCGCGCACGTTCTTCGAGCGTGGCGTGGCGATGTTCCGGCGCCGCCGGTTCGACGCTGCATTGCAGGCGTTTACGGCAGCCTACAACTTCGCGCGCTTGCCCGAGGTCGTCTACAACTTGGCCGTCGCGAGCGAGCGCACGAACCAGCGTCAGGACGCAATCGATTATTACCGCGAGTACCTTCGCATGCGCCCCGATGGCGCCGATCGCGCGCACGTCGAGCGACGGATCGCCGCGCTCCGTGAGGGAGCGCGTTGAGCAACCGCCGTATCGGACAACCTACATTTTTTGGTACAAACGTTCGAGTGCTTTCTCGGTCTTCGTCGCGAGACGGGCGAGCGCGTCGGTGTCCTGCGACTCGGTCGCTTCGTCGTAGATCGTGATCCATCCGTTCAGAGGTGGGAGGACGACGACGGAGCGATCGCTCGCCGTTTCGGCGGAGACCTCTTCCATGCCGCGACACCAAAATGAAATCACATTCATTGGCTGTGGTCCTTCTTGATCCATTTCTTTTTAGCCGATTCAAGCTGCTGGATGCTTTGCTCCGGTACGGGCAGGCTTTCGGGCATAGTGCCGCCGAGGTCTTGAATGGTTTGGCGCACTTTGCGGCCAACATCAAAATGGGTCTGATTGGCTTGTTGCTTGCCTTGCACTTCATCGCGTCGCAGCTTTTCTTCGGTTTGCGTGGCGCGGAAAAGATTGGCAGCCAGTTCCGTGCTGCCCATGTGGTCGAGGATTTTCTGGCTCTTTTTCAGCCCTTTGCGCACATGAATATCCTTGGCGCCCATGCCACCATACAAGCCCTTGTAGCCGTGATCCTGAAAGATGGCATAGTCCAGCGTGGTTTCCACGCCAGCGTCTTTAGCGGCAGCAGCGAGCTGTTTGTTGTGGGTGGCCAGCTCGTTGCGAATGGCCAGACGCTTTTCAGCCTCCGACAGCTTGGCAAAGTTCGCATCATCGGCCAGTTCCTGCCGCCGGGTCTGCATCGCGAAATAGGTCTGGCCGTTGGCAATAACGGGCTTGCCTGGGTCGCCATTCTGCACGATCAGGTAGCAGGCGTAACGCGACAGGCGCACGTCTTCCACCGGACGTTGTGCTCCAGAGCCGATTTCGACCATATCGAGGATGTCCTCGAAATGGTCGGCTTCGTTCTGGCCACTGTTGCGGCAGGCTGTCTTGGCTCGGGTGATAACGGGCAGGAAGTGGCGGTACTCGGAATACTCCAACACCTTGGCCAGTTGGCGGGCGCGCCAGTACTCGTGACCTTCGTCATCTTGGTGACGAATGCCGTCAAACGTCGTGTGATGCTGCTGGCTGATGATTTGTTTCCTGCTCATGTTTACCCTCCGTAGCCAAATTCTTTCTGATCTCAGCCACCACGCCAGCTCTGCGTATCCGGTGCGCGAGCCAGTGGAGCATGAGTGGTCGCCCCCTGACAAGCTGACGGCGTGAGTTCGTGGCATTCAGCGCGGTGGCGATTGCTCGGTCGAGCTCGGCTCGGGAATCGTGAGAGGACCGTATTCGGCGTCGAGTTCTTTGCTGTCGAGACGCATCCGAGTGGCATTCCAGAAGAGCGGAGCAAGCTCGAGAATCGCTCACTGGGCCAGAGCGGTACGACGCGAATCAAGTCTCGGAGGTAGGCCTCGGGATCGAGCCCGTGGAGCTTTGCGGAGAGAGTTAAAGGGGACGGTGTTTTCGTCTTTTGCAATCTCGGTCACACGCATACGACTCGTGCACTCATCCCGCTTCACTCGGTCGAAAGAGTGGCAGTCGAGTGCCTTTGTCGATTGGCTTCTTGGGGCGACATCTGCGCGAACTTTGGCATTGGCGGCGAAGATGCCGTGATATCGCACCATGTGAAAGCGCGGCGTCGGCCACATCGGGTTCACCACGATGGGCCGCGTCGACGCCGGGGGCGAGCGCTCAGCGGATGGTGAGCGTGTACGAGCCGCCCTGACCAGGCGAGTAGGTCGTGACGATGACGGTGTAGGTGCCCGTCTCGGTCAGCGTCTCGATGACCTGCGCGTTGAGGCCGTTCGTGTCGTCGTTCTCGGCCTGGCTGCCCGAGGGTCGGCGCAGGATCAGGTAGTTGTCGAAGTCGCCGGTGCAGTCGATCTGCACGCGCTGGCCTGCCGTCCACTGGAACTCGTAGCTGTCGCGGTACTCGCCGCTCTCGAGTTGCGCATCACCGGGCCCGAGGGTTCCCGCCTGCACGAACGGCGTCACCGCCGGGCCCGCCGGAACAGCGCCCGCCGTCGCGAGCGAGGCGGCGTTGACCGTCGCGAGCTCGGTGATGCCGAGCGTGTAGGTGGCGCCGGCGCCGCTCGCGCTCCACGTGCCGACCCAAATTCGGTGCTGACCAGGACCGAACGGACCCTGGACCACCGGGTTCAGGCCGTCGCTGTCGTCGTCACAGGAAGGTGCCGTCGGCGCGCTGGACGACCAACGTGGTGTCGGCGCTCGAGCTCGCGAGGATGCGCAAGTTCGTGAACGCGCCGGTCGCATTGAGGACGGCGCTCGGCTCCGCGGTGATGTACCCGCGGCAATCCGAGTTCATCGTGCTCGCCGCGATCGGACCGCCGGCTGCGCCAGTCGACATCCACGGATCGGGCATGAAGCCGGGGGCGAGCGAGATGGTTCCGCCGATCGCACCGGGCGCAGGGACGGCGGGCGTCGTGCCGAGCACGGGCGGCGTGTCGAGCACGGGTGGTGTGGGCACATCCGTTGTGCCGCCGCTGAAGCAGCATCCGGAAGCCATCAGGAGCACGAGGGAGAGGAGCGACCAGTGGGGCGTCATGTTTTCAGTTGTCCTTTCGACACGGTTCCAGGGGCGCCCGAGCCGGGCACTCGATTGCAGATTTCCATGTCACAAGCCCACTTGTGGACGCTCTGAGGATTCCGTCAGAAAAAAGCGACCCGCTTGAGACTTTTCCAGAAGTGTCGTTGTGAAGTCGACAGATTTCGTCTGGAAACGTGCACCTCGCTTCAAAGAGGTGTCGGCGGTGAGAGGGGTTGAAGACCGACGCGTATTGGATAGCCGCTGATTTCGTGGACGAAAAGCCCTGTTTCGTGCGCGAACCGGATTGCGTGAGAGCGATACGGGTCAGGTCGAAGCGCCTCGACTGCGGCGAGTGGCGAGGGCTGCGAGGACGAGGACCCCAAGGACCAAGGCACGGGCTCTGGTTCCGGTCGGAACACCGGCCCGGCAGCTGCATCCCTCGCCACCTTCGGTGGGGAGCGAGCTCGCGTCGGCATGGCCCGAGCGGTCGCCGTCGAGCAGCAGGTTTGCGTCGTGCAGCATGCCTGCGTCGAGCGGGGTCGTGCCGGTGTCAGCCATCATGCTCGCGTCGAGTGAGCTTCCTGCGTCGGGCATCATGCTCGCGTCGAGCGCGATGCCACCGTCAAGCGGCTCGATCGTCGTGGTCGAGCGCACTGTTCGGAGTGCGAGCACGTCGCCGGCAGGATCGGCACGCACGTAGCCGATCCACCCCTGGTCCAGCGGTTCGCGCGACGTCACGAGTTGCGCCATGCTGGGAATCTCCGAGAGATCGCCGCAGCGCGCGCTCAGCGTCGCGTGGAGTTCGCACGCGCGCACCATCCCGGCGCTGTCCATCCAGAGCGCCACCCAGCGCGCGCTCGCATCGCTCGCACGGAGCGGCATCACTTGCAGTTGGTAGAGCACCGGGACGGCCTCGGTGAAGCGTACCGGAGTGGTGTCGAGCACGACGCCGAGGGAGTCGACCCGCACCCCATGGAGCACGGTGCCGTCATACGCGACAAGCAGCGCCGCGTCATCGCCCGACGCCGATGCAAGCTGGTAAGGTTGGGTGAACGGGACCGTGGTTGCAGCAGCGCCGAGCGGCACGCCGTCAGGAGCTACAGCGCGGATTCGGGCCGTGTAGACGAAGATCGTGTCACTCCCGTAGATCGTCTCCACCCCCTCGCGCCAGCGGACGATCGCGTGATCGGCCGCCCACGCGACGTCGAGTTCGTCGACCCTGGTGGTCGACGGGACCGTGGCGAGGACCTGCACCGCGGTGAGCCCGTCCTCCCCGACGACGCCCGCCTCGATCCGCGATTCCGCCTCGCTCCCGGTGACGCGCGCTCCGATCACGCCGTGGTCGCTCGATGCGCTCACAGTGGCAGGTACGAACGCACGCTCGGCGCCGACCGTTCCGGCGCGGCCCACGCTCTGTACGACCGCGTCTCCGATTCGCGTCGAGACCACGTCGATGACATCCCCGCGCCGATGCACCGCGACACTGCACCACGTACAGGGCTCGCCGATCGCGATCGGCCCCGGTCCCGAGGCGATTGCTGCGAGTCGCTGCGAGCGCCTCGTCGCGATCGTTCCGCTTGGCGCGATCGCACCCGCCCAGGTGGTCGACGCATCAGCGACCAGCCACGCAGACCGCAGGGACGCGCCACGCTGCACGAGCGGGCGGAACCCGCCCGCCGCAGCACCGTCGCCGACCGCGCGTGCCACCACGGTCGGTGAGTCGTCGATCGCCGTCTCGCCCTCGGTCGCCTGCGCCAGCCATACCGCATCAACCCCGCGCACCGCCGCCACGAGGTGCATTCGCGTGCTCCGGCCGCGATCGTCGAGCAAGGTCGGGGCTGTGCGCGCCGCGAAGGTCGCGGGATCGTACGAGGCCGCGTAGACATCGTAGTAAGTCGAGCGGTTCGCGTTGCGCTGCACCCGGAGGAGCATCTCCACGATGCCGTCGGCGACTCCGATCGCAGTGAGCGTAGCGTAGGTCTCGCCGGGACGATAGGCGCTACCCCCAGGCTCGAGGCTCGTCGAGGGCGTCAGCACCGCACCTGCGGACGATACCCGCGCGCCGCGAAAGCCTCCGCCGTTCCAGGCAACGAAGTACGCGCCAGCACCATACCCGATCGAGGCCCGCGCGGTGGGGACCAGGTTGAGTGTCGTGCCCGGCGCGAGGGTCACGGCCTCGTCCACGGTTCCGTTGCTCCGCACCCGCTGTGCAAGCACCGCCACTGGCTGGGGTCGGCGGGTGAAGCTGAGCGAAGTGTAGTGCGAGTACGCGATCAGAAAGTCGGTACCGTCAGTGGCTACGCATGCGTCGAACTCAGCCTCGGCGCTCGTTGCGATCGCGAGTGGGCTCGGATCGATCGCCGTTCCGTCGGCGCCGAGGCGCAGGGCCCACACGTCGGGCTCGTCACTCGGTCCGGTCTGTCTGAACACCAGCAGACACATCGTGTCGTGGCACGCGAGCGAGCTCACGGACCCCGGGCTTGCGAACTCTCGCGCGCTCGTCTCGATCCAAGCGCGGGTTGCGATGTCCACGCGGCGCCACCGGATCGCGGTCCCACCCTTCCACGCGATCACGAGCGCGCTTCCTGCGAGCGCCGTGACGAGGCCCTCGCAGTCGGTCGCGATCGTCAGCTCGGCGCCGAGCATCGCGCCTGCGCGATCGACGAATCGTGCGCGGCACGCGGCCGTGCCCGCATCGGGGGCCCAGAGTCGGTACGCCACAAAGAGAGTCGCATCGTCGATCGCGGTCACGTGGGCGTCCGTGACGCCATCGCCCACGGCCCCTCCTTGGAGCAGCGCCACTTCGGGCCCGAGATCGGGCTGGGCGGCTGCGGAGCGCGGGGCGATCGCAACGAGCATCAGAACGACCGGACAGAGGGATGTGATGATGCGCATCGAGTCTCCAAGAGAACGGAAGCCGCGGCAGACGGCGTCCGCAAGGCCGATATTCAATCGCTTCGCGACCTCGGTGCGCAGATTGGTATTCGCATCCAATATGTCATCGATAGAGATCGAAGCCGTCAACGCTGACAATGCGCGTTGATTTCGCGAGCGATGAAGTGCACGGCCGCCTCCGAATGCAGGACGCCGGTGTGGGATTCGTAAAAGCCGCGAACGAGCGCGGCTTCGCGTTGTGCTTCTTCGCGCAGTTGGCTTTGAAGAGGAACGACTCCGTCACTGTTGTCCGAGGAGCCGTAAGCGAAGATGAGCTCGTAGCGTGTCTCGGGAGCGAGGGGGGCATCGAAGAGAGCGCGGATGAAGGGGCCGCTCGGTACGAGGCTTTGCCATACGGGCAATACGACAGGCGAGAATGCGACGCCGGCTGCGGCGCCAGGATGGCCGCCGAGAGGCGACGCGATCGTGATGAAGAGCGGCACCCGCGCATGCTCGGCGCTTCGAGCGTGACGGCTCAGCGCTTCGCGCATGACGACCCCGCCCATGCTGTGCGCAACGACGCAGAGCGTGTCGAGACGGTGCGCGAGTTCGATCTCGTCGAGCGCGCGGTCGACATATTCGGCGATGAGAGAGAGGTCGAAGCCCGACGCGTATTGAACGATCCACGCCTCGTATCGCGAGCGATCGAGGCTCGCGATGATTTCGCGAAACTCTTGTGGATAACCGCTGATTCCGTGGACGAAAAGAATGGGGATGCGCTCGTGTCGGTGCTCTTCGGTGAGCAAAACGCCGTTGCCGATTTCGCGCGTGAACCTGAGCGGCTCGAGCATTCCCATGCGTCCTGTGTCGTGCGCGAAGCGAGGGTCTTCGAGCGGAACGACATCGCCGATGTGAAGGCTTCGTGTTTCGCCCGTCGGGTGCTCGAGCGCGAGCTCTTGGCCGCGCGGATCAGAGGCTGCGATGTGAATATCGATGTGCTCTCGGATTTCGCCGGGAGAGAGCGCGAGATCATGGAAATCGTCGAATGCGCCGGCGCGTTCGTTCGGCTGATAATCGAGATCACGATTGCCGTCTTCGAAGGCCGCCACGCGATAGGTCATGGGCGGCAGCGCGAACGAATACACGCCGCCGTTCGGCTCGAGGACGACATAATCGGCGATTCGGAATGGCATGCCGGCGAGGGTAGGCACTTCGAGGGCCGCGACGATGATCGGCGCCGTCCCCGTGCTGGCCACCGTGACTCGTCCGCGGATGCTCACGAGGGTCCGCTGTGCGTAGCGATCCTCTTGTATACGCGCCGCAGAGCCACATCCGGTTGCGCATCCGAGAAGGATGCAGATGAAAGCGCGGAGGGAGTGAATCGAGCGGCCTGCGAGCAATATCCACATACGCTATGATTCAGTCATGACCGAGCCCGCCCGCAAGCTGGAAGCATCGAACAGTGCGGAAGCCGAAGCTGCGTATGCGGCGCTTCCCGAAGGCACGCCCGCCGCGGTCCTCGATGGCGAGCTCTTCGTATTGCCGCGTCCTAGGCCGGCGCATGGTCGTGTCGCATCCACGCTGGGAATCGAGCTAGGTGGGCCGTTCGATCGTGGCCGCGGGGGCCCTGGCGGTTGGATCATCCTCGATGAGCCCGAGCTCCACCTGGGATCGCGACCCGACAAGATGGCGCCCGATCTCGCAGGCTGGCGCCGTGAACGATTGTCCGCGCTGCCCGAAACCGCGGCCTTCTCCCTCGCGCCAGACTGGATCTGTGAGGTTCTCTCCGAAGGCACGGAGCGGCTCGATCGCATCAAGAAAGCGCGCATCTACGCGCGCGAAGGCGTGCGTCATTACTGGATCATCCATCCTGAGCTCGCGACGCTCGAGATCATGCGAAACGAACATGGCCGCTGGTTGACGCTCGCAAGCTATGCAGTCGAAGAAGGCGACACGTTGATTCGCGCCGAGCCTTTCGATGCGATCGAGCTCGACCTTCCCTCTTTGTTTCGGATGTGAAATCGGCCTCGCGCCTAGCCTGCGATTCTGCGCCCTTCGCCATGCTCGGTCCGGAATATGCGGACACGCCCTGACCAGAGTCGCATTGATCGGAGATCAAACCGACTCTGGTTCGACGCGGAGC
>CAYZTA010000084.1:0-20526 GCA_964481145.1 uncultured Sandaracinus sp.
GCCGGCTTTGCCGGGCGGGGGGAGGGTCTGCATCAGACCCTCCGAAAAGAAACGATTATACAGGATCGCGCGGGGCGCGATCCTGTATAGCGCGCGCCCGAGCCGAATTCTTCAGTCCATCGCTGTCGTGGTGGGCTCGTGGCTCACCATGGGAACAGCGGGAGCTTCGGGAATCGCAATCGCGTCGAGCTGACGTCGTAAGCTCGCGAGCTGTGTTCGAAAGCGACCGAGCTGCGCCGCTGGCAGCATGCGGCCAGGGCCGTTGAGCTCGCGTGCAGGATCGACGAACACCCCGCGACGCTTGAGGCCAAAATGAAGATGCGGCCCGGTGGATCGCCCTGTCGATCCGACATACCCGATCAGCTGTCGCTGCGTGACCTGGGCGTTGCGCGCGAGCCCCGGTGCGAATCGAGATAGATGCGCGTAGAAACTTTCGTAGCCGCTCTCGTGACGAATGGCGATCAGATTTCCATTGGCACCTCGTGGCCCCACGAACGTCACGACCCCATCCGCGGCAGCCCACACGGGAGTGCCCGTGCCTGCGGCGTAATCGATTCCATTGTGCGGTACGATGCGGCGAAGCACCGGATGCATTCGTCGAGGGTCGAATGGCGAGCTGATGTGATCGTAGCGCAGCGGTGTTCGAAGCCATCCACCGTGCACTGCACGCCCGGTTTCATCGTGAAAATCACCGTCTGCAGCCCGCCCTTCGGACGCGGAGCGGGTCTCGAACCAAAACGCGCGGAGCACACCACGTCGTTGGCTTCGATATTCGATGGCCCACACCGTTGCGTATCCGAGGAACGTCTCGCCGATGCGTTCTTCGTCGACGAGGATCCGAAACGCGTCGCCAGAGCGCGTTTCGGTGTTGAAATCGATGCGTGACTCGAATGTCTCGACGAACATGCCGACCATCGTTCGGCCCAGCCCCGCCGCCTCGAGAGCGGCACCGAGCGATGTGGTCACGAGCCCGGCCCGGGCGAGTCGATTTCGCTCGATGGGCACATCGACCTGACGTCCAAGAAAACGCGATCCATCGCGCACGGCTTCGTATATCTGCGTGATCGATGCGCGATACTCGAAACGTCGAAGCGTGCCGTCATCCGCGCTTTCGAGCACGAGCTCATGTTCGGGACGACAGCGCCGAAAGTCCATGACCCCTGTCAACGCAGTGATGATCGCGTCCGCATCCGGTCCACGGATGCCTGCGTGCATCAACGCTGGGCGAAATCCGACGGATCGACCAAACACGTGGGTGGTGCGTGTGATCCCAGGTTCGCTCGTGGCTTCGACCGCCACGGGTTCAGCCGGGATCGGCGGCCCTGCATCGACGAGCTCGGGGCCGCCATCTCGCGGCGGCGTATACCCAACGGCCAGCGGAACCGCTGGGCTTTCAGCGTTCGGGTCGGGTGAATCATGACTTGGCTCTTGCGGTAACAACAGAAACGCCGTCACGATGACGGTTGAGACCGTTGCGATTCCCGCGAGAACGACGGCGAGTTGTTTTCCACGCGTGGCCCGCACATCGTCGCGCAAGAGTGGCATGCCGACGGATGGCAGCGGGCGATGAGTCGGAATCGCGCTGGGAGTCTCGTCGGCCATCGGAAGGCGGAGAGGTTGGCCAGTCCACCGAGTCGAGTCAAACAGCCGATGTAAATCCTCAAGGAAATACCCTATCCTCGGAGGACGATGATTCATTTCTCGTCGCCTCTCATGCTGGCTTTTGCGTTGGCGTTTCTCCTCACGGGTTGCCAATGCGAAGCCAATCCACCCCGGAGGGTCGAGGACTCGGGCATGGAAGGCGCGGATGGAGATCTTCCTCGTGCGGTCATTGGAGTTCGCATCGAGCCCAGCTCTGCCGACTTGCTCGCCGAAAATGGCGCCATGCCGAGTCAAATGTTCTCGGCGTTCGTGGTGTACGACGACGGAACCGAAATGCCCGCGCGCGGTCCGCGCTTCAGCATCGACAATGTCTCGATCGGCGATCTCGATGCACCGAGTGGACTCTTCACGGCGAATGGGCGCATCGGTGGAACCGCGACCCTCTCCGTGACCGTACCGGGCAGACGTGACGATCCCGACCTCGTGGCGAGCGCGACGATCCGCGTGCGACTCGTGAGCACATGGATCGTGGGCGACATTTCAGACGCTCCGGATCGTTTCGCGGCAGCCACGGAAGTCGACGACACCCCACGCAGCGCACAGGTCGTCTATCCGCTCGACGGTGTGGTGTTTCCACAGAATGTCTATCCAGCCGACATCCAATGGTCGAACAGCGCAGAGGGCGATGTTTTTCGAATTCGTTTGGAGAAACCGAATGCGAGCGCCACCACATACATGGCGCACGATGGGCTCGCGCATTGGCTCGTTTCTTCCCCGGTATGGAGTGCGATCGCTCAGACCGATCTCGACTCAGCCGCCACCTTGACGGTCGATCGGCTCGAAGCGGTCAGTGGTCAGGTCGTTCGAGGCACCCCCATCTCGATGACGTTCGCACGCGCTGCGCTCACGGGCAGCGTGTATTACTGGGACATCGCAGCGGGGCGCATCCAACGCATCGATGATGGCAGCGGGACCTCCGTTTCATTCATGCCCAATCCGCCAGTTTCACCACGTGATGGAGAACGCTGTGTGGGATGCCATTCCGTGTCCAACAGTGGCCGTTACATGGCCGGGCGCCTCGGCGGCGGCGAAAACCATGGCGCCATGTTCGATCTCACGACCGACCTCACCGCCAATCCAGCGCCCACCATCTGGCCGGTCAGCGACTCGACCCCCACATGGTGGTTCTCGTCGTGGAGCCCGGATGACAGCCGCCTCGTGGTCTCGATCCTCGACGACACAGAGCGCCAGCTCGCGTTCGTGGATCCTCTGATGGGCACCTTCGTCTCGGTCAGCGGAACACTTCCCTCCGGCACTCACCCGGCGTGGTCCCCCGATGGAACCCGCATCGCATATATCGCCAACACGAACAGTTGGGGCGGTGAGTTCACGAGCGGCGATCTCGCGATCTTGGATGTCACAGGGCCCGACATGGTGGGCACTACCACTGTGATTCACAGCGGCTCCTCTCTCCCCGATGGACAAGCCGACAGCTATCCGACGTGGTCGCCCGACTCCTCGACCCTCGCGTTCGCGCACGGCACAGGAGCGCGGAGCGAACGCGACACATCATCGCTCTACCTCATGTCCAACGACGGCTCGGTGATGCATCTGTCACGCGCCTCGACCTCGGAACGCCTCGACTACCAGCCGAGATTCTCGCCCTTTACCCAAGGTGGATATCATTGGCTCAGCTTTCTCTCGAGGCGCGTGTACGGAAACCCTCACATCGGCAATTCCACTCGCCCCGCGGGGCAAAGGCAGCAAATCTGGGTCACGGCCATCCGAATCGGAGCAAGCCCCGGTGAAGACGCCAGCTCCGTCCCTTATTGGCTCCCTGGGCAAAATCCGCAATCGGCAAACATCTCGGCCTTCTGGGCCCCACGTCCCTGCCGCTCCGATGGCGAGAGTTGCTCGGTGGGCCGCGAATGTTGCGGAGGAGATTGTCGACCGCCCTCCGGCGGCGGTGCCCCTGTATGTTCTCCTCCTCCGCCCGATCGATGTCGAACCGCTGGCGAAACCTGCAACACCACGGCCGATTGTTGTGAAGGCATGAGCCTGAGCTGCTTTGGTCGAGTCTGCATCCAAGCCCCAGACTGAAGGTCAAAGCCGCCCATGGCGAAAGGGCGCAAGGCCGAGTACGCTGCGCGCCCTGATTCCTATGGAGCTTTCGATACGCACGGCCCGCATCGCGGCGGGCGCGGCCTTTGCGGTCGCTGCCGCGCTGATTTTCGTCGGCATCTCGCGCTTCGGGATTTGGGACCCCTGGGAGCTGACGAGCGCAGATATCGCGAGGCGCCTCTCCGAAGGTTCCGACCCCAGCGCGCTCCACATTCCTCCGCTCACCCCCTGGCTCGTCGCCCAATCCTTCTCCTATTTCGGCACCTACGAATGGGCGGGGCGTCTGCCGATTGCGCTCATGGGACTCGCGACCGTCGTGTTGGCCTATGGAATCGTCGCGCGGTTCGCAGGAGCACGCGCCGGTATCTACGCCGCGTTGATCACCGTCACGACGCCCCTCTTTCTCTTCAATGCGCGGCAAATGATCGGTGCAGCTCCAGGATTCGCTGCGCAAGCGCTGGTCTTCTTCGGAGCGCTGTCCCTCGCCCTCGAAGGCGAAAAAACGCCTCAAAAACATGGGGTTTCGTTCGTTTGGGTCAGTGTGCTGCTCTCCGCCATCGCGCTCGCCACACACACGAGCGGCTTCATGCTGGGTGCTTTGCCTCCGCTCGGTGCCGTGGCCGGCGTGCTCATTGCCCGCGGTGAGCTCTCGCGCGAAAACCTCTCGCGACGTTCGGGTCGCACGATCGTGGTGGGCATCTTCATCGCAGCCACGGCGCTCATCGCCCTTCATGTGGCTCATGTGATCGCAGCCAACGCCGATACTTATTCGGCGTGGATCGGAGGTGCTCCGCGCGGGGGCAATCCACCCACCTTCGAAACGGTGATCGAGCAGGTCTTCCATTCATTCGCCCCCTGGAGCGCCCTCCTCCCCATCGCTTTGGGCCGAGCGTTTGCGAGACAGCCCGAAGATGACACTCCAAAGGGCGAACCTTCGCACGAGACTTCACTCCGCCTTGGGCTCGCACTTTGGGCTGCCTTCGGATTCGGCGCGCAGACAGTGTTCATCTCGCGCTTTGGTTCGGCGGGCTTTCTCCCCGTCGTCGCACTGGCAGGCTTGGTCGCCCTCTTGCTCCGTGACGTGGAACGCTCGGAGCGCGGCTCATGGGTGACCGGCTTGGTTGCGCTTTTGCTCGCCGTGCTCCTCCTCCGCGATTTTCGTGCCTACCCGGCCGTCCCGGCGTCGGGGCTCGGCATTCTAGATCTCACCCTCCCCGACGATTTCCCTCGTTCGAGTGGTTTTGTAGCGCTGCTTGGGCTCTTCGGCCTTTTGGCGATGCTTGGCTTCTCAGTCGATCGCCATGAAAATTTCGATCGATTCCGCAACGATCTGACCCTCTCGGACTCCCCCTGGGCCGCGAAACTCGGTGGAATGCGCGTCGTCATCGGCGCGCTCTTGCTAGGCTGGCCTTCTGCCATCCTGAAAGGCCAGTGGGAGCGCCGTGGTGGCTTCCGAGCCTGGCTCGTCGTGCTCATGGTGGTGGCGACGACCTGCACACTCTTCGGCATCGAGTGCTTCGTCTTCGGCGAAGAACGACCCTATGAAGCGCTCCGTCTCGCGGCGTTCATCGGCACCATCGTCGCGGTGATGGGATGGGTCGGCGTCATCGCGACGAGCCTCGTGACCTCCTTGCGAAAGAGTCACGCGGCAAAGAGCGGCACCCTCCTCTGGGCATTCATCCTCGTGGCGGTGCTTGGAACCGCCACGGCCATCACCAATGGCATCCTCGGAATCGAACAAGTTTCGAGTCTTGCCGTGCGTATTGGGCGCGTGCTGGCCTTCCTCGTTCCCGCCATCATCGCTCTCATCGCGCTCGCCCGCGCCACTCGTTTTGGTTTCCACGCACTTGGCGAGTGGGCTCTCATTCCCTTGCTCGTCGCGTCCATCGGCATGGCCGGATACACGAGCTTCCGCTTTCAGCCGATGATGAGCTCGCACTTCTCACCGCGAGAAGTCTATGACGCCTATAACCGCTTCGCAGACGAAGGTGAGCCGCTCGGTGAGTATCGAGTCGGCGGACGTGCTGCCACATATTATGCCCGGGGCGAAGTACGCGAACTCCAAGATCAGAACGAGGTCCTCACCTTCCTGAGCTCTGACGAGCGCGTGTGGCTCGCCTTTCGTTCCGATGATCTCGCGCAGCTCGATCGCGCCTACAGACAGCGCACGGGGCAACATCTCTTCATCGCAGATGCATCGAGCACGCGGGTGCTCTTGGCGTCCAATCGCCCCATCGAAGGCTTCGAAGGTCAAAACCATCTCGCCAACGCGATCCTCGACGAAGTCCCAGAGGTTCAACATCACGCCGGGATTAATTTCGATCATCGAATCGAGCTCGTTGGCTACGATCTCGATTTGCCTGGTGGACGCACCGTGGGACCGGGACAGCAGTTCGCCGTGACTTGGTACTGGCGTGTCATGGCTCCCATCCCTGGCAGCTATCAAATCTTCCTCCACATCGACGGCCAAGGTCAGCGCCTCAACGGCGATCACGAGCCCGTCGAAGGTCATTATCCGGTTCGCCTCTGGGACGAAGGAGACATCGTCGTCGATCGCCAGACGCTGCGTGTCCCGGCCAATTTTCCGCCCGGCCAATATACATTTTTCATCGGATTCTACGCTGGCGAGCAACGTCTCGAAATCGTGAGCGGCCCCAAAGACGAAGCCAACCGTGCGCGCGCTGGAATTCTGACCGTTCGTTGATGACCGTTGACTCGCCGCGTGACTCGGCTAGACAGCGAGCTGTGGGCGAAGGCAGTCGAAAAATCGAGATCGCAGTTCAGGCACGAGTTCCGGTCACCAACCGGCGTTCCTATGCGCGCTTC
This sequence comes from uncultured Sandaracinus sp., assembly GCA_964481145.1. Classification (GTDB taxonomy): domain Bacteria; phylum Myxococcota_A; class Polyangia; order Polyangiales; family Sandaracinaceae; genus Sandaracinus. The sequence continues at coordinate 6,550 of CAYZTA010000084.1, forward strand.
GACACAAAGCTGCATATCGACATCGCCAACGGAGGCACCTTCCTCTTCGCGTACGCAACAAACATCAGCGAAATGGGAATCTTCATTCGCTCGGAGTCCCCTTTGCCGATCGGCACCGAGCTCACGCTCCGCTTCGCGAGTGAATCGGGCCCTTCACTCGAGCTCGATGGGCTCGTCGTGTGGATCAATCCGATGCGCATGGATGGAAACAATCCAAACCCAGGCATGGGGGTCCGCTTTTCGGAGCTCACCACCGAGCAACACGAGCGCGTCGTCGCCTTGGTGCGCACCGTCGCCTATCTGCAAGATGACGTCCGCCGAATGAACTAGGGCGTGTCCGCAAATCCTCCCATCGCCTGGCTCGTTCGCAGAATCGCATGCGAGGATCAATCCTTCTCGAATCGGACGAACTCGCGATTTCGCATCCGCGGCAAAGGCGGCGGAACATGGCGGAGGCGCTCTTCGATCACTTCCTGTAGCTCAACCTCGAGTTCGATGAACTCGAGCCCTACGGCAGGCTCAGACGATTGCTCCACGTGCGCGACACGCGCAATCGTCTCCACGCGACACCCGAGTCGTTCGGGCGCGAATCCGATGAGAATGTCCTCCCCACACTCCATCGGAACATCCGTCAGAACGCGCGCACCGTCCGCCGACAGATCGATCAACATCTCACGCTTCGGTCCGTGAGAATTCGTCGTGATCTCGCAACCCAGACGGACGCCGCGACGGAGTCTCCCTCGCTTGGACGGACTGATTTCGATGGGCCCCAACATCGTCGGCACCATCGTCGCGCGAGCTCCTGTCGTGGCGCAAAAAAACTGCGCTGCACACTTCGGTAGATCAATAAAGCGTTTCTGTGATTTTCGAATCGAGCCGATATTCGCGTCCATCGAACCAGCCAGGCGTTGCACGACCGAAATCGCGCTCGATCTCTAACATCCAGAAGCCCTCTTCACCCTCGTGAGTTGCACTTCCGCCACCAAGAATCGTGGGACCCACTCCGGGCAGACGCAGATGAAACCGCTCATGAATATGACCATGCACCACACAGGCGCGCGGAAGATGTGAGATCATGGCGAGCATCTGATCCGCGTTCTCGAGGCCGTGCGTCACCCGATCGCGCGTCCCGTCGGGACGGCGCAGCGCGTAGTGAGTCGCGATCACGATGAAGCGGTCTCGCACCCGGGGATCGGCGAGCGCAGCCTCGAGAGCGCGCAACTCGCCCGGTTCGATGAGCCCGCTCGATCTCCAGATCTGCGGATTGGGCCGAGCGCTGCGGACTGCGAGGATCGCAAGGTCATCCCCGAACAATCGGATGAGCGGCCAACCATCTGCACTCGCGAGCTCTGGGAGATCACCTATCAAGAACTCCCCGAAGTACTTATCGAAGCGCTTCTCTCGAATCGTATCGTGAAGATACACGTCGTGATTGCCAGGGACCGTCACATAACCGAGCGGACGCCGTGTGAGCGGATCGACGGCCGCGCGGGCGGCCGCGAGCTCGACTTCAGTCCCCAGGATCGTGTAATCGCCTGTGCAAACAGCGAGATCAATCGCTTGTTCTTCCGCGAAACGGCCCAACGCGGCCAGCTTCTCACGCGTCCTTCGGAACCTCTTCCTTCGGCGCAGGACGTGATTGGCTCCACCCACGATGCGCTTGCCCAACCAATCTCGCAGGGGCACGAGCTTGGGTGAAACATCGACGTGAATATCACTGAAATGAAGGATCTTCACAGCATTCACGGCCAGCTTGCGGGCATGCCGAGGCCTTCTCCTTCGGACAGACCGAAGCGCACGTTGAGGCACTGAATCGCCTGTCCCGCAGCGCCTTTGACGAGGTTGTCGAGCGTGCCTTGCGCGATCAACACATCCGCGCGCTCGTCATATGTGTACGACACGTGAGCGCGGTTCGAACCCCGAATCCAAAGCGTATCTGGACACGTCCCGGGTACGTGCACGAACACGCTGGGAGATCCTTCGAAGAAGGCGCGGGCCTCACTCGTGCACTTCGCCACATCCACCCCAGGCCGCAAACGAACATACGACGTCGCAAGAATCCCACGTGTCATGGGGACCAAATGCGGAGTGAACGTGACCCGCACCGAGTGCCCTGCCACCGCCGTGAGCTCTTGCTCGATCTCGGGCGTGTGACGGTGACCTCCCGCGATCTTGTACGCGCGAAACCCCTCCGTCGTCTCCGAAAAATGGGTCCGCTCCGAGGGAGCACGCCCTGCGCCCGACACCCCGCTCTTGGCATCGATGATCACAGGTCCATTGTCGATGAAACCCTTGGCAAAAAGCGGCGCCAAGGGGAGCACGGCAGCCGTCGGATAACATCCAGGCACCGCAATCAAATCCGCTGAACGCAGCTCTTCGCGATGAAGCTCAGGCAAGCCATAGGTCGCGCCCCCCGCGAGATCTGGCGCATGGTGCGCGCCATACCACGCCTCGTGTGCAGCCAGGTCTTTCAATCGGAAGTCAGCGCTCAAGTCGAACACGACAAGGCCGCGATCTCGCAATTCCTTGACAATAGGGGCAGAGGCTCCATGCGGTAACGCGCAAAACGCCGCGTCTGCACGCTCTGCGATCTTCTCCGCGTCGAAAGCTTCGATCTCACCCCGCACGATCCCAGCGAGCGAAGGAAGTGCCTTCTCGACCGGTTGCCCAGCTTTGCTCTGCCCGACCAGTGCCACGATCTCCACGTGGGGATGACCCAGAAGCAGCCGTGTGAGCTCTGCGCCCGTGTACCCAGTTGCGCCCACGATGGCGACACGAATCCGAGAAGACATGAGTCGCCTATACCTCCAAACGGCGATCCAAGCACGACAACGACAAAAGAAAACGCCGCGCGGGATGTGATCCCATCGCGGCGTTTCGTCGATTCTTTGTTCGAGCGCTCGGAGCAATCAGCGCTTGCTGAACTGGAACTTCTTGCGCGCTCCCGGCTGACCGGGCTTCTTGCGCTCCTTCTCACGCGCGTCACGCGTAAGAAGACCTGCGCGCTTCAACGCACCGCGAAGCGCGATGTCGACATTCAAAAGCGCACGGGAAATCCCGTGACGAACCGCCTCGGCCTGAGCCGCGACGCCGCCACCATTCACCGTGGCCGTCACGTCGAAGGCGTCCACTTTCTCGATGATCTCGAACGCTTGGCGCGCGATCATCTGTGAAGTCTCACGGGGAAAATAGTCTGCGAGCGAACGCCCGTTGACCGTGATCACTCCGCTACCCGGCTTCAAGAAAACACGTGCAATCGCGCGCTTTCGCTTGCCAGTTCCGTACTGCCGACCGTCAATAACCGCCTGGGGCATATCTTCTTCTCGTCCTCGGAAATCTCGAGCGGAGCTCAGAACTTCAGCACTTCGGGCTTCTGCGCGACGTGCGGATGCACGGCGCCCGCATACACCTTGAGCTTGCCGTGCATCTTTCGACCCAGCGGCGTCTTGGGAAGCATCCCTTTGATCGCCTTCTCGAGCGCAAACTCAGGCTTGCGATCGAGAAGCTTGCGATACGGCTCTGCACGGAAGCCGCCGGGAATGCCGGAATGCTTGTAATAGAACTTGTTGTCCAGCTTGTCGCCGGTCAACTTCACCTTCTCGGCGTTGATCACGACCACGAAATCGCCGGTATCGACGTGGGGCGTGTAGAGCGGCGTGTGCTTACCGCGCAAAACGCTGGCAATGCGCGAGGCGATACGCCCGAGAGGCTGCCCCTCGGCGTCCACCACGAACCAACGACGCTTGACTTCCGCCGGATTGGCGCTGTGCGTCGTGTGGATTTGAAAGGTACCCATGCGAAATCCTGTGCTGCGAGACCCTGCTGCTATCAAAAGCCGCGATAAAGGGCCAGAAAGGGAGGCGTTGTTTAGCCGGGGCCCGTCCGACTGTCAAGGTCCGCCCTCCCAAGAACACCGTCCCAAGAACGGATGAGCGCACAATCACTGCGATCTCTGTCCCTCATGCTAACGTCCCAAAGGGGCCATGAACCAGCCGCCTTCTGCAGCCGTCTCCCACTCAGCCAAATCCGCTTCCGCCCTTCAAAAGGGCGATCTGCCTCCCGACGAGAGCGAAGATCGTTATCTTCCGGAGGTATATCAGCCGGGCGCCATGTGGCGTTGGCTCTACGAGCGCTTCTTCCGCCACGTACGCACAGCGGAACGTTGGGAGCACACGATCGAAGAAGAAGCCCAGCGCGGCCTCGTCGTACACGTCGCGCGCTCGCTCTCTTTCCTCGACTTCTTGGCGCTCGATTTCCTCACGAAAAAGAATGGCTTACCGCCGCTGAATTTCGTGAACGACGTCGGGATGTTCGTCTTCGAGCCTTTTGGACGAGGCGCGCGTCGCATGCGATTGCGTGCACAAATACCCGACGACAAAGCGCTCTCGGCCACCATCGCCGCAGGGCAGAACGCCCTCCTCTTCCTTCGAAGACCACCGGGCCTCACCACACGTGGACGCAAAGGGGACGACGTCGATCTCGATCTCATTCGGACGCTCGTCGAGATGCAACGTCGGATCGACCGACCGATCATCCTCATTCCGCAAACCTTCGTGTGGACGAAACGCCCCGCGACGACTCGGCCGACGCTCATCGATCTCCTCTTCGGTCCAGCCGAATGGCCCGGTCGGATTCGCGTGTTTCTACAGTTCATTCTGAACCACAAGAACGCGCTCCTCCGTCACGGAGAGTCCTTCGACATCCGTGCATTCTTGGACGAGCACCAAGACATGACGGACGCAGAAGCATCCAACGCGATCCGATACGCACTTCTGCGGCGCATCGAGCGCGAACGAACCGTCGTGCTCGGTCCTGCCAAGAAAACATCGACACGCATCGTCTCGGAGCTCATGCGCAGCCCCCGCGTTCGCCGGCACCTCGACGCAGCCGCCAAGACTTCCCATCGCCCCGTCTCGGCGGTCGAGGACGAAGCACGGCGCGATCTCGAAAGTCTATGCGCAGCTCCCGACACCAACGTCGTCGAGCTCGTGCATCGGTTCGTCGATCATTTTCTCTGGAATCGAATCTATGACGGCCTCGTCGTCGATCTCGAAGGAATCGAACGGCTCCGCGAGGCCGCTCGACGCGGTCCTTTGGTGCTCCTTCCCTCGCACAAAAGCCACGTCGATTATCTCATCTTGAGCGACGCGCTCTACGTCAACGGTCTCGCACCTCCGCTCATCGCCGCGGGCGACAACCTTTCGTTTTGGCCCCTCGGACCCATCCTGCGCCGGGCAGGCGCGTTCTTCATCAAGCGCAGTTTCAAAGGCAAAAAACTTTATCCTCAGCTCGTCGACGCCTATGTCCGCAAGGTTCTGGTCGAAGGCTGGCACCTCGAGCTCTTCATCGAGGGCGGTCGATCACGCACCGGAAAACTCCTGCCGCCCAAGCTCGGCATCCTCTCGATGATCGTCGATGCGGCGCTTCAACTCCGCGATCGTGAAATCACGTTCGTGCCGGTTTCGATCGGTTACGAACGCATCATCGAATCGAGTTCGTACGTCCACGAGCAGGCGGGCGGTGAAAAACAACCCGAGAGCATCGGGGGACTGCTCGCCGCCAACGATGTGCTCCGCAGCAAGTACGGCCGCCTCTACCTGCAATTCGGCGAGCTGATGTCGTTTCGCGATCTCATCGGCGAGACGGCATCACGAACCCCCTCACCTTCCGAAAAGCGAGCACTCGTCCAACGCATCGCGCACCGCGTCACGTACGAGATCAATCGAGCGACGATCGTGACGCCCACCGCGCTCGCAGCCAGCGCGCTCATGGCGCATCGCCGGCGCGGCATCTCTCGAGATCACCTGGTGCGCTCAGCGAGCATGTTGCTCGCGACCTTGCAACGCCACGAAGCGCGCATCGCGAAATCCGTATTGACCGCCGACGGCCAGTTTCGACCCGAGACGCTCGACGAGGCGATCCGACTTCTCGAAGACGGGAAAATGATCGTGACGGTCGATGCGAGCTTGGAACAGAAGAAAGGCGATCCTCCGCTCGAGCCGATCTATCAGATCCCCGAAGAGCGCCGGATGGCGCTCGAATACCACAAGAACACCGTCCTCCATTTCTTCGTGCCGAGCGCGCTCATCGCCTCGGCGCTCCTCGCGCTCGGTGGCGAAGCCGAACGCGATGCATTGCGCGACCGAGTACGCCGGCTTTCCCGACTCTTCAAGCTCGAGTTCATGTTCCGCGCAGACGCTGATTTCGACGAGATTTTCACGGATGCGCTCGCGTTGATGCATGAAGCTGGGGAAGTCGAGATCATCGAGTCACACATTCACCGAGGCGGCGGAGCGCGAGGGCAATCGGTCGGACGTTATGCCGAGATGCTGCGCACCTATTTCGAGAGCTACCGCCTCGCACTGATCAGCGTGCGCTCGCTTCGAGGATCGCAGACGGCGCTGGTCCGCAAAGAGTGGCTCAAGAGCGCTCTCGCCCTCGGCCATCGCCGCTGGCTCTCGGGGCAAATCACGCTGAGGGAAAGTGTGTCTCGACAAAAAATCGAGAACGCGCTCGGCGCTCTTCACGATCACCGCATCGTCCACATCGAGGGTGATCAGATCCGAGCGGGCGCGTCCATCGCCGATGAATACGAAGCACTCGACCGGATGATCGTCGAACACCTCGTGATCGATTGAGGCTCGCTGTGCACTGAACCGAGGACAATGAGTCCACCCTGATTCGGCGAGAGAACCGATGCGGGTAGCTCCGTCGTAATGCGGGCAGCCGCTAGGCGGGGCTGGATTTCGATCGCGCAATGGCCGCCTTGATCAATAGAGCGAGCGCTTCGATGGCCGCACCATCGCCGCTCGCCACGCGAAAGGAGGCGTGTCCGTCACCGATCGACAGCGTGCCGTACCGCGCATCTCCACGGATGCGCACTTCGAGTCGATCGAGCGCCACCCGCGCACGTAGGCCGATGAGACGATCGCGCCATCGCATGCCCCGCGCATCGATACGAATCTGCTCTCGCGAGATCGGCCAAAGCATGATCACTCCCACCACGAATAAAATCACGACGCCCCATCCCCAAAGCGAAAGCCGTCCGATCGGGCCGAACAACACACGCGCAAAGATCGCGATGGGCGCGAGCACCGCCAGCCCACCGAGCTTGGATTCCCGTTTTCGTACGAAGACGGTTGCGTTCGAGCCGCGCTCCTCGATCCACCCAAGCTCCAGCAGATCAGAAGGAGGTTTGCGATAAGGTCCTTCGGACACGACAAGCTCCTTGCGCTCACTCAATTTCTACACGAAGACTGCGAGCTTCTGGGCGTCGACGTTGTCGCGGTCTCGCAGCCCGCGCAACCGCGCGTAGTTCGATGGAGGCTCGCTTCAATCTCCGTCGCGCACGAAACGGCTGATCGCCTGCTCATTGCCGGCGAGGAGCAGTGTGTCTCCCGCTGCGATTCGATAATCCGCACCGGGGACTTCCAGTTTGGCGCCGACCGCCGCTTTGGAGCGCACCCCGAGCACGTGAATCTCCCATGTTCGGCGAAGCTCGGCCTCAGCGAGGGTCTTGCCGATCATCTTTCCTTCTGCGAGCCAGGGCACGACCCGCACATCGTGAGCGAAATCGAGGAGATCATTCGCGACCGGCATCACGAGATCAGCCGCCACACGATGTCCCATCTCATGCTCGAGTTGCACGACTCGTGTCGCACCAATCGCGCGCAGCACCTCCGCTTGCCGCAACGTGGCCGCCCGCGCGATCACCTCCTTGGCGCCCATCTTTCGAAGTGTGGCGACGCAAAGAACAGTGGCTTCGAAGGCCTCTCCGAACGTCACGACCGCAGCATCGATGTGATGAACGCCGATCGCCGCGAGCACCCGAGGGTCCGTGGCATCGCCGACGAAGGCCGCGCTCGTTCGGTCCTTGGCCTCGTCGACTTGCTCGGGATCGGTGTCGACCGCGATGATCTCGGCGCGCGATTGCCATAATGTCTCGATGAGCGACGTGCCGAAACGACCCAGGCCGATCACCAATACTTTCTTCGCCTTCATGAGCCCTCTTCCTAGCCGATCATCACGCGCTCGGAGGCCAGTTGCACAGCCGCGCGCCTTGTCTCGGATGCCATCGCGAGCGCGACCGTCAGCGGCCCGATTCGACCGATGAACATCGCACTCATGATCACGAGCTTTCCCGCCAAGCTCAGATTCCGCGCCGTCCCCGTCGACAAACCGCTCGTCGAAAATGCGCTCACCACCTCGAAGAACGTCGCGAGAGGTTCGTGATCGTCAGTCAAAAGAAGGAGGAAGGTCAGCGATGAAACGATCCCGAGGCTCAAAAACGCGACCCCCATGGCGCGCCTCACGACCCCTTCGGCGAGACGACGATCGAACAAACGCGCGCTGCCATGCCCCTCGAGCTCCGCTCTGAACTCAGCAAAAATGGCAGCAAACGTGGTGGTCTTGATACCACCTCCGGTCGAACCGGGGGAGGCGCCGATGAACATCACGACGCACGCCAGCACCAAGGTGGCCGCGTGCATCGAACCGAAGTCGATGGTGTTGAAACCCGCGCTTCGCATCGAAATCGATTGAAAGAGCGCCGCGAGGAGCCGCGCATGCCAAGGCAACTCCGACATCGTGTTCCCCCACTCGAGCACCAAGATGAAGACCGCAGCCACCACGATGAGGGCCGCGCTCGTCATCAATGCAACGCGCGCGTGAAGAGACAAGCGCTCTGGTCTCCGCCTCCGGATCTTTGCCCAGAGCCGCCGTGCGAGCTCATCGATCACGGGAAACCCAATCCCACCAATCACGATGAGCACGGAGAACGTAAGGCACATCGGCCAACTCGACCGAAGGCCAGACAAGTTGCCATTGCTGAGAGAAAACCCTGCATTGCAGAACGCGTTGATGGCATGAAAGATCGCCCACCACGCGCGATCTCCTGCGCCTGCGAGCGGATGTGGATCCGAAGAGCCCCAGGTGATCTCCGGATGAAATCCTGCGAGCGCGTAGAGAATCGCTGCGCCACATATCTCGAAAAAGAGCGAATATCCAACGATGGCGATCAACGTGCGACGCAACGCCGCGAGTGAGCTCGCGTCGATCATCTGAGCCAAAACGGCGCTCTGTTTGACCCGAAGCGAGCGCCCCGCGAGCACCACGAACGAGGCCGACAGGGCCATGATTCCAAGGCCGCCGATCTGCACGAGCACCGCGATCACGACCTCGCCAAAAAACGAATACGTCGGGCCCACATCATTCACAGCGAGCCCCGTCACACACACCGCGCTCACAGCCGTGAAGAGCCCATCGAGGAACGATGCGTGCCGCACGTCATGGACGGACATCGGAAGCGACAACAAAAAACCACCCAAAAAGGCAACGACTCCGAACGAGAGCACCATGAGCCGCGCCGGATGTTCGGCCGCTTCGGAGAGCACGCGCTCAGCGCGGTGACCGCGGACCAACACGCCGACGGTCGCGATCACGAACGCAACGACGATGAACGAACGATATCCGGGAACGAATGCGTCCGGAGAATCAGCCCAGACAGCCTGTCCCAAGAGGCGCCATTTCTCGAAGAGAACGAACCCGAAGAGCCCGATGTTCAAGAAGTGCGCGAACAAGGTGCGGACACGGGCGAGGAGACTCCTTCCTTTTCTGCTCGTGGTTTCGGTACTCAACACGAGGCGGATCCAAGGGACCGCGAGTACCGTTTCGATCACGGTCAAAGGCACCGAGGCCCACAATCGAATCGCGAGCGCGAAATCGAGAAAGACGATGATCAGCGCAGCGATGAGCGCTCCTGTGGGGCCGAGCGCAGACGCCCACCGAGTCAGCGAGATGCGGTTCGTTCGTTCGCCGTCAGAAGGCAGCAGAATGGGGACCGACTCTCGCACAGCGGAGGATCGCACGGCATCTCTCGCCCGCCGTCAAGCAATTCTTGACTCACCTCGCGAGCATCTTGCGAATGCAGGTCCGGGTTTTAGGTCCTCGGATGAGACGACCCATAGGACTCAAAGATGCGTGCACTCAGCTACGAAGGGCCCGGTCGAGTCCGTGTCACGAACAAGCCCGACCCTCGCATCGAGCATCCCCTCGATGCCATTCTTCGCGTGACCAAGAGCGCCATCTGCGGCTCGGATCTCCATCTTTTGCATGGACTCATTCCCGACACCCGGATCGGCCACACGTTCGGCCACGAGTTCACGGGGGTGATCGAAGAAGTCGGAAACCATGTGGACAACCTTGCGGTGGGTGATCGCGTGGTCGTCCCTTTCCCCATCGCATGCGGCACCTGCTTTTTTTGTTCCCGCGGGCTCTTCTCGAATTGCGACAACTCGAATTCCATGAACCAGATGGCATCTGGCGTGTTCGGCTACTCGCACACCGCGGGAGGCTACGACGGCGGCCAGGCTGAATACGTCCGCGTTCCTTTCGCGAACGTGGGTCCGATGAAAATCCCCGAGGAGCTCGATGATGAAGACGTCTTGTTCCTGAGTGACGCGCTGCCGACCGGCTATTTCGGCGCCGAAATGGCGGAGATCGCGCCGGGCGATACGGTTGTGGTGCTGTCGGGCTCTTTGCGATGAAAAGCGCGTGGTGGATGGGGGCGGGCCGAGTGATCGCGGTCGACGACGTCGAGGATCGGCTTCGATTCGCGAAACGCTATGCACACGTCGAAACCGTCAATTTTCGTGATGTCGATGTGATCTCGTGGATCAAAGAACACACCGAGGGTCGCGGCGCAGATTGCACCATCGATGCGGTTGGATGTGAGGCTTCGGGCTCCGCGATCCAACGTGTGCTCGGCGTATATTTGAAGGCCGAGGGCGGCTCTGCACACGCACTCAACTGGTGTTTTCACGCGACACGCAAGGGGGGTCACGTATCGATTGTCGGTGTGTATGGTCCCCCTTGGAATCTCGTCGACATTGGCACGGCCATGAACAAGGGGCTGACGATTCGGACGAATCAGTGTCCGGTGCATCGATACATGAAGCATCTGCTCGAACACATTCGGAGCGGGCACCTCGACGCGACGGGAATCATCTCGCATCGCTTCACGCTCGAAGACGCGCCGAGCGCGTACCACATCTTCGCGAACAAGTTGGATGGTTGCATCAAATGCGTGCTCACCCCGAGTGCGTGAGCACGACAACACTCGTCATTTTCGGGAGCCAGAGATGATCGACCCGACGCAGATCCCCGGATACGGAATCGATGCGAATCCCGCACATCGACCGGGCGTTCCGAAGAAGGAGCGCAGTATCGACACCCCCGTGTTCGGCACGGCACAACCGCCGGCCGGCCTCGCGGGAGCGATTCGACGATATGCCTACAAGTTTCCTGATCATTGGATGAGGCACTGGTCGACTCTCCTCTTTGCCGATCGAGTCGACGTCTGGGAACACCGAGCCCAACGCATGCGCGGTTTGCTCCCGGTGATTGCGCTCGTCACGGGCGGCCTTCTCGTCAAGTCACTGCTCCGACGTCGTCCGACCTCGATCCCGACGCCCACCTTCGAACCCGTGAAAGAGGAGCATCCTCAGCTCGCCGAGCTCTACCTCGACGCTGCGCCGAGCTCTTGATCGATCCCCCCTGCGGAGAGCGCCTCTTCTCGCCATCCTCGCATTTGACGTTCGCTCGCGTAGCCCACGTGACGCACGATCTCGCGGCCTCGTGCATCGATCATGACGAACATCGGAACGGCTTCGAACGTGCCGAGCTCGCTCTGCCCCATCAGGATATGATTGTCCGGATCGTACGCGACAGCATAGGGCGGCTGCTCGGTCTCCACGTATGCCGCAGCAAACACCGGCGCATCCGGCTGGAGCGCCACCGCGATGACGACGGTATCGAGAGCCTCGCGCGCGCAGCGCGCCACATCATTGGCCGAAGCCGTCGATGCATCATCGTACGTTGCGAAAAAGAAGAGGAGAACCGGAGCTCCCCGTTGATCACGAAGCTCGATGACGTCTCCGTCATGCCGTCGAAGCGACAAGTCGAGGCCATCCGAGACTTGTCGTGGGGTTTGCCCCTGCTCCACCGACTGAGCCGCGCCCCCGCACGCCCCAAGCATCATCGCGAGGAAACACGGAATGGATTTCGACCAAGCCACGCCCATTCCTTACCACGTCCTCGAAGCCCGCAATGTCCTCGCGAGTTCTCATCGAGAAGCAGCTTCACGCGGCCTTCCCATCTTGGGATACGCCCGAAAAAACAAAACGGGCATGTTCTTCGCAGCGATGCTCCGGCGAAATGCGTACGCAACTCGGAAGACACCCCTAGGAAAGCGCCTCCTCGAGCGAAGAAGCGCTGAGAAGCTGCTCGGACCACCGCTCGAGCTCTTCAGCGCTGGCACGCTCGAGGCGTTCTCGAATGCTCTCAGGCAACTCCCCGAACTTTCGAGAAAGTTGCCTGCGCAGCACCGTACGCTCGCCCTCCTTGTGAGCCAAGCGCAGTCCGCGCTCGTAGTTCCAGACGGCGAGCTCACGCTCGCGGGCCAGCTCCTGGGCCGCAGGATCGGCGGAGAGTCGTTCGAGGGCGGTCTTGGCGCGTTTGAGATCCAGGTCGATCATGGCCAGTTGCTCCAGTTCGGCGTCCGTCTTCGCAGCAAAGAACCTCCCCCAGCGTAGCACCGGCGACGCCTCGGCGGCAGTGGGAGCGCACGGAAGCTTGGGGAGCTCGAGCACATGAATGCAGAGATCATCCGACAAGGGCATGTGATCGTGGATTTCCAACACGCGAAATACACTGTGATATCGCTTGGTCGCGAGCTCTTCGAAGTTGAGGATGAAAATGCTCACTGCGCCAGCGAGCTCGACGTATCGGTCGCCTCTTCCGAGCTGGCTCGTGTACGAGCGGCTCCAGTAATAGAGCACGCGCTGCCTCAGGCCCGGATGGGACGTGGTTTGCATCTCGATGTTGGTGTGCTCACCGCTCGTCAAGCGTGCTCGGATGTCGAGCACCACGCCTTTTTCCGAGACGGATTCTTTCGGAATGTCAGGGTTCAGGACCTCGATATCGGTGATGTTCTGATCGAGCACAGCGCTGAGCAGCGCGCAGAGGAGCTCTCGATTGCGCTCATCGGCGAACAGCATCTTGAAGACGACATCGAGCTTTGGATCGAGCAGCTTCATCGGCGCCCAGTAACACAGCGTCGAGCGCCGATGAAAAAAGCTTCATCCCTCAGACGCGAGGGCGGTGTCTGATGCGCGAAGCGGGACTCCTCGCACGTGCGAAACCTGTGTCCTGCGCATCGAACACGACCCTCGCAGGCGCGAGAGCCGCGTCCGACGCGTGAAACCTGCACTCACGCACGTGCGAGACCTGTGTCCAGCATATCGAACACAACCCTCGCAGGCGCGAAGTGCGTCTTCTCGACGTGGAACACGCACCTCGCACAGGCGAGCTCACTCCAGGCCGGCTCGGGCTTGTTCGGATCTTGGGCGAGGCTTCAGCGATAGATGTAGACCGCGCCGCTGTCGGTCGCGGAGTTGTCGGCTTGGTTGCCGTTCACGCCCGTGGCCGATGAGTCTTCATAGCGCGCGCCCACAGCCAAGAGGTCACCGGAGAGCGAAACTGAACTGCCAAAGCTGTCGGCTAACCCCTGGTTTGAGGCTTCGACGTAGCCTTCCTGGGCCCAGATTCCGGTAGCGCTTCGACGAAACACGTACGCCGCGCCGCTCCAAGTCGCGGCTGCCAAGTCCGCACCCACCGCCAAGTGGCTACCGGAGAGCGAAACTGAACTACCAAAGCTGTCGTTCGCGCGAGTGTTAGACGCCTTGAGATAGGCCTCCTGGGCCCAGGTTCCAGTGGCGCTTCGACGAAACACGTACACTGCGCCGCTATCGGTCGCGCCGTTATTGAATTGGTCGCCATTCACGCCAATGGCCGGCGAGTCTTCATAGGGCGCGCCCACAGCCAAGAGGTCACCGGAGAGCGAAACTGAACTGCCGAACCCGTCACCCGCCTCGGTGTTAGACGCCTTGAGATAGGCCTCCTGGGCCCAGGTTCCAGTGG
>CAYZTA010000085.1:0-20271 GCA_964481145.1 uncultured Sandaracinus sp.
CCAACTCCGCTCCGCGGCTAACCAGAGTCGGTTTGATCTCCGATCAATGCGACTCAGGTCAGCAAACGAACCGAAGCGCAAAAAGCTCCCTCTCGTGATTGCCGTGGTCGTCTACCACGGCAAAAACAGATGGACGACACCGACGGAGCTGAGCGAGCTCATCCATCTGAGCGACAAAGACCGCAAGGTCTTTGCGCCCTTGCTTCCCAAGTTGCGATTCGTGCTCGATGACCTGACCGCCCAACGCAGGACCGAGCTCGAAGCTCGGTCCCTACCCCCTGCGGCCAAGCTCACACTCCTTGCGCTCCGCGACATTCGCAACACGGCCGATGCCTGTGCATGGCTCGAGAGCGCCTCTCCGCTCGTCCGAGCGCTGGTCGCTGAGCCCCAGGGGGAGCAAGCATTTGCAACCATCATCAAGTATATTCTAACGATTCGAGCCAAAACCGATGTCGAGGAGCTCACCGCCACAGCTGAACGAATCGCTGGCGCAGGAGAAACCATCATGAGTACCGCGAGACAGCTGATCCAGCAGGGAATCAAAGAAGGCTTCGAAAAGGGAGCCAAAGAGGGCTTCGAAAAAGGGGTCGAGGAGGGAGTCGAGAGAGGCATCAAGAAAGGGTTCGGAAAAGGAATCGAGAAAGGCGCTCGCGACCTTCTCCTCCGTCAGCTCAAGCTCCGCTTCCGCCCGTTGCCGAACTCCATCCACGAGCGAGTCGAGAAAGCCAACAAAAAAGAGCTCGAGAGATGGGGCGCCAAGATCGTCCGAGCCCAACGTCTAGAAGACATCTTCGAGTGATCGTGTCTTCATCGTTGGGCAGGACGCTTCCAAAGCGCCTGTCTCCATATCAGAACCCAAATTCGACGCCCGCCGTCAGGTCCATTGTGAAGAGGAATTGCGGCACCTGGAACATGAAGTCCGGGTTCACGTACACACCTACGTTCTGCATGAATCGGTACCCGATGGTCGAACCGAGATGGATGCCGCCGAGCCCCGATTGGCCATAGGGTGCTGCCGGACCATTGTTGGGCACCGACACCTGAATCTGACCGCCGCTGCCGCCCACATGAAGGTGGACGAACGGCCCGCTCGCGCTCCCGCCATCCGCCGGATTCACGTCATAGACCCGGAAATGTACCCGTGCTCCCACGAGCGCCATGCTCAGCGTCCCAAATCCGGAGATCGGTTGAACGCGTGCAAACGCCGAAAACCCAAGCCAATCGAGCACGAAGTAACCAACTTCCAAACGCAACTGAAAATTGGGGACGAACCCCGAATCACGAACGTAGAGGCATGCCTGATTGCCGAAGCCTTGGTTGTCGAGACCTCCGCTGCATGAAGTCTCCGCGCCACCCGCTTCGATCGAACCACTCACCGGCACATACCCATTCGCCGACCAAGACGCGGGGCTGTACGTGTACCCTTCGCCATAGGAGGGCCACCCTTCGATCTCCGTCGGTGTATCGAGAGCGAAGTCGGAGCACTCTGTGTCACCAGGCGCGCAGGGGACACGGTCTGCTCGCAATCCTGGCTCGACCCAGGAGAGCCCGAGCCCACCTCCCACGCGTACGAAAAACCTCGGCGCACCGCTCGATCCGCCACCGCCGCCACTGTCCCCGCCCATCGCGCAGAGATCGTCTTCGCAGTTGCCGCTCACACATTGCGAATCACTCGTGCACGACTCACCCGCACCACGGCCTCCCTCACGGCATCCTGGCATCCCAGGCGGACATTCACGCTCACCACACTGCACCGGTGGCGCGCGACCCGGAAGCGCAGGAGCTTCACGCGTTCGAGACGAGACAATCGACACGACGATGGGCTCGGCTTGTGAACCGGTGAATCCGAGAGGGCTTCCATCGGACCCGAAAGCCACGACGTAGTAGCCTACTTCTGGCTCGAACACGTCGGTGCACGGAATCTCGTAGCCGTAGCCACCTGCCATCGGCGCCATCTCGACGCGCCGGAACTCACGCATGCCGTGTCCGCGATAATAGAGATACACGTGCGTGGGCGACCCCTGGACTTCCACGTACACAGGGACCGCCGTTTGGGTGAGCTGTTCGCTCACCGGGATGTGCGAAAGATTTCCCGAAGCCGGGGCCGCCGACATGATCGCGTTCGACGTATCCCCACCAGCCACACCTGCGCGCTGACGCGCCAATGCAAATGTGCTTCGAATATCGGGCGTGCTCGTCAGCGGGTCGAGCTCGACGCTCGGATCTGCTGCGAGTGCCTCGATGAAATGTCGAAGCCCCGCCGCGTTGTCGCCCGTACCACCGATCGCCACCACACCGAGGTTGATATGAGTGCGAGCGAGCGGCGCACCTCGCACCTGACCGCGCTGAGCCACCTGAAGCGCTTGCCCGAGCAATCGCTCGGCTTGGTCGATCTCCAGGTTGGTATAGGCCTCCATGGCCTGCCGATTCAATTCGAGGACTTGCTGCGCGGCACGTTGCGCCTCTGCTGGACTCGCCAAGGCGAAAGCGAGCACAAATGAAAGCAGCCAAGCGGAGAGGAAACGAAAAGCGCGTTGCATCATGGAAAGGAGCCCTCGGCCGAGTCGCGTTGAAGGTGTCTGTCGTGGGCCCTCATGCCCACGAGTCAAGGCGTTCTTGCACGAACAGTGTCCGTGCGTCGAAATTCGACCCGGCGGTTCGCAGTGCGTCCCTCCGGGGTGGCATTGGTTTCGATCGGTTGTGTTTCGCCATACCCATGCGCGGAGAGTCGCTCTGGCGCAATCCCTACGCGGATCAAATATTCGCGAACGGACTCGGCGCGTGCCTGAGAGAGGCGAAGATTGTGCGAATCGCGTCCGCGAGAGTCCGTGTGCCCCTGCACTTCCACCATAATTTCGGGAAAATCACGTAAGACCTGCGCCACGGTGTCGAGCAGCGGGAACGAAACCGAGCGGATCACCGCCCGATCTGTTTCGAAAAAGACTTGCTGGTGAATGATGATGCCCTCGTCCGTCACTTCGACGTCGACATAAGTACGTGGACATCCTTGCTCACTCTCTATCCCGGCCTCATTGGGACAGCGATCCATCACATCGGCCACGCCGTCACGATCATTGTCGGCTTCGGGACAACCATCGTCGTCTTCGAAACCATCGCGGTCTTCGGGATCCCGAGGGCATCGGTCCTCGTCATCGGCGATCCCATCGAGATCGTCGTCGGGCTCGGGGCAGCCATCTTCATCGAGATATCCATCTCGATCTTCCGGCTGAAACACACAAAAATCCGAGGCGTCGAGGATCGTATCACCGTCGGTGTCTTGTTCCTCGGGGCATCCGTCATCATCCTCGAATCCATCGCGATCCTCGGGTTCGTCGGGGCATCGATCTGCTGCATCGAGCACCCCGTCCCCATCGCGATCCCCGAGCGCCGGCGGAGGCGTTTCCTGCGCGAGACAGCGTTCGGGCGGACTCATGCGCAGCGCAGCGCGCGCATTCGGTTCGGCGAGCGCAACATGCGCTTCGGCCCGCTGCCGATCTCCTTGATCGAGCTCGACCTCGGCAAACTCGAGGTTCGCGAGCGCCGTGGCGAGTTCGCGCGGGGCACAATTTCGCGCACCATGTTGCTCCGCTCGAGCGATGATCTCTCGTGTCCCTTGGATCTGGCCGCGCAACGCCGCGGTCGCCGAACACCCGGCCACACACATCATCAGACCGCCCAGCACGCATGTGCGAGTCACGGCGCTTCGCGCCTCTCACGCATGCGTTGCTCGGCCAATTGGCCCATCTCCCGAGCACGAACCGCGAAACGAAGAGCGTCCTCGTAGTTTCCTTCGTTGGCCTCTTCAGCCGCCTTTTCGAGGTATGCGTGAGCGCTCCAGTATTCATAGGGCGCGAACTCCGCGGCGCCTGCCTGCTCTGCTGAATGAACGGCGCTCGACGCAGGCAACATCTCGAACGTGTAAAGCGAAGGGCCGCACCCCGCAGCGAGCAGGGCGAACATCACGACGCCTGAGAACGAGCCTGCTACTTCCTTCACGACCGCGCCGGACCCCCGAATCTGCCGAGGAAATTCGGCGGGACGCTACCAAGCAGGCCCTGTGGGCGTCAACTGCACCGACACGCTTTCAAAGCTGACGCCGTGCTCCCATCCAGATTCGGAGGAGCAGGAAAGCGAGCCCGAAGATGACGATCCCGCTCATCGTGATCGTACCCAGCAAAAGCGGCCCCGATGCGAACGGAACCAGCCCGAAATTCCCAGTATATTGCGCGTAACTCCCGACCATCTCGAGGCGCGCACTCGCTGCGAACGGCACCGCGATGGCGGAGACCACCGATGTCGCGATGAGCCCTCCACCGATCGTTTCCCGCTGCGATCGAACGAGCCCCGCGCCAAGCACGAACCCCAGGGCGGCGAGCAATCCTTCGAACACGAATCCGATGAGCGCGAACGCGGACGGAATCCGGCGAACGTCGAACGTGTACAGCAGGAACCAGTCACCATGAAAAATATAGAAGTACGCGGAAGCCGGGACGAGCACGAGGAAGTCGAAGATCAAAAATGCGAGCGCACCCCGGGTCAGGAGGGAAGGTCTCGGACTGATTTTGAGCTCGGTTCGGTCGGCGAGAGCCGCAGCGAGCCCAGCAGCAAACGCGAAAAACAGCACCGTCGGCAGCGGCATGACGGCCCTTTTTACACGGGATTGATAGAAATGCCCAATCCATTGAGCAGCTCGCTCAGGCAAGCGGTTTCCGTCCCGAACGCTATACTCCCGCTCGATGTTCGACGTTGCTGGCGAGTTCGAGTCTGCGCTTCAGTCGGGAAATTGGGCCCTCGCGCTTCCTCTCATATACTTCGTGGGCCTCGGCACCGCGCTCACACCTTGTGTGTACCCGATGATCGCCATCACGGTCAGCGTGTTTGGCGCGAGGCAGGCGAAGTCGAAAATCGAGGGCGCCATGCTCTCGAGCTCGTATGTGCTCGGGATGTGCGCGCTCATGACCCCACTCGGCGTGTTCAGCGCGATGAGCGGCGGGTTTTTCGGGCAATGGCTGAACTATCCAGCCGTCCTCATCGGCTTCGCCGTGCTCTTCATCGCGCTCGCGCTCGCGATGTTTGGGCTCTACGAGCTGAACCTACCGCCTGCCTTACAAAACAAGCTCGCGGGCGTTGGCGGCATCGGCATGAAAGGAGCGTTCGCGCTCGGATTCGCGATGGCGCTCATCGCCACCCCATGCACAGGGCCCGCGTTGCTCGCGCTCCTCACGTGGATCGGCAACACCGGTCATGTCGGGCTCGGCGCGGGGGCGATGTTCCTTTATTCACTGGGTCTCGGGACGCTCTTTTGGGTCGTCGGAACATTCGCGGTCTCGCTCCCGAAATCAGGACGATGGATGGAAGCCGTCAAGAGCGTCTTCGGCATCGGGCTCTGCGTGATGGCGCTCTATTGGATCAAAGACTTGATCCCAGGCCTCCGAGATGCATTCGAACCTCATTGGCTCGTGCTCGCGATCGCTCTCGGCATCGCCTCGATTGGGCTCGCGCTCGGCGCAGTGCATCTCGACTTTCATCATCCTCGAGTGGATCTGCGGGTGCGCAAAGCGCTCGGGATCGGCCTCACGACGATCGGCGCATTCGGCGCGCTCTTGTGGATGCTCGCTCCGTCGGCTCATGGTCAAAACGGAACGGGCCTCGTGTGGCGCGAAGACTGGAGCTCAGCCGTGGCCGAGGCACGGGCCGACGGACGACCCTACATCATCGATTTCGGCGCTTCGTGGTGCCAGGCTTGTGGTGAGCTCGATCGACACACGTTCACGGATCCACAGGTCATCGAAGAAGGTTCGCGCTTCGTGGCGGTGCACATCGATCTCTCCCCGGGCCAAGACAGCGAAGACAAACGGACACTTCTGCGAAGTTATGCACAGCGTGGCTTGCCGCTCGTGGTGTTGCATGGAAGTGACGGGCGCGAGGTGCATCGTGTGACCCAGTTCATCCCAGCCGAAGAGTTCCTCTCCCTGATGCAGTCGGTCCAATAGCCGTGAACTTGTTCCTTCATATTCCTTGGTTTCGAGCCGAACCGTTCGAAATCCCGACGCCGTGGGGAGCTCCGCTCGAGCTTCATCCGTTCGGCATGCTCGTGGCCACAGGCGTGATCCTGGGCTCGTACCTCGCGCGGTGGAAAGCCAAACGAGACGGCCTGCATCCCGAGACGGTCATGAACCTCGCCGGATGGGTGCTCGTTCCGGGGTTCGTGTTCGCCCATATTTTCGATGATCTCGCCTATCGACCCGAGCTCGTATTGGAAGATCCGCTCCATCTCCTGAAAATCTGGGAAGGGATCTCGAGCTACGGCGGCTTTTTCGGGGCGATCGTGGGCGCCATTGTGTGGTCTCGAAGACGCAAACTCCCAGGGCTCGCGTTCGCCGATCCGATCGCCTTCGGGTTGCCTCTGGGGTGGCTCTTCGGGCGCCTGGGTTGTTTCACCGTCCACGACCACCCGGGACGCGTCACCGACTTTTTCCTCGGTGTAGCGGACTATCAGGTGGGATTTCCGCCCTTTCAGGTGCGCCACGATCTCGGGCTCTACGAGGTCTTGTGGAGCATCGTCGTGGTCGCGCTCTTCATGTTTCTCGCTCGCAAACAGAGGCCTCGCGGAACGTATTTGGCCCTACTCGCCCTTCTTTATGCGCCTGTTCGCTTTGGGCTCGACTTCTTGCGGGCCACCGACATCGAACACGCCGACGCGCGTTATCTCGGGCTGACGCCCGCTCATTATTCCTCGATCGCATTGCTCCTCATCGGTGCGTTCGTGGCGTATCTCGTCGCGCGAAGGCCGTGGCCGGACATCCCTCGATGGGCTGGGTGGCCCGAAGAGCCCGAGCCCGACGGAGATCAGGGCGCGAGGGCACGACGAAGCGTGCGATAGAAATCGCGGCGCTGCTCGGCGTCGATCACGCCTATGTGACGCCAAACGATGCGACCATCGCGATCGATGATCGCGACATTCGACGCATCGGTTTGAAAGGAGAATGGGGCCGCGCGCATCATGCCGCGCCAGTCGAGGAGGATGTCGACACCCCAGCGATCGAGCAGAGGCCTTATCATCCCACGCACAAGCGACTCCGGCACCATACCCACGTCGCCGAGATTGGCGACCCCGTAAATCACCGCTCGGTCGTCGAGGTGATTGTCGGTAAAAAAGCGGCGAAGCTCGCCCTTGAACACATCGTTGTCTTCGAGGTGGGGGCGGTCTTCGTAGAAGACCACGATCACCCGACGCCCGCGTTCGGCCGCGAGCGAACGCTGACCGCCGCGCATCGAATCGAGCGTCGCATCGACCGGCACGGCCACCGAATCCTGAGCCGCCGCAGAAAGCCCCAAAGCACAGAGGACCAGAGCCGTTAAAAAAGCAAAAGCGGTTCTATTCATGGAGGAAAGAATAGCGCTGGTGGTGCCGCCCGCACGGAGGCTCGATGGATCCGGTCCCCTGTTTCGGGTAGAGTCGCGCCCTCCAGCGGAAAGAAGTCGTCAGAAATGCCTGGATTTTGGACGTTTTTTAGGCAGGGATTCTCGAAATGGGACCAGACGGCGAGCTTTGTGCCGAGCCAGCGCTTTCTCGTCGACGCGATGGTCGACCACGCAAGGCCCGAACGCGCGAAGCGGATCGTCGAGCTCGGCCCGGGCATTGGGGTGATGACCAAGCCGCTTCTTTCACGCATGAGGTCGGACGCGAGGCTCTACACGATCGAAATCGATGAGCCGATCCATCAGGAGCTCGTTCGGCACGTGAGCGATCCGCGGTTGCACCCGATCTGCGGCTCTGCCGAGAATATCCGTGAATTGCTCGCGGCCTCCGGGGAAAACGAAAAGGCCGATGCCATTGTCTCGTCCCTCGGCATGAGCCTCATCCCGCCCACCATTCGCGATCGCATCGTCGACTCGATCACCGAGTCCCTCACGCCAGACGGCGTATACGTCCAGTTTGGGTACATTCACACGCGTTGGCTCGTCTACAGCACCGAACGAGGCTTCGTCCCCTTCGATTATTTTCGCTATTTGAAGACGCGCTTCGAAGAAGTCCGGCGCCTTCCCGTTCCATTGAATTTCCCACCTGCATGGGTGTTCGAGAGCCGCGGTCCGCGGAAGTCTGCCGCTTCCCGGCGATGACCAAGCGCATGCCCCCGTTGCACCGCGTCACCGCATTCACTAGGAATGCCGCATGCGAATGGTTCATTGCGTAAAGATCGGACAAGAGGCAGAAGGCCTCGATCGACAGCCTTTCCCGAACGAGCTCGGAAAGCGCATTTACGAGAACGTGTCGAAAGAGGGCTGGAAAAAATGGATCGCCCACTCGACGATGCTCGTGAACGAGTACCGTATCGACCTCTCGTCGAAGAAGGGCACCGAGTACCTCCTCAAGCAGTGCGAAGAGTTTTTCTTCGGCGGTGGAGCTCAGATGCCCGAGGGTTTCGTCGCGCCTTCTTCCGACGGCTCGTCCGACAAGACGTGATCCCCGGATGAAAGCGACGGCCCGGGAGGAGCACTCCACTCGCCGCGATCGTTTCGATCGCGAAGCTGCATACAAAGACGCACTTCGCTTGCGCTTTTCAATCGCCAACCTCGCCCTGTTCAGTGGCGCGGTCGTTTCGATTGGGATCGGGCTCTCGCGCGGTTCGCGCGATTGGCTCTGGATTGGCGCTGCCACCTTCGTTGCATTCTGTGTTTCGTGGATCGGCGACGTGCTCGTCATGAGAGCGCGCGACCGCGCGCTGACACGGAGAGGAATCCACGAGCGGCACCTTTTGCGCATCGAAGGCCGTACCCGCGGCTTTCCGCATGGCGGCGAGCTCTGCTCATCTGAGCATCCGTACGCGTCCGACCTCGACATCGTCGGCCCTGGCTCGGTGTTCGAGCGCATCGCCGTGACGCACACCCAACGCGGTGCGGAGACTTTGGCGCGATTCCTCGGGGCGCCTGCCGATCGCGCAACCGTGCTCGAACGACAAGCCGCTGTCGTCGAGCTCGCAGAGAACATCGAGCTGCGCCAAGAGCTCGAAGCTGCCGTCCTCGACACCGGCGCGGAGTCGCTCGATGGCCGGCTCTTCCTCGACCTCGCGCAAAAACCCCGTTTCGTCACGAAGCATCTCCACATCATCCGCTGGGCATTGCCGCTCACGACAGCCGTGCTCATCGCACTTTCCGGGCGCGTGCTGCCCAGTGGCACATGGCTCATTGGGCTCGGCCTCCAGGCCCTCGTCGTGTGGCGCACAGGAGCCGCGATCAGCGACCGTTACGGGCTGCTTTCATCCCGCCATCGCTTCGTCGAATCGTTTCGCGAGCTCCTTCGTGTCGTCGAAAACGCAGATTGGCAAGCGCCGCTCCTCCAAGGATTGCAGAAAAAACTGCGTGTTTCTGGGATGCTCCCCTCCGAAGAGCTGCGCGCGCTCGAGCGATGGACATCTCTCTTCGATCTCCGCACTCAAGGCATCGTTCATGTCTTCGTCGATTTGTTCTTGCTTTGGGATTTGCACTGTCTCGCTGGCGTCGAACGGTGGATGAATCGTGCCGGCACCCAATGCGACACCTGGTTCGATGTGCTCGGCGAGGTAGAAGCCCTTGCTTCTCTCGCGACCTTGATGCGTGGCGATGCCAGCATGGTGATGCCGGAAATCGCCGAGCCGGGCGCACCTCTCGTGGCTCAAGGGCTCGCCCATCCACTGATTGCTCCAGAACGTCGTGTCAAAAACGACCTTCGATTGCCAGGCCCCGGATCAGCGCTCGTGATCACGGGCTCCAACATGGCAGGAAAAAGCACGCTCTTGCGAGCGATTGGAGTCGATGTCGCATTGGCGCTCGCCGGTGGTCCGGTGTGCGCAACGCATTTCTCCACTCCCCCCTTGCGCTTGCGCGCCAGCATGCGGATTTCAGACTCGGTGCAATCGGGCGCAAGCTATTTCCAAGCGGAGCTCACCCGTCTTCGAACCGTCATCGCCGACGCCGACGAGCCTCCTCCGATTCTCTTTTTGCTCGACGAGCTTTTACGCGGAACGAACGCCCGAGCGCGCCACAAGGGCGCCCGAGCGGTCGTAAGGCACCTCTTGGCGCGACACGCGATGGGGCTCGTGGCCACGCATGACATCGCTCTGTCCGAGCTCGAATCGGAGATGCCTGGCCAAATCGAGAACGTCCATTTCACCGATGTCTTCGAAGACGGCGAGATGACCTTCGACTACCGCCTCCGTCCTGGCGTCGTGAAAACGAGCAATGCGCTGCGTCTCCTTCAGCAAGCGGGCGTCGAGGTCGACGCGGACGATGCGCTGATGGACCAAGTGCAAGGCCATTGAACGAATGGTCGGGAACCAGAGGAAGAGACACCGCACTCGGCACGTAGAATAAAGAAAGCTCTGTGTTGCGAGGAGCAAGGCCATGACGAAGCGCTCTTGTTCCCTGACGGTCGCCTTGCTCGCTTTGGGTTGCACCCACTCTGCAGGAAGCGTTTCTGGAGGACGGCCTGCGCCACCTCCTAGGCCATCGCCCGTTCTGGTTGAAGACCTCAGTGCACACGCACCAACGGAGCGAGACTATCCAGCGGCATCGGCTCAGCAGCTCCTTGGGGGCCCGGGACCGCGCCGTGATCACACCGCAATCTGGACCGGACAGGAAATGATCGTCTGGGGAGGCGATGGTTCAGTTCCGCTCGAGGACAACGACTACGCGTTGGGCCCACCCCATCCTTTGCGCAATGGGGGACGCTATGACCCCGCACGAGATCAGTGGCGCGCGATGAACTCAGGAGGCTCGCCGAGCGCTCGTGATGGACATGTCGCCGTCTGGACCGGTGATCAAATGATCGTGTGGGGTGGAAGAGGAAGGGGACGAACCGTTCTCGCTGATGGGGGTTGCTATGCCCCTGCACAAGACCGCTGGTTGTCCATCACGGTCCACACCACTCCACGATCCAACCACACCGCGGTCTGGACCGGCACCGAAATGATTGTGTTCGGCGGGACTGGGCCCAACCGACATGCCGTGGCCGAACCCTTCGCCTGGAGCCCAACAACGAGTTCCACGCGAGCACTTCCTACAGCCGATGCGCCTCGAGCACGTGCCGATCACACTGCCGTCTGGACCGGCACCGAAATGATCGTCTGGGGAGGCCACTACGGAAATCGCAGCGTGTCCGACGGGAGCCGCTACGATCCCGTGTCCGATCGATGGACTCCCTTGCCTTCCGAGAACGCTCCGGCACCGCGCTTCTCTCACATCGCGGTCTGGACCGGCACCGAAATGATCATCTGGGGTGGGTATACCGAGACTGACTCTAACGAACCCCTTGCGAACGGAGCACGATTCAATCCGACGATGAATCGATGGCTGCCCATCAGCACCCGAGCTGCATGGAGACGATACGGCAACCGTGGCGTTTGGACAGGAGATCGAATGGTCGTCATTGGCGACGCGATAGAAGAGGATGACGACGCCTTCCCTCCCTCACTCGGCGTCTACGACCCGCAACGCGACTCATGGGAGAACTTCGTGATGGTCGGGTTGGAGGGGCATTCCGCCGTACTCACGGAAACCGAAATCATCGTTTGGGGCGGAACCGACCACACCAATGTGCTGAATGAGGGTCTGCGAATCACAATCCCCGTCCGCCCCCTCTGACACACATCACGTCGGCCAAACGTACTTGTACGAGTTCGTACAATCGGATGATTCCAATTACGCAATCAGCATTCGAGCGAATGCGAATTGAAGAGATATTTATGTTGTGGACTCGCAAAGTTGCGTGTTTGGTGCGGCTGCCGCATCGCACTGAGCAATCAAGAGTTCAAAACCCAACAATTACCCATATTTATAATATTTAACCATACATCCGTCCACCATCCGCCAGTCATCGAAGTCGGGCCGATGGCAGAATCGTGTCCGATGGATTGATCAACAGTGCACGCTGTTTGACAGCGTGAATCGTTCTCTCCTACCCTCCGAGGTATGGGACTTTCGATTGTCTGCATGTGGCGAGATTCAGTTCGTCAATCACCCCCAGTCTCAAAACCTCTTCGAATATGCAGATGCGCCCTGATCCTTGGCCTGGTGCTCTTGAGCGCGAGTTGTCAGGAACACACTGTGCCAGGCATCAACGACGCAGGATGCGAGCCGACGTGCTTGGCGAACGATGCCGGTGGGGCGAACGATGCCGGTGGGGCGAACGATGCCGGTGGGGCGAACGATGCCGGTGGAGCGAACGATGCCGGAATGCGGCCGCTGCCACCATATGTTCCCACGCAGGTCGGTGAGGCGACCCTGGTTACACTGACGAACCAGCTGTCCGATGTTCGCCCCTCGTTTCCTCCTGGAACGGGCAGCATCATAACGATCGGTGACTATTCAGGTGGAGCTGCCAATCGTTGGGCATCCTATTGGGGAAAGCATCTCGTCCATGGGGGCGGTCACGCTGCAACGGAAGACGCCAGCATCTATGCAGTGGCATACGAAGATACATCGGCTTCATGGGAACTCATTGCCGGTATGCCTGACCTGCGGGAGCACGGGCTTTGGTACGACCATGGAGGAGGCAACCATAGCTACCGATATTTCATCGTTCGCGGCGCCGAGAGCACCATGCCCGAAAGCCCCGAGGATCCAGCTGGCTGGGCATTGCCCGACGAGAATAGGGTCAATCCTCGAGAGATGTTTCCTGGTTGGCCTGGCTCTGGTCACACCTACGACACTCTCAGCATCATTCCGCCCCCATGGGCAGGCGATCCACAGGGAGCATTGCTTCGAAATGGTTCGTTTTCAGTGGGAATCGGCGCAGCGCGCGACACCTTCATCGCCCATCGATTCCGGTTGGGCGCGACCACATGGGATCGGTTCGAAGCCTCGTCCACCATGACTCGAACCAGCAGCATCGATAGCCGACGCGGCCGAGCGAAGTTTCCCAACAGTCGCGGGTACCGAGACCTTATGACGGGAAGCTGGGTGGATGTCCCTGGTGCGGTGACGGGAATCCCTGAGGGATATGTCGATAACGTATTGAGCGAATATCACGAGCAACGGGACATTCATGTCTATTGCACCAACACCCAGGAAGAAGCTCGGGAGAGAGCCCCCAGCAAGTGGGTGTGGTGGCCCGGTGGGGACGACGATGGTGTACGCCGCCAGGTCACGTGGACTGGTACGGAACCGCCCAGTATGTCGGATGATATCCAAACTGGGCAAGCTTCACTCGTATATATCGATGCGCTCGAGAAACTCCTTTTCTACAGTCGTATCGATATAGATGCCTACTACCTCATCGACGTTCCAGAAGATCCCACCCAGTCATGGTCGGCGACCCGGGTGGTCATCACCGGAGAAGGGCGTCCCTCTCAGCTCGTAACACCCGCGCTTCACGTCTATCGCCGCTGGGATTGGCTCCCTGCCCTCAAGTCCATCAGCTACATTCCCCTCAGCAGAGATACGGGCGCACGTATCGACAAAGTCGTGCTGATCCGAGTGGTGGAGTGATGCCGTACTACGACGGCCGAAATCGAAGGCAACGGACGAACTGTGTTTCATCGAGCTAGACGAATACGGCCGACGGTGGCCAGGCTCGAAGCCATGGTGGGCAATAAGCCCGTCGAATAGGGCTCGGTGCCGGTCGCCGTGTTGATGCGGATGCGGCCAGCGCCGCCGCCACCGCCACCTCCAAGATTGGAGGAGCTGCCACTTCCAAGATTGGGGCTGCCACCGAGAGCCAGGCCTACGGCGTTACTGCCGTCTCCGGCGCCGCCACTTCCTTGGGCCGGCGCCAAGTCACCGCGACCATCGGCGCCAGGGACTGTACTATTGCCGGAATAGGAACGAGGGGTGCCGGCTCCACCATTGGCACCCACGATGCCGCGGATCTCGACTGCCGGAGCTTCCAAGAGAATCGCACCCCCCGAACCACCACCCGCTCCTGTCCAGGTGGTAGAAGTGTCGCTCCAACTCTCTCCTCCTCCTCCGCTGGCGTCGATGAGCCCGCCCAGGGCGATCTCGATCCGCACTCCAGCGGTGATCTGGAGCGCGCCTCCACCGTGACCGCCGGTGGCCCTGCACCCACCGTTTCCAAGACGCCCCCCGGCGCCGCCCGAGCCGCCGTACAAGGGTTCGAGAATCTCATTGCCGAACGGGCTACCGCCTACGCCTCCCGCCGCGCCGCCACCCGCACCACCCGCGCCTCCAGGGCTGCCATATCCACCACCACCTCCGCCACCCGCTCGACCGGGCTCTGAAAACTCTCCTGCCATGCCTCCACCCAGACCATAGCCATCGAGCTGGGTGCAATTCCCTCCGCGCTCCCCGCCGGGTCCAGGGCGGCGCGTGGCGGCCTGAAAGCCGTTGTTGGCAGAGACGTCCAGAGTGCCAGCAATTCGGACCTCCGATGCGGCCAGGATAATGATGGGTCGCATGCCCGTACCAATCAGCCGCGTCCCAGCTGGAATCTCCAACCGATCGACCGACAGCACTGCGAGGCTGAAGGGCGAAAAGCCAACAGGCACGATCGTGAAGAACACACCGTGGCCATCGTCTCCACTGCCTGCTTCCCGCACGACGATTGGGTTCTCTCCGACTTCGTCATAGCCAATGATGCTGCCCGTGGTCGAGTCGAGCACCCAAGACTGCCGTGCTCCTCCCACAATGAGCCCTCCTGTGCCGACAGGAAGCTCGAGCTCTCCTATGTTGCTAGGCACGATCCGCGGGCATGTCTCGATGCCCGTGCAGACGTTGGCGTCGGTGTTGGAGATGGCAGCGTCGATGTCGGAGGCAGCGTCGGTGTTGGAGATGGCAGCGTCGATGTCGGAGGCAGCGTCGGTGTTGGAGATGGCAGCGTCTTCTTCGATCTGATAGTCCATGCGACCACAAGCGCCGAGACCTACGAGCAATCCCCAGAGGACCCTTGGTGGAGGCCAACCCATGGGTCCACCCTAACATGGTTCGGATCGCATTGGGCCGCCTTGAGCGTCATCACGCTGTGGACGACACGCGGTGCCAGACACGTTTGACTTCGTCCGCAAAGCGCGCGAGAGCGCGACCTCCCGATGGTCGTCGTCGATAGCAACGACGGCATCTTGCATCTCACGCTGCAACGTGCTCGTTGGGCGAGTGAAGCAGCCGCTTCGTAAACAATCCACGTCACTTGCCCACACCTACCTCGTGGGTACGGGTGAGCCTTTGTCCCCTACAAAAATGATCTCGAGGTAGATTTCAAGAAAAAAGATCCTGCGCATAGAGTATAAATACTTGAACTGCTCGACACGCTAAACTTTTTGATTCGGAGAACGTGATGCGAACGTTCCATTGGACGATAATGCTCGTCGTTTGCGCCAGTGGATGCGAAGCGAATGCTTCTGGCGTGGACGGAGATGCTGCGTGTCCACCTCCAGACATCATGCTCGACGCCGGGCCTCGTCCTGCTCCAGAAGACGACTTGTCGGCCACGAGGCGCTTGCGTCGGATGAGCCTCGCCATCAGCGATCATCTTCCGTCACGCGATCAACTGCACGCGCTCGACGCGATCGCCGACCCGAATGCGCAAGATGTTTGGCTCTCGACGGAGCTCGATCGCCAACTCGCAGAGCCGAGCTTCTACGACGCGATGGTCGAATTCGGGCACATGTGGATGAACGTGCCGCCAGTCGCTCCCATCGCCGATTCACCCGAGTATGGCCTGGTTCAAACTCGCAGTATCATCCAATGTCCCGCAGGCACCTTGCACGAAGGAAAGTGGGGGACACCTGCTTGTGGAAGCGAGGGATGCCCGCCATGCAATGGGATCGCACCGGATGGGAGTCCGGCCGTCATTCGGACGATCGAACCGTGGTGGGCGGAAGGCACGACGATCGAGGTCATTGGCTTCGATGGTATCGAGAGTCAAATGGTCGAGGGTCCGAATGGTCCCGTCGATTGTGGCAGGTATTGGGGCCAGGGATGGCGGTACGAGGCGGAACGCGTTGACGACAACATCTTGTGTGGATGCGGTCCCAATCTCACCTACTGCTATCCAGCCGGCCAACTGCAGAGTTGGCCGAACTTCATGACGAGCAACCCCGAGGGACATCGTCGGCTCATGTGGGACGAGCCAGCGCGCCTCTTTGCTCATATTGCCTGGCATGATCGCCCACTCGACGATTTGATTCGCGGCGCATATTCCGTCGGCCCATCGAGAGTGCAGCACGCTTACGTACGTTATGCGCGGCGCCTCGGGGCGGCGGTCGAGCTCGATGAAAATACTCGATGGTGGCGTGCGAGCACGTGGACAGCACCCACCGATCCACACCACAGTTCGACCGATTCGACGGGATGGAGTGAGTTCCCGGTCTCTGACCGCAATCCATTCCTCCTGGCAGAACGCGATTACAGATTCGATCCGCGGATCGAAGCCGCAAGCACCATGCGAGGAGTCCCCGCGGCGGGCGTCCTGACCATGCCTGGCTTCCTTGCAGGCATGCCGAGGGAGCGCATCCGTGGCGCTCGCGTGCTCGAGATGTTCGCATGCGAGACCTTTGCTCCGCCCGCGCCCACCGCACAATTCGCTCCTTATACGAACGATCCGGCGTCGGGTGGTCCGTGTATGACATGCCATGCGCGGATCGATCCTGCGTCGATCCATTTCAAAAGATTCATGCGTGTGGATGGTCGTTTCAACATCTTGGGCGTCGGCAATGCCCACGTATCACCGAGGTGGATCGAGGGCGGATGGCCCTACAATTCCGATCCATGGGACCGAATGCGACGCCTCTGGATGCCGGAAACGCGAATGACACCTGTCGACATGGTGACTGCGATGTCCGAGCCCGAATCGCGATACATCGATTTCCTCCCTCCCGATCAGACTCTTTATGGTGCGACGAGTGACGGAACCGTGGGCCCTCTCGGACTCGGCAAGCTCCTTGTCGATTCGGGCGTCTTCGATCGATGCGCTGTGCGCCGGCTGCACGAGCGCTTCATTGGACGCGATATCGATCCGACATCAGAGGCGGGTTATCTGCAACTCCTTGTCGACGAATTTATTGAAAATGGTCGGCGAATTAGGCCTTTTGTTCGATATTTGATGCAAACCGAAGCGTTCAGGAGGGGCCTGTGAACACCTCCGCTTTCATGCATCGCACGATGTTCCTCATCATCACAGCATTCATGATTGCCTGCGATGGCACCTTGCTATCGGGACCGGCAGGCCCACATCCGTCCATCGAGCCATCGCCAAACGTCAATCCAAACTGTCCTCCGATCCCCGGCACCAATAGCCGCACCGATCAGATCAGACTTGGACTCGCGCCGACCTGCCTCGGATGCCATCTCTCCGGAGACTCGGGTTATTTCGCATCGCTCAATGCCTTCGAATCGTTGCTCGTCCGAGATCCTCGGCTCGTGCGACCCGGCGATCCCGAAAACAGCGGACTCGTCATGTTGCTCGAGGGCCGTCGCACTGGCGATTCGCTCACGCAAATGCCACTCAGCGGAGACCCGTTCTCCGTTCTTTCCGCGCGGGGCGAGACGCGCATCACGATCGAAGAGATTCGTGATTGGATCGCGAATTTGGAAGCGGCCCCCCTTCTCTCGACGGAACCCAACGCGACTGCACCGACATCCCCACGGATCCGTGCGTCACATATCGAACTCGGGCTCCAAGAGTTACTCGGGCTGAGCCTCGACGACTTTTACGGGCCGGCGAACTCCCATGGAATCGCGGAGCTGCTTCCGAGAAGCGCTGACTTCTTCGATGTGCGGTCGCCCGATCGCGTGCCGGCGCAATGGTACTCACGCAGGCCCTACACCGCACTTGGTGGAGGTTCAGCGGCACAAACACAATACGAAGATCGCTCGGTTTCTACGAATTTCATTCAAACACTGGTGCCTCTTTCACAATCGTGGTGCGGCCTCGCCATTCAGAAGACTGCCAACAGCGCGCTTTTCACGGTGGCGACCGCTACGACCGGGACGGGAGAGCCAGCCGTGCTCCGAGAGCAGCTGGCAGATTGGCACCTACTCTTCCTTGCAGAACGGGCAAATGACGATGAGCTCGATTTTATCGTCGAGTCCGTCTTTGCACCGCTCGAAGCTTCTTCCAATACCCAGAGGGCCTGGGTCGGAACCTGCTCCTACTTCATTCGCCATCCCCTCTTCGTGTTCTACTGAAGGAGAGAACATGACGCTGTCTCGTCGCAAGCTGATGTTGGCCGGTATCGGAGCAACCCAGCTCGGTTTGCTCTCTCGTTATAACCTCTTTGACGGTCTCCTCGGGGGTCGCGCCCGTGCTGCCGAGCCGACTGATCGGCCGACGAAGCTTCTCACGATCTACGTACCAGGTGGAATCCATCACGAGTTCCTCTGGGCATCGTTCTTCGATTCGACGCTCTCGAGGTTCATGCCGCCGCCAGAGCGAATGCCTGGCGTATTCTACGACAGCTCACGTTTGTCGAATCTCGATGGCAGCGGAAACGCCGACTTCGATGCTCCCATTCGCCGGTTGCGCACGCACATTACGTGGAATCAGGCAGATCCGACGGATCGGAGCATGGGCGAGCCGAACAACAAAGGGTATGTTTGGGCTGCCCCTGATTATTCGCTCTACGAAAACGTCGCGATCATTCATGGAGTCGATCAGGGCACTGCCGCGCACGAAAGCGGTATCGTGTCTTCGATGTGCGGCATCGCTGGCGCGAACTTCACGGCGCCTTCGTTGCCTGCGAGGATCGCGAATCATTTCGTCGACGCGTTTCCAGATCGCGCGATCCCGAGCGTGACGTTCGGAGGATTTCGTGCTCCTGCTGTGACTCTCCCAGCCAGAGCAAACGCCGCAGGCGTCGTTTCGCTCTCAGACCTCGAATTCACGCTCTCCGATCGCCGACGCTATTGGGAGGGTTTGCGAGAACGACAAGAGTCCCCAACCTTGGGATTCGACGGTTTGGCGAATGGAGAGACTGCCAGTCAGACAGTGATCGATCGTGCGATATTAGAGACCATCCGAACCCAGCGATTTCGGAGCACCGAGGGAATGGATGTCGCACTCAACCAGCTTTACGACACCTACTCCAGCATCTCCCGCACGATCGCCCGAAACATCGTCGATATTCTGGAAGCCACTCCGGGCGTCCAGTATTTGCCGAGCGTGATGCCATGGACACCTTCCAATCCGCGCTTTGGATGGCAGCTTGGATACGCGGATTTCTATGCCACCGACCAGTTATGGATCAACGAATTCGACCTCGCGCTGCGTTTCTTGAAGAGTGATTTGACGACGTCCGTCAGTTTTCAAATGTTCCCTACGATCAACTTCGATTCACACTATTCCAATCCATATCCGAGTCATAGTGTTCACCTCCGGGGTGTCTTCGAGTCCATCGGTCGCTTTCTTTGTGAGATGAAACTAACCCCCTCTCCAACTCGTTCCGACCGCACGCTCCTCGACGACACGTTGGTCTATATCACGAGTGAATTTGGACGTTCCCTCCCGATCACGGGGGGTTCGGACCATAACCCGATTCATTCGGCGGTCCTCGTCAATGGTTTGATCCATGGCAACCGCATGATCGGCGGTATCGCGGAAGGAGGCCTGGGCGCCCCGGTCAGCGTGACCGAAGAGTCGGGAGACAGGACCACGCGACCTCCGACCGCTCGGGACGTCGCCGCAACTTTGATGGCCTGCTTCGGTATCGAAGGGGCAGAAGCGTTCTTGCCCGGTGGCTACGGCGTGGTCGAGGGTGTCGTCCCAACATGAATTCATCGACCACGAATCAACCGGTTGGTGAAGAGCCAACGGATACATTCCGGAGGAATGTCCCGAGCTCTGCTGAAAATTGAAACAGCTTGTCAGAACGCCGTCTCGAGTGCATGAGCCCGCATGGCTTGGACCACAGTGCAACCCAGGTGCCGCCCAGCTCCTCGAGCCAGCGCGACATGAGCCCGCCGTCAAGCGGTTCGCCTTCATGCATCAACGATGTCTTCGATGCGAAAGAACGGCATGCGATATACGCGATGAGCGATGGCGCCGCGATGCAGCGTTTGAACATCACTGGCGGCATGGGAGTCGTGGTGACCGCCAGTGCTCCAGTCGCATCATTGATTTCATCCAACGACCGGTACTTCACATGTGCAACGACCACACGCCGCAGTCCACCTCGTTGACGCTTGAGCGAGACCGACACCGAGCACTCCGATGGCGGCAACTGGTCAATGAGGGCTGATGCGGGCTACTCGGAAGCGACATACCAAGCCGCAAGGCGGGCCTGTCAGAGCTAACCAGCTTCGCATGGACTGGCGATCAAATGAATCGCGCGACATGACCAG
>CAYZTA010000086.1:0-20061 GCA_964481145.1 uncultured Sandaracinus sp.
ACCTCCGATTCCCCCCTCACCTATCGCGAGCGCACCTTCATCGTCCCCGAAGGAACCCCCGCGGACGACGCCGAGATCATTGCACTCAAGCACTTCGCCTCGCTCCGCGAAGAGCTCGAAGGCCGTCCCAAGGGCAAGCTCGTCAACATGGCGATCTTCGATCATCGCTGGCACGGACGCCCCGAAAGACCGCCCCTCGTGACGTTGCAGTGGAAAGACTGGCGCGGCGAGGTCGATGTGCAGCGACCGACGACGATTCGCTCCATTCCACCCCCTCGCCGCTCCATGCCCCCGAGCGCGCCACCCCCGTCGCTAAGGCCCTCTGCGCCTCCTTCTTCAGGCGACGCTCATGGGCAACGCCCTGAACCGAAACCCGTCGACGAGCGGCTTGCACAGGCGTTCGAAGCCTTACAAGACCTATTTTTCCTCGGGTCAGCGGCAGAGGGCGCTGAATTCGTGCTCCAGGTGCTGGAAGAGCTCATCCCCTCGGAGGCGTCGAGCGTCTGCATCTACGACATCAACACCAATGAATTGCGCTTCGTTGCTCTCGCCGGTCCAGGTTCGGATGAACGTCGTGGAGAGGCCATTCCGCTCGGGCAAGGTTTGATCGGTGCGACCGCCGATTTCGCACGCCCGATGCTGCTCGAACAGGTCGCCAACGATCCGCGCTTCGACCCTGGGATCGACGGCCGGGTGGGCATCGATCACACTGCGATGGCGCTCGTCCCTGTCATCGAGCAAGGCCGACTCGAGGCCGTTCTTCAGCTCATCAATCGACAAGGACAAGCGCAGTTCAGCCGCGGCGATTCCAACGTGTTGATGTACATCGGACAGAAGCTCGGCCAATTCCTCCACCGCTCGAGACTGAATACAGAGATTGCGCCCCAAGGCTT
Source organism: uncultured Sandaracinus sp. (assembly GCA_964481145.1). GTDB lineage: Bacteria > Myxococcota_A > Polyangia > Polyangiales > Sandaracinaceae > Sandaracinus. The sequence goes on from CAYZTA010000086.1 coordinate 894, forward strand.
CCGCCGATAAGGGGCCGAGTATCATCAATACTTGACCGACGAGCAACAACGCATGGGCGCGTTGATGGCTCGACACGCTACTCGGGCTGATTCAAGAGCGCTTGAACTTGCGACTCGAGCTGCGCAGCGTCGCTCGAACGATAACCCGCGTGAACATGTCGCACGATGCCCGTGCGGTCGATCAAATACGACGTGGGCATGCGCGGCGGCGCATAGCGGTTGGCGATCGCGTGCCCCTCGTCGAACACGACAGGAAAGCTCAATCGATGTCGGCCCGCGAAAGTTCGTGCATTGTCCACCCGCTGGTCCTGCGAGACTCCGATGATGGTCAATCCGCGCTCACGATACGTCTCGTACAGGCGCTGATACAGCGGCATCGAATCCGCGCACGGCACACACCACGACGCCCAAAAATCGACGACCACCACACGACCACGGAGCGACGCGATCGTCACCGTGTTCCCTTCGAGATCGCGCATTCCGATCTCAGGCGCGCGCGTCCCCCGATCGAGCGCGACGGCGCTCGCTGCCAACATCGACACGGCCACGACCGAGACCAGCACTCCGAACCTCTGTTTCCAGCCGGACATTGCCCACTGGGACGCCCGAGCACCGCGTCGATTCAACCGCATCACTGATCGAGCTCCTCTCGAACGTAAGCGGGTAAGGATGTGGGGGCTTCGCGGAAACGCCTGCCATTGATGAAGAACGTCGGAGTCCCTTCGACACCGAGACGACGGCCCGCTTCTCGATCTCGCTCGACCGCCGCTTGTGTCGCGGGCGAGTGCAAGTCGACTTGGAAGCGCTCCATGTCGAGGTGGAGCTGCTCCGCGTAGCGCACCAAATCTTCGTCTTCGAGCGCGCGCTGATGCTCGAACAAGAGGTCCGCCATCTCCCAGAATTTGCCTTGTTGCCCCGCCGCGACGGCGGCACGGGCCGCAGGCAATGCGCGCGGATGTCCGCTCAGCGGATAATTCCGGAATACGACTTTCACTTGCCCTTCGAATTCGCGAAGAAGCTCGGCCAAGACAGGATGCGCTCGTCCGCAATATGGACACTCGAAATCGCTGAATTCCACGATCGTCACAGGCGCCATGGGTGCGCCGCGCAACGGGAATCCATCGGACTCCACCTCGAGCGCGGTGTCGCGTCCGAATCGAAGATCATAATGCTCCTCGATCTCCGCCCGCTCGTATCCTTCAGCGATCAATCGCGAGACATATCGCGCAGCCGGAACACAACTCCGACACGCGCGCCCTTCATCCGCACATCGCGCCACGCTCACGGGCTCACCGCAGGGCGAGAGCAGCTCGTTGACGAGATCGACCCACACTCGACGCTCACCCGCTGTCAGCTCCGAGATGTCGACCGCGGAGAGCCGCTCGACACGAGGTCCGGATGCGGCTGGCGCCGCGCGGTCGGTGTTGCCCGAGCCTCGCGGCTCCTCACTTCTCGTGCCGCTACAACTCGCCCCCATCGAAAGGAGAGAAAGTGCGCAAACGAGCCCCATGGGCACGAACGGAATGGTCCTCGGCTTTCGCATCGCGCGCGCATGCTACTGCACGTCGGACGATTCGGCGACCGACCGATGCGCCAAAGGCTCCGCGCTCGGCACTCCGCGGCGCGCAAAATCCCATGCTGAATGCGCGAGCAGCGTAGGAATTCGCTTGGCCAAGCGGCCATAGGCATCAGTTCCGCCCTCGGCGAGCTCGCGAAGACGCGACATCCCAAAAAGTACCCGCAGCCATCGCAATCGGTTTTTACCGTAGAGACGATCGGCCAGACGCGCTTGGAACCAGAGGTTTCGCCCCTCTTCGGTCGCTAAAAAACCGCTCTCGTATCCCGAGATCTTCACGCTTCGCCCGTCGAGCGCTGAACGCAATCTCTTGGCCGCATAGGATGCGATGAAGAGCGAAGGTGCGATCCCTTCGCCAAGGAGCGCGTCGATCCCCAACGCCTCCCCCACCAGGATGAGCCCGGGGCGATGCCCCACGACGCCCGCATCGAAATAACGCTCGGGCCAGCCATGGATCTTCGAATCCGCGAGGCGAAAACCGCGAAGGGCCGCGAACTCCATCGTCCAGCGCCGGAGCACTTCTCCCGGCACCACCCCTCGGCCATCCATCACGCCGATCTTGAAGCGCCCTGTGCGTTTCTCCGGGTCTGGATACGGAAAAATCCACGCATAACCAGGGATCCCATCCAAGATCGGATCGAAATCGAAGACGAGTGTGTCCGCGCGGGCATCGGCATCGATCGGCTCGAAGACCGCCTCGACCAAACGTCCAGTCAGCCCACCACGGAGCCCGCTCATCCGCCGGCAAAGCCCGCCCGCTCCATCGGCGCCCACGACCCACTCGAAGGTTTGGACGACGTTCTTCCCGTGCCGAATCCGAAATCCTTCGATTCCCGGCTCGATGGCGCTCACGTTCGTCTCTTGGCGCACCTCGATCCCGCGTTCGATGCATGCCGCGAGCAGCGCGTGATCGAGCTCACCGCGATCGTAAACCCACTGAGGGCCCCGCTCGCGCACGAACACCGTGCCGAGCTCCGAACGAAACTCGAGGCGCGAGGTCGTGGCGCCTCCCTGAGGGCGATGTCCGAGCACCCTCTCGAGCCACTCGGTGCCCCGCCACGTGATCCCTCCGCCACAGAGTTTGGGCCGAGGAAATCGCGCTTTATCGATGAGCACGATGTCTTCGGGGTCGACGCCCTGCGCCAAAAGCTCGAGGCCGAACGCGGTACCTCCCGGCCCGGCTCCGACGATTGCGATTCGTTTGGACCGCTTCAAACCGGCGCGAGAATGCGCGGCGCGCGAAATCTCGTCAAATTCGACCTTTCGAAAAAGAACTGACACGTCAGTCTAGCTTTGCTAAAGAGCGGCCCTGTGAGGACAGCTGCTTTTTTCCGGCTCGAAGGAGCCATGTCCGACGTGTCTGCCTGGATGGGCGCGATGTGGCTCGCGTCGAATGCGCCGGGGATGCGCCACCGTATCTTCGGCGTCGGGGGCGTGGCTCTTTCGGCATCCCTCGGCGGCCGTGACCCTTCGATCACGCGAAACGTCGCCTGGTCGATGCTCCGCGGCTTCAGCGAAGATCGAGTCGCGATCCTCGGCGAGGATTGGGCCCGGGATCGTGTGCTCCCGAGCATCAAATCCGAAGCGCGACGGCTCGTGTCTGAAGCTCGCGCGAATGGGATTTTGCTCGTGCTCATCAGCGAGAGCATCCATGCGATCGCCGATCCAGTGGGACAGGCGCTCGGCTTCGATCGTGTGCTGGCCAACACACTCGCGATCGAAGACGGCCAAGCCACAGGTCATCTCGACGCGCCGATCATCGGTAGCGAGATCGATCCTCGACGCCTCCGGAGCTTGGCTGAAAAAGATTCACTCGATCTCACGTATTCACATGCCTACGGCGCGAGTCGACGCGACGGCTTGCTGCTCTCGCTCGTGGGGCGCCCATGCGCGATCGATCCCGATCGGGAGCTCGATCGCATGGCGCGAGAGCTCGATTGGCCTGTGGTGCGCAGCACTCGCTTCGAAAGGAACGCGTCATGAATGCAACGCGACGACATCCGATGGGGCTCGATGCTTTTTCTGTTCGTGAGAGCCTGCGTGGACGTTCGATTCTCGTCACCGGTGTCACTGGATTCCTCGCGAAAGTGTGGGTCGCGTTTCTCCTCGATCGCGTCCCCGACATCGGCACCATCACGGTGCTCGCACGCGGTAAGCGCGGACAGAGCGCGGCGACGCGTGTGCAGCGCATCATCGAGCGCTCGCCATGTTTCCGGCCTCTTCGCGAAAAACATGGAGATCAGCTCGGTGCGTTCATCGAACGAAAGGTCGATGTCGTCTCTGGCGATGCCCGCCGCCCGATGCTCGGCATCGACGAGCGCGTGCTTTTGCGGCTGCTGCCTCGATTGGATGCCGTCGTCCATGTGGCCGGGTTGACGGATTTCGAGCCGGATCCCAAGGACGCCGTGGCCGTGAATGTTCGCGGCGCCATGCACGCGGCCGATCTCGCGGCGCGCACCGCAGGCAAGCGCCTCGTTCACATCAGCACGTGTTACGTGGCCGGCCAAGGTTCGCGCGAAGTCCGAGAAGAACTTCAACTCGGGATTTCCCCCAACGGAACGCGGTTCGATCCCGAAGGAGAGCTGCTCGCGCTCGAGTCCGTGTGCTCCGCCATCGACGCACGCCATCCATCCGAAGACCCCGCCGAGGCGCGACGAGAGCGGGTCGCGACCGGCACCACGCGCGCTCTCGCCCTCGGTTGGCCCAACCTCTACACGTACACGAAAGGGCTCTCCGAGCATCTCCTGGCGCAGCGCGAAGACGCCCTCTCGATCACGATGGTGCGCCCCGCGATCGTCGAGTGCGCGCGTGAGTTCCCCTTCGCCGGTTGGAACGAAGGAATGAACACATCGGGGCCTCTCGTATGGCTCATCGGCACGCCGCATCGGCACGTGCCCTTCAAGCCCAAGAACCACTTCGACGTGGTGCCCGTCGATACGGTGGCGCGCGGAATGACGCTCGCGCTCGCCGATGCGCTCCACGACCGCACGGCCGGCGTTCGTTCCGTCTGGCAGCTCGGGACGAGCGATCACAACCCGCTCACGATCGGTCGCGCGCTCGATCTCTCGACCATCGCGCGGAGACGCAAATATACGAAGAGTGGCGATCCTTTCGAGAGGTTCGTGCTCGCTCATCTGGACAGCGTCCCGATGAAGCGCTCTGCCGAAGACGATCCGATTCTCCCCGCAGCGCGCAAGGCGACCCGCATGCTTCGTGATGTCTTGGTCGAGTTCGATCCCGAGCATTATTTGCCGCGGAGCTTACGCGAGCGCTTCGGGGATGATCTCTCGAAGAAGGTACGAAAGGCAGCCAAGACGTTGGGGACGACCTCGCGCACGCTCGGGCAGATCGAGCAAATGCTCCGCGTGTATCAGCCCTTCGTGTGGGAGGACGATCTCATCTTTCAAACCGCGCGCGTACGAAACGCCACCTCCATGTTGAACGAAGAGGAGAAGAGCGCGTTCGGATACGACGCCTTTACGATCGATTGGCGCAGCTACTGGACCGACGTGCAAATGCCAGGGCTCGACAAGTGGTCCTTGCCGCTCTTGCGCGGCGAGCGCGCCCCCGAAGATCCTCCCTTCCCCCTCGATCGGGAGATGCGCGAGCTGGTGCACGAAGAGAGCCCTGGGTTCGAGGGGAGCATCGTGGTCGAGCGCGCTCATCCCGCGATGCTCATGAGCATGGCCGAGGACGCAGAATGACGATCTTCATCACGGGTGGCACTGGATATCTGGGCTCGTATGTCGTGACGCGACTGCTCGAGCATCAGGGCGAGCGATTGCTCCTCATGGTGCGTGCGAAGAATCGCGAAGACGCGATCTCCAGGCTGTGGACGGGCCTACAGATGCACATGGATGCATCTCGCTTCCGACGTGTGCTCGATCGCATCGATTTCGTCCGCGGCGATCTCACCTCTCCTGGGCTCGGTATCGAAGGCGCCGAGCGGACGCGCGTCGTGAGCACCGCCACCTCGGTCCTGCACATCGCCGCTTCGCTCAATCGCAAGAGCGAAAAAGCGTGTTTGAATTCCAACCTGCGCGGGACCTTGAATGTCATTCAGCTCGCCCGCGAGATCGAGCGGGGGCGCGGCGGGCTCGAGCGTTTCAGTCATGTCTCGACGGTCGCGGTGTGCGGCAAGCGTGACCGCGAAGACGTGAGCGAAGACACCGCCATCGATTGGGAGCGCTCGGACTACGATCCCTATGGGCGCACCAAGAAGTTTTGCGAGCACATGGTCCGTGAGCTCTTGCCCGATGTGCGCAAGACCTTCTTTCGCCCTTCGATCGTGATGGGCGACTCGAGGCATCCAAAGACGACACAGTTCGACATGGTTCGCGCGTTCTGCGTGCTCGCGGACATGCCCTTTCTTCCGATGCGCAAAGATGCGCGGCTCGATATCGTCAACGCGGATTTCGTCGGGCGCGCGATCGCCGATCTGCATGTGAAGAGAGAGCCTCGCTGGGACATCTATCATTTGTCGAGCGGTGCGGCTTCGATGAACGCGGGGCAAATCGGCGAGGCGCTCCTCTCGCGGCATCCCGATCGAAATCCGCCTCGCTTCGTTCCCAAGGCAGCGCGTCCTTTCGCGGCGGTCGTCGATCGCATGGCGGCGCTTCCCAAATCACAGCTCGCGCTCGTGGGCTCTCTCTTGAAAGTGTTTTTGCCTTACATCACGTTCGACACGGTCTTCCGCAACGAGCGCGTCTGCGAAGAGCTGGGCGAGACCCCGGTTCCGTTCACGCACTATTGCGGCGACCTCTATTCGTGGGCGAAATCGGTGAACTTCCAATTTCCGACGGCGCCATTGCCGGCTGGGATGGCAACTGAGCTCTCGCGAGCCACAGGGGACACGACATGGGTCTGAGCTCTCGAACGGGAAACGTGCGTTTGTTCGCGGAGCTCGCCGCGCGCGCCGCACAAAAGGGAATCGAACGCGCGAGAGAAGCGCTCGATGCCGATCGACTTTTGCAGCTCTCGATGGAAGGCCTCATCGACACGGCGCGCGCTCGACACGAAAAAGAGCCGGCGCCGCGATGGCGCGCGGGCGAGCCGCTCAAGCTCTTGTTCGTGGGCTACGTCGGCACTCGAAACACGGGCGCCGATGTGCGGGTCGAAGAGATGATCCGTCAGTTCCGGCATGTGTTCGGTGATGAACACGCCGATCTTTCGATCCTCACCATCGACCCGACCAAGACCCGCGGCTACTTCAAGACCGTCAAGCAAATGCAGGTCCCGCAAGTCTTCCCGAAATTTCTCTTCGATAAGATCCACACACAACACGGCGCGATCGCGTGCGAAGGCTCGATGTTCAAGAGCAAGTTCGCGAGCGCGCTGAGCACGATGATGGTGGGCGCGCTGGGTCTGGCCGCAGCGGAAGAAAAGATCGCCGTGGGCTATGGAGGCGAGGCGGGCGCGATGGATGCTGGGCTCGAAGCGCTCATCGAAAAAACGCTCTCCGAGCGCGCGTTCGTGCTGACGCGAAATCCCGAGTCGAGTGCGATCCTCGATCGACTCGGGGTGCCAACCCGCGATGGCACCGACACCGCGTGGACCTTCGAGGGAGCTCCGTCATCGCATGCCGAGAAGCTCTTGCGTCGCGCCGGATGGGACGAAAAGAAACCAATTTTGGCGATTTGTCCCATCCATCCGTTCTGGTGGCCGGTACGACCGGAACCGCTCAAGGCGGCCATCCACGGGCTCACCGGCGCCTACGAGAAGAGCCACTACGAGTCGATCTACTTTCACGAAGACAGCCCCGAGGTGGACGCGCGATTCGCGCGCTACCTCGCGGCGCTCGCGGGCGCCATCGACGACTTCAGGAGGTCGCACGACGTCTTTCCGATCGTCATCGGAATGGAGGCGCTCGATCGACTCGCGTGCGAGCGCCTCCGCGAGCTGCTCTCCACGCGGCCTGGGAGCACGGCTCCTCCGCTCTTCGTCGCAGACGAGCACGACATGTTCGACATGGTCGCGGTCCTGCGTCGAAGTTCGATGATCGTTTCGTCTCGCTACCACGCCCTCGTCTGCTCGATGCCGGCCGCGGTGCCGAGCATCGGCGTCACCATGGACGAGCGCATCCGCAACTTGATGAGCGATCGCGGCCAGCGTGAGCTCGCCCTCGAAGTGGACGATCCCAAGCTCGATGAACACCTGCTCGTCGCGATGGAGAACACGTGGCGCGATCGAGAGTCGATGCCCGCCAAGATCGAGCGATGCGTCGCCGCGAATCTGGTCCGGCAAGGCGAGATGGGCATGCACTTGGTCGACCACGTCCGCTCTCATTACCCACGCTTCCCGTTCGCGCGGGCGCTCGGCTCGAGCGCCACTGGCGGTGATGGAGATCCGCTCGCGCATCTGCCGAGGCTCGCCCTACGGCAGCGCGAGATCCTCGAGCGTTGGCATCGCGCGCAGACAGTCCTTGAACACGGTGCACAGTCATGAGCTTCGTCGATATTTTTTTAGCCAATCTCGAAACGCGCCCCGACCGCGCGTTCATCACCGAGATGCACGGCGAGCGCCCCACCCCGACGCGCGGCGGGCTCTTGCGCGAGATGATCGAGCAGGTGCGCCATTCGCTCCGCGAACGAAACGTGGAAGTAGGCGATCGCGTCGTCCTGGTCGCTCCAAACTCCGCGCGCTGGGTGGCGTGCGATGTCGGTATCCTCGCGGAGGGCGGGACCTGCGTTCCGCTCTACGCGCGTCAAGCCGCAGACGAGCTCGCGGGCATGATCCGCGACTGTGATCCGCGTCTCGTCGTGGTCGAGGACGATGCTCTGCGAATCGAGCTCGAGAGGCTCTGTTCACCACTGGAAGCGGCGTTCGTCCCCTTGAGCAGCCTCTTCAAAGGGTCGCCCGCCATGGACAAGGAGCGCGCCCGTCCCCTCGAGAGCGCGCATCCCGTCACGATCATCTACACGTCGGGCTCGAGTGGAGAGCCGAAGGGCGTTCTTTACACTGTTCAGAACGTCGAACACATGCTCCCAGTGCTCGATGGAAAGCTCCGAGAGCTGACAGGAGTTCCTGGAGGCCAGGATCGCGTCTTTCATTACCTGCCCTTCTGCTTCGCAGGCTCGCGCATGGTCCTCTGGGCATGTCTGTTTCGCGCCAACGGGCTCTTCCTCTCGACGAACCTCGAAGATCTCGCACGCGAGATGCGCGCCGCGGCCCCCCAATACTTCCTCAACGTGCCAGCGCTGCTCGAGCGAGTGAAGAGCGGAGTCGAGACGAAGATCTCAGAGGCGCCCAAACCCATTCGTGCATTGTACGCAGAGGCCATCGAGGCCTTTCGGCGCGAGCGAAACGGAACGGCAAGGCGGCGTGATCGCGTCTTGTTGCGTGCTGCCAAGACCTTTTTCTTTCCTCGAATTCGCAAGCAAATCGGGGCGCAGATCCTCGGGCTCATCTGCGGTTCGGCCCCGCTCGCAGCGGAGACTCAGCTCTGGTTCGAGGAGCTCCTCGGCATCCCTGTCTATCAAGTCTATGGCCTGACCGAGACGACCGCGATCGTGACGATGGATCGCGTTCAAGCGAGCGTCCCTGGAGGGGTCGGCTATCCGATTCCGAATTGCGAAATCAAGCTGGGCGAAGGCGGCGAGCTCTTGGTGCACGGACCCAATGTGTTCAGCGGATATTTCCGGAGGTCCGAGGCCACTTCGAACGCCTTCACGAAGGATGGGTGGTTCCGCACCGGAGACCAGGCGACGATCGACGAGCGCGGCGTGGTTCACATCATCGGCCGCGTGAAGAACATCCTCGTGCCGACCTCGGGCCACAACGTCGCGCCCGAGCCACTCGAGCAAATGCTCCTCGAGCGTGTGCCCGGGATCGCGCAGGCCGTGGTGATAGGACATGCGCGCCCTTATCTCGTAGCGCTCCTCACCGGTTCTGTGTCGCCCGAATCCGCCCAACGCGCCCTCGATCAAATCAACGAAGGACTGCCTCATTATCGGCGAATTCGCCGATATTTCGTCAAAGACGAACCGCTCACGATCGAGAGCGGAATGCTCACCGCCAATCAAAAGCTCAAACGACAAGCGATCGAGACGCACTTCGCGCACGAGATCGACGCGCTCTACGCATGAGCTCTCCAATGCAGCACTTTCACGGCTCACAGCTCACGTTCGAGCGCTCTTCCGCGGGCATCCTCGAAGTTCGTCTCATCCGCGAACCCGCGAGTGAAATCGGGCTCGCCATGCTCGCTGAGCTCGAACACGTGGTGGAGGCCATGCGCGCATCCGAAGTGCGGGCCCTCGTCATCTCAGGAACGACGAAGCGCGGATTTTGTGCCGGTGCGGACCTGCGAGAGCTCCATCACAAAAACCAGGAGCGCACACGTCAAGGCGTCAGCATCGACGAGCGGGTGCGCGAGGTCCGAAGCTTCCTCGATCGTATTCACGCCGTGTTCGACGCCATCGACGAAGCGCCTTGTACGACCATCGCCGCCGTGCACGGCGTCTGTTTCGGTGGCGGCTTCGAGCTCGCGCTGACGTGCGATGTCATCGTTGCCGATCGCACGGCGCGCTTTGGTTTTCCGGAGCTACGCCTCGGCCTCGTCCCCGGCTTCGGAGGGATCCCGCGACTCGAGCGCGAGGTGGGCAACGCGGTCGTTCGTGACCTCGTGCTCACCGGTCGAAGTCTTGGCGCCACGCGCGCGTACGAGCTCGGGCTCGTCTCTCAGCTCGTCGCCGAAGGCGAGCACCTCACCGTGGCCCGTCGCATCGCAGAGCAAGCCCGTCGCTTCGATGCGCACGTGACGCGCGCTGCGAAGTCATTCTTGAAGCCCATTCCCAAAGCCCGGCTCGAAGAAGAGAAGCAGGTCTTTTGCGAACTCTTCCGAAGCCCCACGGTCGAAACAGCATTGTCGCGCTTCGAGAGCGACAAGACCGCGATGCCTTACCTACCGAGCGCCGAGTCACGAGCAAAGTCACACAACGAGAACATTCCATGAGTTCCAAAGACATCCTCCCCCGGTTGATCGAGCTCGCAAAGGATCGCTTCGGGAAGCGCAACGTCGACCTTCGTCCCACGGATGATTTCTTCGATGCGCTCGGGATCGACAGCGTCGATGCGATGTCGCTCTTGAGCGCTCTCGAAGAGACGTTTGGCGTCGAGATTCCCGATTACGAAGTGCAGGACGTGCGCACCTTCGAAGAGCTCGCAAAGATCATCGCGCGTCGGATTCGATAAAGAGGCGAGCCATCATGATCGAACCCGAGGCGTACTCCTGTTTGGGCGAGCTTCTGTGCGATGCGCTCGTGCAGTGGAAGAGCGAAGTCGCGCTGATCGAAGTCGATCGAAAGAGCGAAAAACACGCGCTGACTTATCAGGACGTCAAACGCGAAGTGAGCCCTGTCGCGCGCTGGCTCGCCGACCGCGGCGTGGGCCCTGGCGATCGGGTCGCCATCGTGATGAGCAATCAATCACGTTGGCTGATCGCGGCAATCGCCCTCTTCTCGCGAGGTGCGATTCTCGTTCCCCTCGACCACAAGCTCTCAGGAGAAGAACAAGTTGCGCTCCTCGAACATTCGGGCGCGCGAGTGCTCATCACCGAGTACCCGCTCTTGCGCCGAATGGGTGATTTGCCGCACTGTGAAGTGCTGGTGTCGGAGGCGCCAGAAGGAGCCGCCGACGCGCAGCGTTGGGAAGACCTCTCCCTTGGCGCAGTGCCACCGTTCGAGCCGAGGACGAGAGAAGATCCCGCGACCATCGTGTACTCGTCCGGCACGGGAGGGCGCCCCAAGGGATGCGTGCTCACGCACGACGCGTATCTCGAGCAGCTCGGCGCGCTCATGCGCCTCTTCCCGATGCGCCCCGGACACCGCACGTTCTCGATCTTGCCGACGAACCACGCGATCGATTTCATGGTCGGCTTTCTCGGTCCCTTTGCGTGCGGAAGCACGGTCGTTCACCAGCGCACGCTGAGGCCCGAGTTCCTCGTGTCGACGATGAGAGACTACGCCATCACCCACATGGCGCTCGTCCCAGTTCTGCTCGCAGCCTTCGAAAAGGCGATCGACGAGCGCCTGGCAGAACGCCCGAAATGGCAGCGCGCTGCGGTGAGCCTGCTTTCCCGAGCCAACCTCGAGCTCACGCGCGCCACGCCCGATGTCCGCGTCAGCCGTCGTCTCCTCGGAGGCGTGCACGACGCCTTCGGCGGCCATCTCGAGCTGCTCTTTTGTGGAGGTGCGTTCGTCGATCGAAGGCGCGCCGAACGTTTCTACGAGCTCGGGATTCCCGTCGCGATCGGATATGGGCTCACCGAGTGCTGCACGGTCGCCACACTCAATGATTTGCGGCCGTTTCGCGCAGACTCGGTGGGACGCGCGGTGCACGGCGTAGAAGTGAAGATCCACGAGCCGAACAGCGAAGGGATCGGCGAAGTGCGAGTCCGTGGACGCACGTTGATGCGTGAGTACTGGAAAGATCCCGAGCTCACCGCGCGTACGATCACCAAAGACGGATGGCTCTGCACGGGCGACCTCGGGTGGCTCGACGCGAGCAGCCATCTCCATCTCGTCGGACGCAGCAAAAACATGATCGTCACGCGTGGCGGCAAGAATGTGTATCCGGAAGACATCGAGGCTGCCTTCGAGGGCATGCCGTGCGAAGAGCTCTCCATCTTCGCGTCGGGCTACGTATGGCCGGGTCAGGTTCGTCTCGAAGACGAGATGCTCGTTGCCATCGTGCGCGCGAAGGACAAAGGGCCCCATGCGTACGCCGCGATCGAGCGCGAGCTCACGCTCAGGAATCGCCGGCTGCCAGAGCACAAAAGGGTCCTCGGCATGCTCCCCTTTGCCGACGCGTTTCCGCGCACGGCATCGATGAAGATCAAACGCGAGCTCCTGGCCTCGAACATCCGTGAGAAGACCCGAGCGAACGAGGTTCGCCGCCTCGATGTGCCTATCGTCTCTTCGGACCGAGGGGCGTTCTCATGAGTCGACGCTGGATCGCGATCGTGAACCCTGCCGCCGGAGGCGGGCGCTGTGGCAAGCGCGCAGTGAACGCACTCGCGCAGCTGCGTGCCCAGGGGTTCGATCTCGAAGTCTTGGAGACGACCGCCCCCGGCGACGCCACCGTGTTCGCGCGAGAAAAGTCCCTGTCCGGACACGCGCAGTTCCTCTCGGTGGGAGGGGACGGCACGAGCTTCGAAGTGCTCAACGGGCTCCTACCGCAAACAGAAGGACGAGAGCCGCCCACGCTCGCGATCTTGCCTCTGGGAACGGGGAACTCGTTCTTGCGCGATTTCGGGATCACGAATGCACGAGCCGCCCTGGACGCGTTCGTCCGCGGCCGCACCGAGCCGTGTGATGCGCTCCGAATCGTCCATGGAAACGGCGTCTTTCATTCGATCAACATCGTGGGGGTTGGCTTTAGCGCAGAGGCGGGCGAGCTCACGAACCGCAAATACAAACACCTCGGGGTGCCCGGATACGTGGTGGCGGTATTGCGCACGGCCAGAGACCTCAAGGCGCCCCAATTTCCGCTTCGCCTCGACGGCGGCCCGCTCGACGACCGCCCCGCGATCTTCGTTTCGTTCTGCAACTCGCGGTACACCGGCGGAGCCATGAAGATGGCGCCTCACGCCGATATAGCGGACGGAATGCTCGACGTGATCCGGGTCGGACCTCGCTCGCGAAGATCGTTCCTGCGCTCGTTTCCGGCCATCTTCACCGGCCGCCACATCCACCAAGAAGGCGTCGAAACGACTCGAGCGCAACGGGTGGACTTCGAGCTCGATCGAGCCGTCTTCACCATCATCGACGGTGAAGTGATGAAACTTTCACTCTCGTCCATCGAAGTGATGAACCGCGCCATTCGGGTGATCTCGTGAATCGAATCGAACGCTCGTCAGATCCGTCCTCGACAGAGGCAAACGAAGCGCCGCCGGTGCCCGCCGCCTCGCTCCGCCCTCCGACCTTGAAGGACTACATGTTCTCCCTCGGCCTCTGGGGCGCGGGGCTCACGTTCTTCATCCCGATGTCGACGCTCATGACCGTGTTGTGTGCGACGCGCGGGCTCGACCGGTCCCTCGCATTCCAGAGATTCTTCGCGACCTGGACAGTTCGCCTGACCGGATCCAGATGGCAAGCGCGTGTGCACCCCGACATCGATCCCAAGCGGTCCTATGTCTTCGTTCACAACCACACGAATCACTTCGATTTCGTGCTCATGCACAACGCGACTCCCCACTACAAGCGCGGCCTCGAGCTGGAGTCGCATTTCAAGTATCCGATCTACGGCACCATGATGAAGACGCGCGGTGGCATCGCGGTAAGGCCTGCCGTCCAAGGTCAGACTCCGGAGGTGCTTGCGGGCATGCGCGAGGCGCTCCAAGGCGGTCACTCGATCCTCACATTCCCCGAAGGGCACCGGACCCAAGACGGACGCCTCGGATCATTTCGTCGTGGTGTCTTCTTTCTCGCTCGCGACCTCGGCGTTCCCGTCGTGCCTGTGACCGTGACGGGAGCCTACGACATGATGCGCAAAGGCAGCCTCCTGATTCGACCTGGTCACACGCTCACCGTGCACGTGGATGCGCCCATCGAAACCGCAGGGCTCACGAACGAGGAGATCCCCGCGCTCGTCTCTCGTGTGCACACGCTCATGTCGAAGCACATCGACGACTACTGGCGCGAGAAGGGCTGGCCAGGATGACGATGTCACTGCGCGCCGAACGCGAAGAAGACGGTCGCAGCACCCGAGCCGCAGCCATGCGTGAATCACGACGCCGCGCCGTGCTCGACGCGAGCCTCCGTGTGTTCAGCGAAAAGGGCTACCACGCCACGCGCATCAGCGACTTGATCGAGGCCGCGGGCATCGCAAGGGGCACGTTCTATCTCTATTTCGAGAGCAAGAACGCGATCTTCCACGAGCTCCTGGACGAGCTCTTGGGACGCATTCACGACTCGGTCAATGGCGTCGAGATTGGGCCTGGAGCGCAGCCCGTCGACGCCCAACTGCTCGTCATCGTGCGGCGAGTGCTCACGACCTTCCACGAGCACCCTGCCCTCACCCGCCTCGTACTCCGCAGCGCGCCCGGGCTCGATGAAGAAATCGATCGCAAGCTCGAAGCATTCTACTCGCGTCTGCATGCCTGGCTCGCGCAGTCGCTAGAGAACGCGGGGCTGCTCGGATTCATCCGTCAGGTGGATGTCGACGTGGTGGCCTGGTCGATTTTGGGTTCCGTCAAGCAACTGATCGAACGAGCCCTCGAACACCCAGGGAGCCAAGACGAGCTCGACCGAATGACGAGCGCCCTCCTCGAACTGCACCTCTCCGGCCTCATCGCCCGCTAATTTTTGAACCCTCGGTTCAAAGGGCCTCACGTACATGTCGGTATAGGATTAGGGCTTCTTTCAAGCGGCCCTGTTCTCAACACAAAGGATTTTGACATGTCTCGATCGATTTTTTTGGCAGCGATGATGGGTCTCACCCTCGGTGCATGTGGCGGCGGAGGGGGCGGCTCGGACAATCGCGCAGCCTGCATGGCTTACGTCAATACTGTGAACGATCTCCCATGCATTTCGTCCACGACGGAGCTCGATGCAGCCTCGCTCTGTCCGGAGTCTCTCAACAATTCGACATGCGATGTCAGTGCATATTACGAATGCCTCGCTGACGCCTATCAGTGCATGGATGTCGCAGGAACGAGCGTGCTCGACGCGAGTGGCATCACCTCGTGCACCAGGCCGACCTGCAACTGATGGTTTTCTGGCTGACCAGCTCGAAATGCTGGTCAGCCGCATTTTTCGGCAAAAGACTCTTCGCTCCTTCCTGTATATGAGTGTGTGAAGCGTCTCCGTCGACGAAAGCCTCGCGTCTTCTTCCGTTTTGGCTACGATGAGGAGGTGTCGGACCCCGAACGAGGTTGGGACGAAGATACGCTGATCGGTGGCCGTCGCGTCGCCTTTCCGCGCACACCAGCATCCGTTATTTTGGGCGTCCAAAGCGATGATCCGGTCGTACGCGCACGGGCCTTCACGGCCGTCGTCCGCCTCTACTGGAAGCCTGTGTACAAGCGAATTCGCGTACGTTTTCACAAGACGAACGAAGCCGCAAAGGATCTCACGCAAGCCTTCTTTACCCGTGCGCTCGAACGCGGTGTGTTCGCGGCCTACACCGCAGAGCAAGCCCGCTTTCGCACGTACGTGCGGAAATGCTTAGACAATTTTGTCATCAACGCCGATGAGCACGACGCCGCTCAGAAGCGCGGAGGAGGCGCGATCGCCCTCGATCTCGACTTCGAGCATGCCGAAGACGAGCTCGCTCGATCTGGACACATCGAAGACCCCGCCGACGAACGGATGTTTGATCGCGAATGGGTATCGAGCCTCTACGATGCCAGCATCGCCACGCTGAAAGAAGAGCTCGCTCCTGAAGTTGGCGCGTTGCAGCTCCGTGCTTTCGAACGCTACGACCTGGTCGAGCAAAGCGAGCGCCCGACGTACAGTGCCATCGCGAACGACCTCGGAGTCAAAACCTCCGACGTGACGAACTATCTCCACGCGGTGCGCAAACGCCTTCGCAAGATCGTGCTCACGAAACTTCGTGAGGTGACGGTCGGCGAGGAAGAGTACCGAAACGAAGCGGTCGAACTCCTGGGCATCGACCCAGACTCGGAATGACATATGGCGAGTGAAACCAAACGATGGTGGATCGGGTCTGTGGCACTGGCGGCCCTCCTGACTGGATGCCCTCAACCATGTGACAGCGCCGGACTCCAAGCGCGGCTCGATCGCGCCATGCCCGGAGATGTCGTCGAGATTGGGAGCTGCACGTACGAGGGCTCGTTCGTCGTTCCACACGGCATCACCCTAAGGGGCGCGGGCCGCGACCGAACCGTTCTACGTTTGGCATCGGACGGCGCGATCGCATTGTCGGTGGGGTCGAGTGCATCCAACACCGAAACGGTGATTGAGCACCTGCAAGTGATCTCGAACGGCTGTGCGGCCGTCGTCGCGCGAGGACAAGGTGCCGTCGTGCTGAACGATGTCCTCCTTCGCGCCGATCGCGGAATCGGCCTCGGTGCCGAAGGACTGGAGCGTATTTCACTCGAAAGCGTATCGGTGGAAGGTGCCTTGGCCGATGGCTCGCTGCCGGATGTCGTCCCGCTTCCTCCTTACACCTGCGATGGGACGGGCCCCGCCACGCATGGAATCGTCATGGTCGATGTGCCGAATGCCACTCTGCGCGACGTGAGTTCGCAAGGATTTGCAGCCTTTGGAGCCCTCTTCATTCGCACGAGTGTGGATTGGGAGGGCGGTCATGTGAACGATCACATCGGCGCGGGTCTCGAGGTCTTCGGAGGACGCGCACGATTGTCTCAGCTCGAGATTTGTCGTAGTCGACAAGCCACTGCGCCCATCGAGTCGTTCAATGCGCTATTCGCTGGCGGCGCCCAAATCGAGTCCGAAGGGCTCGTCGTCTGTGACGGAGATGCCTTCGGATTGATGCACGACCACGCGGTCGCGCATCACGTCGATCTCATCGCACGCAACAACGGTTTCGCCGGCATTTGGGTTCAGGATGCAGATTCGTTTTCTCTCCGAGGTACAGGGACCGAGCTCGTAGGCAACGGCTTTGCTGGCATCTCCGCGTTGCGCGTCACGAATCTCGAGGTGGATGGCGCCACCGTTCGAGACACCGCGATGGGGACGTCCATCATGGGAATCGGACGGATCGAAGCCGCGGACGGAATCCACTTGGTGGAGAACGGCACCGTGGCTCTCAGCAATCTTCGGCTCATCCAAAATGCGCGAGTGGGCCTCTTGCTCGATCTCGCCGGAGCATCGACTGAGACCGCTGCGCTCTCGAACATCCTTGCGGATGGAATCGGAGAGCAGTTCGGGGCGCTCGCCCAAAACGGAGCCATCGTCCCTGGATGGGACGACGGCATCATGCGCGCAGGATCAGCGGCCCTCAATGATCTGCGGTTCTCCGGCAACTTGGAGATCGCAGGCATCCTCGGGCCTTCTTGTCTCCCCTATACGTCCAACGTGGACATGGGGGGCTTGAACGATCTCATTGGAGAGTAGATCGTTCACGAGCTTCCGAGACAGTCGCACCGACCTGCTGTTTTCCCCATTCGGAAGTCCTACTTACCTCGGCCAAGGCCCCTTCGATGCGCGAACGCATCGCGGTCAGGTGGGGATCCTTCCGCAGGACTCCGAGCTCCATCCGAACATGCCGATCGGGGAGCTCCTGCGATTCTTCGCGCGCCTCCAGGGCATGAGGGAGGCGGCACGCGCCACGAAGTGGCGGTTTCGTTCGACACCTCACCGCGTGCATGCGAACGATCACTTCCGGAGACGACACACCGTGACCCATTCGAGCCATGGCGATGAAGCCGCGACGGAGAGCACGCTGGTTCCTTTCGCACGGCCAAACGCCGTAGCAGAAGCGGTGAGCGTGCTCGGAGCGCAGATCGCTGTCCTCGCATTGCTCCTACCGAGCTTCGTGCCCCATCCAGGGCTTGTCGCGGCTTCGTCCGCGGCGTTGGCGCTCTTCTCGAGGCAGCTCTCGCGCCGCGCCAAGAAGAAGTCCAAACGGCAACGAATCGCGCGAGTTCGCGATGACATCGTGTTCTCCGAGAGCACGCGCATCCCGGCCGCGAACATCCGGGAGATCGACCTGCGCATGGAGCGCGCCCGGGCCCCCTCGGCTCCGCGTGAGGTCCTGCGCATGCGCTGGATCGATGAGCACGATTGCGTGATCGCGGAGCTCGATTTCCAGTCGCACGAAGAAGCCGAGAGGTTTCTGCTCGAGCTCGATCTGGGAGATGCCCGACCCGCGAGAGAACTGTCGATGGTCCCTCGTGCGTTTTCGTTTTCGACGGCTGCGCACCGTGTGCTCGCCGCCATCGGCGCCGTCACCCTCGCGGTGGTGGCGACGGCAGGTCTTGGATGGATCTCGATATTGTCGTTCCCCTTCGTGTTCTTCCTCGGAGGCGCTGCGTTCAGCGGTCACATTCGCGTCGGCGACGATGGCTTCGAGATTCGTCCCGCAATCGGTCGTCGTCGTTTCGTTGGCTTCGATGAGGTCGCCCACATCGAGCGCGATGGTGGCGTGGTGGAGGTGCGCCTCAAGAGCGGGGAATTGATCGCGCTCGCTGTCGCGGGCGCGCGTCGTGGAAAGTGGCAAGCGGCACATGCCGATGCGATCGCGTATTCGCTGCGTCGTGGCTTTGCGCGGCGCAGAGCGCCCGTGCGCGCAAATCTCGAGGAGCAGCTCGCGCGAGGCGAGCGCGAAGAGCGCGCATGGCGCAGCGCGCTCGTGGCCCTCGCGCATGATGGTGGATATCGTGGGACATCGATCTCAGAGGATCAACTCCTCGCTGCCGCGGCCAATCCTCACATCGATCCGTCCGCCCGCGAAGGCGCCGCCATCGTGCTCCGCGAGCGCGGCGTAGACCTCGCCTTGCTTCGCGAGCTTGCCTCACGCAGTGCACATCCTCGGGTGCGCGTCGCCCTTGCCGATGAAATCGATGAGACAGAAGAAGCCGCGGAGACCTCCCCCGCACGTTCAACAAAGCGCATCTAACCAGCTTCGCATGGACTGGCGATCAAATGAATCGCGCGACATGACCAGCCA
>CAYZTA010000087.1:0-19523 GCA_964481145.1 uncultured Sandaracinus sp.
TAATTGGATCAGAAGTCTTCTCCATTTTGGATTGCGCTCCACGCGATCCTGGTTATTTCGAGTGTTATGAGCAAGTTGCCCCACCTTCCACTCGTTCCCTGGCCCTTCAACTGGCTTTTGCAGATCTCTGAACTTGACGACACTCATCCCTTGCCGAACGTATGCGATGCCCGAAGGGATCTCGGAGGAATGCGGTGAGTGCTGTTTCGCTTTTGGTGCCGGCGGTGCGAGCTTCCGCGAAGGTCCCAGAGGCCCCTGAACTGGCCAAGTCGATCGCGCTCCGTGCCATTTATATTCATCGCGCCCATTGGGATGGTGCTTCGTACGCCGATTACGAGTTTGGGTGCGCATGAGAACAAGAGCACACAGGCTTGGTGTGATGATGCACCTCGATCGAGTGATCGAGATCGGCGATGGCGATACCGTCTTGGGTTGGGTGGCTGAGAAGGGAGCGCGTCTGCTGAGGAGCGATGCCCTCGGAAGGCTTCGATTTCGGTGCAGCCTTCTTCGCCGCTTCCTTCATTCATTCTCCACGCTTCGCTTCCTCAATGCCGGCGCAACCGTAGAGGACAGTCACGGTTTGGGCTCTTCTACGAGCTCGTGAGGACTTCTGTCGAAGTTGATGGGGGATGGAGGGCAAAAATTTACCCTGGTATCTATACGACCACCCATGGATTCATCTTCTCTCGCATCGACTGAGGAGCAACACTGGGCTTTGAGCGGCTTTCCTGATCGAGCCGCAGCTTCACCTTTCAACATGCCCCGTGGAATTTTAATCATATGAACACATTCAGTGCCAGGCGGCTGTCCACAGCAGCACTCATTGGGAGTGCGTTTTTGGCAAGTGGCTGTCAATGTGGGGCCGTGCACAGCGCAGTCGATGCGAGCGCCGTCGACGTGAGCATTGCCAACATGATAGACGTAGGCCCGTCGAGCCCTTCCTGTACCGACCGAATTGCGGGAAACACGCCATTCGCAGTGCAGCTCTCGGGTCGTGGCGAGTACATCGAGGACTCTGAGAGCAGGGCCTCGTTGGGTCTCCAAAGCGAAAGTATCACCGTGTACTTCCCTGAGGGGCGAGCGCCAGGCGCACCTTTCATCGTTACGCATCCGAAGGGATGGCCGTGGGGTGGAATCAACGCCGAGCGGGAAGAGCTCGACGAATCCTCAGGCGGAATGTTCGACATCGATGGTGCATCAAACAATCAGGGGCTCTCGATATCGGGCGAGTTGGTGGGCCCTGATCGTGGCGTCTCCATCACCTCGCGACGAAACTTCTCTCCTCCGGACAATGACGTTGCGCGAATCGGCATCGCAAGCTTCGAGCTGTGCCTCGACGGCGCCATTCCCGAGCCCGTTCTGCGCTTTCACATGCCCACATCACTGACACCCATCTCGACGCTGCATCTGGCATCGACTCTGCAGTGGAGCGAGCCTCCAACCCTTCGTGCACGCACCGCCGAGGGGACCGAAATCCCGTTGACGACGGAGATCATCGACGGACTCGTGCTCGAGATTCGCGCAGCGTCCGCGTTTCCTCCGGGCGCCACGATCGCGTGGGAGATCGAAGGAAGCGACGTGCTCGGACGCAGCCTCCGCATCGAGGATGTCATTCCCACACCGGCTCTTCCTTTCACGGCGGTCTCCGATCTCACGTTCGAAACCGAGCCAGCGGCGAACAGCATCTGGGCTTCCAATGGCTGGAGATGGGATGACGAGCGCTCTGCGCTCATCGTCGGTGCCATCTCGAGTCCTGTCAGAGGCGCGAACCCTTTCGCGTTCATCCTCGCGCTCGGTGAGGCCCCGGACGGACTCACGCATGTGCGTGTCGATCAACACTTGTCGTGTCTCTCGGAGACGCGGGACGCGCGCGCAGCGATCGTCGATGCGAGCGGCGCTGCGACGCCGCTCGAACTCGCGTGCAGCAGTGCGAGTGAGCCCACATCACTCCACGCCGAGCTCCCTGGTTCGGGGCCGCTCTGGCTCGTGATGGTTTACGAGCCACTCCCCAATCGTCCGCAGTGGAGCCCTGGCGCGGCTCAATCGACATGGACGCTCGAGAGGATCGTGTTCGAGCCCTGACGTTCGATCCGATTCAAGCGCCACCGAACGTCCGTCCGCCCAGATTCGCCACGAGCGAGACCTATCTTCCGAGCTCGACAGATTTCTCTACGCGTTGCTGGAATCCTGCCGCGAAGGCCCGCTCGATGTCTTCGCGGCGCGCGTACGCGGTGACTGCGATCGCCGGTGTCTTGCCGTCGCGTGACACAGGGCGCACACGGACCTCGGACATGATCGATGCCGTGCGCACCTTCGCGGCTCGAGCCTCTTCGATGGCTCAGCATCGCCCTCTGGCCCTTCATGCCATTCCTTCGGTGGATCAGCTGCGGTACCTGTACGCCCACATCTGATAGCCACTGTATGTGCCTGTGACGAAGTAGAAGATGTTGTTCACGGGATCGGCCCGAGCGCCCGAGTATGGCCATGCGATGCTCTTCCGAGACCACGAGTGCCGCGAGATTGATGGCGCTCCCTCTGACACACATCCGTTCAGGTCCATGCGATTGCACTCGTGCACGGCATGCGCAGACCGCTTCGCGAAAATCTTTTCGTTTCGATCCCACAAGCGCGACAAGTCACGGTATTCTCAGTCCTCTTCATGCGGGCATCTCGAGAGCACCTCGACGGTCTCTCGCGCCTCCACCGGATTGTCGAGACGGGTGAGCGGCGCGCGGTATTTCGCCAAGCCATGGCCACCCTCGCCGGTGAAGCCGCTGAGCTGCGCCCGGTGCCCCTCGAAGGTCATGATCCAAGCCGATTGCGCGAAAGCACCGGAATGGCCCTCGCCAGCGGCTTTTTCGATGACCTCGGGTGGCTCGCGCCCGCCCATGCGGCCGCCGCCCTGTACGAGCTCGCCGGTGCCCTTCCCACGAGCGACGAGAAACGAGAGCTCGGACGGCGCGTCTTGCGGGCGCTTCACGATGGCAACGCGGCCACCTTCACTCTGGTGGCAACTCAGCTCGCAAGCGGCTCTCGACGCGGCCTCTCTGGCTCGGCCGTCCGCGCACGCGTCGCGCTCGCGCTCGATTTGCCTTTTGGAAGCGGAATTCGCGCAGACGCGCTGGCTTTGGCGCTCATCGCACGCCGCGATCTCTCAGAAGAATGGCTGGTCACGCCTTCGACGGGCTCGCTCCCTTCCCGACGTCTGGCGTCGAGGTTGCTCGAGCGCGCCGCACGAGAAGCGGCCCGCCGGGCAAGCACGGGCGATCAAGGAGCGCTCGATATCTTCGAGCGTCCGCGCGTGCAACAAGCCTCGGCGAGGTTGCTCGCAGACCGAGAGCCGCTCGTCTGGCGTCACGTCGCAACGGCCCGTGGCCTGCTCGCCCAAGCCATCCCTCGTTTCGCGGTGGAGATCGACGAGTCGCTCCATCCCTCGCTGAGTCCGACCGAGTGGCGCCGGGGGGCGGCTTCTCTCGCATCGACGATTGCGCTCGATCCCGAGCGTGCGCTCCGTCGATGCAACGATGTGCTGGACGGAAAGCTCATGCAGAGCGATCGAGGCATCGCGAGCGCGATGGTGCTCGGCATCGCGCGCGCTGCGGAGGCGGAGCCGGAAGCCGCCGAACAATTACTCAATACGCTGGTGCGGAGCGGGGGGCTCGATGCGATCGAGTCGCTCATCGAAATTCGCGCGGAGCGCGTCGGGGGCGAGCTCGGCGAGTGGGCGGCGCGCCTCGCGCTCGCGCGTCTCCGCGAAGACAGCATGGCGCGGCTCGATGGGGATGATGGACGCGAAGCGCTGCTCAGAGCGCTCGATTCGGAGCTCCGCTTGCGTGAGGAGCGGCAAGACCAAGCGCCCACGCTGCGCGAGCGGCTCGATGACGCGAAAGCTGCCTTCGTCGAGACCGATGCTCGGAGCGCCTTCATCAAGGCGGGCCATGTGCTTCGAGCCGCAGAAGAAACCGTGCATCGACTCGAATCGAGCGGTGAAGACGAGCGCGAAGGACGCATCGAGTCGTTCTTGCGGCTGCGTGAGCTCGACGTCGCACTGCTCGAGAGCTCCACGCTCGCGGATCTGCTCCATTTGGGAGAGCGGGGGATCGGTTCGGCCGCACGAGCACTCGACGATGTGTTCGGACGACTGACGTCGTATCTCATCGAACGCGAACGCGAGC
Organism: uncultured Sandaracinus sp.; assembly: GCA_964481145.1. GTDB lineage: Bacteria > Myxococcota_A > Polyangia > Polyangiales > Sandaracinaceae > Sandaracinus. Next base: position 4,176 of record CAYZTA010000087.1, read on the forward strand.
CGATTCGTGAGGGCGAACCGATCCCTCATCTGACGTTGCGGGCTCGACGCATGCGCACTCTGTTGCATTTGGTGGACGCCGACGGAGGGCATACCGACGAGCGCACTCCCGAGCTCCGTGAAAGACGACTTCGGACCACGAGATTTCTCCTTTGTCGAGCGAAATCGGATGTTACGTCTCCGTTGCGACGCATCGTCGACGCATCGGTCGCACGAGCTTGCGATGCGCTCTTGCGCGAGGAGATCGGCGAGCTCTCGGATGTGCTCATCACCGCAGCGACGCACCTGCGAAACAAAAAAGATCTCGAGACCGTCGCAGAAGCCACGATGATCACGGAGACCGCGGACATGTTTCTGGCGTACGCGACGCTCATCGAGCAGCTCGAAAGCGATGCGACCACACGAAGACGACAGGCGGCGCCCTTGGCGAGCGCGATCGGAGCGCTGCGAGAGCTCGTACGGCAGTTGCCGAGCGCGAGCTCTCCTCGGCTCGAAGCCATGCGTGATGCGCTCCTGGGTTTCACGGACGCACTCGAGACGATCGCCGAGAGCGGCTCGCTCTCGGAGCTCGCCGGCGAGTCCGAAGGCGCACCTTCGGCGCTCGCAGAGCTCGGGGACGCGGCCATCGGCCTCGCGCGCCTCGTGGCGGGCGCTCGAAGGCGGCTTGGCGAGGAGCTGCCGGAAAATACGCTGAATCTCGGCGCCGAGTTGCGTGCCCTCGATCAGCTGGTCATGCACGCCTGTCGCGCCTTCGAAGAGACACCACCCCGCTCCGAGGATGCGGCCTTCGATCCGGATACGATCGGAAGCGCCATCGAGACCGCAAGCGCGGCCCTGCACATTCACCTCCCGATGCATCTCGCGGAGATCGCAACACGCGTTCTCACCCAAATCGCGACCCTGCCAGCCGTGGGTGAACGCCGAGCCAAGCCCGCACGTCAGGCATCGCGTGGACGCGAGGCGGCGCTGCCTGCGTGGCTGCCGCCGAGCCGCACGATGGGCGGCTTCTACGTACTTCGAGCGCTCGGTTCGGGTGCCGTGGGGTCGGTGTTCGTGGCGCGCCGCAGCGAAGATCGAAACAACGAACGGGCTCCTCGCTTTGCGCTGAAGGTCCCTGAATATGCAGGAAGCGCCGCACGAACTCTGTCGGAGGAAGAGTTCCTCCAACTCTTCCGTGAAGAGGCGGGTGCGCTCCTCGCCGTGCCCTCCCATGCGAACCTCGCGAAGCTCGTCACCTTCGATGCAGGCGCGCGCCCCAAGCCCATTCTCGTGATGGAGCTGGTCGAGGGCCCGACGCTGGAGCGCCTCATCGGAAGTGGCGCCCTCGACATGGAGCGCGCGCTCCGCGTGCTCGACGGCATCGCGCGCGGCTTACGCGCGATGCACGATGTGGGTGTCGGGCATTTGGACATCAAACCTTCGAACGTCATCCTCCGCGATCCAGACGGCCCTGGGCCTGCGCTCGAAGCGGCGGTGCTGGTCGATTTCGGATTGGCGGGACGAAAACTGCGCCCAGGTTGCGCGACTTCGAATTATGGCGCCCCTGAAGTGTGGGGGTTGTGTCCTGATGGCCACGTGGCTCGGCCCATGGCCGCCGATATCTACGCGTTCGGCTGCCTCGCATACGAAGTCCTCACGGGCAAAACCCTGTTCACGGCAGACAGTGATCTCGCAATCATCACGGCCCATCTACAGCACGACGGAAACGTGGCCAACCTCGAGGCGCTGGTCGAGATGAACCGCGAGCTCGCCCCCTTGGTCGAAGCGCTGCGCGGAGCACTCCGCCAGGATCCGCGCCAGCGCATGAGTATCGAACAGCTCCACCGCGCGATCACGGCCGCGACACCGGCGCTCGCACGCATGCATTGGCCTTTGCCGGGCATTGCGCTCGCGGCCTGACGGTTCGTGCGCCGTCTCATAGACAAGAACACGTGCAGGACGCATTCGGTCATCCACGGATTTTGGTCTCTGGAGGAACCATGTCGCGCCTACCCGCTCCTTTCAACGAGCCTGTCGAAACCTACGCCCCGGGGACTGCCGCCCGGTCTCGTCTGCTCGATGCGCTCTCTTCGATGTCAAAAGAAACCGTCGAAATCCCGGTGATCGCAGGTCCCATCGAACAGCGCACGGGCAACGTCTTGGACGTCGTCATGCCGCATCGCCGTCGGCAGGTCATCGCGCGCGCGCACGAAGCCGGTCCCGAGGAAACGCAAGCCGCGATCGACGCTGCGATGGCGATCGCACCCGCATGGGCCGAGACGCCCTTCGAAGAACGTGCTGCGATTTTCCTTCGGGCCGCGGATCTCCTCTCGGGCCCGTGGCGTGCACGCATCAACGCGGCTTGCATGCTCGGACAAAGCAAAACGCCCCACCAATCCGAGATCGATGCGGTCGCCGAGCTCGCTGATTTTTGGCGCTGGAACGTGCATTTCTACGAGGAAATCGAGAAACATCAGCCGAGTTCGCCTCACGGAACATGGAACCGCCTCGAGATGCGTCCACTCGAAGGGTTCGTGCTGGCGATCACACCTTTCAACTTTTTGTCGATCGCAGCAAACCTTCCAACCGCGCCGATCCTCGGCGGCAACGTGTGTGTCTGGAAGCCGGCGACGACGAGCTTGCTCGGCGCGTGGCACTTGATGCAGCTCCTGCGCGAAGCCGGGCTGCCTGAAGGCGTGCTTTCGATGCTGCCAGGGCGGGGCGCTTCGCAAAGCGAAGTTGCACTCGCGAGCCCGCACCTCGCGGGGATTCATTTCACGGGCTCGACGGGAACCTTCAAACACCTTTGGAGGAAGGTCTCCGAGAACCTCGACCGATATCGCAGCTTTCCGCGGCTCGTGGGAGAGACGGGCGGCAAAGATTTCGTGATCGCCCATGCGAGCGCCGACCCCGCCGCGCTCGCCACGGCGATCAGCCGTGGGGGCTTCGAATACCAAGGTCAAAAATGCTCGGCCGCATCTCGCATCTATGTGCCGCGTTCGCTCTGGCCTGAGGTGCGCGATCGCGTGATCGGCGATCTCGGACACATGAAGATGGGGGATGTGTCCGATTTCAGCGTCTTTCTCGGTGCTGTCATCGACGATAGAGCGTTCGCGCGCATTCGCGGCTACCAAGAGCTCGCGAAGACGAGCGCGAACGTTCTCTTCGGTGGTGGCAACAACGACACCGAGGGATATTTCATCGAGCCCACGCTCGTTCAAGTGGACGACCCCAAGCATCGCTTGATGGAAGAAGAGATCTTCGGGCCGCTCGTCACTTGCTTCGTTTATGACGATGCGCGCTACGGCGAAACGCTCGAGCTCGTCGATCGCACATCGCCCTATGGATTGACGGGTGCTGTCTTCGCGCGCGATTCGATCGCGCTCGCAGAAGCGGATCGCACGTTGCGCAACGCCGCCGGCAACTACTACGTCAACGACAAACCCACGGGGGCCGTCGTTGGACAACAGCCTTTTGGAGGGGCGCGCGCAAGTGGCACGAACGACAAAGCAGGTTCGATGTTCAACCTGATCAGGTGGATCAGCCCACGAACGATCAAAGAGACCTTCGTGCCCCCGACCGATTGGCGCTACCCGTATCTGTCCGAGGGCTGAAGCGCTCTGCTTGCACGAATGAATTTTTCATGACAGCCGCTGGCGATGAACCGAATCTTCGGAGTCGCCAGCATTCTTGCTCTGAGCATCACATTCACGTCGGTGAGCTCGGCGTCCGCCCAAAGCGCGGAAGTGCTCGGAACGCCGACGGAGGACGTCGTTGTGCCGCCTCCACCGCCGGGAACGTATGGCGCCAGCATTGTGCCGCGCGTCGAAGTTCGACCACTGCAAAGGCAGGAGAGTCGCGGCTATCAGCCAAGCTGGCAATTTCTCGCACCAGGACTCGCCGCATTCGTTAGTACGTATGGGGCTGCGGTGCTCACCGCCGCACAGTTCGAGTTCGCAGGGGTCTCTCACGAAATCATCGACTGGCTCTATATCCCTGTGGTGGGGCCTTTCTTGATCGCAGGTGAGAGCCACGATGATGGCGCCACAGTGGCATTCGTTGCGCTCGGAGTCGTACAGGCGGCAGGTCTGGGATTCATCGCTGCTGGGCTCGCGATCAATCGTCACGCTGGAAGCAACGACGGAGAGATCTCCCTTCACGTGGCGCCCATGCTCGGCTCGGGCCAAGCGGGCTTGATGGCAGTCGGACGTTTTTAACGACGCCAGGCCCGCACGCGCGGTCGAGGTCCGACTTCGACTTGAACGCCACCGCGATAATGCGGTGCATACGGCACGATCATTCGGCCTGGCGGAGGTTGGACGACGATATATCGCGACCCCCGACGGGGCGGCGGGTAATACACCCGCGGCGGGGGAGACGGGGGGTAATAAACCGTCGGCGGAGGAGGTTGATAGACCGGCGGATAATAAACCGTCGGCGGAGGGGGCTGATAGACCGGCGGATAATAGGCGCGGGGTGTCGGAGCCGCCTGATAGACCTGCGGCTGTGGTGCAGGCTGAAAGACTCGAGGTGGCGGTTCAGTGGGCTGCACCATTTGTCCGGCAACGCATTGAGTCGGATCGTATCCAGCCGGTCCGCCGGTCACGGAGGTGTCGGCTTGGAGCTGCTGACCGGCCTGTGCCCCTGCGGGCATGGGATAATACCACCACCGATTGTCAGAGCAGACCCAATAACCAGCCACCGAACGAGTGGCAGGGGGCACGAGCACCTGCACGCCCGCCGCTGGAGGAGATTGTGCCGGAGCAGAGGGTGGGGGAGCGCTCTCTGGTGCGATGATGTGCGGAAGCTCTGGTCCTGCGGCTTCTGGTGCGCTCTCCACGCGACCGTAGACTTGCGTGATGTAGTGCCCGCGTTCGTCGCGCACCGACGCAAGACCCACATGGGTGAAGCGTGGATTGAGCATGTTGGCGAGGTGCGGCTCGCTCTGCTCGAGCGCTTGTTGTGCAGAGGCCGTGTCGTTGTGCATCGCCACGTTCTCAGCAATTTCGTCGATCGCGAGCCCTGCTGCGTGCACGCGATCCGCCGGTGTTCCGCTCCCCTCGGAGACATGTTCGAGCACATTGTGCTCGGCCATTTCTGCGCTGTGTCGCACGGCCGCTGCGTCGAGCCGAGCATCACGCGAAAGTGGCGGGGCCCCTTGCGCGGCGCGACGCGCATTGATGGCCTCCAGCATCGATTGTTCACCACCCGAATCGTGATCTTGCGCCAGCACGGGCAGGGTGAGCATGGCCCATAGGGCAGGCGTCGCGACCAAGAGGCCGGCAAGAGTCGAACCAGGACGGATCAGACGCATGGCATTTCCCCGCAGCGTGGAAAGGTGTCCCGACCAAAGCAACCTGCGAGCCAGGTTCGTACCTTTGATTTTTGCCTTGAATCCGAACATTTGCCAAGCCGAACCGGAGAAGAAACGTGCCTCTGGTGCTCGATCGCGATGCGAACGATTGTTCACGGTCGGACACGGCTTGCGGAATCGAGCGTTGCGCCACACATGCTGCCGAAGATGATGACACCGACTGGCAACGAAGAGGCAACTTGGCTCGAGCAGCATGCGGGGGTGCGGGAGCTCGAAGACCGCGTGCTCGTGACCGTGCGTGGCGAGGATGCGCGCACATGGCTCAACGGGCAGATCACCAATGACGTTCGTTCGATCGAAGCGGGGCAATCCGTCTACGCGCTGGTCGTTCAACTCAAAGGGCGAGTGCTCGCCGATGTGCTCGTGCTCGATCGCGGGGCGAGTGGATTGGGGATGATTTTGCCGCGCAAGAATGCCTCTGCGCTGCTCGAGCAATTCGAGAAATACATCATCATGGAAGACGTCGAGCTCGGCATGGACGACGCCATGACGATCATCACGGTGCAGGGCCCGCGAGCGAGCGAGGTCGTGGCAGGAATCGAGCTCGAGGCATTTCCTTCCGATCGTCTCGGCAAGGGTGGCTTCGATGTGCTGGTTCCAAAGTCGAACGAGAACGAAGCGCGTGCGATGCTGGCCGAACGTGCACGTGCCCAGGGTGGAGGTGAGGTGAGCGCGGCAGGATGGGAGCTCGCGCGATTGCGCGCAGGACGCCCCGTGCTCTTCGTGGATTTCGGCGAGAACACCTACCCTCAAGAAGCTGGCCTCAAGAATGCGGCGGTGTCATTCCAAAAGGGCTGTTATCTCGGCCAAGAGATCATCTGCATGCTCGAAAGCCGGGGACAGCTCACGCGTCGGCTCGTTCAACTCGAGAGCGAAAGCGAGCTCGGTGCGGGCGCGAAGATTCAAGACGAAGCAGGCAAAGAGATCGGCGAGATCACGAGTGCACTTCGGGATCCGGCATCGGGCCGATCGCTGGCGCTCGGATACGTCAAGCGTGTGCAGGCCGTGACCGATCGCGAGCTACGCACCGATGGCAGCCCGATCAAAGTGACGCACGTCGTCGAGCTGTGATCGATCGCGACCACGGCGCAGCCCTCGCGAAAGCGTTCGACGAGCTCCCGCCGCGAGCTCGATAGCGAAGCTATTCATCGTCATCCCGTGGCGCTCATCTCGCGGAGCGCACTTGGCGTCCATCCGGTCTTCATTGTAAGGACGTGCCAATGAACCTTCACATATCGTTCCCACTCCAGCCGAGCATCGCACTCATGCTCTCTCTGGCATGCGCGCTCGTTGCGTGCGCGACGAGCGGGTCCTCCGCGCAGTCGACTGCAGCCTGCGAAGCTCGCGTCACGCGACTCGAGCGACTCTTCGAACATGCGACAAACGGTGCGGTCTCGCTTCCAAAACAACCGGGCATTCGGGTACCACGCGTAACGATCGCCGGGGCGGTCGCCCGTGACATTGCAGTTTCGACCGTCGTCGTAGTAGTAGATTCGACGCGCCTGTGGCTCGATGAGCGTGAGCTTACGGAACAACAACTGAGCGAGGACATCGCGGTGCTCGCACGCAATTGGTCGATTCTCTACCCTCGCGAAGCGTTTCCCGGACGCGTCGCCGTATGGGCGGATGTGCGAACGCCGATCGCAAGGCTCGTCGCGCTCGCAGCAGGACCGCTGCGCGGACTGCACCTCGATGTGCTCGCGGTGGGGCCGGAGCCGCCGCATGTCGCAGAAACGCCGCCTTGCCCGACTTCCCTCGGCGCCCTCTGCGTACGACCTCAACCTCAAAGAGACAGCAACGAAGCTGCACGTTTGCTCTCTCGCGCGCTCACGAGCGCGGTCGGCGACTGCAGACCACTGATCGAGGGGTTCCCCGCGCTAGCGAACCTCACTGCCAGCGACCGCAACGCTGAAATGCGCAGGTTCGTTCCCGAGGCGCTGCGCAGCTGCGGCTGCGCTGGGATGAACGCTGCCGAGGTCGAATACCTGAGCTTGTTGCTCACGGGTGTGTTCGACATGCCAATGTATACATACGAGTTGGTGCTCGACGACGCGCCTGCTGGCTTGGTTGGCGAGTGGGTCAGGGCGCAGAGCGAGACGACCGCGCCTTGACCGCTGGAGGTTCGTGCGAGTCCGTTGGAGAATCTCATTCTATCAACGGCTCCATCAATCACGAAGACACTCACAACACCTCGACCTGGAAAACAGATGCACTCGAGTGAGTTCGAAACGAAACTCGCGAAAGCTCGCGAATTGATCGCGTCATGCGATCCTGTTTTCGGGTCGCACTTCGAAGAACGCGAACCGCGTCAGGCCGATCTGCCCCTTACTTTGAACGGACCGATGGAGCGCGGCCTGCTCCTTCTCGCGGAGTTGTATCTCGAAGCGAGCGCTCCAAAGCGAGAGCAGCTTCGTGAAGGGCTTGGCAATCTTGCCCTGAGCGATTTCATGGCTCGAGTGCTCGAACTCATCCGCTCTCCTCGTGACGCGAGATGGGTACGTATCTTCTTGGCGGCTGCCGGACTCGATGGCGGACGGAGCGACTATCGTGATCTCATCGCAGCGTTGAGTGGGCTCATCCACGCTGTGTCACACGCCCAGATCGACATCGAACCATTTTTTGTGGAAGCCAGAGAGATGAGCCCAGGGATCGCAGAATGGTTGCGGCCCGCGTATCTCGCGACGGTGATGGAACATTGACACGATTCGCTCGCGTGATCACCGGACGGCGTCGATTACCCGAACGTCACCAAGTACCTCGAGGTCGAGCCGCACAAGAAGCTCGTCTACGACCACGGCGCCACCGACGACACGCCGCCGCTCTTTCGCGTGACCGTCACGTTCACCGAGGCAAACGGCCGGACGACGATGGAGATGACCTCCACGCTGCCGACGCCTGAGGCCACTCGGGAGATGGCGAAGTTCATCAAGCAGGCGGGCGGTCACGCGACGTGGGACAGGCTTGCGGAGCACCTCGCGCAGACTGCGACGGGTCGGTCCATCTTCGTCATCCACCGCACGTTCGACGCGCCCGTCGCACGCGTCTTCGAGCTGTGGACGAACCCGGAGCACCTCACGAAGTGGCTCCCGCCGGTAGGCACCAGGATGCGTTTCCTGCGCTCGGAGATTGCCATCGGCAAGAGCACGCTCTTCGTCATCGACGGGGCACACGGGACCATGCACGTGCGCGCCGAGTACCTCACGATCGAGCCTTCGAGACTCATCGTCTACACACAGCAGTTCGTCGACGAGCGAGAGCAACTCGCACCGGCGCCCGGCACGGAGACGTGGCCGGCGACACTGCGGACGACGGTGCGGTTCACGGAAGAGGCGCCTGACCGAACGCGCGTGACCGTGGTGAGCGAGCCCTACGGCGAAACGACAGCCACAGAGGTCGAGGCGTTCGTCGGCGAGCGCTCCGGCATGACGCGCGGCTGGACGGGTTCGTTCGACGCGCTCGAGGTGTTGTCAAAGACGCCCTGAAGGCATGTCGAAGTTGGCAATCGAGGGGCTCACCCATCAAAAAGCGGCTAGCATGACCCGCACATCGAGGGTTCATGCCGCATCAGAATCTCGCTCCTTCGTCCATCCTGGTTTTCGTTGTCGCCTGTGCATTGCTGCTCGCAGCATGTCCCGATGAACGGGTGCGACCCAACCGGGACGGTGGTGTGTCGATCCATGATGCGGACATGTTAGGTCCATTCGATGGACGCGGGGGCTGCGATCCCGCCGTCGACTCTGACGGAGATGGGATCGCAGACAGTGTGGAGGGCGATGGAGATCCCGATGGAGATGGGATCTCCAGTGACTTGGACGACGACTCGGATGGCGACGGCATTCCCGATCGCGAGGAGCACAGAGGCGCCGATCCTTGTACGCGACCCGACGCTGACAGCGATGGCATTCCGAACTGGCTGGACCTCGACAGCGACAACGACGGTCTGCCCGACGCCGAAGAGCGCGCCTTTGGCACCGATCCTTATTCCACCGACACCGACGGCGATGGGGTGACTGATCTCGGCGAGGTCCGCGGCACGATGACGGATCCGACCGATCGCACGAGCACGATCCCTGAGGGCGACTTCTTCATCGTGCTGCCGTACATGGATGCTCGAGTCCAACGTACGCTGCGCTTCAACACGCACATCCAAAGAGCCGATGTGTACTTCCTGATCGATACGACAGCGTCGATGTCTCTTCCGATTCGGAACGTGCAGGAATCGCTCACTCGCATCTCGGGCGAGCTCCGAGCGCGCATCCGTGATGTCCAAATGGGCGTCGGCAGATTCGAGGACTTTCCCTTTGACGAGTATGGCGGACCGGCAGATGTCGCATACCACCACGAGCAAGACATCACGGACGATCTCAACCGGGTCCAAGGAACGCTCAACGGGCTCGTACTCGGAGACGGCTTTGACCTCCCTGAGGCACAAGTCGAGGCGCTCTATCAAATGGCCACTGGAGAGGGCGGTTCGTGGAGCTTGGGAGGGCGAACGCACTCGATCGCACCCCGCAGCTGTCCAACGCTCCCCGATGAGCGCACCCCGCGCCGCGGCTATCCGTGCTTCCGCGGTGGATCACTACCCATCGTCCTCTTGGTAAGCGATAACTACTTCCACAATGGCCTGGGCGGAACCGAATCGTATCGATGGATCACCCCCGAGCCACACACCTTCGAGCAAACCACGGATGCACTGAACCACATCGGAGCCCGCGTAATTGGCGTCGCGATCAACGGCGGTGGCAACGCCGACCAAATCGCAATCACACGTGCCACAGGCACGGTCCGAACCGATGGAAGCCCGCTCGTATACCACGCGGCCGGAGGCGCGGTATCCGATGCGATCATCGAAGGCGTCGACGCGCTGGTGGGTGGAACACCCCAGGATGTATCGACCACGACCGAAAACGTTCCGGACAACCCTCACGACGTCGACGCGCGTGGTTTCATCAAGTCCATCATCCCGCTCGAGGGATATAGCTCGACAGGCGTTCCAGGCTCACAACCTGGCGAGAGCTACACGAGCAAAGACGACACCACCTTTTATGCGGTCGTCCCCGGCACGATGGTCGACTTTCGCGTGGACTTCCAAAATGACTTTGTGGAGCCTCCCGCCACCGCACAGATTTATCGAGCCATCATCGTAGTCATCGGCAACGGTGTCGCGCGCCTCGACGAACGCCGGGTCTACATCGTCGTACCGCCGGAAAATGTCGTGATTTTGATTTGAGACCGACGTTCTCTGCTCACAAAACGCTCATCTCGCCGCGGAGCGGGGTGACGAGGAGTCGGCACCTCTCTTCGCGGCTCAAGTCCGCCTTTCCGAGCAGCCAACAGAGCTTCGTGAGCGCGGCTTCAGGGGTGAGGTCGGCGCCCGACAACACACCCAGCTCGGAGAGCGCGCGTCCGCTCTGATAGGCGGGATGAACGGCGCCTTTGAAACACTGCGTCACGTTCACGACGATGACACCGCGCGCGATGGCCGCGCCGATGAGATCGAGCAGGTCACGGCGAGCATCGGGCGCGTTGCCTGTGCCGTAGGTCTCGAGCACGAGGCCTTCGAGTGGCGGGCGCAGAAAGTTCTCGAGGATCTGCGACGTGATGCCCGGATAAATCCGAAGCGCAGCCACGTTGGGCGAGAGCTCGCTCGAGACGTGAAACGCGGAGCTCGGAGCTGGCAGCGCGATCTCACGCGCGACACGCAGCTTCACTCCCACCTCTGCGAGAGGCGAATGATTGGGTGAATCGAACGCGTCGAAATCGACTGCATTTCGTTTGGTCGAGCGATTGCCGCGAAGCACGCGATGATGAAACGCGAGCATCACCTCGGGGATGCGCGAACGCGCCGCCATCCAAAGCGCTGTCAGCAGATTGTCCATGCCATCGCTGCGAACGCGCGAGAGCGGGATCTGCGATCCTGTGAGCACGACGGGCTTTTCGAGGTTCTCGAGCAAAAACGAGAGCGCGCTCGCCGAATACGCCATCGTGTCCGTTCCATGGAGGATGACGAAGCCGTCGTACGCGTCGTAATGCGCGGCGATGTCGCGCGCGAACCGCGCCCAATGGGAGAGATCGAGATTCGCCGAGTCGAGGAGATGTTCGTACTCGATGACGTCGTAATGAACGCGCGTCCCGTCTTCGAAAGGAGCCGTCGTGAAGCGCGGGAAGGACGCATCGGAGAGCGGCGGGCGACGCAAGAGCTCTTCTTCGAGCGCACCGCGCATCGGAGCAAATCCGCGCGGACCCTCACGCATCCCGATCGTGCCGCCGGTGTGCAGGACCAAAACGCGCGCGAGATGAGTCATGTTCTGAGGCGCATGGTAGCGGAAGTAAGGCAGCGCGGAAGACACCGGATGCGATGAAATCACACGACGAGGATCCGAGCTCCGGGATCACTCGTGACGATCACTTGCTTCTCGCACGGCATGTTCCGCCCACTCGACTTCGGCCGCCGTGGCCGGACCGACCTCGCGGCGCCATTGCTCGAGGAGTTCGTCATACGCTTCGAGCGTATCGAACGCGGCGAGCGCGTTCTCGATATCGCTGGACTCGGAGGTAACTTTTCCCTCAGCCATCGCGCGCTCGATCATTGTGGTTCTTGCCTTCGACATCGTCACCACGCCGGCCTTTCTCATACTCCTTCCTTGGCCATTCTTCCGGATCTGCGTTCCAACGCAACACGCCTCCGTGATTCGAGAGCGGCCAAGTCCGTGGGAGAGCACCGCGTGGCCTTACCCGGGCACGCTGACGAAGGAAGGGACAACGATCATGGCCCGTAGCCCTGTGCGAGCGGTGAAACATCTTCTGACCCGGCCGGTCCGCCTTCCGCGGCTTTCGCCTTACGTGCCGGCGGCCGACGATCCAGCGATCTTTTGGTTCAACAGCGAGCGCGACGACATCATTCGTGAGGTCACCCGTCGCTCGGTGGAGCGCCTCGTTCACGAGTCGCGCCCACTCGAGTACGTGCTGAACGAAGTCGCGCACGAAGAGGTCAAGCGCCTCGAATCACAGAGAGAGCACCCATCGGTGTGCGCGTGCTGCGGTGGCAGAATTGATTCCCTCCGGCTTCGTGGCGCAGCTCACCACAGGGATGCCCGCAGTGTGGATCATTCCGTCGGTTCCGACATGTCCACGCTTGCAGCGTACGATTCGATCGCAGTAAACGGCCGTCTTGACCAGGCGGCGTCTCGCACGAGGAGAGCGTCATTGTTGAGCTCGAGGTCCGGCGCGTTAACGCCGGCACGATACTCGTCGAAGAAAAGAAGCGAGCTCGCACCGAGGCGGGCGGTCTCGCCTGGTCGGAGGTGTTTTCCGCGCGTCAGCGCGCCGGTCAGGACGCTCAGCAGGTTGGCAGCGACGGATGACTGATCCCTTCGGATGCCGGGGATCACCAGGTCGGGCCGAGCAAATTTCTCCATGCCGCGGGTGTGGACGATGTGACCTAGATCAGGCTCGGGGTCTTGCTCGATGACGAAATTGACCTCGTAATTGAGGTCGAGATTGCGGTCCGCCGGCCACGACCGCAGCTGCGAGGCATCGAACCAGATGCCCTGACGCACATCGAGCACCGCGAGGCCACTTCGGTCCATCGCGAGTCGCGCGACCGCCCAGGCCGCCTGCAAGTACCCGAGGTCGGCACGATCGTTGAGGTCGCCGGAGATAGCGAGGCAGTGAGTCGCCTTCGACAGCACTCGCGCACGCGGTTCGCCCAGATCGATCGCAGCTCGGTCGAACAGCCAGCCACCGAGGAGGCTCTCAACCCATTCCGGGTCATCGTCACGATTTGCTACGGTGACATGCAGCTGAGTCGGCCACTCGATGTCTGGGAAACCGTGTTCGGGACCTAGCTCCAAGGCACCAGGATGGTTCATCATCAAACAGCGGAAATCGATCGCGGCCGTGCGGTCGGTGGGGACGAAGAGTTCACGTTGCCAGACGGGAATGATGCTCACAGATGACTCCCACGGGCGCGTGAAACGCGTGAAGAAGGCGGCGCGCGCAACCGCTTACATTGCGAGTAGCTTGAACGCAAGGTCTGTGCTGGAAAGGCGGCGGTTGGAAGTATAGCCCGAGGGAGAAGGCGGAATGAAGTCGAGCTGCAAGGCGGACAAACATCCCCGAACGGTGAGATTTGTCGGTGCTTGGTGGGCTCGATGTGATGCGGTAGTCCGCGGGCTTTGAGAATCCGTGCGAGTCCTTTGCGATCAAAAGAGGCGTCATCGCCTATCCGAGAGTGGCGGGCGAAGAAGATATCGGCACAAGTGCTCGAGTCGCTCACGATTGTCAGCACGTACTACCGTGGTGGCATCGAGGTCGTATCCGATGCGCGAGCTGGTGAAGCATGATCCGCCCATCCCCACTGGACGCGCTTAATTCTACGGGTATATCCACCACAACGCGGGGTCGATGTTGGTCGAGTAATTCGCAACGCTAATGAGCGGCGAGACTTCTCCGCGGAGCGTCACCATCCCGGCGTGATGAAACTGAATACTCGGCGTCGTCCCCGGCTCGTAGATGAAATCGAAGGTGGTCGGTTCGGTTGTACCCTGGCTTTCGATCCGCGCGATCAACCCAGAAGCGTTATAGAAATACCGATGAACCATGCCCCGACCAGTGGCCGATGTGACGCGGCCGTTTGAGTCGTAATCGAAATCGATTTGATCGATCTCTGATATCGACTCGTGCGTCACGCGCATTCGCGACATCCGATCTCCCTCGTAATAGAATGCGACGTCCGTGTGGTGACCCGATTCCCCAACTGAGGAGACCGAATCGACAGCGCCAGTCGAACCGTAGTTGATCATCACCTGTGATTCCTTGATCGTCCCGTCCACAGCGACAAATGATCGGCGGACCGCCTCAAGTCCGAGCGGGCCAAAGGTCCGCCTTTCCGAAAAACGAAGCCGACCTTCCCCATCACGCAACTCGGTCCATCCTTCCCTGCCGAGGAAACGAGAGCCTTGCCAGGAGAGCGAGCTCTCGAGTCTCTTGACTCCGTGGCGGAACTCCTCGATCAGCGTGAGCTGACCGTCTGAGTAAGCGTAGCGAGTGGCTTCGGTTGCCATCTCGTCTTCAGAAACGAGCTCGCCGGCAGCGTTGTATTGAAGGTCGACCCTGTTCACCGGCGATTCCTCCATGGGACGTCGCCTTTCGACGCGCACGAGCCGAGGGCTCGGGGGAAATACGTAATTGCCGCATATTGGGCGATCACATTCGAACGCTTCGCCTCCATCCGATGCCTCTCGCCCTCCATCCGCTCGATCACCAATCGACGTGACTTGATCGCATCCTGCCAGCAGGTCCAAGCACATCGCGAGCGCAGCACCACAAATCATCGTCGTTTTCATTTCGCCTCCGTTGATGTTTGGGACGACCCATTTCGATCCGTCAGCAACATATGCGTTTGCTCACGATTACCCTCGGACGGTTCGTCGGATGGCGTCGGAGTCGAGCTGAGTGTGAGAATGCAAGGGCCTGGTAGCGGAAGTAAGACAGCGCGGAAGACGCCGGATGCAAGCTCACACTGAGCGACCGTTCATGGGTGCGCCATCTCCTGCTCGTCGATACCGCCACTCGCCGACGGTTCGTTTTGAAGCTCGCCCCCGCTGATTTCGAACAGCTTCGCGTATGGCTTTCATCGGGTCGCGATGAAGATTTTCTTCACGACGTACTCACGACTCAGCGCGTTCCGCTGCTCTCGCTTTTTGCAAGCGACCCGGGCTCATGGCGGATTTGGCTCTTCGTCGCAATTCCCGTTTTGTTTGCATATCATTTCATCGCAAAAAAATGGCCGCATCCATCCATTCTCACGATCTCGTCGGTTCTATCGGTTGGGATCGGACTCATCCTCTCCGCCTTTGCATGGGTTTCCCAAAACACATTGTTCGCCGCGTTCACGGTTTTTGTTAGCGCCACTCATGTGGTCGCCAATTCACGCACTAAGTACAGCTCCCCACTGAAGAGTGGTCAGGTCATCAGGCGGCCTCCGCACGGCGG
>CAYZTA010000088.1:0-19364 GCA_964481145.1 uncultured Sandaracinus sp.
GACCCTCCGAAAAGAAACGACTATACAGGATCGCGCGGGGCGCGATCCTGTATAGAGCCGTCCACATCTCTTGCTTCCAATCGTGCATGCGGACGATTCTCCGTGGGGTGTCCGCGCGGGTCAATCCGGCAGCAGGGTCATTCGCATGCCTCAAGCCGCGGGCGCGTTCCTCGCGATCTACTTCGCGTACCAGAATTTCTTTGGGACAGGGAGGAGTCGAGACCAGCCAAGTGGCGGACGAGACGACGAGCGCTGAGGAGCGCGAGCAGCGCGCGGCCGAGGCTCGTCGCGACGCGCCCGAACGCCGTGCATGCGCGCTACGGGTTCCGGCGCACGGTGAACGAAACGGTGCCGGTGAACGCGCGATCCCACATCGCGCCGCGCTGCGCGTCGTCGTAGGGATCAACACCGTCGGGCGCGAGCTCGGTCTCGTAACGACACTCGACGACGTAGCGGCCGGGGCGCGAGACGTCGCCCCACGACGCGAGCGGGGCGCGCACCTCCTGCCGCGCGCCGGGCGCGAGCGGGAGCATCTGCGAGCGGCCGCCGGAGTCGGGCGCGGAGAGCGGCGCGACGGGCGCTCCGTCGCGTGTGATCATGATCGAGAACTGGTTGTCGCGCGCGCCGCGGTTGCGCCCCCCGCGGCGCCAGGTGATCGCCGGCGCGGTCGAGGGGTTCTCGATCGTGAGGACGATCTCGATCGGCTGGCCCGGCGGGTACGTGGCCTGCGGCGTGGAGAAGCGCCCGACGAGCGCCTGTCCGATCGCGGTGCGATCCTGGCGCACGACGGAGAGCGCGGTCGCGACGCGCATCGCGAACGGGCGATCGATCTCGAACGACATGGAGCACTCGGCGGGACCGCTCCCGTACGACTCGGAGATGACGACGTCGCCGCCGATGCTCAGGATCCCACCGCCGCACGCGCTCGGCGACGACGTCGCGCTGCGCACGTCCAGCACGTACTGCGTGTTCCCGTTGTCGCGCGCATAGAGCAGGATCTTCTGCGTGCGGATCGCGCTGCCGTCCGGCTCGGCCCAGCGCCCCGCGCGCGAGGCGGGCGCGTCGATCTCGACGGCGCCGGGCCGCGAGGCGGCGTGGATCGCGCGGAGCGGGTATACGCCGTCACGGAGATCTTGGGTCGCGAGCGCCATCGCGGGCACGAGCGCGACGACGGCGAGCAGGAGCGCGAGCGCGACGAACGATCGACGACGCATCGTCCGATGGGTGTAGGCGAAATGAACTTGAGCTGCAAGTCGGGCGTCGAGTCTTTTGTCAGAAGATGTCGAGTTCCGGTGGATCACATCGAGCGCCGCGATCGTGGCCTCGGTGCTCGCAATCAGGGCGATGAGAGTCGAGGTCTCGGGGGCGTACCGCAGCACACGCGGGTCGATGTGAGTCATCGTCTGCGTCCCGCCGTTTTTGCCCGGACGCCGCGCGCTTTACGCGCGCACGAACGCCGCGCGTCCCAGGCTCGCCTCGTGTCTCTTGCACGCCGCCTCGTGGACGTAGAGCCAGACGATGCGCGTCGTGGCGCGCTTCGGGGGCGCGGGAATGGGCGCCTCGCCGTCCGTGTAGATGATGAGTCCGTCGTAACGAGGGTGCTCGTCGAGGTAATCGATCACCGGTTGGAAGCGGGTCCCGCCCCGCCCCGTGATGTCGAACTCGTGGCGCGCACGACGCAAGGTGAGCGGCGGCCCAATGACCCGAGTGTCGAACGCGATGACGTCGATCTCGGCGACGGCGTGCGAGAAGAGGCGGCCCACGATGGAGAAGCCGACGGCGAGCTCCTCGCTCGCCATCGAGCCGCTCACGTCGACGGCGAAGAGGAGACGGCTCGTCGGTTGATAGCGCGAGCCCATGGCGTCTTCGCCATAGCGGCGGGACGGCTTCATCCGCGTGAGGTAGCGCTGCGACGAGATGATGCTCGCCCGAAATGCGCGCAGGATCTCTGCGTAGTCTACCTTCGGCCGATGGGCGGCCAAGATGCGCTCGCGGAGCGCGCCGGCGAGCGTCCCCCACGAGCGGCTCTCTTCGGCGAGCATGACCTTCTCGCGCACCTGCTCGGCGAAGAGATCGTCGGCCTCCCACGCCGCCGTGTTCTCGACGCCTCCATCCGGCGGAGATATATGGGCATCGAGGGCGCTCGATCCATCGCTCGTCTCCGGCGCCGAGGACGCGCCCTCCTGCTCCAGGAGCCGCGCGTAGTAGTAATCGTAGTATTGGCCGTCGTGCTCGTGAGTCCCGAACACCTCGTGGGCGGTAGGGATCGGCAAAGGCGTCCGCAGGCATTCCTCTAGCGTGATGTTGGATGCTTGATACGAGAGGTCCGAGCGTTCCTTCCGGCGCGCGTATGGATGGCCGAGCACGATGCGGAGCGCCTCTAGCGAAAGGACGGCCGCGAGCTCGCTCTCCGAGAGCCGGGCGATGAAGTCGGGGTTGTACTCCACCTTGCCCCCGCCCACGCGGAGGGTCCGGACGTTCGTCGCGGCGATCACCCGGTGCGTGCTCCACACGCCGAAGAGCAGCGGCTCGACCAAGAACCAGCGCTCCACCACTCGCGTCATCCGCTCCTCGGGGGAGAGCCGCGAGCGCCGCTTGCGCACGTCAGTCGACACGGATCCCCGCGATGTAGCGCTCGATCACCCCGAGCAGATCCGCCGACTCTGCGACGAAGGCCATCGCGCGAGCGAAGCGGTCGTGCTCGAGGAGCGATGTGATGTGAGCCACGGCCTCGCGCTTCGCTGGCATCCGCTCGAGCCGCGTCAAGTAGTCGAGGAGCCCTTTGCGCGCGGCGCCTTCACGCCCGGGTGGGCAGCGTCCGCTCTCGAGGTAGTGGACGATCTGCTCGCTCAAGAGCGCGAGCTCCTGGAGCGCGAGAGCCTCGGTCTTCTTTCGCTCCTTCGCGGTCCCGAAGAGGACTTCTTCCACGGTGACGGCGATGGCCCTCGTGATGCTCCGCCGGAGCGCGAGCGCCGCGGGCATCCCCACGATGCCCGCGATCAGCTTGAAGTGGAGCTCGGTCGGCGCCTCGATCGCGGAGAGCACGCCCGCCACCTTCACCCACGCGCGGCGATCGGGCGTCTTCTCGAGGCTCGGTCGCACGTCGCTCCTCGCGCCCTTGTCGGCGGTGCCTGCCTCGAGGCCGTCGAGCTGATGCGGATGCGCCTGAATGAACGCGACGACGCGCGGGTCGAGCCGCCTTTCCTGCGCCCACACGATCCAGTCCTCGACCGTCGGGCGGAACGTGTAGACGTTGAACCGCGAGACGAGCGCGGGATCGAGATCCGTGATCTGGTACTCCTCGCCGTCGTTGACCGCCGCGACGACCACGCTGCCGTCGGGGAGGCGGCGTCCGGCGAGCGTCCGGTTCAGCGTCAGATCTTGGATTGCCTGCAGGAGCTCGGGCCGCGCGCGGTTCAGCTCGTCGAGGAAGAGCACGATCGGCTGCTCGCCCTCGGGCCACCAGAACGGCGGCAGGAACACCGAACGACCGGTCGCCGGATCGGCGCGCGGCAAGCCGATGAGATCGCCGGGATCGCTCATCTGCCCGAGGAAGAAGGGAACCACGCGGAGCTTGCGTGTCTCTTCGAACCAGGACGTGATGATCTCGGACTTTCCGATGCCATGCCGCCCCACGAGCAAGATGTTCTGGGAGGGCGGCGTGAGCCGGAGGATCTCGAGGAGCTCGGGGACATCGATGAGCGTGGCCATGCGGCGAGGATGGTCCCATCGAGCGCCGCAGCGATCCAGTGGTTTGGAGGCGGGGAGGGAGATGATGCAGGCGCGGATGCCGAATCCGAAGCGGCGGCCGAAGCAGAAGCCTCAGAACGGGTTCTCAGGCGGCGTTTCGTTTTCGTCCGCCTGCGGACGACGCGGTCGCTCTTCGGTCGGCTCCGGAGCGGGTGCTGCGGGCTCTTCGCGCGGTCGCTCCACCTCGGGTTCGGCGGCGCTCGGTGCTGGAGTCGCCTCTGACGCCTCGGGTCGTCGAGGTGTCGCGATCACCGGAGGAGGTCGCACGGGTGCTGGTCTCTCTCGCAAGGTCAATGCGATCGATGCGACCATCTCACCATTGCGCTCGACGAACGAGTCGACACTCACGTTTTGACTCGCGTCGAGATGGCCTGCGAGTGAAGCCAGAACTGGGACCGGGCCGCTTGGACGTGGAATGGTGATGCGACCCCCTGCGCTTGTCGCAGTGGCAGTGCGGCCTGCCACGCGAACCCGTGCGCCCGGAGGCGTCGTGGTGACTTCGACAGCGTAAGGAAGAGGCGCGAGCTGCATGCGAATGGGACGTGTGGGCTCTCGGGGAGTGACTTCTTGCGTGGCGACTCGATGCCCAGCGAGATGGGCCGAGACCACGAGCGCGGCTCCGAGGGGCGCTTCGATGTCGACTGGCGAAAGGCCACGCTCGGTGTCGTCGATCGAAATCGTCGCACCCGGAGGGGCCGTCTCGATGCGCAAATGAACGGTAGGAACGGGCGTGGCTGTCGGCTCTTGGGCGGCGATTTCGGCGGCTTCGCTCGGTGCTTCGGTGGCCTCGGGGGTGAGTTCGGGGACCTCATCCCTGGGTTCGTCCGGGGATGGCTCGCTCGGTTGGGCCACGGGTGGTGGGGTCGGGAGCTCCGTGTGATTGCCGCGCAGTGAGAAGGCGAAATAGCCAACGACAGCGAGCGCCGCGATGCCAAGGATGGCAGGAATCAAATAGGAGTTCGGTTCTTCGACGGGTGGGGGGCGATGATCGACGAGATCGCGTGCAGCGACAGGGATCCGTTTGCTCGGTTCGCGCTTGTCCGAAGGTGCTTCCGCTTCGGGCTGGGGTGCTTCCGGCTCAGGAATGATCTCGAGCTTGTGCTCGTGCTTCGCTTCGGTTCCAAGCTCTTGCTCTGCCACGGCAGCGGGCGGCTCGCTCGGCTGCGGCGGAACGTCGTTCGAAACATGCGGACGCTCACTTTCGCGCGCCCGTTGCGCTCGTTCGCGTTCGATCTCTTCAGAACGCTGGCGAGCTTCTTCGGCTTTGCGTTCCGCCTCGCGGGCGGCTTCGCTATCCCCCGCTTCAGCGAGAGCGGAAGCGAGGAACTCGCTTGCATGGCGGACCTGCGTACGATCTTCGGGCAGCGGCATCTCCGAATCCGACGGACCCGATGCTGGGAAGAAAGGTGCAGTGACTTGGCGGGGTCGATTGGACTTCGTGACTGGCGCCACCGGTGCCACCGGTGGCGGAGGCGGAGCGCTCTCCGGCGCTTCTCGAGCGGGGCTGCCACCAGCCTCGAATTGCCCAGGCACATCACCGCGCTGAGTGACGATCTTCTCGACGAACGCTCGGCATTCCGCATCCATCCGGATGAATTTGATCCCCATGCCGCTCGGCGCGTCGTTTCCAACGGCTTCAGTCGGCTCGCGTTTCCACACGACCCTTCCGACGCCGCGGATGACGGGGCTCTCGTCTCTGAGCTGCACTTCGAACTTGAGCAGGGTGCCGACAGGCATCGGTGACTTGCTTTTGATGAACAAGCCACCACGACTGATGTCCCTTGCGTACTGCTCCATGAATTCGTCGACGGTGGCGCTCTTGAAGCGAACCTTGAGCGATACCGGGGCGCGCTTGTCTTTGCGCGTGTCGGACATCTTGGGGCGTTCCTCTAGGAAAGCGGGTGGTCGTGCCCGCCCGGGACAATCCACGGGCGAGACTGCGATGCTACCCTACTGAGGTTCCGAAATCCCAATGGTTTGGGATCTGATTTGGCGTCTCTCCGAGAGCACGCAGAATGACGCCCCATTGTGGTTCGAGCTCAGGCATGACGTCGAGCAGCGGTGCGAGCGCAAAACTGCGCTCGAAAAGGCGCGGATGGGGAACGATGAGCCGGGGTGTGGTGATTTTCCTTGAGACGTAGGTCTCTAGCTCACACATCGCGAGAATGTCTAGATCGAGCGTGCGTGGGCCCCATCGCTCTTTGCGGATCCGTCCATGCGCGACTTCAATCGCGAGGAGCGCATCGAGCAGTGCTTCGGGGTCGAGATCCGTCTCGATGCGCACGGCGGCATTGAGATAGTTGGGTTGCGGCGGGCCCACGGCTTCGGTCTCGTATACCGGCGAGACCCGAACGACTCGAAGATGCGCCGCGTGTGCGAGGGCGCGGATCGCGCTTTCGAGTGTGTGAAGTCGCTCTCCAAGATTGGCTCCGAGCCCGATGACGGCGATCTGCATATGCAACGCGTGACATCCTACGGGCTCGATGAGCTGGCGTCCCGCGGAACGATATGCGATTTCTCCCGAATGATGGGATGGAGCCGCTCGGCGGAGCATGCGCCGCGCGTATTCAAGGTCTCTGAGCTCAACCGGATCGCGCGCTTCTCGCTCGAAGAGCGGTTCCCGGATGTATGGGTCGAAGGTGAGCTCGTCGATGTGTCTCGACCCGCGAGCGGGCACGTGTACTTCACGCTTTGCGATACCGAATCCCCGACTCAAGCGCGCGGGGTCATGTATCGGAGCGATGTGCAGCGTGCACGGGCCCGTCTCGAGAACGGGGTGCGCGTGCGGTTGCGATGTTCGCTCACGCTTTACGAGCCGCGGGGATCGTTTCAGTTGCTTGCGCGCGTGGCGTTGCCAGCGGGCGAGGGCGACCGCGCGGCGGAGCTTTTGCGCGTCAAAGCCGCGCTCGCCAAAGATGGGCTCTTCGACCCGACAAAAAAGCGCATTTTGCCGAGATTCCCTCGAGTGATCGGGGTCGTGACGAGCCGGGATGGCGCTGCGATTCACGACATCGTTCGAGTTGCGACGAGCCGGCTCGGAGTGCGCATCGTGCTCGTGCATTGCCAAGTGCAAGGCGCAGAAGCGCCTCTCTCGATTTTGCGTGCGCTCCGGATGGTGCAGCTCGTGCCCGCGCTCGATGTCGTGATCCTCGCGCGAGGAGGAGGCGCTTCGGAAGACCTTTCTGCCTTCGACGATGAGCGTGTGGCGCGTGCGGTCGCTGCGTGCAGCGTGCCGATCGTCAGCGGGGTCGGCCATGAAGTGGATGTGACGATGGTCGATCTCGTCGCGGATGTGCGCGCCGCGACTCCCTCGAACGCAGCGGAAATCGCTGTTCCAGAGGCCGCTCGATTGCGCGCCGAGCTCGAATCGAAGGAGCGCGCTCTTTCGCGTGCGCTCGATCAGCAAATCGCGCGCGAGCGACTTCGTATCGAGCGGGCAGTCCGCAAGCTCAGTGATCCACGCCGTCGGTTGGCGGCGCCGAGGCAATCGCTCTCGGCGCTTCATGCCGCGCTCGAGCGCTTGATGGCGCGCCGCATGGGAGAAGAACATCGCGGGCTCGACCGACTGCGAGCCCGGCTGGCGGCGCACGAACCGCGAGCGCGGCTCATGCGCGATCGAGAGACGCTCCGCGCGCTCGAAGGAAGACTCGTTCGCTCGATGGAAAGCGCGATCGAGGTCCAAGGCAAACATGCTCTCGGGCGCCTTGCGTTACAGCTCGAAGCGCTTTCACCGCTTGGGATCTTGGCGCGCGGCTATTCGATCGCAATTCACGAACCGACGAAGAAGGCGCTGTTGCGTGCCGAAGACGCGAAGCCTGGCGATCGTCTCACGATTCGTGTGCACGAGGGCGCGCTCGATGCGGTGGTGGAGCGGATACGAGGGAGGGACGAATGACGCACGTGCTCGCGGTGCTCGGTCATCCGATCTCGCATTCGCTTTCTCCGCGCATGCACACGGCCGCGTTTACGGCGCTCGGGCTCGATGCGGAATACGTGGCGTTGGATGTCCTGCCCGAGAAGCTTGGCGACACGGTCCACGAACTCCGAGCGCGTGATGCGCTCGGATTCAACGTGACCTTGCCACACAAAGAGACGATCAAGCCCTTTCTCGACGAGATCGACGAGGATGCGCGGGTCATCGGGGCCGTCAACACGGTCTATCGAAAGGGAGAGCGGTTCGTTGGCACCAACACCGATGCGCGGGGCCTCTTGCGATCGTTCGATGAGGAGGGTGTGGCGGTGCGCGGTGCAGACGTCGTGATTCTCGGTGCGGGCGGCGCGGCGCGTGCCGCGGCGTTCGCGATGCTCCGCGCGGGAGCGGAGAGCGTGACGATCGCGGCTCGGCGGCTCGAGCAAGCGCAAATCATCGCGCATGATGTTGGAAGCGGCATCCGCGCGATGACGTTGGATGCTCTTGGATCGCTCGGTGCGTGCGATCTATTGATCCAAGCGAGCAGCGCGACGCTCGATGCGAAGAGCGGGGGCGAGCTCGTCAAGAGCGTGCCGCTCTCTACGCTTGCGCCGAGCGCCACGGTGATCGATCTCGTCTATCGACCCTCCATGACAGCCGTGCTCCAAGCCGCGCGGGAACGCGGAATTCGCACGATGAGCGGCGTGGGCATGCTCGTGCATCAAGGGGCGCTCGCATTCGAAGCGTGGTTCGAGCGCCCTGCGCCGATCAAGGTCATGCGTGCCGAAGTGGAACGAGCGCTGAGCGCGATTTGACCTCCGAGACCATGCCGTAGACGGCGATGACAGCCTGGGGACGACTTCCCGGCGAGCCGTACGAGAGTACGCCTGGATTTCAATACCTCGCCTGCGATGCGCCGTCGTCCGCGTTTACATTCGAACCATGCCTCATCAGATGGACCTCATCCTGACGCTGACCGGGGGGCTCGTGGCAGCGCTGGTCATGGGGCTCGTTGCACGTAGCCTCGGGCTCGCGCCGATCGTGGGCTATTTGGCGGCCGGCATCGTCGTAGGTCCTTTTACGCCTGGCTTCGTCGCGCACAGTGAGATCGCCGAACAGCTCGCCGAGCTCGGTGTGGTGCTCCTGATGTTCGGTGTCGGCCTCCACTTCCGTGCCCGAGATTTGATCGCGGTCCGTGCGGTGGCGTTGCCTGGCGCAGCCGTGCAGATCGCCGTGGCGACAGGCCTTGGGACTCTGCTCGCGGTCGTATTGGGGTGGTCGATCGGCTCTGGGCTCGTGTTTGGTGTCGCCATTTCGGTCGCGAGCACCGTGGTGCTCACCCGTGTGCTCGCCGAAAACGATGAACTCCACACCCCATCTGGTCACGTGGCGGTGGGTTGGCTCATCGTCGAAGATTTGTTCACGGTCGTCGTGCTCGTGTTGATGCCGGCGTTTGCGGACGGCGCAGGGCAGAGCAGCTGGCAACAGATCGCGTGGGCCCTCGGCCTTGCGATCGTCAAGCTCGTGCTCCTCGTGGGGTTCACGATGATCGTCGGCAACCGGGCGATGCCGTGGATTCTCACTCGGGTCGCCCTCACGCGTTCGCGCGAGCTTTTTACTCTGGCGGTGCTCGCCATCGCCCTTGGGATTGCCGTGGGGTCGGCGCTTCTGTTCGGCGCATCGATGGCCTTGGGCGCGTTCTTGGCCGGCATGGTGGTCGGGCAATCGGAGTTCAGCACACGAGCCGCCTCCGAAGCGCTTCCGATGCGGGATGCCTTCGCCGTTCTCTTCTTTGTGTCCGTGGGCATGCTCTTCGATCCCGCGGCGTTGATGACGGGCTTCCTTCCGATGTTGGCGACGCTGGCGATCGTCGTGATCGGCAAGCCCATCGCGGCATATGCGGTCGTGCGCATCTTGAAAAGACCGGTACGCGTCGCGCTCACGGTGTCCCTCGCGCTCGCTCAGATCGGCGAGTTCTCGTTCATCGTTGCGGTGCTCGGCGAAGGCTTAGGGCTTCTTCCGCGGGAAGCGATGCAGTTGTTGGTCGCTGTTTCGATCGTCTCGATCGCCCTCAATCCAGTGGCGTTTCGCTTGCTCCCACGCATCTTCGCGCGCTTGCGAGAGCATGAGCCCGCAGCGACCGAGACGACCGTGCCCACGGGTGAGCAACATGCCATCGTCGTCGGCTTCGGACCCGTGGGTCGGACGCTCAGTCGCGTTCTGCGCGACAATGGGATCACGCCGACCGTCATCGAACTGAACCTCGACACGGTGCGCGAACTTCAT
Source organism: uncultured Sandaracinus sp. (assembly GCA_964481145.1). GTDB lineage: Bacteria > Myxococcota_A > Polyangia > Polyangiales > Sandaracinaceae > Sandaracinus. The sequence goes on from CAYZTA010000088.1 coordinate 9,947, forward strand.
CGTGAGCGCATCCGCGCATTCTACGGCGACGCGAGTCAACTGGAAGTGCTCGAGGAAGCGGGGGTCAAGACCGCGGAGGGGCTCGTGTTCGCGGCGTCGGGAACACCTGCGGATGCGGTCATTCGAGCCGCGCGCGAGTTGAACCCCAAAATCAGGGTCATTGCGCGCTCGACGTTCTTGCAAGAAGCGGCCGCGGCGCGCGCGGCAGGTGCCGACACCGTCATCACGGCCGAGGCCGAGGTGGCGCTCGCGATGGCAGAGGCATTGCTCGAGCGCTTGGGGGTGACCCACGAACAACTCGATCGAGCACGCGACAATGTACGAAACGAGATCACGGATGGAATTTCGAACGTGAAAATACCGAACGGCTTATGAGCTCAACCAGCGACGGACCTCGATCGCGATGCAGACTCCATCACGGGCACACATCGATAGAGGGATTTGCAGAGGGCGAGCGCGCGGGGGGATCGAACACGCCAATCGAGCCGATTCATCACGTACCCGATGGTGAGTTTTCGAACGGGATCACACCATCCGAGCGCTCCTCCAAGCCCGGGGTGTCCGAACGATGTGGGTTCGGGCGAAAACAACCCGCCTTCCTCTTTGAGGAACCCTTGCGACCAGCCGAGTGATTTCTGAAGCACCGCATCCCGCTCGGACCATCCTTGGCGCTCGTAGAGCGGCGCGAGCGTCTCTTCTCGGAGAAATCGCTTCCCCATCGCCACTCCGCCTTGAGCGAACGGCAAATACGCGCGCGCCACCCCATCGGCGCTTCCCGTGGCGCAAGCCCATGCGAGCTCAGCGCGCCAGACCTCGGGCCGATCGTACGCGAGCACGCGCAGCTTACCGACGCTCGGGTTCAAGAAGGCCCGACGGATCAGTGAGCGTGGCGTCATGCTCGCGCGCAGGATGCGAGCTTCGGTCATCGAGGCCTCGCGGCCGAGCGCCCGCGCGGCCATCGCCCGCGTCACGCCGAGGAGGCGGTCGCGTTCGGATGCCGGATAAAGACGCGCGATTCGCGCATCGAACTCGGTTGGCGTGCCAAGAGAGACATCGGCCGAGAGCGGGCCCGTGAGCTCGCGCGCGAGAAAACTTCCGATCGATTCGTTTGCGATTCGCTCGAAGAGCTCGCGCGCATACATGCCGAACGTGACCGCGTGATACCCCTGTCCTTTTCCGGGCTCCCAAAGTGGCCGTTGCGTTTCGAGCGCCAGGGCGAGACGCGGTGCGTTCCGTGGATCGGCGCACTCTGCGAGTGTGAAAGGCTCATCCAGCGCGCAGAGCCCGGCTTGATGGTTGAAGAGCTGCCGCAACGTGATCGCGCCCTTGCCGTTTTGCGCGAATCCTGGCCAATACTGCGCCACGGGCGCATCCCATTCGAGTGCGCCGCGATCCCCGAGGAGCGAGAGCGCCATCGAGACGAGCCCTTTGGTGATCGAAAAGAGCACGATCCGCGTGTTGCGTTCGAAGGGTGTTCCTCGTTCGCGATCGGCCTTCCCGCCCCAGAGATCGACGACGTTCTGGCCGTGATGATAGATGCTGACCGCCGCGCCGATCTCCGCGCCGCTCGCGAGCTGTGATGCAAACGTCCGAGCCACCGGCTCGAATCCATCGGCATACGTGCCAAATGCGGGAAATGGCGCTGTGTTCATCGAAGGCCCATAGCATGCTCCTGCAGGCGCAAGGAGCTCAGAGAAGCGTGCGCGCGATCGAGAGATAGATGAGCAACCCGACGACATCGCTCAGCGACGCAATGAACGGCGTCGAGCTCACCGCGGGGTCGAGCCCCACCCTCTGAATCAAGAGTGGCAGGAGCGCCCCGAGCAGGCTTCCGACCGTGACCACCGCGATGACGCTGAGCGATACCACGAGGGCGAGCGGCACTGAATCACCCATTTCCGCGGCGAAAAATGCGCGTCCAAACCCGAGCGCGCCGACGACGACGCCAAGACAGATGCCCACGGCGGCCTCGCGAATCGCCACTTTGGCCCAATCGCGCGGCCTCACTTCGTCGACGGCCAATGCGCGGATGACGAGCGTGGCCGACTGAGAGCCGGCGTTGCCTCCGGTCGAAATGATGAGCGGGATGAAGATCGCGAGGGTGAGCGCGCGTGCGAGCTCGTCCTCGAAGCTTTGCATCACGGTGGCCGTGAGAAAGCCGCCGAGGAAGAGCACGACGAGCCAGATCACGCGGCTACGCCAATAAGCGAAAAAGCTTGCTCTGAAATACGTATTTTCGAATGGGGTGACGGCGCCCATCCGCTGCGCGTCTTCGGTGGCTTCTTCGATCACCACGTCGACCACGTCGTCGACGGTGACGACGCCGAGCATGCGTCCTTGTTCATCGATGACGGGAACGGCCTGCAGATCGTATTTGGCGATCGTGCGTGCGACATCCTCTTGCGGGTCCGTATCACGGACGCGCACGACATTTTCGTGCATCACGTCGGCGAGCGTTTGGCTTGGATCTCCGAGGATCAGATCGCGGAGTGAGACGACGCCGACGAGCTTCTCGCTGTATGCGAGGACATAGACGTAGTACACGATCTCGATGTCTTCTTCTCGGGCGAGACGACGAATCTCTTCGATCGCCTGCCAAATCTTCGTCTCGGGGGCGAGGCCCACGAAGGCGGTCGTCATGATGCCGCCGGCCGTGTCCTCTGGATACGCCGCGAGTTCGCGTGTCTCTTCGGCGAGGTCGGGGTCGACCTTGTCGAGGATGAGCAAAAGCGAATCGCGCAATCCCGTCCCGAGCGTCTGCATCACGTCTGCGCGATCGTCGGGCTCCATCTCGACGAGCAAGGTCGCGGCCTCTTCGGGCTTGAGGGCGGCGAGGATCTGAATCCTGCGTTCGTCAGGAATGCGTTCGAGTACGCCCGCCGCGAACTCGTCTGGAAGCGCGCGCATCAGCGCGATCACGTCATCGAGCGGTAGATCTTCAGCGATCTCAGCGATGTCTTCTTCGTGGAACTCTTCGAGCGCATCGCGCAGAGCGTCGGGCTCTTGGGTGAGCGTCTGGTGAAGATCCGGCCCGAGCAAGGTGGAGAGGCGCATGGGGCGCGCACTCTACCCGTAGGGTGAGGAGTCTGCATTGGGATCCCGAAAATCCTGTCGACACGATGTGCGCTTCTAATTTCGGAATCGGCGGGAGCCCGCTAGCCCTTCGCGACGACCGCGCTCACGCCTCACACACACGAGGGCCGCGTCCCGCGTCAGGAACACGGCCCTCGCACATGCAAACGCTCGTTTCCGCTAACGAGCACCATCGACGGTCTCGGCCAGCTCGATCAACACGCGCTGGGTGCCGAGGCCCAGCTGCTCTTCGACGATGACCGTCCCGCTCCGCAGATCGAGCTCCAGTTTTGGATCTCCATCCACCGAGGTGAACTGGCGATCGCGCATCACACGGCGACCCCCACAGCGCATGTACCCAGACTCTGGTGTGGTGCCGTACAGCGCTCGATCACCGCAACGCACTTCGACCCGGCAGTCGAAGCCGCTGCCGACGAAGGCCGGCTCACGCCTCACGGTGCACACTTCACCCGGAGTCGCGATGGCCGGATCGCTCCCGACCGCGACGTGCCCCACGCGTTCGAAGGACTCGACCGTGGGCATCCGTGGGATCTGGGTGCGATGCGCGCCGCAAGGGCCGCCCGCGAGGATCATCATCGCACTCGTCAGTGCGATGCCACCCATCAGTGCAGCTCCGAACCCGAACGAACGATGCCCATGCATCGCGTCGTCGGAGACGGAAGGTCCGTCGGGAGGGAACCCTTCGCCGCTCCGAGCCGATAGCTCGCGGCGCAGTGTCTCTGCCTCCCGTGTCTTTTGTGCGTGGGCCGCGCGAAGGAGAGAAATCTCGGAGTTGGCTTCGTCGATTTCCCTCGCTTGCGCTTCCACACGCGCCTGGAGCGCCAACAGCTCGTCCCGGTGCGTCATGTCTTCATCATGAGCCCGATGGGGGGTCATCGAAAAGAGGGATCGCAAAGAACTTGCACATTCTGCGGCGGCAATGAAGGTTCGTGTAAGACATTCGGACGATTGTCTTCTTCATGCTAAGTCAGCGCCCCATGCCGCCCACCGAGACGACGACGCCTCCTGGTTTTTTCGCACGTTTTTTCCTCCTCGCCTGGGTTGCCTATTTCCGGACGCTCTTCGATCCGGAGTTCGCAGCCGGGGTCGTGCGCCTGCGCGAAGGCAAGCTCGCCTTGCCGCCTCCGGCGCCCGAGCCCGAAAAGAAGGTCGAACCCAAGCCGGTGCCCGTGTTGCGCGAGGCTTCGCCCGATGCGGCATTGCAGCTCTTGGCGCTCCTTCAGCGAGAAGGTCGCTTCGTCGATTTCATCGAAGAGGACGTGGCGAGCTACGCCGATGCGCAAATCGGCGCGGCTGCGCGCGTCGTGCATGAAGGATGTCGAAAGGCGCTGCGCGAACACGTGAATCTCGCTCCGATCCGCGCCGAGGCCGAGGGGGCGCGGATCCGTCTCGAAAAGGGCTTCGATGCGCGCGAGGTTCGCCTGACAGGCAATGTGACGGGCGAGCCACCGTTCACGGGGACGCTCACGCACCGTGGGTGGCGCGCCGTGGAAATCACATTGCCCAAGATGGCTGAAGGCCACGACGCGCGGGTGATCACGGCAGCGGAGGTCGAGCTGTGAGCGAGAAACAAGGGGCACAATACGCAGTTGGGATCGATCTCGGCACCACGCATTCGGCGCTTTCGTATGTCGAGCTCGATCTGAGTGAGGGTGAAGAAGTCGCGCAGCATGTGCTCGAGGTGCCGCAAGCCGTGGCGCCGGGGCAGGTCGAATCGAAGAAGCTCCTGCCCTCGTTTCTTTATTTGCCGCACACGGGAGAGCTCGCGCCGGGAGATTTTGCGCTTCCTTGGGATGGGCAGCCTCCTCTGTGCGTGGGCGAACTCGCGCGTGTGCTCGGCAGCAAGACACCCATTCGATTGGTCTCGAGCGCCAAGAGTTGGCTTTGTCATCCGGGGGTGGATCGGCGCGCGGCGATTCTTCCCGCGAGCGCACCCGTGGATGATGTGCCCAAGATTTCGCCGCTCCGCGCGTCGGTCGCGTACCTCGAGCATCTGCGCGAAGCATGGAACGCGGGGCATCCGGACGCGCCGCTCGAAGAGCAGGACGTGGTCATCACGGTGCCGGCGTCGTTCGATCCGGGCGCGCGTGAGCTGACGGCGGAGGCTGCGCGCGAAGCGGGGCTCGGGGATGCGGTGCTGCTCGAGGAGCCGCAAAGCGCGCTTTATTCGTGGATCGAGCGCGCCCACGGCCAATGGCGCGAACAAGTGAAGGTGGGCGACGTGATCCTCGTCGTCGATCTCGGCGGCGGCACCACCGACTTTTCACTCATCGCCGTGCTCGAGCGAGAGGGCTCACTCGAGCTCCATCGCGTGGCGGTGGGCGATCATATCTTGCTCGGCGGCGACAATATGGACCTCGCGCTCGCGCACGTGGTGCGCATGAAGCTCGAGGCCGAGGGGCATACGCTCGATCATTGGCAGCTCACGGCGCTGACGCATGCGTGCCGTGGCGCCAAGGAAGAGCTGCTCTCGCCGGCGGGCGAGGGTGCCAAAGACAGCGTGCCCATCGTGGTGCCGAGCCGCGGCAGCAAGCTGATCGGGGGCTCGCTCCGCACCGAGCTCACGCGCGACGAAGTCGCGAAGGTGCTGGTCGAGGGCTTCTTCCCGGTCGTGCCACAGAGCGCGCGACCGCAAGCGCGTCCGCGCGGTGCGCTCAGCCAAGTGGGCTTGCCCTATGCGCAGGACGCCGCTGTGACGCGACATCTCGCGGCCTTTTTGGGCAAACAAATCGCGGCGACCGAGGCGCTCGAGGGCTTTGCCGGTGTGGTGCCGAAAGGCGCGACCTTCCTTCACCCGACGGCGGTGCTCTTCAACGGCGGCGTGCTCAAGTCGCCTGTGATCGCGTCGCGTGTGATCGAGGTGCTCAACACGTGGCTCGAGCAGGACGGCGCGCCGGCGGCGCGTGTCCTCGAAGGCGCCGATCTCGATCTCGCGGTGGCGCGCGGCGCGGCGTATTACGCGTATGTGCGCCGTGGGCGCGGCGTGCGCATCCGCGGCGGCACGGCAAAGAGCTATTACGTCGGCATCGAGGCGGCGATGCCCGCCGTGCCGGGCATGGAGCCGCCGGTGAGCGCGCTCTGTGTGGCGCCCTTCGGTATGGAAGAAGGCACCGAAGCGCCGGCGGCCCCGCAAGAGCTCGCGCTCGTGGTCGGTGAGCCGGTCTCGTTCCGCTTCTTCGGCTCGAGCGTGCGGCGCGACGATGAGCCCGGCACGCTCATCGAGCGGTGGCAAGGCGAGCTCGAGGAGCTGCCGCGCATCGAAGCGACACTGACGAGCGAAGGGCGAACATCGGGGGAGTTGGTGCCGGTGCGGCTGCGCGCGTCGGTCACGGCCGTGGGCACGCTCGATCTCGAAGCGATCTCTCATCAGGGAGAGAGCTGGCATGTGCAACTCGATGTGCGAGGCGACCGCGGCGCATGAGGGCGGGGCGGAAGGTCGTCGTTTCGGCGTTCGGCGAGACCCCGATCGATGCGCTCGAGCATCACACCTCCATCGCGTCGATGGAGCCGCCCGACGTGAACGAGCTCTCGCCGCGCGATGTCGTGATCGCGGTCGAGAGCGCGTCGGTCGGCTGGGTCGACCTTTTGATGATGAGCGGTCAGTACCAACACATACCCAAGCCTCCCTATACGCCGGGGATGGAGTGCGCGGGCGTGGTGGTGTGGAGAGGCGCGGAGGTCTCTCGAGTCGAGATCGGCGCGGGCGTGCTCGTCGATCCGTTCTTGGCGGGGCCGAGATCGCTGGGCGCCTATCAGCGATGGGGCGGCTGGGCTTCGTACGTCGCCCTGCCGCAAGAAGCGGCGATCGCGATCCCCGAAGGGCTATCGTTCGATCAAGCGTGCAATCTCCTCGGCAACTACGAGACGGCCTATCACTGCCTCATCACGAGAGGACGTCTGCGCGCGGGTGAAACGGTGCTGATTCACGGCGCGTCGGGCGCCACGGGCCTCGCGGCGGTGCACGTCGCCAAGCTGGTGGGCGCGACAGTGATCGCGACGGGTCGAAGCGAGGCGAAGCTCGCCCACGTGAAGGCCGAGGGCGCGGATCACGTCGTGAAGGTCACATCGGAGAGCGCATTTCGCGACGAGGTCAAAGCGCTGAGTGGCGGACGTGGGGTGGACGTCGTTTATGACGGGGTAGGAGGAGACATCTCGATCGAGAGCATGAGATGCGTCGCGTTCGGCGCTCGCTTTCTCATCGTGGGTTGGGCCTCGACCCCCTTTGTCGCCAAGGGCAAAGGCCAACGCGGAGCGCCCAACGCGAATGTGTTGCCCACGCATCTCATCATGATGAAGGGCTTGGATGTCCTGGGCTGTCCCACCGCGATCTCGACCGCGCACGCCCCGAGCACTCGTGGCCCGCGTCTTTCACAAATTCTTGCCTGGGCCGAGGCCGGCAAGATCCGCCCACATGTCTCGCATCGATTTTCGCTCGAGGAATATCGAAAAGCCGCGCGCGCCAAGTGGGTCGGTGAGATCACGGGTGGATGCGTGCTCCATCCGTGAGCAAAGTGTCACCTTTGGGAAAAAGGTGACACTTTTATTCTGCCTCCTGTGAGATCACGATGTCAGCGATGTGACAAGGTTGCGTGGTTGAGGTAATCCTCGCCTCGAGGTTTCATGTCAGCCCGCTTCTTGGTTCCATCACTCACGGCCTTTTTCATCCTCGGCTGCGCGCAGGTTCCAACGCGCATCGAGCTCACCCTTGAATACGAGGACGAGTGGAACATCGGCCTCATGGAGCTGCGGGGCGGCATCGATGGGGAGGACGAGCGTGATGCGCGATTGCCGGCGCAACACACGCTGGAGATCTGGGTGCCCGATGCGTGGGCCGGCCAAGAGATGCGCCTTTACGTCCGCGGCTTGCGTGGCGCCGATGATGCGATCGCGACGGGTCGCGGGACCGTGGTCCCGGTGCGCGGCGAGAGCACACCGCTCACGATTCGGCTTTTCCGCGTGCCGTGTGGCGCGTGGTGTACGGCGGGCGAGACGCAGTGCTTTGGGGACGCGGTCGCGCGTTGCGAGCAGCGCGACTCTGACAACTGCATGGTGTGGAGCGAACCGTTCCCATGCCCAACCGACGCGCCTTACTGCTCGTTCGGTCAATGCCGCGCGCAATGCATCGATGAGTGCGCGGATGGCGAGCAGCGCTGCGATGGTCCGAGCGGCTATCAGCTCTGCGGCGACTTCGACGAAGACCCGTGTCGCGAATGGAGCACGAGAACGGTATGTGGCGAAGGCCAATCGTGCCATGCCGGCATGTGCACTGCGGGGGAATGTCGCGATCAATGCACGAGCGGCACGACCGAATGCCGCGGCAGCGCCGTCGTCACGTGCGGTGACTTGAACGACGACGGCTGCACCGAATGGGGCCCAGCCGTGAGCTGCGCCACGGGCGCGAGCTGCCAAGCCGGAGCGTGCCGTTCGAACGAGTCGTGCACCGACGAATGCACCGTCAACGAGTGCTCGGGCACTTCGTTTCACGAATGCGGCCAGTTCGACGAAGACCCGTGTCTCGATCGCAGCCCAGGTCTCTCATGCACACCCCCCGACCTCTGTCTCGCAGGTACGTGCAGCGCGACCATGGGCTGCACCAGCACTGCACGGACTTGCGATAGTCCACCCGAGCAAACCTGCATCGACTCGAGCACCCTCCGCGTCTTCGACGCGGTGGGCGAATGCACGGCCGGAGATTGCAACTACGCCCCGCGCGATATCGCCTGTGCGAACTGTCCCTCGTGCGATGCGTGCGCGGGCGTGACGTGCAATAGGCCACCTGAGCCGACGTGCGCGAGCACGTCGATCAGGCGCACCTTCGCATCGAGTGGCACGTGTGCAGCCGGAAGCTGCAACTACACGCCCACCGACACCGCGTGCAACGCGCCGCCTGTCGCAACGTGCGCGAATGCATCGACGACGCGGACCTACGCATCGACCGGGATGTGCATGGCGGGCGCGTGCAACTACACACCCATCGACACCGCCTGCAACCGACCGCCAGCGGCGACGTGCGTGGATGCGAACACGCTTCGAACGTATGCATCGACGGGCGCGTGCACGGGCGGGACGTGCACGTACACGCCCACCGACACGCCGTGTCTTCTTGGGTGCAGCGCTGGCCGCTGCGCGGCCGAGGGCCGCACGTTCGAGGCGTACCTCAAGGCCTCCAACACTGGCGCGGACGACCTGTTCGGCAGGTCGGTCTCTCTCTCCGGTGACCTCTTGGCCGTGGGCGCGTCCTATGAAGACTCGTCGACCACTGGCGTGAATGGCGACCAGGCCGATAACTCCGCGAGCAATAGCGGCGCGGTGTACGTCTTTCGAC
>CAYZTA010000089.1:0-19035 GCA_964481145.1 uncultured Sandaracinus sp.
CGATCCCAGGATCAAACAAGAAACCGATCACTCTTCAGTGGGGAGCTGTACTAAGCACTTGGTCCGCAACATCAAAGTGCCTGCAGCGAATCGCTTCGGACCCATTGTTTTCATCGCTTCGATCTTCATGGTGACATTCAGTGCCGCTCTATGGACGGGCTACTCCAGCACGCCTACCGAGCTGCCGGTCACCGATGCGGATATGACTCGGGCGTTCAGAATCACAGATATCAGCTCAGCTCATGACGGAAATGAATATTGGCAAAAATGGCAGTCTTCAGGAGGCGAATATCTCGAATATTCCTTTGTCGCGAACAATGAAGAAACGCCAATGCTCGCGAGCATCTCGTACAGCGCGCGTGGAGACGAACACGCGGATGTACTGTTCTCAATGTACCAAGCAGGCCTGTGGACCCCGAATCGCTGACCGATGCCTCCGTTGAACGTGAATGCCAAGCGCCGAGAGTGGGTGACAATCGTTCATGCAAAATATTCGTCACTCCCCAAGGCGATCGTTTTCGTCAATATCTATTCCGCATCAATACACAGGTGATTGGAGTGGCTTACGCAATCCGTACACCGGCCGATATCGATGCTGTTGAAAATGCGTTGCTCACACGAATCGAGCAACTCAATGCAGAGGCGCTCTGGAACCATCGCACAGAGCAATGACTACACGCTGAAAGCAGCAGGGCCGGAGCGTGCTCAATTCGTAGGGTTTCCTCGTAACACGACTCAGCAGCGGCTCGATCTCCCTCTTCCTTGTCGACCTCTTCGCGCCATCGCGTATCATACGCGCCGCGTGCCCTTACCCGGGCACGATGAGCGAAACACCCGCTCGAAGCAGGTCACGTGAAGAGCTCATACGCACGACGAGGATTCAATCGTGTTCAGTCCTCCGCGTTCGGATCCGCGTTGCCGTCGACGAGCAATCCAGGCGTGTCCGTCAGCTCGACAACGGCGCCCGCGCGCGGCGCGTGTCTCGGTTCCGCTCGCATGGCTTCTCGCCCATGCGGAAGCTCCTGCTCGTCGGTCCGCTCGGCCTACGAAACGAGAACGCGATCAGTGCCCTGTGAAAAAGCTCGTGAGCCACGCCCAGAGCTCGCGTCCGGCTTCGTCCACGCTCGATGCTGCCTGCGCGCCACTACCAACAAGGCGCCCTGATTCGATCGTGAGTGCGCGGATTGCGCCGTACATCGGGATCTCCTGCACCTCGGAACCGGCGGCGAGCTCGGCCGCGCGATCGAGTACCAGGCGAGTGATGAGCGTGGCAAAGAAGGCCCCATCGAAGAGACCTCACAAGGGCGGCGGCTTATCGCCCGCAAAATGCTCGAGTGCACCATCGATCGCGTCGCGCTCGGACGCCGCGAGTGAGCGATTCTGCCGAGCGAGCTCGAGATGGCTTCAGAGCGCAGGGTAGTAGGCGACGTACGCGCGAGCAAACGCGAGATCCGTCGGGTCGAATTCGAGTTAGTCGAGCTCGTTCAAGAACGCTTCGAGGCGTGGCACGGCACGCTCGTGATCGTTCATGACACAAAGTTCATGAAGCCCTCGAAGCCGAAGCGTGACAATCGAATCGTCACGTCGAACTGCAATGATGACGCGCCCGTCGGCATGACCAAGAGCACCACTGGATGCTGCCCCACCGGCATCACAGCACGTACCAAGACGATGTGGCGACGCTCACGAGCGTGCCGTTGTCCTCATCGCCTATGACGCACGCAAACGCCCGTTCGGATCTCCGCGGTTGAAGTGATCGCATCGCGCGTTTACGATTGCCGGCGTGAGCCAGGCTATCCGACGTCAGTCTATTCGAGACGCGAGAGGGAGACAGTGGGAGGTCGCGATCGTGCCAGTACAGCGGGCGGCAGAGGAGGACGCTCGCTTCTGGTGGGAAGAGCTGACGCCCGAGGAACGGGTCGTCGCCGTCGATGCCTGCCTGGAGAGCGCGCTACGCGCGAAGGGTATTCAGCGTGTTCCAAGACTTCGAAGAACTGCTCGCCTCGTTCAACGACGCCAAGGTTAGATACCTGATCGGCGGCGCCCACGCCCTTGCGCTCCATGCGCGCCCTCGTGCCACGAAGGATCTCGACCTCTTCATCGACGCCACACGGCCGAATGCGTGTCGTGTGATCACCGCGCTGAAGGCGTTCTTTGGCGGCCCTCCGCCAAGCTACGTGACGGTGGACGCATTGCTGGATCCGAACGTCATCATCCAGCTTGGAGTGGCCCCGGTGAGGGTGGATATCCTGTCTGGATTTGCAACGATCACTTTTCGTCAAGCATGGATGGGGCGGAAAGATGCGGTCTTTGGGGTCGTACCTGCTCACTACCTCGGGCGCGAACATCTCATCCAGGAGAAGCTTCACTTCGATCGCCCGCAAGATCGCGCCGACGTCGCGGCACTCGAGGCGCCGATGCGCGCGAAGCATTCGACATCGAAGCCAAGCTCGGGCCCCACTCCCAAGACCGCCAGACGAACACGAAGGCGTTGACATCGGGATAGCCAGAGGGCTGCTGCATGAAGCGCCGCATGCCAGTTGTTTGCGCGCCGAACGAGGTCGTCCGCTTCGAGCAGTGCCGGCCTTTCTCATACTCCTTCTATGGCCTCCCTCTTCCTTGTCGACCTCTTCGCGCCATCGCGTATCATACGCGCCGCGTGCCCTTACCCGGGCACGCTGACGAAGGAAGGGACAACGATCGTGGCCCGTAGCCCTGTGCGAGCGGTGAAACATCTTCTGACCCGGCCGGTCCGCCTTCCGCGGCTTTCGCCTTACGTGCCGGCGGCCGACGATCCAGCGATCTTTTGGTTCAACAGCGAGCGCGACGACATCATTCGTGAGGTCACCCGTCGCTCGGTGGAGCGCCTCGTTCACGAGTCGCGCCCACTCGAGTACGTGCTGAACGAAGTCGCACACGAAGAGGTCAAGCGCCTCGAATCACAGAGAGACGACGAAGCGCGCGACTCGCTCGGATTCTGGCGCGGCATCATGCGCCGGGTCGGCCGGATGAGCGAGCAGGAGAAGACAGACAGCCTCCGCGCGATTTGCGAACGAATGGCGTGGGACATCGCGGGCAATTTCGATCCGCGCGTCTACCGCTTTGCGACCCGTGCGGTGCCTACGCTCCTGACGAGCGTGATGAAGCCCTCGGCCTTGCCGCAAGACATCGTCACGATCGGCCAAGGACGTCATGCGATCGACGAGATGCTGCGCACCGAAGGCGAGATCGAACATCTGCGAAGGCTCGCCACCCAAGGGACGCTCGTGTTCGTTCCGACGCACTCGTCCAACCTCGACTCGATCGCGCTCGGATACGCGCTCATGCGCGAAGGGCTCCCCCCCGTCGTGTACGGGGCTGGCCGAAACTTGTTCACCAATCCGATCATCAGCTTCTTCATGCACAACCTCGGGGCTTACCGCGTCGATCGCCGAATCCGCGCGGCGCTCTACAAGGACGTGCTGAAGGCCTATTCGTGCGTGATGATCGAGCGCGGATATCACTCGCTCTTTTTCCCCGGCGGCACACGAAGCCGCTCGGGCCTCGTCGAACGAAAGCTCAAGCTCGGCTTGGCAGGCACGGCGATCGAAGCCTTCGCACGCAACCGTGCGCGCGGCATCGCGCGGCCAATTTTCTTCGTGCCGACGACGATCAACTATGGCCTGGTGCTCGAAGCCGAAACGCTCGTCGAGGACTGGCTCAAAGAATCGGGCAAAGCTCGATACATCATCGAAGATGACGAGTTCTCGCAGCTCGACCGATGGCTCGCGTTCTTCCGGCGCATCTCGCAGATGGAAAGCGCGTGTGTGATTCGTTTCGGTGCGCCCATCGATGCATTCGGCAACCCCGTCGATGATCACGGTGGGTCGCTGACACCCGACGGACGCGTGATCGATCCTGGCAGCTACGTCATGTTCCGTGGCGTGCCGACCATCGAACCGCAACGCGACGCCGAATACACCCGCGAGATGGGTCAAACACTGGCGCAGCGGTATGAACGCGAGACCGTGCTCATGTCCACGCAAATCGTGGCGCATGCACTCTTTCGGAGGCTGGTGATGGCGACACCGGGCGTCGATCTCTTCGGCCGATTGCGCCATCGTGGTGAAATCACGATGCGTCGAGAGGAGCTCGCAAAGGAAGTCGGCATCATGCGCGATCGGCTCGTCTCGCTCGAAGCGCAAGGCGCGGTGCACCTGAGTGCGCTCGCGAAGCAAGGCACGCCCGACGTGATCCTCGATCGCGTGTTCGCGGCTTGGAACGGTTATCACAAACGCACCATCGTCATCGAACACGACGATCGGATCACCGCAGAAGACCCGAGCATGTTGCTCTACTACCAAAACCGTCTCGTCCAGTATGCCGAACGCATCGCGGGCGAATCGGAGCTCAATGCGGCGCGCGAAATTGCGCGTCTCGGCACCTGAGGAGGAAGCGTTCATGACCACACCGATCGGAGTCATCGGAGGAGGCGCTTTCGGGCTCGGGCTCGCACGCGCAATCACGAACAATGGACGCAAGGCGGTCCTCTTCAGTCGTCGCGGCGCAGGCGGCGAGGCCATCGAACGAGCACGTGACCTTTCGGAGCTCGGCACATGCGAGCTCATTTTCGTCGCGGTTCCATCGATGCATGTCGCGAACATCGCCAAAGAGCTCGGTCGCCATCTCGATGGACGACACTTGCTCGTCCATGTGAGCCGAGGCTTGGTGGGTCCTGAACTTCACACCGTCAGCCATGTGCTTCGCGAGCTCACGCCGGTGCGACGCGTCGGATGCTTGGCGGGTCCCCTCTCGGCCACGGCGCTCGCGGAGAGAATCCCGGGAGGGGGCGTCATCGGGACAGGCTTTCCCGAAGTGCGAGACGCCGTCATGGAAGCGATTGCGAGCCCTCATCTCCGACTTTATCGGAGCGATGACATCATCGGCGTCGAAGTGAGCGCTGCCCTCGTGGGCCTTCTGGCGCTCGCTGTGGGCTACGCCAACGAGATGAAGCTCAACTCGGCAGCGCTCGCGATTCTCGCCACACGCGGCATGGTGGAGACCGCGCGCATCGGAGTTTCACTCGGCGGGAGCGAGCGCACGTTTTCTGGGCTCGCAGGATACGGCGACCTCATCTCTGCGATCGCGGGCGACTCTCGACCCGAACTCGAGCTCGGCCACGCGCTCGGCCGCGGCCTCTCTCTCGAAGAGGCCGGACGCACCACCAAAGCGTATATCGAAGGTGTCAGCATCGCGCGCAACATTCAGCGCCATGCGTTGCGGCGCGGCATCGCCGTGCCGATCATCGAATCCCTGGCCGACGCCATCGATGGCCGCCTCTCGCCCGCGGGGATGATCGAGCGATTGATGTCGCGCCCGACGTCTCGCGAGTGAACATGCGCCTCCACTCGACTCTTTTGACCGAACGGTTCCGATGAAAGAACTCGAACAAGCGGCTCTCGATGCGCTCAAACTCGCGATGATGCGGGTGCAAGATCCCTGGTGCGAATACGTCTCGACGTGTCTCAAAGAGCTACTCCAATCGAACGATACCGCGCGGCTGTGCATCGGCCTCGTGCGCATGCGTGATCTCGGAAGCGAATTCTACCCCGCCATGGACGCGTACGACGCTCGCGGACTCTACGCCAGCTCGTTTCAGCTACGAGAAGCCGTGGAGCGTGCGCGCCGATGTGCCCACGCGCTCATCCCTGGAGACGCAATCAACCGCGCCGTGCTCGACCATCCAGGGAACATCATCGAAACGGTCGACGACCACGAGGTGGCTCTTCTTGCGGACGGCGGCGCTGTGATCGATCGAAGCTGGTTTGTCAACATTCGAGGGCCCACAAAGGTTCATCTCCGCGGGGACACTGCTCCACTCGTAATCGAAGGAAACGGGATCCTGTTCGAGCTCGATCTCAAAGCGATGCGATCTCTGCGGCTCGCGAAGGACGGCTCACGTCGCAAAGACGCTTCATGGGTCTCGATGTCTCGCCATTGGGAACCGCGGTAGCACAGGCCCCAGTACGCTCGTCGATGAGCACGAGTCCACCACGGGAGCACTCGCATACGAAGCAAGCACGCCCGCATGCGCGCCCGCATCTCGCGGCTGCCTTCATGATTGATGTGTTCGCGACAGAAGAGCCGTAGCAGCTGGGGCTGCCGCTCTGCGAACACTGCGAGCCACGGAATCACTTGAAGATTCCTCCTTTGGCGAGGTCGTGATCGCGGTGCTCACGCAGATCGACGGCCTCGGAATCATGAGCGCGATGTTCATCGGTCGTATCGGCCGTTGGCCGTCACGCTCGCAATGGCGTCCGTGAGGCGCGCGCCGGTTCAACTGGCGTCCGAGTGCGTGATGATCGGGTAAACGAGGGCTCATGAAGGCGAAGAACGTACTGGTGGCCGGAATTGGTCGCTTCGGCGCGCGCTCATCGAAACTCTTTGGCAATCCCGCGCCGAGGTCATCGCGGTCGACGCCGATTCCGAGCAGTCGACGAGGCCAAGAGCCGAACGAGCGGTCTGTCGGCCACTCAAAGGCCGCCCGAAGAGATCGCCCAGCTCCTGGGCGGAGGCTCCCGACAAGAAGAGTGGCGCTTGGATTCCACGCCCCATTGCCATCATCGAACCCCGCCTCGTATGATCGCTCCGACTTCGCCTACCGTTTCAGCAATTCGGACGTCCTGTTGTAGTCAAGGGCGGACGTTGCCTCCTGGTCCCGAAATCCCTGATGAGCGCTTCACCCGACACCTCCGCCGTGCCGCTCGACGGTGCACGCATCGTCGACTCACTGGCGTCACTTCGCTCAGGCGCGAAGCGCAGGGCGTGCACCGAGATGGTTCCTGCCTCTCGACCTGCAACAGCTCGATGAGTACAGCGCGCTCGCCGTGGTTCGAGATCCATTCAACCGACTCGTCCTTGCGGCGGCGCGATCGATTGGGGCGAAGCTCATCACCAAGGACGCCGTACTTACTGAGACGGGCCTCGCAGAGATCGTTTGGGACTGACGTAGGAGTCGGAAGTCCATCTACCCCGTGCCGTTCACTCCTCCGCAGGTTCGAAGGCGAACGGGAACTGGTATGTCACGCTGCCCCCGTCGGGGCCCGGAGTGAAGCGGAACCGCTGGATCATATTGGTGATGCATGACGCGACCTCCGCGTTGCCCATCGAGTTCTCAATCGCGCGAACATCCTCCACCGCGCCGCTCTCCTGGATGGTGAGCGAGATTCGAATCGATCCGTGGAGCGTCGGATCGCTCCGCAGCTCACGCTCATAACAAGTGCGAATCGCCGCTCGTCGTGTCTGAATCATCCGCACGACGACACGCGCATCGAACCTGCCACTTCCCGACGCGTCATCGGCATCGGTGGGCGCGTGGTAGTTGCCATGCACGACCCGCTCTTCGGCTGGGTTCAGCGGTGCAGGATCGATCGAGTCGATGGCGGGAGACGCCACATTCTGGTTGGAGATGGGCTCCGGCTGCGGAATGAGCTCTGGGCTGGGGAGTGGCTGAAAGGGCAACCCCGGTGGGGGAGCCGATTCCGACTGGGAGGGGGATGCACATCCAACAGCAACCGGGAACGCGACAAGCAATAGGAAGAAGAAATCGTATCGATGGCTCATGTGGGTTCTTATTGCGAAATCGCACTCGAAGCAGCTGGAAAGAACACGGCGGCATTTCAGCCATCGGCGGCTCCGATTCAGAAAACGAGGGCCTCGCGCCCGATGCCGACGCCTCCGATTCGGGTCACGACGGCACCGATGCGATTATCGAATTCCGAACGCACGGTCGCGAAGATGAAATCGGACGGGTTGCAGCAGGGACCACGTCCATGCGATGCATGTCGCTCACAATCCCAGGAAAGGACGAGACACTCATGGAGCTCCGCAGCGACAGCTTCGCCGATGGCGCGGCGATCCCCGAAAAGAACGCGTTTGGCCGTTTCCATCCGGAGACATACGCCGAGCTCAGCGAGAACCTGAGCCCGCATCTCGCGTGGAGCGGAGCGCCCGAGGGCACGCGCTCGTTCGCCGTGCTGTGCACCGATAGCGAGGTGCCGAGCCGCGGCGACGATGTGAACCAAGAGGGGCGCACGGTGCCTTTCGATCTGCCACGTGTGGAGTTCACGCATCTGGTGCTCGTCGACCTCCCAGCGAACGTGCGCGAGCTCGAAGAAGGCGCGCTGAGCCGTGGTGTGATCGCGCGCGGCAAGAGCGCGGCAGGCGTTTTCGGATCGCGTCAGGGCTTGAACGACTACACCGGTTGGTTCGCGAACGATGCGGCGATGAAGGGCGACTACCACGGCTACGACGGCCCCTGCCCGCCATGGAACGATGAGCGCCTCCACATCTACACGTTCACGGTGCTCGCGCTCGACGTCGAGAAGCTGCCGCTCGACGCAGGTTCGTTCACGCTCGCGGACGTACGCGAGGCAACGAAGGGCCATGTGCTCGCGAAGGCTTCGATCACAGGGACTTATGCGATCTATCCCAAGGCCTCATGACGACCTGCGTTGAAATCACCTAGAAAAGGTCGATGATTCGGGAGCGGGGCGCACATCGCGAGTGACATTCAAGTCGACATCGACCATGCGAACTCCGCTCCAGGATTGGATTGGATCCGATCCATCCGACAACTGAAGATTGACGCCGAACTCGCTCCTGCTGATGGTCCCATCGCGGAGCCGCATGGATGCCTCCACGACCTGCGCGCCCGCGAGCGCGCTCTCGGTGATGAGGAAGTGTTGGATGTCGATGGTCCCACCAAAGATCGCAGCTGCGCCCACGCCAACACCAAACCCCGGACACGCATCGATCACGCATGCACGTTCGAGTGTCCGTCGAATCGACACGTCTCTCAATACGGCCTCGGAGCCGACGTCCGAAACGACCAAGGACGAGTCGCGATTGCCCTCGAGGAGGATGCGGCTGCCGCTCGCATGAGCGCCGGTGTTCAACTCGATTCCGCGTCCCCACTTTCCTGTGATCGAATCACTTTGAGTGCCGCGGACCGCGACGTCATGGAGCTCGACGTTCGTGCCTTCCTCGCGCACGAGGATGCCATGACTGACGTTCGCCACGAATTGCGTCCGCAAGGCATGCACGATCGCGCCTTGAAGAGCGACCAGGCCAACGCCCGAGCTCTCTGCCACTTCCTCTGTGAGCGCGACGCGTGAATCACGCAGATCGAGAACCGAGCCGGGCAGACGCACCATGATCGCGTATTCATGATTGTGTTCGAAGAGCGTTCGTTCGACCGATGCGGTCGCTTCACCTACCGAGAGGCCACAACCGATGGGGCGCCCCGGGCTCGGCAACGTGCGACGCAACACAGCATCGGCAATGGAGAGGGTCGATCCCGTCGCGATCACCACGGCACAATCATGGTTGTCTTCCACCACGACTTCGCGGAGCGTGATTTGAGCATCGATTTCTCCTCCCACTCCGCGCCCCCATTTTCCATCAGGACCTGGTTGCGTGGTCCTGATGACGGCGCTCGTCAACGTGAGGTGACTGCCATATACGGCGAAGGCCGCGATGTTGTGGTTGTTCTCCAACATCACGCGACTCAGCTCGACATGTGCATCGTTGCTGACGAAGATTCCATGGCCCCATGTCCGCCCAGGGCTGCCCGAGGTGTCCGACGGTCGCGTTCCACGCACCACGACGTCATGACCCGTCACCCGCGCCCCGCTCCTTGCGTCGATGCCGAGCATGGATGAATCCTCGATGACGACACCAGCGAGACGAATCGATGTGCCCACTCCGCTCAGGTGGATTCCATGTCGCCGATTTCCAACGATGCGGACGTTTTCGATACCCGCACTGGCTCCGACAATGCGGACGACACCGAGCCCCGCAGGTTCGCTCAGGCCATGCGTCAATACAGTCTCTGCGGTGCATGCGCCTACGATCGTAAGGTCTCTTCCGAGTTCGATGGACTCTTCGTAACGCCCTTTGCCGAGCGCGATCACGGTGCCCGGAGCAGCCACGGTGAGGGCTTGCCGAATCGAATCGAAGGGTGCAGCGCGGGTGCCATTGCCACCAGCGGTTGCGTCCGCGCGAACGAACAGAATGGGTCGATCGGAAGGCAGAGTCTCTGGAAAATCACCCAGCGGACATGGAGCGCCTACCGAATGACATTCACTTTCTCCTGGATAGCGCACGAGGAGACCGGTACAGGCAGAGGCCCCATCGGGCCAAGGCTCACATCGGATATCAGCGCCTTCTCCAACGGTTCGCCAACCTTCAGGGCAAGGCCATCGAGGTGCCGCAACGGGAGCGAAGGGCTCCTCCATCGATGCATCGATGGCAGGGGCGACCGGTTCGGTACATCCCAGTACGACGAAGAAAACAAGGAGTCGCTCTCCGTTCACGCGCTGCTGCATGTGGCTTTAGAGTAGCCCATCGCCTGGCTCGTTCGCTCACGGGATGTCCGCTACATAACGGGCCCGCACCTCGTCGCAATGCGATGGAAGAATGCGCAAGTCAGGAACACGCTCATGTAGATCGGCGATTCGCTCCACGGTATCGGCATACGCATCCCAGTTCGAAAACAGCAGTTTCGCCACCGGGTGCGGCAGACGTCGCTCGCGAAACGTACGACTCGTCCAGCACGCATCTCCAATCAAGAAATCGAGTGAGCCATTTTCACGTCGCACGAAGAGGCCGAGCTGTCCGTCGGTATGTCCCGGAAGCTCGACCGCGAACATGGCCCCATCTCCAAAGATATCGACTCCGCACACGAATGGCATACACTCCGGCGGCAGGGGTACCGCCTCATGTGCGAGGTCGAGACAGCGCGAACGCTCTTCGAGATTTGAGGGCAATAGCCCTCGAAGAAATGCCGCTGTCGTCCCAGCAAAGCGTCCCAACGGCAAAAACCCTTCGAGGGCATGACGAAAATAAATGTATTTGGCCGAAGGGAAATCGGCGAGTCCGGCCACGTGATCCGCATGGAAATGCGAGACGAAAATCCATTCCACATCTTTTTTTCGAATCCCCCGCCGCTCGAGCTGCGCCACCGCGCTGCGCGTCGGGTCGGGTCGGACGGGCGTGGCCCACGCATAGAGCCGCTCCGGGAAAGGCCGTGTCGCCTCGTAAAAACGTGGGGAATATCCGGTATCGTACAATATCGGCCCATGCTTCTCGTGCATGAGCAACGCGACGAGCGCCGGGAAACGCATGCGTGCGAGCGTCGGTGTTCGCAATACGAGATGTTCCGGCTGTGTCGTAAATCCAGTCGACAGGAGCTCGAGCTTCGAGTGGCCTCGTTCCATCATCGAATACTTCCTTGGTTCTTTCGAAACGAGACGAACCGCGCGATGCCCTCACGCACGCCGACACGCGGCTCGTATCCGAGCCCACGCTTGGCCGCCGTCAAATCGAGGGTCATCGATGTCGCGATGAGGCCGATCGTGTAACGCGTGAAGCGGGGCTCGGTGCCACGTAACAAATATTTGTGCGCGAGCTCCAACATGCACGCGAAGGCCAACGCTTTTCGATATGAAACGCGGGCGCGAGGTGGCGGAAGACCGAGCCCCTCGGCGAGCATCGTGACCAGCGTCAGAAGGGGAAGCGGCTCTCCACTCGTGATGTGATATGTGCCCCCCACTGCACTCTCCGATTCGAGCGCAAGCCCGATGGCGAGCGCCGCATCGTCTACGTAACTCAAGTCGACGAGGTTCGTCCCGTCGCCGATCACCGGAAACGTCCGCCGTTCGAGCGCATCGATGACCCGCGGCAAGAGGCTCGTGTCGCCAGGGCCAAAGATGCCTCGAGGTCGAATGATCGTGGTGCGAAGCCCTCGACGAGATGCGCGTTCGACGAGCCGTTCGGCCTCGAGCTTCGTGCGCACGTAATCATTGACCGGCGGCGGAAGCGGGTGATCTTCTTTCACCTCGAGATGATCGTGAAAGTCAAAATAGACCGCGGGTGTCGACACATGAACGAAACGCCGGATGCGCCGTCGCTCTGCGGCGTCGATCAAGTATTCCGTCGCACGAATATTTGCGAGATCGAACTCGCGAGGTGGTCCCCACGGCGCCGACAGCGCGGCCGAATGCACGATCGCCGAGACTCCATCGACGACGCGTTCGACGTCTCGCAACACTCGAAGATCCGCCGGCACGAAGCGCGCGCCCGTTTCGCGCGAGAGAGCCAATCCGCGATTCGAATCGCGACCGCTCGCCACGACATCATGGCCGCGACTCACCAACTCACGCACGACGGCGCCGCCCAGAAGGCCAGTCGCTCCGGTCACGAGCACACTCACGGCATGCCTCCTGGATCATGGGGTCCATTCCATTCGATATCGATGGTCGAAGCCGCGAGGGGAGAAATCCCCCGCTGAATCGCGCGCTTCACGAGCTCGAACGCCGTTCCGGCCTGAGTCATCGCAGGGATGGGGTCTTTCATATCGAATGCGACATCACGACTGGTGAGCCACGTCGTGGCGAACTCTCGAAGCGCGAGTTGACGCCAACCGTAGACGAGCAGAGGGAATGAAAGCATCGCCGAACGTGACGCTTCGGGCAA
Source organism: uncultured Sandaracinus sp. (assembly GCA_964481145.1). Classification (GTDB taxonomy): domain Bacteria; phylum Myxococcota_A; class Polyangia; order Polyangiales; family Sandaracinaceae; genus Sandaracinus. The sequence goes on from CAYZTA010000089.1 coordinate 12,517, forward strand.
CGCCAACTCGGCGCTCTCGTCGAGGTACGCACGAACCAGGCGCGGATCATCACGAAAAAGATGCGCGCCACTCGTCGCGCGAGGATTGCACTCGATGGCATAGAGTGCGTCTCCGGAAACATCGATGAAATCAAAGGCCACTTGCCCCGTGAACTCTTCTCGCGCCACGAAGTCCTCGACCCACTGCTGGGCATGAGGGGCCGCGAGCGGACGGAAAAGAATCGCCGCCCCCTTCCCCGCCTGAACCCCCATCGAGTACGCCGAATGCAGCGTGAGCCGCCCTTTGTGCGCGATTGAAAAAGTGCAAAAGGCATGGCCGTGAAGCAAACGTTGAGCGACCCACGGTTGTTCGACGTTGATTGCACCGATGCCATCCAGCTCACGCACATGACGCGGACCCACGAGGACACGCGTCGCGAACCGCGAGTAGACCGGCTTTAGCACGATGGAGGGTCCGCGCGAGCGCACGATACGCTCGGCGTCTTCACGGCACGTGACGAGCTCGGTGTCCGGCGCGCGAACTCCAGCCGCCATCGTCCTTCGAATAAACTCCCATTTCGAATGAAGCGGTGCGAGGCGCTCGATGGGCATCGCGAAGACGCGGGTCTGCTTCGCAATCACATCGAGACGTCGAGCGACATGAAAAATCTCCTCGCATGTCGGCACGATCAGATCGATCGATTCACGACGGACGATATCCGCCATCGCCTCGGCGAACGCGCTGGCATCTCGATCGACCCGCGGCGCCGGGACACGATAAGAACGCCGGACTGCGCGTGAGCCTCGAAGCAAATGCAGCCCGAGGCTATCTGCGACGAACACCTCGTGTCCTTCTCGATGAAACGCGCGAGCAAGCTCCAACGTGACGGGCGCGCGTGGTCCAGTCAACAGAACGCGCACGCGCTTTCTATGGCTCAAATCCATCAATCACGGAGCCATCAATAGCGGAGCACTGTACCACCAAGCGAAACACCCGCCCCTGTTCCAACACAGATGAGTGTCCCACCGCGCTGGGCACGACCACTCGAGATCGCTTCGTAAAGCGTCATGGGGATCGATGCCGCCACACAATTGCCAAGCGTCTCGAGTGTCGTCACCACGCGCTCTTCTTCGAAGCCGAGCGAATGAAGCATTCGAATGCCAGCGATGCTTGGCTGATGTGGAACGAGGAGAGAGTTCGAAAGCACCTCCGGGTCGAGCCCCTCGAAAAGCCTCCTCAAGAACGGACGGGCGCGGGCGAGCACATGCCGCAAAAGCTCCGGACCACGCATGTGAAAGAGGTTTTGCCGCGGAGAGACGTCTTCGTCGTTCGGATGATTGCGCGTGCCACCCCCTTCCACACACGCAAGTCCAGAATCGATCCCGTATGTCTCGAAATGGCTCGAGAGGATCGCGCTCGACGATTCCTCCGAGGGCACGAGAATCGCGGCAGCCGCACCGTCTCCAAACAAAATGGCTGATTCCGGATCACTCGGATCGAGCCCCGCAGAGCCGATGTCCGAGCTCACGACAAGGACTCTTCGATAGCGCCCTGCGACGATCATCGGCCCGACCATCTCGAGCGCCGCCAGAAACGACATGCAGGTGGCATGCACGCTCATCGCCGGAACACCCGATTTTCCAAGCCCCAAAGCGCGTTGGAGGAGCGCTCCCCCATCGGGGATCGATTGCTCCACCGTCCCCGACGCGTTCACGATGAGGTCGATCGATTCGAGTGGAATCCCTGCCATTGCAAGGGCGTCACGCGCAGCAAAGGCGCCCATCACGCTCGCGGTCTCGCCTCCTCGACGATCGGCATAACGGCGTTCTCGCACGCCAGTACGGGAAACCCAATCATCTTCAGGCAGATTCCAGGAGCTCACGATTTCAGGAGTCGAGACGATACGGGCTGGAAGGTATCGTCCGATACCGGCGATTCGAACCGAAAGCGGTGTGCGCATCCTCCTTGTATATCACGCCAAGGAGACACGCAAAACGCGTTCTGTCACCACGGGTCTCGAACCACGACTCGCCTGGACCCCGCCGGGCAGTCGTGGTACCCGTCGGTCGGCATATGCGGCGACGTCTCGTCCTTTCGCTCGTGATTTCCGCGATCGGCTCGTTCGGGCTTGCCTGTTCTTCTGGCGAACGCTCGACCGAAACACCTCCCGTCGAAGCTCCGTCACAGGGCGGTCATCACGGCCTGACGGAAGAACAAGCCGGTCAAACTCTCGCAAAGATTGGTGATCGTATCATCACAGTCGGCGAGTTCGCCGATGAAATCGCGTCCAAAGGGCCGTTCCTCAGCGCACGATACCAAAGCCCCGAACGACGGCGGGAGCTGCTCGATCAACTGATTCGCTTCGAGCTCCTCGCCGCCGAAGCACGTCGTGAGAACTTCGAAGAACGTCCGGAAGTGCAGCGCACTCGGAAGCAGGTCCTCATTCGCCGCTTCCTCAAGCAACAATACGAGGATCGGATTCAACCGAGCGATATCAGCGACGCCGATATCGCCGCTTACTATTCGTCGCACACCGAGGAGTTCCATAAACCCGAACAAGTGCGGGCCAGTCACATCCTCTTGCGCGATCGAAGAACGGCCCAGCGGGTGTTGGGACAGGTGCTGGAAGCCCCCACGGACGCGCGACTCTTCCGAGAGCTCGCCGAACGACACAACATCGACCCCGAGACCCGTGACCGCTTTGGCGACCTTCGGTTCTTTTCACGCCCCTCCGAGCGTCAAGAAGGCGAACCTGATGTCCCCGAAGCTGTGGCCAATGCGGCGTTTGCGCTTCAGTCGATTGGAAGCGTCCATGATTCCCTCATCGAAACCGATCGCGGTTTTCACATCCTGAAGCTCACCGGTCGACGGGCTGCGCTGACCCGCAGCCTCCAAGATGCAGAACGACCCATTCGTCATCGGCTGTGGCGTGAGCGCCGTGAGAGGGCCATCGAAGAGCTCATCACGAGGCTTCGCGCCGAGGCTGACGTCGAAGAACATCTCGAGCTCTTGTCGGAAGTTCAGGTCGCGATCCCCGAAGGGAGCTTTCCGACGGAAGCACCGCTGCCTGCCCCCGATTCGCTCCCACCGAGGAGAGCCGAGTGAAGATCCGTCGCCTTGCTGCGATCGTCTCTGTGTCGATCTGCGTTTCGATTTTTTCCGTCAGCGTATCGCACGCCGAGCTGATCGAGCGCGTGGTTGCGGTCGTCAACGACGATGCGATCTTCCTGTCCGAGTTACGACAAAAGGCCGCGCCCTTTCTTCAACGCGCCATGTCGATGCCACCTGCGCAGCGCATGCAGGCGATCCAACAAATCTATGTTCAACTCCTCGATCGCATGATCGACGAGCGCTTGATTTTGCAGATAGCCGACGAAGAAAACGTCTCGGTGTCGACACGCGAAGTGAGCGACGCGATCAACAACGTGCGCGCTCAAAGCAACCTCGATGAAGCCGATTTCTGGGAGGCCGTCCGCGGCCAAGGCTTCTCGCCAGCCCAATACCGTCGTGACGTACGGCAACAGCTCCTGCGGCTCAAGGTGCTCAACCAGCGAGTGCGCAACCGCGTGAACATCACCGAAGAAGACGTCCGTCGGCGATATGACGAGATGGCGGTGCGAGCCCGACGCGAGTCGACTTTTCAAGCGGAATACATTCGCTTGCCCCTTCCAGCGAATGCCAGCGCCACCGAGATCCACCAGGCCATGCGCGAAGCGGAAGAGATTCGCGCGCAGATCGATTCGGTGAGCGACTTCGAAGCCGCACGCGCGGAATACGGCGGTGGCGAAACCGGCAGCATCTCCGAACGAGATCTCGCGCCCGAGCTCGGTACGGCGCTCTTGACGCTGGAAGACGGAGCGATCTCTGCGCCCGTGCGCAGCGAAAGCGCCAACGCGATTTTCATTTTTTATCTGCTCGAACGCGAGCTCGCAGCGGAAGCGTTGCCTTCGTATCAGGATGTCCGAATGGATATCTATCGGGAGATGATGCAGGAGCAGATGAGCCGCCAAGAAGAGCTCTTTCTCACCGAGCTTCGGCGCCGCGCCGATATCGAACGCCGTCTCGAACTCTGAACCTTTCCCTCGAGCGAAGCTTCGGGCAGAATTGGTTTCGAGAACCAGGAATGCCGCTTCCCTCTTTCAGTCCGTATGCGCCAAGCCACTTGGTCACGCGAACACCCGTCGCCAAAGACCAGATGACGCTCGAGCTGGCTGCGCCCATGGGCGCTCTCGAGCATTTCGTGCGACCAGGACAGTTTTGCCGCGTTCGCGTCATCTCCGATGAAGGGACTGCCAACGAGGGCATCTTCGCGATGCTGACTGCACCGGGAGAACATGCCCTCCGCTTTCTGATTCGCACACCCAATCCCGAAGGAGGTGAAGCCGCCGATCGACTCGCGCAGGTGCCGATCGGAAGCCCTCTCGACATCACGCTGCCTGCCGGAGACGGCTTCGATCTCGAACGCGCTCGGGGACGAGACCTTTATTTCGTCGCGACGGGGACCGCGATCGCGCCCGTTCGCTCTGCGATTGAGCATGTGCTGACGCGACGCTCTGATTTTGGTGAGCTCTCGCTTCATCACGGATTGCGGAGCCCCGAACACCTCGCGATCACCCACGACATCGAGCGCTGGAGGAGCGCCCGCATCGACATTTGTCTCTACTACTCGACTCCCGGTCCGCATGGCGAGCTCATTGGAGTACGCGTGCAGGATGCACTCGTGGATTCCGTGCGCGATTTCCATCGCGCAGCCTTCATCGCGGTCGGTCAGAGTGCGATGGTCAAGGAGCTGCGCGACATGGTCAAAGAGCGAGGCGGTGACCCGACGCTCGTGCTCCACAACTATTGAAGCCGAATCCTCTCGATCTCCTCTGGCATTTTCGGAATCGATGCGGTGAGCACGCGCCGCCCCGTCGGGGTCACGAGCACATCGTCTTCGATGCGAACCCCGATGCCGCGATATTCATCCGGCACATTCGCGTCCTTGCCGACATAGATGCCGGGTTCGATCGTGAGCACGAACCCAGGTTCAACCGGAATTGGCTTTGTTGTTGATGAAAAACCATCGTTCTCATACATGAAATACGGCCCGACGTCATGCACATCCATTCCGAGCCAATGCGACGTTCGATGTAAATAAAACGCTTTGTATTGTTCCTTCTCGAGGATCTCATCGAGCGACCCTTCGAGGAGACCAAGCTCGAGAAGCCCTTCCGTCGCGACACGGACCGCACGACGGTGCACATCTTCGATCGTCACATTCGGCGCGAGCGCCTCGATCGCCGCGAGCTGCGCACGAAGAACGACATCGTATATCGCCCGTTGCGGCTTCGAGAACGTCCCCCCCACCGCCCAGGTGCGCGTCACATCGGCCGATTGATATCCCCACTCCGCTCCGGCATCGATCAGGAGCAAATCCCCGTCTTCCATGCGTCGGTCGTTCTTGCGGTAATGAAGAATGGTCGCGTTCGACCCAGAGCCCACGATCGATTCGTAAGCGGAGCGCTCGCATCCATGGCGTCGAAACGCTCGCTGGATTTCGGCATCGATTTCATACTCGTACATGCCGGGCCGCGCGAGCTTCATGGCGATCGTGTGTGCTTCGGCCGTTGCGTCGATGGCGCGCTCCATCGCACGCAGCTCGAGCTCCGATTTCCTCATCCGCATGGGGTGAAGGAGCGCCACGGGATCGACGATTTCAGTCGGCGCAAGCACACCCAATCGCTGTCGCCTCCGCACATGCGTCATCGTTCCGATCACCCGCACATCCATCGCGGGATCTCGCCCGAACGCGTAAAGCATCCGCGGCGCATTCTCGATGTATTGCGGCAACTTTGCAGCGAGCTCGGAGATCGGAAACGCCACGTCGGCCCCGTACGCCTCCACCGCACCTTCCACCCCCGCGCGCGGCCCATCCCAAGTCTCGCGCTCCGCATCGTGCGGACGAACAAAGAGCACGAATCGATGTTCAGGATGTTGGTTCGTCAACACCGCAACCGATTCCGGCTCATCGAACCCCGTCAGATAAAAGAAGTCGCTGTCTTGCCGATACGCCTGCTCGACCGTCTGATTGCGCACCTGCACCGGGGCAGCCCCAAGAACCACGACACCAGGCCCGAGTCTCTCGAGCAGCGCCGCGCGCCGCGCAGCGAACTCAGACTTCATTTCGGAAAAGAAACGCGCTTGCTCCATCTCAAAGCCGAGAATGGCACGCGCCTCCACCTCTCGCACGTGGAGGCGCAGGAGGACCGTGGCAGCAACGACCCTTCATTTTTCTTAAAGTCACTGATTCCGAATGAAGCCATTGTGCTCGCTACCTCCGGGTTCGTCCCACCAGGATCGATCCGGATGCCGTGACCCTCTGGGCTCGTCCAACCACGATCCATCCGGGCGCCGTGACCCTCGGGGCTGACACCGCCAGGATCGATCCTGGTGTCGTGACCCTCCGGGCTGACATCCCCACGATCCATCCGGGTGCCGCGGCCCTCCGGGCTCATCCGACCAGGATCCATCCGGGTGCTGTGACCCCGCGAGGTCGG
>CAYZTA010000090.1:0-15476 GCA_964481145.1 uncultured Sandaracinus sp.
AGCACCAGATGGACTTGCCGCTCGTGGCATGATCAGGATCGCATCCGCCCTGGTCGCCAATGACGAAGGATTGCTTGTGAACGACTCGATTCGATGGCCCATGATCGCACTTGGACTCGTCCTCTTCGGCTGCGGTGGTGGCGCGACTTCTTATACGGCAGGGGACATTGACAATCAGACCCCACAGGGGCTCGTGGATGGGGAGAGCTGGACGATGCAGACCGCGATCGTGGTCGACGACGGAACGGATCTTTCCGTCTCGCTCTACCCGATCGCAGTCGAAGCATGTGATCGCTCCGCGTCGAGCGATACAGAGATCATTTTCAGCGCGCCGCGCACGGTCGGGGAGTACCCGTTGAACTTCTCGCTCGGGGGCTCCGACAATCGAACGATTACGTTCGTGACGGGTCCTGGAGAGAACGTGATTGCGACTCAGGGCCTGCTCGTCGTCGAGGCGATTTCAGCGACTGAGGTCACGATGGCTCTCGTCGCCGATGCGGGCAATAACTCCATCAACGGCCGTTTCACCGTGCCCGTGTGTCCGGACGCGTTCTGATCGCTCGTGAAGAGTTTGTGTCCGGTTCTGGACTGTCGATCACCTTCTGACGTGCGTATAGGCGCTGAGACATGCGCTCGCTCTTCGGGGAGAAGCTTCAAGAGGCCGTGAAGGCAGTTGCACCACTCATCGCGGTGGTGTGTGTTCTCCAGCTCGTATTCGTTCGCGCCCCTGTCACGCTCTTTCTCGAGTTTCTCGGGGGCTCGCTCCTTGCCGTGCTGGGAATGGTGCTGCTCTTCGCGGGTATTGATCTCGGCGTTTTACCGATGGGTCGATTCATCGGTGCCGAGCTCCCCGAGAAGCGATCGTCCGCATTGATCGTGGTGGTCGCCTTCGCACTCGGCTTCGCCACGACCGTGGCCGAGCCCGATGTGTTGGTGCTCGCCACTCAAGTCCAAGAGATGTCGGAAGGAGCGATTTCGAAATCGTCGCTCGTGTACGTCATGGCAACTGGTGTGGGGGTGTTCGCTGCGATTGCGCTTTTGCGAATCGTCTATGGCATCTCGATGCGCTTCTTGCTCCTCGGGGCGTATGGACTCGTGATCGCGATGTCATTGCTGGCTCCTTCGGAGTTTGCGCCTCTCGCCTATGACGCGGGGAGCGTGACGACGGGCGTGCTCACGGCGCCGGTCATCATCGCGCTCGCGCTCGGCCTCAGCAGCGTGATCGCAGGGCGAGCGAGTGTGTCGGAGGGATTTGGGTTGCTTGGCTTCGCCTCGGTGGGGCCGATCATCGCGGTGCTCTTGCAACAAATGCTCGAGCGGTGAGGGGCCATGGGCGAGACCATCGCGAGCACCGCGTCGAGCGTCGTTCTGGCGGTGGTTCCGCTCGCGATCATCTTTCTGTTCTTTCAAGCGTTCTTTTTGAAGCTCCCGGGCATGGTGCTCCTTGGGATCGTCATCGGGACTCTGCTCGCCTGTGCCGGCCTCTTCGTCTTTTTGCTCGGCGTGGAGGTGGCGTTTCTGCCTTTCGGGCGGACGATCGGTGAGGCGCTGGGAGATCGATTCGGGACATGGACGCTCGCTGCGTTTGGCTTCGTGCTCGGGTTCGTCACGACGTGGGGAGAGCCCGCGGTGCGCATCCTGGCCGATCAAGTCGACGAAGCCTCGACGGGGTCGATCCGTCATTCGTGGGTCGTCACGACGGTGTGCTTCGGTGTGGCGATATCGGTCAGCATCGGGATGTTGCGAATCGGTTATGGCATCCCGATTCTCTATGTTCTCGTGCCGGGTTATGTCTTGGCCCTCGTGATCATGTGGCTGAGTGATGAGGCCTTCGTCTCGATCGCCATCGACGCGGGTGGAGTCGCGACGGGGCCGCTGGCGAACAGCTTTCTGCTCGCACTCGCTTTTGGTGTTTCGTCGGCGAAAGGAGATCGCGACGTGTTCGTGCACGGTCTGGGCATGGTCGCCCTCGTCGCTCTTGCTCCGGTGCTCTCGGTGATGGCGTTGGGTGTTTTGGTTCGCGGCAAAGCGCGCTCGAAGGAGAGTCGATGATGTCGAATCTATCGCTCATCGTGAGCATCGTCCGAAAAGGATGGGGCAGCACGGTGATGGAAGCGACGGTGCGGGCCGGCGCAGGAGGAGGCACGGTCGTGTTCGGACGCGGCTCCGGCATCAATGAGCAGGGGAAAATCTTCGGAATGTCGATCGAGCCGGAGAAGGAGATCGTGCTGACACTCACCTCACCTGAGCGCGTAGAAGGGATGCTCGAAGCGATCGTGGCCGCCGCGAAGCTGCATGATGCTGGTCGAGGCATCGCATTCGTCGTTCCCGTCGAACAAGTCGTCGGGGTCGCGCGCTTCATGAAGCAAGCGAAAGACAGAGGGTGATATGCTGTCCAATCCAAATTAGCCAATGGAGTCTCTCGATTGCGTGGTGATCGGTGCGGGCGTCGTGGGGCTCGCGGTGGCTCGGAGGCTCGCTCGAGATGGGCGCGAGGTCGTCGTGCTCGAAGCCGAAGCGGGCATCGGCAGGCACACGAGCTCGCGCAACTCCGAGGCGATCCATGCTGGGATTTATTATCCGCCTGGGACACTGAAAGCGCGTCTCTGTGCTTCTGGGAAACAGGCGCTCTATGCGTACCTCGCGGAGCACGGTGTGCCTCATCGCCGCATCGGGAAGGTCTTGGTCGCCGTGTGCGAGGAGGAAATCCCGACGCTCGAACGCCTCGGGGCAATGGCCGAAGCCAACGGTGTTTCGGACCTCATGAGGCTGTCGGCAGCAGATGTGCAATTCCTCGAGCCTGCTGTCGCGTGTGTGCGCGGTGTGTTGTCGCCGTCGACGGGGATCGTCGACAGTGACGCGTTGATGCACGCGCTCGTTGCCGATCTCGAGGCGGCGGGAGGCACGATCGCATTCTCGACAAGAGCGGTCGGTGCGGAGGTCGAGCGAGGAGGCATCGAGCTCGACGTGGGCGATTCAGTCCGCGTGCGCTCGAACATGGTGGTGAACTCTGCGGGGCTCTATGCGCCGCGAGTGGCGCGCTCGATGCGTGGACTTCATCCGCGCTTCGTTCCGAACGAATACTACGCGCGCGGTCACTATTTCACGCTCGCGCGCGCTTCGCCGTTTCAGCACCTCGTCTATCCGATGCCCGCACCGGGCGCGCTCGGTATTCACGTCACCCTCGACCTCGCGGGCAGAGCTCGATTCGGGCCGGACATCACGTGGATTGAAGATGTGGACTATGCCTTCAATGAGGAGAGAGCGCCGATCTTCTACGACGCGATTCGTCGTTATTATCCGGGCTTGGCCGATGGAGACCTCGAGCCTGGCTACGTCGGGATTCGACCGAAGCTCGTGCCCGAAGGAGCGAGAGCTTCCGACTTCGTGATTCACGGTCCAGAGACCCACGGCGTTCATGGGCTCGTGAACCTCTTCGGAATCGAGTCGCCAGGGCTCACCGCATGTCTTGCGATCGCAGACGAAGTCGCGCTGCGTCTTGGTTGAGCGCGGAGGGTGAACTTTGGGGTTATCGGACCCTTCTCTTGGGCGCCAAACGCTTGGCTTTTGCAGCGGGTTGCGCGCGTCGCTCTTCGCGCAGGTCTTCGCGCGGCGGCTCTTGGAGTTCGGTTTCGAGTTGTTCGATGCTGGGCAGGCTCGTTTCGAGCTGCGCGGGCAACGCATGAACAAGCTGGTATTCGGCGACGCCCATGGGCTTCTTGGCGTCGCGTAATGCGTACTCGGCGATGACACGATTCTTCGTCTTGCATAACAAGAGGCCGATGGTTGGGTTGTCGTGTTCGCTGCGCACCTGTGCATCGACGGCGCTCAGGTAGAAGTTGAGCTTGCCGGCGTGCTCGGGCTGGAAGTCGCCCGCCTTGAGTTCGATGACCACATAGCAGCGCAGTCCGAGGTGATAGAAGAGCAGGTCGATGTAGAAGTCTTCGCCGCCGACCTCGAGATGGAACTGACGTCCGACGAAGGCGAAGCCCGCGCCAAGCTCGAGCAAGAAGCGCGAGATGTGTGTGACGAGTGCGCCTTCGATCTCACGCTCATTCGCCTCGATACCGAGGGAGAGAAAGTCGAAGCGATAGGGGTCCTTCAGGCTTTCACGCGCGAGATCCGACTGGGGCTTGGGCAACTGCTCCGCGAAGTTCGTCAGCGCCTTGCCTTCACGGTCCAGCGTGCGCTGCTCGATGTGAAGCGAGAGCACGGCGCGTGACCAACCATGTTCGATGGCGCGTGCGGCGTATGCGAGACGTGCCTCCGAGGTCTTGAGCTTCGTCAAAAGCACGAGGTTATGGCCCCAGGGCAATTGTCCAACAGGCTGTTGGACAATTGCGGTTTCATCAGGCCACGCTTCGGCAAACGCGCGCATGTACATGAGGTTCGAGCGCGAGAACCCCTTCGTCTCGGGGAACGCGACCCGCAAGTCCGACGATACGCGATCGAGAATGCCGGCTCCCCAGCCAGCGTCGGCTTGGCGCTCCAAGATGTCGCGACCAATCCGCCAATAAAGCATCAGGAGCTCGCGGTTGACGGCCAACGCCGCGCGCTGCTGTGCTGCGTGAATGCGATCCTTCAGGTCGGCCAACCATTCGGCATAGCCGGAGGGAGCGCGGGTGAGCGAAACGGGCGCGGTGGGCTTTTCTCTTTTCGGTCGAGAAGAGCCCTTCTTCGTGGCCGTCTTCGCAGAAGACTTGTGTGACCGCGCCATCAACCGCCCTTTCCAAGGAGACGCGCAGCGTGCAGGAAGCGCTCTTTGCCCACAAGATTTCTGGTACCGACTTCAGGAGCTGACGAGCAATTACGTCGACTCCGCTGCGTGCTGACATCCGCGCGCACGCGCGTCAGACATCTCGCTCTCGATGTGAGTCGCGTGCAGTCGAACCGTGCGTGCGTCGAGCTCGAAGGTGGCGCTGACTTCCCAGCCCGTCATGGACCATTCGGCTCGCGCTTCGGCATCCGGAGTCGGGTACACGTGCGGGACGGGGATGCCCCGCGCGGTCACGGCTTTTAGAAACGAGAGGGCCGCGTCGAGTCCATCCCGGTTCAAGGCCGGAGTGTCGGTCTCGAACCAGCCACGAGGCAATGCGGCGAGGTCGGCGAACTGCTTCTCGAGCGATGATATCGGCTGCGTTCCATCTTCGTCGTCCGGCGTGACGATATCATCGATGCGGATAAATTTCTCGATCCGGTCGTTCCGATCGTAGGAGCCGATACCGACTACGCGAACAGGCTGCTCAAGGAGAGCAAGGGTCTGTCGCACCATCGCGGGCGAGCATCTTCCGTCGACCAGCGCACCGTCTTCGAGCTTGATCGTGATTGTTTCGCGAGTGACGTCGCCGCCGCTCACCCAGCCCGCGAGGTCGACCGCGTCTTCGAAACGGCCCTCGTGCTGCACGACGATCCACTTGCGGATCGTTCGATCATACCGGCAGCCGCTTGTGGCACCTGGATTGCGAAGCTCGATGTACTCGTCGTCTCTCAGGCCCCTACCAAATTGGTTGAATCGCTTGATGAGGTGTGCCGGAAACTTGGCCGGTAGGGTGGCCCGCTGGCTCGCCGCTTTCACCACCTCATCGAGCAGGTCGCGCGCCTCACCGAAGAAGTCGATGCCCGATGCAGGCAACTGCCGGTCGAGCACGGCGATCGTGCTCCCGGGTTCGATCGCTCGAATGCCGATCTGAAAGGAATCGGCGAATCCCTTGGGCAGACGCTTTCGCTCCGGTTCACGTAGCGTGAAGAGGTGCTTTGCCAAGTCGAGGATCAGGTCGCGGTATAAAGTCTTCCCGCGCGGTCATTCCTTATCGCTCCTACCATGGCAGGTGGGTGCACGCGAAGGAAGCGTCGTGCCAAAAAGGACGACTCGCCTGTCACCTAGGAACTCGAAGACGACGAACCCATCAGACGTGGCGCTTTGACCGCCACTGTCAGTTCGCACTCTGGTGATGCGTCTGTTGGGCACAGCAGCAGGAGATATGTGACGGGGCTGTGAGCCAGTGCTACGAGTTCGTCGCGCTCTGCGCGGACGAGAACAGGTGACGGTGGTGGCCAAGAAGCAACGAGCAGGAATCGAATGGGTGGGCGGACTGGTCTCGATGCCGGCCTATGTCACCGGTGAGGGCGAACCATACCGCCCCGAGGCGCTCTTCTGGATGGGCTCCGAGGGCGCCGTGCTCGGTCATACTGCAGGCAAGCCTGGCGAGCTGATCGGCCTCGCCTCTGAGAGCCTGCGCACCACCATCGAGCGCCCGATGTTCGGCCGGCCGCATACGCCAGAGCGCGTGCGAGTTGCGTCGCCGGAGCTTGCCGAGGCACTGCGGGCAGGGCACTCCGGAATCGAGGTCGTCTGCGCCCCGACGCCCGAGATCGACGCCGTCTTCGCGGTGATGCGCGAGAGAATGAACGAGGCCGGCGGGACCAAGCAGTCGTACCTCGCGCCCGACATCGGCCCCGCGGCGGTCGCCGCATTCTTCCGTGCTGCTGCTGTGCTCTTTCGCGCGAAGCCGTGGAAGACCGTGCCGAACGACCAGAGTCTCTTCTCGGTCACCATCGAGAAGCTCGGAGTGACGGACGCGGCGCTGTCGATCATCGGGCAGATGGGACAGAGCTTGGGGTTCATCCTGTTCTCCAGCATCGATGACTTCGAGACGTACCTCGATGCGGCCGATGCGATGGAGCATGGAGAGGAGCCGATGATGCCGCCGCACTTCGCGCTCAACTTCGATCGCGGAGCCGAGATGGGCGCGGCTCTGCGCAAGGAGATCGCTGACCATCAATGGGAGGTCGCCGGCGCGGAGGCGTATCCGTGGCTCGTGGCGGTGGACGAGGATCTCGTTGCGCGACCACCGACAGCCGAGGAGGTCACGATCGCCGAGGCCATCGCGCTCGCGCTGCCCAAGGTGCTCAAGGAGAAGAAGGCTCTCCTCACCGCGTGGAACGGCGGCGAGGCGGTCGCGCGCACGCTGCTCGTCCCGACTCATGTCGGGGACGTCGAGGTGTCGCTCCGCGCTCCGTACGAAAAGGAGCCCATGGAGCACGAGTTGCTCGCAGAGCTGTTCGAGCTCGGGCGAGACGGGGACGAGATCGATGCCGAGGCGTGCAGGCCGCTCGAGGACGAGCTCGTGCGTCGGTTCGCGGCCTCGCCGGAAGCGGAGACGTTGACCGACATTCAGGCGTGTCGCTTCGTGATGGATTTCGCGGCGAGCTATTTCAACGCCACGATCGCGACGCTCAGCCCGAGTGAGCTGCGCGAGATCGTCTTCGATATCATTCCGCGCAAGGTGAGCATCGACGCATCGGCGGCGAGCTGGATCATCGAGGAGAACCGAGCCTTCTTTTCCTTCCTCGAGCGCGAGTTCGGACTCAAGCGAGCGGATGCCTTTCTTCGCGTGCTCGGTGGCGACGCGGTGAAGAAGCTCGAGGCTGCGCTCTCCGACACGAGCAAGTTCGGCATGGCGAAGTCGCTCTTCATGGGAGGTCGCGAGGCCGGCTTCGACATGGACTCGAAAGAGGGCATCGAGGCGTGGATGCGCGCCTTGCAGTCGGGGCCCCTGCCGGCGTCGGTGCGTTTGCCATCGCTGGGGCCCGTATCGCAGCCTGTCGTCAAGACTGCTTCACGTGCGAAGAAGAACGCCCGCAAGGCCGCCCGTAAGGCGCGCAAGAAGAATCGATGATGCGTCGAACTCCAGCAGGAGCAGGCAACGACCCTACACCACCACCTCATCCACGCGATCGACTCCGGCTCCGGGGGGCTCTCCCAAGAACTCGACCCATGCCTTCTTGATGCACGGGTAATGTCTCGCGGCCTCCGCGAGAGACAAGAACGTCTGCACGTTCTTGTCGAAGCGCGCGCGCAATGCGGGATCGGCGATGTCGTCACCTTCGAAGGCTTTGTGCGCCATCGAAAGCGAGAACATGTCGGGGAAGACGCGCGCGCCGAGGTGTTCGAGCGGCATGCGGAGCGCCCAGAGGCCGCGGTTGCCGCCCACGAGCGAAGGCGATGCGGACATGAGCAACGCATGGCGTCCATCGAAGGGCTGCGGCCGAAAGCGCGAGGTCCAGTCGATGAGGTTTTTGATCGTGCCCGGCATGGAGCCGTTGTACTCAGGTGACGCGATGATGAAGGCGTCGTTTTCGAGCAGACGACGACGCAACTCTTCGGCGCCCTTGGGGATGCCTTGGGTCGATTCGACGTCTCCGTCGTAGAGCGGGACGTCGAAGTCGTGCATCGATGCGAGGTCGACTGTGGCGCCGTGTCGTTCGGCAACGCGCGCCGCGAGCGAAGCGAGTTTTTTGTTGAGCGAATCGGCACGCAACGACGCGGCGAAGACGAGGACTTTGAGTGTGGTTTTCGGATCGAGCATGGGACTCTCTCTTTTCATTCGGGGAGCGGGATGAACTCGTGTTCGTCGCCGGGCACCTTGGCGAAGCGCTGTTCTTTCCAATCGCGCTTGGCCTGTTCGATGCGCTCTTTCGAGCTCGAGACGAAGTTCCAAAAGATGTGCCTCTGGCCCTCGAGGGGAGCGCCGCCGACGAGCACCACGCGCGCCTCGGATTCTGCATGGAGCATGACTTCCGCGCCCGGCGTGAAGACGATCATGCGCCCCGCTTCGGCTTTCTCCGCCCCGCAATGGATCGCACCTCGAACGACGTACACGGCACGCTCTTCGTGTTCGCGCGGCACAGGCAGCGTGCTTCCCGCGGTCATCGCGACGTCGACATAGAAGAGCGGCGAGAGAGTGTGGACGGGCGATGTTTCGCCGTAGGCCGCTCCGGCGAGCACGCGAATGTGTGCGCCATTTCGCTCGAGGGTCGGCAAGGTGCGCGCGGGATGATGGTGGAATGCAGGCTCTGTCTCTTCGTGCTCTTGCGGGAGCGCGACCCAGAGCTGCAGGCCATCGACTTGGGTCCCCGTCGTTCGCAGCTCGGGGCTCGTTCGCTCGGAGTGGACGATGCCCCGACCAGCCGTCATCCAGTTGATGTCTCCCGGCGTGATCGGCTGATGCGAACCGAGGCTATCGCGATGAACGATCTCTCCTTCGAAGAGATACGTGACAGTCGCGAGGCCAATGTGTGGATGAGGGCGCACATCCATGCCCTGCCCCGGCGCGAGTCGGGCCGGACCCATATGGTCGAAGAAGATGAAGGGGCCCACCATGCGCCACTTGGCCGAAGGAAGAAGCCTCTCCACCTTGAAGCCACCGAGATCGCGCGGACGTGCGTCGATGATCATCGCGATGTGCGATGTGTCGTGGGCGTTCACGCAAACAGGCTCGGTCGTGGGCAACACACTCATTTTTTTCTCCTCATCCAAACACGATGTTTCTCATCGAGAGCGAGCCGAGGTCGAAGCCTTCGGTGGGGAACTGCACGCGGTCACGTTCGTCGGTGGCCGCGCTCGCATAAAGGAGCGGTAGCCAATGATCGGGCGTCGGATGTGCGAGTCGTCCGTCCGCGCTCGGCCAGAGCTCGATGAGCGCACGCGCGTCGTGCTGGGAGATGGCCTCTTTGACCGTGTGATCGAAGCGACTCGCCCAGTCGGGCGTTTCGTGATTGCCGGTCTGCATACGATGAAACGCGTCGCGCAGGTTGTGCGTGATATTGCCGCTGCCGAGGATCAACACACCTTCGTGTCGCAAACCGGTGAGCGAGCGCGCGAGCTCGTGATGTTGTCTCGGCTCGAGCCGTCGATCGATGCTGAGCTGTACGACGGGAATATCGGCTTCGGGAAACATCCAACGGAGCACGCTCCAAGTGCCGTGATCGAAGCCCCAATCGGTCGACAGCGCCGCGCGCTCATGGCCGATCGCATCGCGCACTCGCTCCGCGAGGTCGACCTTTCCTGGGGCGGGATAATCGATCTCGTAGAGTCCCTGCGGGAACCCAGAAAAATCATGGATGGTCCGCGGATGAAGGTCGCCCGTCAAAAACGTCCCCGGCACGAACCAGTGCGCCGAGATCGCGAGGATCGCCGAGGGCCTCGGAGAGAAGCCACGAAGGGCGGCGAATCCTCGGCTCCACGGGTTGTCTTCGATGACGTTCATGGGCGAGCCGTGTCCGACAAACACGACCGGCATGCGTTCGGTTCGTTCGCTCGAGCTCGTCATGTCGTGTCTCTCGTCATGTCGTCTGATGGAGGAGCGCTCGCATCCGGCTCCCAAGAGCGCTCCACTGATCAGAACTTTCAAATAGTCACGGCGACTTTGCATGCTCAGGCCGTCTGAACGACCTGCACTTCGATCTCGATCTCGATGCGCTCCCCGACGAGCACACCGCCGGCTTCGAGCACCTGATTCCACGTGAGCCCGTACTCGGTTCGGTTGACCGATGTGCTCGCCGTGAATCCAGCGCGCGTGTTGCCCCACGGATCTTTGCCTTGTCCGGTGTATTCGACGTCGAGCGTGACCGCGCGCGTGGTGTCGCGAATCGTGAGCTCGCCGTGGAGCCGATATTTCTCGCCTTGGACCTTCTCGACCTTCGTGCTCTTGAAGCGGATTTTGGGGAAGCGTTCGACATCCAAGAAATCCGCTGAGCGCAGGTGATTGTCGCGGTCGGCCACGCCCGTGTCGATGCTCGCGGCGTCGATCTCGACTTCGACGCTTCCGCGCGTGAGATCCTTCGGGTCGAGCTGCACGGTCCCGCTCCACGTGTCGAAGCGTCCGCGGACCTTCGCGAAGACCATGTGGCGGACCGAGAAGCTGATGGCGGAATGGGTGGTGTCGAGCTTGGCTTCCATGTTCGTTTCTTTCTCCTGGGATCGAGTCGATGAACCCACCATAGCTCTGTTCCACAGGTAGTATTAGTAGGTCAATCCTGGATGAACTGTCCCATCCGTGGGATAATCTCGGCTTCCATGGATCTCAACGACATTCTCGTGTTTACGAAGGTCGTCCAAGCGGGAACGTTCGTCGGCGCCGCGCGGGCGCTCGGCATGCCGAAGTCGACGGTGAGCCGGAAAGTGTCCGAGCTCGAGGAACGGCTCGGGGCGCGGCTTCTGCAACGCACGACGCGAAAGCTGAATCTCACGGACGTGGGGCGCACCTATTACCAACATGCGGCGCGTGTGGTGGCTGAAGTGGAGGAAGCCGAGCGCGTGGTCACGAAGATGCAAGAAGCCCCGTGCGGCCTTTTGCGTGTGACGATGCCGCTCAATTTCGGTTTTCTCGCGCCGATCATGGCTTCCTTCATGCAGCGATATCCGGAGGTGCAGCTCGAGCTGGTGGGCGCCGATCGCATCATCGATCTCATCGAAGAAGGCTTCGATGTCGCGATCCGAGCCGGTGACTTGCACGATTCATCGCTCGTCGCGCGGAGCCTCGGGACGCTCAAAAGTTTTCTCGTCGCGAGCCCCGCGTTTCTCAAGCGCCACGGCACGCCGAAGAAGCCCGAAGACATCGAGCCCTTGCAAACAGTCGTCTTTGGCGCGGGGACCGAGCGAACGGGCTTCAGACTTATCCGCGAAGGCAAGGCCATCACGGTGCGCGTGAAGCCACGGCTCATCGTCAACGACTACGAGTTCCTCGACGAGGCCGCGCGATCGGGCCTTGGAATCGCGGTGCTGCCGCTCTTTCGGTGCATCGACGATCTTCGTAAGAAAAAGCTCGTGCGCGTGCTCCCCGAGTGGTTTGCCCGTGAGATTCCGCTCCATGTCGTCTACCCCAGCACGCGCCACATGTCGCCCAAAGTGAAAGCGTTCTTGGATCATGTGCGCGAGCAGATGACTCCGCCGCCATGGGAGCTCGGCCCGTTGCCTTGAAGTGTGCTCGACGCCCACGGATCGGAGTGATAGGCAGCCGCCGTGTCACCATCACCGCAGCTCGTCACGAGGATCGCAAGCACGTTCCTCGTGGTGCTCGCGACGCTCGGCGGTCGTGCATCCGCAGACGAGCGAGCGCTCGTCCGGCTCGAGTGGAGCTCGGAGCTTTCGGAGCCATGTCCAGACGAAGCTTCGTTTCGAGAGCTCGTTGCGGCGCGCCTCGGATGGGAGCCTTTCGCATCGGAGGCGGAGCGCGTTTTGGTGGTTCGTTTCGAGCGCGTTTCACGTCTTGGCGCACGCGTTCGCGTGACGTTGCGACGGGCGGACGAGGTGATCGGCCAGCGCCAAATCGAGGGGCGCATCACAACCTGCGGCGAGTTGGCCGAGAGCGCGGCGCTCGCGGTGGCCGCAGCGATCGATCCGCTCGGCGGTTCGAGGCCGAATCCAGTGGATGTTCCAGAGCCTGTGGAGACGCTGCCCGAACCTACGCCGGAGCCAGTGGCCCGACCGGTCGATGAACCCGCTCCGATTTCCGCCCCCGAGGCTCCTCCGCCCCCTCTGCACGTGGAGCTCTCCATCGACGCGACCGTTCGAGCGTGGATCGCACCCAATCCGGCGTTCGGCGCCCGGAGTCGGCTCACGCTGCGCGGCGATCTCTGGTCGGTTCATCTCGGTGGGAGCTTTGGTACGACCGTGGATGATTTCGTGAACGAGCTCGGCGACCGCGTGGGTGCGAGCTTCGTCGGCGGGCTCGTGGGTGGCTGCGGGCGGCTGGACATCGCGCTCGCCTGCGCGAGCGTGCTCGTGGGCGCATACCAAAGCTTCGCGACGACCGTCGCGCGACCGAGCACCCAGAGTTCGCTTTACGCAGAGGCGCAGCTCGAGTTGGGCATCGAATGGCTCTTCACCGATCTGGTGGGGGTGCGCGCCAGCGGGATCGTGGCGATTCCGATGACCCGGATCGAGCTCGCGATCGACACCGTGCCCGTGTATGTGATGCCGCCAGCTTCCGCGGGCTGGCAAGTGGGAGTCTTCGCACGCTTCTTGTGACGAAGGTGCGGGCTACCGACAAATCATCAGACCTGGCCCATGAAGCCCTCCTTCGACATGCACGCGCTCTTCGTAGAGAACTACGCGTACGTGAAGCGCACGCTCGCGCGGTTGGGCGTGGCGTCAGGCGAGGTGGAGGACGCCTGCCAAGAGGTGTTTTTGCATGTCCACACACGTCGAGATTCGTTCGAGCGCGGTCGACCGGTTCGTCCGTGGCTTTTTGGTTTTGCGGTGCGTGTCGCGGCCAATCAGCGGCGCAGAGAATGGCGTCACGACCATTCGATCGCCGAGGAGAATGAGCCTGTCGATGCGGCATCGCTGAGCCCCGAGGCGCACGTGGAGCGGGCCCAGAAGCGAGCGCTTCTGCTGCGTGGCCTCGATGTGCTCGATCTCGATCAGCGTGCGGTCTTGGTTGCGCACGATCTCGACGGCATCGAAGCGAGCGACCTCGCGACGTTGCTCGGCATTCCTGTGAACACGGTGTATTCGCGGCTCCGGCTCGCGCGGCGCGCGGTGACGGCTGAGGTGTCCAGGCTGGAGGAGGGCGCATGATGAGCGACGACGATCGGGACATTCCGACGCGCATCGAGGAGCTCTATCGGGCCGAGCTGGAGATCGATCCCGCGCCGAGCGCGGAGATCGATGCGGCATGGCAGCGCTTCTCGAGCGCCCTGCCTGTCCCGATGGGAGCGCCGCCCAATTCAAGCGGCAGCTACACCGCAGCGCACGTGGGCGCGGCCTTGGCGCTGGGGCTGGCGGTCGGCGGCTTTGGAGGTGCCGTGCTGACGAGCACTTCCGCGCCGCCTGGGGCGGAGACGGAGCCGTTCGCTCTTGTGGATGCCGGGGTCGCCGAGGTCGAATCGATCGAGGAGGCACGGATGGAAACGCCACCCGATGCGGGGCACGCGGCGGCTGTGACCACGCCACGTGCGCCTGAACGCGCGCAAGAGCCTTGGGGAGCCGACGCGCTCGCCGCCGAGCGCCGGCTCATCGACGCGGCGCGCTTTGCATTGGCGCGTGGCGATGCAGAGGCTGCGCTTCGCTCGCTGCGCACCCATCGCCGTCGTTATCCGCATGGGCAATTGGCCGAGGAGCGCGATGGAATCGAAGTCAGCGCGCTCGTTCACGCCGGCGAGGTCGAAGAGGCGCGCTCGCGCGCGCAAACGTTCGCGCGGCGCTATCCGAGCAGTTTGATGCTCGAAGCGATTCAGCGTGCCGTGGCATCGACGCGCGGTGCCGAGTGAGCGAGCTCACCGCTCGGAAGACGGGAAATTTCGAGGGCCAACAAATGAATGGGTAGGACCAAGGAGCTCATTCAGATGACGACTCGAAGCATGATCTTGTTGTCCCTCACGGTCTTGGTCGGTTGCGCGAGCGGCCAAGGCATGAGGGCACGGATCGATGACAGCGGTGCCGACGCTGGAGGATCCACCACAGAGGTCGATGCGGGGAGCCGGGATGGCTCCATCGGGAATGAAGCCGACGCGAGCCGTGACTGCATCGACGAGTGCACTGACGGCGAGTCGGTCTGCGATGGCCCGAGTGGTTATCGAGTCTGTGGCGACTTCGATAGAGACCCATGCCGTGAATGGAGCGGGACCACGGCGTGTGAGGAAGGCCAATCGTGCAGCGCGTCGGGCGTCTGCGTGGATGGTCCTTGTAGCGATCAATGCACGAGTGGAGCGACCGAGTGTCGCGGCGGCGGCGTAGTGGCCTGCGGTGACCAGAACGAAGACGGCTGCACCGAGTGGAGTCCGAGCGTGACCTGCGCCACGGGCGAGAGCTGCCAAGTGGGAACGTGCCGGCCGATCGAATCGTGCGAAGACGAATGCACAGCGAACGAATGCGTCGGAAACACATTCCACGAGTGCGGACAGTTCGATGCAGACCCATGTCTCGATCGAAGTCCAGGCCTCTCATGCACACCGACCGATCTTTGTTTGGAGGGCGCGTGCAGCCCCACCCTGGGCTGCATGAGCACCGCGCAAATGTGCGATAGCCCACCAGCCCAAACGTGCGTCAACGCGAACACGCTCCGTGTCTATAACGCGGTGGGCGAATGCACGGCCGGAGACTGCAACTACGCCCCTCGTGACGTGGCGTGCCCCAACTGCCCCTCATGCGATGCGTGCGCTGGCGTGACGTGCAACACGCCGCCTGCGGCGACGTGCGCGAGTGCATCGACGAGACGCACCTTTGCATCGAGCGGGGCGTGCGCAGGCGGAAGCTGCAACTACGCGCCGATCGATACGGCATGCAATGCGCCTCCCGCAGCGACGTGTGCGAACGCGAGCACGACGCGAACCTATGCGTCGAGCGGCACGTGTGTCACGGGGACGTGCAACTACACGCCGATCGACACTGCGTGCAATGCGCCTCCCGCAGCGACGTGCGTCGATGCGAACACGCTCCGCACTTACGCACCAAGCGGCACCTGCGCGGGCGGGACATGCACGTACACGCCTACCGACACGCCGTGCCTGCTCGGTTGCAGCGCTGGTCGATGCACGGCCGAGGGCCGTACATTCGAGGCTTATCTCAAGGCCTCCAACACCGGCGCGGAAGACTACTTCGGCCATTCGGTCTCCCTCTCCGGGGACCTCTTGGCCGTGGGCACGGACTGTGAAGACTCCGCGGCCACCGGCGTGGACGGCGACCAGGCCGA
>CAYZTA010000090.1:15576-17501 GCA_964481145.1 uncultured Sandaracinus sp.
TGTTTCGTCGAAGCGTTGCCGGAACGTGGACTCAGGAGGCGTACCTCAAGGCCTCCAACACCGGCGCGGAAGACCACTTCGGCTGGTCGGTCTCTCTGTCCGGCGACCTCTTGGCCGTGGGTGCGTGGGGGGAAGACTCGTCAGCCACCGGCGTGAACGGCGTAGAGGCCAATGACTCCGCGCGCGATAGCGGCGCGGTCTACGTCGTCTATCGCTGAGCCCCTTCCGTCGCTCATTCGACGCGCATCGCGCGTCGAATGATGTGCTGGCTCCTCACGAGGCTTCGATCGGGCTGCATCGACGCGCAGCGCCGAGTGAGCAAGCTCACCGCTCGGCAGACGAGAAACTCCAGAGCCGACAAACGAATAGAACCAAGGAGCTTATCCATATGACGACACGAGACTTTTTCTTGCTGTCCCTCGTGGTCTTGGTCGGCTGCACGACCACGCAAGACCTGGGGACACGGATCGATGGCGGCGGCGGGGACGACGCTGGGGGATCCACCACAGAGGTCGATGCAGGCACAGGAACGGAGAGCCGTGATGGCTCCATCGAGAATGAAACCGACGCGAGCCGTGACTGCACCGACGAGTGCGCGGATGGCGAGTCGGTCTGCGATGGCCCGAATGGTTATCGGGTATGCGGCGACTTCGATGTGGACCCATGCCGCGAATGGAGCGGGACCACGGCGTGTGAGGAAGGCCAATCGTGTGGCGCTTCGGGCGTCTGCGCTCTTGGCCCCTGCAGCGATCAATGCACGAGTGGAGCGACCGAGTGTCGCGGCAGCGGCGTAGTGACCTGCGGTGACCAGAACGAAGACGGCTGCACCGAATGGAGTCCGAGCGTGACCTGCGCCACGGGCGAGAGCTGCCAAGCCGGAGCATGCCGGCCGGTCGAATCGTGCGAAGACGAATGCACGGCGAACGAATGCGTCGGCAACACATTCCACGAGTGCGGGCAGTTCGATGCAGACCCATGTCTCGATCGAAGCCCAGGCCTCTCATGCACACCGACCGACCTTTGTTTGGAAGGCGCGTGTAGCCCCACCATGGGCTGCATGAGCACCGCACAAATGTGCGATAGCCCACCGGCACAAACGTGCGTCAACGCGAACACGCTTCGCGTCTATAACGCCGTCGGCGAATGCACGGCAGGAGACTGCAACTACGCCCCGCGCGACGTGGCGTGTCCCAACTGCCCCTCGTGCGACGCGTGCGCCGGCGTGACGTGCAACATGCCGCCTGCGGCGACCTGTGCGAGTGCAGGGGTGAGGCGCACGTTTGCATCGAGCGGCACGTGCGAAGCCGGAAGCTGCAACTACACGCCGATCGATACGGCATGCAATGCGCCTCCCGCAGCGACATGCGCGAACGCGAGCACGACGCGGACCTACACGTCGAGCGGCACGTGCGTCGCGGGGACGTGCAACTACACGGCGATCGACACGTCGTGCAACGCGCCTCCAGCGGCGACATGCGCGAATGCTTCGACGGTGCGTACGTTTGCATCGAGCGGTGCGTGCGCAGGCGGAAGCTGCAACTACACGTCGTTTGACACGGCTTGCAACGCGCCTCCAGCGGCGACGTGTGCGAATGCTTCGACGGTGCGCACTTTCGCTTCAAGCGGAGCCTGCGCAGGTGGAAGCTGCAACTACACGCCAATCGACACCGCGTGCAACAGACCGCCTGAGGCAACGTGTGTCGATGCGAACACGCTTCGAACGTATGCATCGACGGGCACGTGCACGGGCGGGACGTGCACGTACACGCCCACCGACACGCCGTGTCTGCTCGGCTGCAGCGCTGGACGCTGTGCGGCCGAGGGCCGCACATTCGAGGCGTATCTCAAGGCCTCCAACATCGGCGCGGACGACTACTTCGGCTTGTCGGTCTCTCTGTCCGGCGACCTCTTGGCCGTGGGCGCGC
>CAYZTA010000091.1:0-17435 GCA_964481145.1 uncultured Sandaracinus sp.
CGCTCCGCGTCGAACCAGAGTCGGTTTGATCTCCGATCAATGCGACTCTGGTCAGCGAGGGCGGCGGTATCGATAGGCCCACATCAGGCCGTTGCTCTCACTGTCGTTCGCTCGATAGATGAAATACGCGTTCATCTCCGCGTCGTAGAAGCCATGGAACGAAGCCTGCCGAGCCCCGGTGATTTCGTCCGGCATCTCGACCGAGGACCATCGCTCTATATCGGGTTCGTAGGTGTAGATGCGCCGCTGGCTGTACTGAAAAATCGTGAGCACGTCGTTCGCGTCGTCGTACATCGCCGATGCGTCGTTCGTTCGGAACGAGCGCGGGCCTCCCGTCGTACTTGGATGGCTCCATGTCGAGGTCGCGAGATCGTAGATGAAGAGTCCCTCCTTGATGGAGGGGTCCCCCGTTCCCATATAGATTCGGCCGCGACGCCAGTCGTAAGCGACGCCATGGTCATGGCTTGGTGGGCGTGGACCACTGTCAGCGACGCGGGACCATCGGTTGGTCGTGGGATCGAAGAACTGGACGCCGCTGTTCCCGCCGTTGAAATAGCGATCCTGCTCCGGTAAGTACACGAATGCCGAGAATGAACCAACATCCGCGCGGGGCGTTTCGATCACCTCGCGGAGGAACGCGCCTGTCGTCGTGTCGTAGTACCAGGGCGACATCACACTCGATCCGGCTGCTTGGCGCTGCGCCTCGAGGGTGACGAGCCCCTCCTCCATCTGGGATCCGCCTGGAAGGTAGTAGCGATCCATTCCGTCGCCAGCGATCCACGCAAAGCGGTGCCGGGTCGTGTCATACGTCATGAAGTCCCACGCGTGGATGAGCGTGTGGATCGGGAGGTGGTGACCGTTCTCATCGATGACCTGTCGGTGCTCATCGATACGGAGGCCCCCCTCGCGGACACGATCGTTGAAGCTCGCGATGTGCATCCCGGGATAGACCGCGATCCAGCGATGTTGTTGGATGTCGTAGAAGAAGACATCATCCATCGCGTAGCCGTCGGGCTTCACATACCCGTGTATACCTTCACCGAAGAAGAACGCGCCGCGGAGTTCGGGTGCGGAGATCAGCGCCCGGCCTCCCCACGCCCGGCCGAAGCCAACGCCAAACCTCGGATCGGCGGTCGGCGCCCCGAGCGCGAGCCATTCTCCGTCGCCGAGTGCTTCGATGTCCGCAATGTGCGGACCAGGCTCGCTCGGAAGCCCTGCGAGCGGTCCGTCGGGTAGCTCTGGCGGAAGGATGGGGGGCCTGCTTCCTCCATCACGCAACACAGAGGCATCTTGGAGAACAGAGCCATCATGTCCTGGAAGGGCGTCGAACTCACCACTGAGCACGCCGCTACAAGCCAGCAATGACCCGACACAAAGCGACAACAACAAGAGGCGGGGCATGCCTCCAGGATAGGCACAATGGCCCTATTTACGCCAGCCACGACTTAGAGTGCGGGGCGGATCGAGATCGGGTATTGCACACGAAACTGCGTTTGGCGAAATGCCGGGAACCGAGCATCACGAAGCACGCCTTCCATGCATGCTCCTTGCGGAGTGCCGCCGAAAGGACTGCCGCCCAGAGCGACACTGCCCACCGTGCCATCATTGCGAACCATGATGGTCGCGACAGCCATCCCGACTTGCTCACCAGCACATGCACGAATCTGCGGCATCATGCGGCCGAGCACTCGCCGGACATCGGTTTCGCTCGGCGTGTTGGGCAAATCAGCCGCCGCCGGAGCGGGTGCTGCAGCAGGGGTTGCGGCGGGAGTCGGAGCCGCCGCAGGGGCTGCGGTGGTGCGTGTTCCCGAACGATCAGGACGCCCGCCCAGGGCCTGATCGAGCACTGAATCGAGCGCACTCGCTCGAGGTGCGGCGGCGGGCGGAGCTTCCTGAGGAGCGGGCTCTGTGCTGGCCACACGGGCGCGTTCCGCTCGTGGAGCGACTGCTTCCTGTTCCTGCACGGGCGCCGGACTTGGGCTGGACGTCGTTTCCGCAGCGCGCGTGGAATCGGCCCTTCGCAAGTGCTCACGCGCCGGTGCTGCTTCTGCTTCGACACTTCGTGCAGCGGCGGCTTCGATGGCGGCGGCAGCTGCGGCAGCGGTCTCTGAATCCGTGGAGGGTTCGGGAGCGGGCTCAGCAGCTTCGACAGGGGCTTCTTCGAGCATTGCGACAGCTTCTTCGACCGGCGTGGAAGGCTCTTCCTCGATGCGACGAGCTTCCACCGAGCTTGCGCTCGCGACGGAGGGTGCAGCCGCGAGCGGTCTCGTCGTAGTTGCCGTTTCGGTTGCGGCTGCCGTCTCTGCGGACTGATTCGCCGTCAACGTGAAGTACATCGCGGCGCAGGCGACCGCACCGATGCCCAGCCCGATCCACAATCCCCCGTTTCCTTGGGGACGAGCTGGTGCTGCAATTTCGGCGGCCACGGGAATGACGTGCGTCTCTTCCGGCTCTCGCGCCTCGCTCTTTTTTTGAGGCGGGCTCGGCACCACTTCTAGAGGAGCACTCGCGGTTTCTTCCGTGGCCGCTGGCGCGGATGCCGTCGACTCGAGAAGCGCTCGAAGATCGAGCTTGCCGTCATCCGCATCGGTGCTCGGTGGCGGCATCGATGAACGTGCGAGCCCGACAAGCGTGCCTTCATCCAAGCTCTTATCGTTCTCCGCCACGTCTAGACTCCTCGCCGTGCGCATGACAGTGCCCCTCTGCCTGAAAATGGATTGCGCGGAAGGTTAGCACATGCTGGCTCGATGCCACCTGCGCTGTGTGCGAAAGCAATCCCGCTCACGAACGCAAAAGGGCTCTGGTTTACCAGAGCCCCTTGCGTTCGATTCTCCTGCGAATCAGCCGTGCTTCTTGAAATATTCCTGCGAACCGACGGGATCGGCCTTCATGCCGGCCTGACCGGCTTTCCAGTCCGCAGGGCAGACGTCGCCATGCTTCTCGTTGAAATCGATGGCATCGATGAGGCGCAACGGCTCGTCGATATTTCGGCCGAGCGGCAGATCGTTGATCGTCACGTGACGAACATTGCCCTTCTTGTCGATCACGAAGGTGCCACGCAACGCGACCCCAGCATCGCCACCGTCCTCGATGAGCACGCCGTAATCACGCGAGATCGACTTCGTGATGTCGGCGATGATCGTGTACTTCACGTTTCCGAGGCCGCCCTGATTTCGCGGCACCTTCTGCCACGCCAAGTGCGAGAACTTCGAGTCGACCGAGACGCCGATCACCTCTGCGCCGCGCTTCTTGAACTCTTCGAGCTTCTCATCGAACGCGATGATCTCGGTCGGACAGACGAACGTGAAGTCGAGCGGGTAGAAGAAGAGGACGACGTACTTGCCATCCTTCCCGCCATGTTTGCCGCCGGCCTTGAAATCCGAGAGCTTGACATCGACGAACTCGAGCCCGCGGACACCCTCTGCCTGAAAGTCGGGCGCCGGCTTCTGAACGTGAACCGTCATGAACATCCTCCGTCTAGGAATGAGAAGGGCTTTCTGGTCCTTTAGAATGAAGCTGGCAAGAGCGAATCACGGACATCGAGCGTCGAATCGTGGTCTGTGAGGATGCGCATAGATCGCGAGTCTCAGCTCAGATCCGCATAGTACGGTCCACTGTCATGCCTGGTCCCGAAGCGGACGATCGCAAGAAGCGAATGACGACGGCGTTTGGATGGATCGCAGGCGGCTCACTTGGGCTTCTTGCGAATTATCCGGTGTACCTCGTCTTCGGTGAGAGCTATCCGAAGGGCCCCACGGCATTCGTCGCTTTCGTGGCGGGTGCGTTCGGCGGAATGGCGCTCGCAGATCGGCTCGGGCCGCGCGGATTTCGGCCTCTGGGGATCGCTGCGGGTGCGCTGCTCTCATTTCTCGGTGTGCTGCTTTTTGCTGTTCTGATGTCGACGAACCGCTGAGCCAAGAGTGGCTGCGCATGATGTTTCGGTTTGGCGTGAAGTCAGGTCTCGGAGCATGCTGACGCCTTCATGAGCCGTACATTCGTGATCGCCCTTGGATTGTTCGTCGCGGGCTGTGCACGTGGTGGTGCCAATGACGATCCACCTGCGCTCGCCATCGATGGCGCCGTTCGTGATGGAGGGGTGGGAGATTCCGGTGTCCTATCCGACGCGGGTGGGTTCGATTCGGCCGTTTCCCCGCTCTTGGATAGCGCCGTCGGTCTGGACGCGACCAACGGAGTCGATGGCGGCGATCTCGTGGTCGATGGTGGCATGCCTGGGATCGACGCGACGACTCGCGATGCCGGACGATCGGGAAGCACCGATCTCGATCCCGCGCTGTCCATCCCACCCGTAGGCAATCCATCCTGTGCAACCCCCAATACCGGTTGCAGGGCAGGCGAGACATGGTGTCGGCTCTATAGCTCGACCGAAGGTCGATGCGAGGGCTGCACCACATGCGGCAACCAGAACGATCCGTGTTCGACTGGCGAAGACTGTAACCTTTTCTTCGTTTGTTATACGGGACGCTGCACCTTGATGTGTGAGCTCGGCAGCTCGACCTGCGGTGATGTCAACGCTTGCCTCGACATCGGTCATCCAACCCGCGGCGTGTGTAGGCCGAGAACTTGAGCTCCCGCGAGTGACTCATCGTCTTCTCATCATGAGCGCGTCTTCTCCATCTTCGTAGTAGCGCGCTCGCGTTCCGTCCGATTCGAAGCCGAGTGAGCGATAGAGCGCGATCGCAGGTTCATTCGAGACACGCACTTCGAGAAAGCACGCGCTGACCGATTCGGTGTTTCCTTCTTCGATCATTCGATTGAGAAGTGCCCGCGCGACGCCGCGTCGGCGCGCGCTTTCTTTCGTTGCGATCGTGAGCAGCTGTTGCTCACCCGCGATCGACCACCAGATGGCGTATCCGAGCACGTGCCCATGCGGCACCTCGCGGACGACGCGGCAGTGTGCGAAAGGGCGCTCGAACTCCTCCTCGAATCCTTTGCGCTGCCACGGCGGATCGAATGCGCCTTCTGCGATGTGCATGACCTCATCGAGATCACCCTCGTGCATCTTCGTAATCAACACGCCTGCCTCACGCGAACATCGTCATTGCGAGTCGTCATCGCCTTCCGTCTGGAGGGGGGCGAAAGGGACAATGATGCGGACTGGCGTGCGACTGCGCAGAACGTCGATCCATCGAGCGACATCGCGGGACAGTGCGGCCGCTCCGAGCCATGCGCGAAGGGCATCACGAACTTCTTCGAGCGGTCGATCCGCGAATGGATGCGCTCCGCTTTCATACACTTCCGTCAGTTGTGCGTCCGAAATCAGGGTGCTTCCCTCGAGATTGGCTCGCAAAAACATATCGATGAAGGCGCGACGCCGCGTGATCGCCTGAATTTCATCGTCCAACACATCATAGGTCGCAATGAAACGCGCGAACCGCTCCTCGCCACCGAGAGAACGAACGAGCTCTTGCCGGTGTTGCTCAATCTGTGTTTCGGTGGGTTCGGGCGCATGAAGGCGCTCGGCTTCGCGCGCGATCAGGAGCTCACCGATGAGCTCCTGCAATGTCGCTGCGAGGAGTGCGGACGGCAGTTCGAACGTAGGCAGACCAGGGCTTCGAGCGGCAATGGCGAGACGTGCGCGTAGCTCGACATCGCTACGCAGCACGATCTGTGTGAGCGGTCCTGGCGTGTGACCGCCGACGATCGCGACGATTCCATCGATCTCGCGCTCCGGACCAAAACTCTGTGCCGTGGCGCATATCGTGGGCGCCAGCGTGGATGTCATCACGAAGAACAGAACCGGTCCAAAGCGCGCCATCCCTGAAATCACACACCGGTTTCAGCGGTTCCGTCGCTGTGGTTGGCTTTCGTTGCGGGTTCATCGCCACTCTGGAGCGCTTCGAGCTCTCCGTCTGCCAGCTTGGGTCGAGGAAGGTGCTTCCGCTCTCGCAAGAACTCGAGGAATGCAAGTGCCGCGTCGAGCTCGCGCGCTGGGAGTTGATCGGCGAGCTCGTGTAGGCGTCGTCGTTGTATTTCGACCAGAAATGCTCGGTTCCGCCGACCTGGCTTCTCGTGCTCTTCAACAGGAAGCCGGACGCCTTCTACCGCGGGCACTTGCCACTGCTGACGCTCGATGGCTTCGATGGCGTGCGCTTGAAGCCATGCTTCCATGCAGGCTCGCAATCGCTCGCTCCGGAACGTGAACCAACGCTCACGATCGGCGGGATAACTCATCAGCACGTCTTTGAAACGGCGGAAGGCTCCCTTTCCATCGATCGACTGAGCAAGTTTATCGCGGAATTCGCCCTCTTCGACGGTCTCGATGAACCGCTCCATCCAGCGATATTGCTCGCGGGAGTTCACCGGATCGATCCTCAGATATCCGAGATCATGACCGACGCGGCTGTGCATTTGCGGGTCGGCGATCCCATCGACGATTCGGAGAACGTCGCCGGTCTCGAGCTGCAAATAGCTATGCACCTCGGGCGCGTTGTTCTCGAAGGCATCTTCCAATGCTTCCCACGCGATGGGCACTTGCCGGAGGGGTGTTCCGGGCGGTGCACCACCCAAGTTGTGATCTTCTTCGTTATGGTCGTCCGAAATCATTACGCACTCAACACGCATCGTACCCTGGAATCGGGGCGAGGGTGGTATTTCATCGAAAAGAGATGTGGTTCGTGATGGACCATCCGCCCCGTGCCGTGAGGGACAACCCTATCCGAGTGGCGTCCATGCCACTTCAGAACGGCGGGGCGTGTGTGGGTCCGTGGAAAGCGTTAGCCCGTGGCGCTTCGAGCCCTCCGAATCGCATCGGCCCAGCGCGCGAGATGCGTGTCCCGTTCCGAAGCCGACATCGTTGGAGAGATTTGTCGTTCGATGTGATGGGCTTCAATGATTGCGCCGAGATCCGGGAATGCTCCCACGGCCAACCCCGCGAGGTAGGCCGCTCCGAGCGCGGTCGTTTCGGTGTTGGCCGGGCGCTCGATCGTGACATCGAGCATATCTGCCTGAAATTGCATGAAAAGGTTGTTGCGAGAAGCTCCGCCATCCACCCGGAGACGACGGATCGGGCGGCCCACGTCGGCGGCGATGGCGCGGGCGAGATCTCCGACCTGAAAGGCGACCCCTTCGAGCGTGGCCCGCGCGAGATGGGCCGCGGTCGTGCCGCGCGTGATTCCGTAGATGAGCCCGCGCGCATCCGGATCCCAATGCGGGGCGCCGAGGCCCGCGAGCGCGGGCACGAACACCACCCCCTCCGAGGTCGGCACGCTTGCCGCCAACGCTTCGACTTCTTCACTCGATCGGATGATGCCGAGCCCATCGCGCAACCACTGCACCGCAGCTCCCGCGATGAACGCCGAGCCTTCGAGCGCGTAGCAGGTGCTCTCCCCGAGTTTCCAAGCGACCGTCGTGATGAGCCCGTTCTTCGATTCAGGGGCCTCACTTCCCGTGTTGACCAGAAGAAATGCTCCTGTGCCGTATGTGCACTTCGCATCTCCGACTTCGAAGCAGGTCTGGCCAAAGAGCGCGGCTTGTTGATCCCCCGCAATGCCTGCGATGGGAATGCCGTCGGGGAGCCCAGGGACGTTTTTCGTGGTTCCGTAGATTTCGCTCGAGCTCTTCACTTCGGGAAGAACGGCTCGGGGGACATGAAGGTGCGAACAGAGCTCGTCGTCCCATGCGAGGCGATGAATATCGAAGAGCAAGGTCCGTGAGGCGTTGGTGACATCGGTGATATGCACCTTTCCACCAGAAAGACGCGACACGAGGAATGAGTCGATCGTACCGAAGGCGAGCTCGCCGAGCTCGGCTCTTCGCCGCGCACCGGGGACATGATCGAGGAGCCACTCGATTTTCGTGCCGCTGAAATAGGGGTCGAGCACCAAGCCCGTTCGTTGTCGGAAGAGAGGAAGGAGACCTTGCGCTTCGAGGTCTCGGCAACGGGATGCGGTGCGTCGATCTTGCCAGACGATGGCGCGATGGATCTGAGTCCCTCGCTCGCGCTCCCAAATCAACGTCGTTTCTCGTTGATTGGTGATGCCGATTCCAATGCAATCTTTGGGATCGAAGCCAGAGTCGCGATACGCGCCCGCGATCGCTTCGAGCACCGACGTCCAGATTTCATCCGCATCGTGCTCGACATGGCCCGGCATCGGAAAATGCTGCGGAAAATCTCGGGTGGCACGCCCACGAACGTGGGCGCTGGTGTCAAGCACCATCACGGTCGAGCCGGTGGTCCCTTGATCGATCGCGAGCAAATGGCGCGTCGTCATCTCTTTTCATCCCTGTCGAACACAGAGGCTGTGCATACCACAACTTTCGTATCCGACGATCTATTCGACGGCAGACGAAACGATCGATCCCGAGGTCGTCGAGGAGGGAGGGGTCCCTGGATACCAGGCGTGAAATGGTTCGCGATCCCGGCAAGCGGGTCTGTCCGCGGGCGGACAATAGATGCGCACATGAAAATGGTTTCGGTGCGGGTGTCCATGGGTAGGTTGCACCATGACTTGTTCGGCACGCGCAATGGCCGCTCGCGAAGCGCGCCTTCGCCTCGCTGTCGCGAGGAGTCGTCGTTTCAGGGTGTCGGCCACGAAGAGGTATTGCACCCGTGCATCGGGGTCGGTCACGAGGCGTCCGACGAACTCCCAGTTGCGCGCATCGTCGAAGCGCAGCGATTCGTTGGGTCGAAGGCCTCGTCCGCGACGGTCGAAGGCCGCAAATCCGAAAGGATCGAAGGGGCGATCATCGGCGCCGATCATGTAAAATGCGATGTCTGCGTCGCGGCCGTTTTGATGAGAGCGATGCCCGCTCACCCGTCCCCCTCGTCGATCCGATAACTCTCCGACCGAGAGCCGAGCCCCCGGCAGTCGCTCCGAGACCCGGCGCGCCGCGCGTTCGAGCAAATCCACGAGCTCGGTCGTGCCCCAAAATCGCCCCCCTGCACGATACTCACCGGCATAGCGAATGTGCTCCGATTCGCGAAGCAAGACGCCATTTCGAAGTCGGCCCTCGAAGGGATAGCCGACGGATGTGCTCGGAGGGGCACGTCGTCGAGCTCGACGTTCTCGTGCGTCCCCGCGATCATTGGGGGTCGCATGGGCGATGCTTGCGACGAGCGCCATGACGACAGCAAGAGCGATGGCGATCCGAGCGGGCATTGGACCCGGAGTACGTTGGCTTTCGCTTTCCAGCAAGAAAATGGCGCAAAACACGGTATTCTGGGCCGTGCTGCGCGCGGGTCATTCTCTCGGTTTTCTTTTGTTTTCTTGGTATTTCGTGGGTTGTGGAGCGTCTGCTCCGACTCGAGATTCGCCTCACCATGAACCTCGGCCTCCATCAGAAGAGACGCCGCGTTCGCTCCGTGAGCTTCCGCGCGATGCGCATTTCGCGGATTTGGCGACGGCAGCTCGCACCTTGGATCAAAGGCGCGATCAGGAATCCGATGCGGGTTGTCTTTTGCGCGTTTCGGAATCCACCTTGGGACTCGTGGCCGATCTCGCCGTTGCGGTGCGACCTTTGCCAACCCCACCTCGCGATCTCGAGACGTATCTGGCGCGAACGCTGGGTCCTGTGCGTGTGCTGACTCGTTTTGGCGCGTATGGTGCGGGTGACGCCGAGCTTGCGCTGGTCGCGATCAACACGACGCTTCCGCCTTCGCAGGGGGTGGCGCTCTCGCTCTTTCTGACGGGTGGAGGTCTCTATGCGCGTCGAAGTGACGCGCCATTCGGTGAGCGCGATGCGTCTCGGATCGATTGGGTGCTCGAGCGCATCGACTGGTCTGACTTCGATTTGGTCGCAGTGACAGCGAGCGCGTCGACCCCAGTGCGTGTGCTCGCAGAGCTGCTCTCGCATCTTCCATCCTCGATGGCGGGGCGGATCGCGCTCGCGGTGGCGCTCGAACCGGGGACCCGCCTTCCCGAAGCACCGACCATGGTGGATGCCGAGCAGGGAGTGGCACTTTGCCTCGATGGGTTGCCCGAGCTCGATGAGACCGCTCCGATCGGTGATGTGCCTCCATCCCAGATTCGTCGTGCGCTCGGTCCACTCGAGCGGGCCGCGGAGCTTTGTGTGGGCACGAGCTTGGGGAGAGGCGCCGCCGGTGGGCTCGTGTCGATCGCCGTGCGTATCTCGCCGAGTGGTCGGGTGAGCGATGCCTGCATCATGGAGGATGCGACGGGTGACCCAAGTTTGCGCGCATGTGTGGTTCGCGCCGCGCGCGCACTCGTCTTCGAACCCCCTGGGTTTTTCGTGGATTTTGCATTGCCCATGCGTCTTTTGGCGGGGAGATCCCAACATCAGGCTCCGATTTGCCGCTGAGCATTCGTGATTTTTTCGCGCCCCATGTGATTTCGCGCTGGCGCGAGCGGCGAGAATCCCGCACTTTCATTGGATGAGCCTCTCTCGACGTATGGCTCGTCCCACGGTGATGTCGAGTATGCTCGCGATCCTGCTCGCGAGTGTTTCTCTACCGGGGGCTGCACCTTCGGTTCGTGCCGAGGCGGGCGCCGATTTTAGCGCTGCAGAGCGCAGCACGCTGGAAGCGGGAAGGCTCGTCACACGGCGTCGGATCGAGCGGCAAGGGAGCCTCGTCCATTTTGGTGGGACGGCGTTTCAGACGATCGAGCGTCCGATCAGCGAAGTGTGGCGGGCGGTCCGCAATCCATCAATGTACCGCGAGCTCTTGCCGAATGTGGAATCGATTCGCGTGGTCGAACGTGGCGCAAACGATGCCGTCGTGCGGTTCGACCATACCTATGGTCCGATTCGGGCGGGCTACCATCTGCGGCTCGTGTTCTCGGAGCAGAACATGGACGTGTCTTTTATGCTCGATACATCCCGTCCCAACGACGTGCGATCGGCGCGTGGGTTTCTGACGCTGAGCGCGTGGCCCAACGATCCGAATCGCACCTTGGTGAGCTGGGGCATTCTCGCGGGGATCGATGACGGCTTCGTCGCAGGTTTCGTGCGTCCTCAGCTGCATGATTGGATGCTGCGCGTTCCGACCACGATGCGCCGGTTCCTTCAAGGACGTGGTCGAATGCGCTTCCTCGCAGATTCCGGAACGGGCGCGCCCGTCGAGCAGTGATCAAATGGCTGTCGAGTCGGCGATGCCGGCTGCTGCGATCAAGCGAGACCACAGTCGATCACGGCCCTCACCGGTCTCCGAGCTGACACCCACGACAGGTCGTCCGATGCTCGCTTTGATTTTCGCGATCGCTGGCAAACGTTGAGCAGGGCTGAGCTTGTCGAGCTTGGTGGCCACGATCACCGCGGGCTTGCCAATGTGATCGAGCCATTCGAGGAGTTGCACATCCTCATCTTCGAGGCCGCGGCGGACATCGATGATCACGACGACGGCGCGGAGACCGACACGATGTTCGATGCAGTTCTCGATCATCGGGCCCCACGAACGCCGTTCAGCCTTGCTGCGCTTGGCATACCCATAGCCCGGCAGATCGACGAGCTCGAGCGTGCCGCGCTGTGTCTCGGCACCTCCACGAACGATCGAAAAGTCGACGCGAAAGAGCGCGAGCCCCCGGGTCGCTCCGGGCTTGCTGCTCGTGCGAACGAGCTTTTTCCGGAGCACGAGCTGGTTGATGAGGCTGCTCTTGCCGACATTGGAACGGCCTGCGAACGCGATCTCGGCAAATGCGGGCGGCGGCAACTGGTCTTGACGCATCGCCGTGGCGAGGAATCGCGCGTCTCTGATCTCGATTTGCATAAGACTTTCAAGCGAGAGGGCCACAAACCGACACGGCAGCTTGGAGCAACACGCCGCGATCGATGAGCTCCGAGATGCGCTGCATGTCGGTAGAAAGAACGCGATCTTCGGTGAGTGTCTCGACATGTTCACGCAGCGCGCGGTGCGCTGCGCGCACGCCGATGCCAGCCTCGCGCGGCTTTCTCAAATCGAGTCCTTGAGCTGCCACCATCGCTTCGATCGCGAGCACGGTGCGCACGTGCTCGGCGATTTGAGCGCACTTCCGTGCTGAAATGCTGCCCATCGAGACGTGATCTTCTTTGCCCGCCGAGCTCGGGATCGAGTCGACGCTCGAAGGATGACAGAGCACTTTGTTTTCGCTGACGAGCGCAGCAGCTGTCACTTGCGCCATCATGAACCCAGAATCGAGTCCGCTTCGAGGCGCCAAAAAGGGAGGAAGTCCGCTCGACATCGCTGGGTTCACGAGCTGCTCGATCCGCCTCTCGGCGCAGCTGGCGAGCTCCGCGATGCCGATCGCAGCCGCATCGAGCGCGATCGCGAGTGGCTGCCCATGGAAGTTGCCACCGCTGACGAAGTCCCCATGGCCGTCGTCGTCGACGAAGATGAGTGGGTTGTCCACCGAGGCGACGATCTCGCGTTCGATGACGGTGCGGGCCCAGGTGAGGACATCTCGTGTGGCGCCGTGGATCTGCGGCATGCAGCGAAGCGAGTAGGGGTCCTGCACTTTGCCGCAGTTGCGGTGGCTCTCCATGATTTCGCTATCGGCGAGGAGGGCTCTCAGGTTTGCTGCCGTTTGGGCTTGGCCAGGATGTGGCCGCACGGCGGCCACGCGTGCATCGAAGGGGCGCCCCGTGCCTTCGAGCGCCTCGAGCGACATCGCGCCGATGAGGTCCGCGTGCTGGCAGAGTCTTTCGCCGCGAAGCACCGCGAGCGCGCCGATCGCAGTGATGAGTTGAGTGCCATTGATGAGCGCGAGGCCCTCTTTGGCTTCGAGTTCGAGGGGCTCGAGCCCTGCGGCGTTCAGCGCCTTGGCGCCAGGGACGATGGTGCCTCTGTATTCGGCTTCTCCTTCGCCGATCAAAACGAGCGCGAGATGCGCGAGGGGAGCGAGGTCACCCGAGGCACCGACGGAGCCTTGCGAAGGGATCGATGGATGCACACCGCGATTGAGCATCTCGATGAGGAGATCGACGATGATCGCGCGCGCACCCGAGTTGCCCATCGAAATGGTTTGAGCACGGAGGACCATCATGGCACGCACCGCATCGCGCGGCAGAAGTGGGCCCACCCCGCACGCATGTGAACGTACGAGGTTGCGTTGAAGCGCGCGGATCTGTGTTTGCGCGATGCGCGTCTCGGCGAGCGCGCCGAACCCCGTGTTGACGCCGTACACATTCGGGGCGTCGTCGCCGCTTTGCGCAAGGCGATCGACAGCGGCGCGCGCCCGATCGATGCGGACGCGCACCTCGGCGGGCAATGTCACGAGCGCTTCGCCATTCGCGATGAGGGCGAGGGTTTCGAGCGAAATGGGCTCTCCGAGCGGAACGACGGGTTGGGTCATGGGCGCGCCGAGCGTGGCGCGTCGCGTGAGCTGGGGCAAGGAGCAGGGCTCGCTTGACGCTCCGACGGCGCGCTGCCTATTCTCAGCGCGGAATGTCGTCAAAAAACCGCGGATTTATGATGTTTTGCGCCGCGGGATGGTTCTCGATGGGGCTCGCTCTCGGTTTCGCCACGGCCCCAGTCGTCGCACGAGCAGACGAAGATGAGCTCGTCCTGATGCGCGAGCCCACCTCGTTCATGCAGGTCGCAGATGCCTTCGACGAACACGATGCGTTCGATGTCGATATCTCGATTGGCTATCTTCGCACGTGGGAATCCGGTCGCATTCAGCGCGAAGAAAACGGACCCGGAGCGGCCGATGGACGCATGTCTCGCAATTGGCAGGACGTGGCGGATTATTCCCGCGAGCTGAACCAGCTCGTCTTCGGACTCGACGTCGGGATTTATCGGGACCTCGCGGCATATGCACGCTTGCCGCTCGTTCTCTCCGACGCGCGAAGCCTTCGCGCGGTGGGCAGCGCGCATCTCATTGACGACCGCAGCACGATGCCGACTCCGCTCTTCGAGTTG
The DNA here is from genome assembly GCA_964481145.1 of uncultured Sandaracinus sp. Taxonomy (GTDB): domain Bacteria; phylum Myxococcota_A; class Polyangia; order Polyangiales; family Sandaracinaceae; genus Sandaracinus. The sequence goes on from CAYZTA010000091.1 coordinate 13,814, forward strand.
TCCGAAGGCGGATTTCGTTCACCGACGCGATCAGGAGTGGATTGGCTCGCGGTGGGCTTGGCGTGGTCGGTGCTCAATCAGTTCCGCGACGCACACGTCCCAACCTGGGTGTGGATGATCGAGGGCCGCTTCAATCTCGGCGAGCCGATGCATGCGTGCAAGGTCGCGTCCGGAGAGATCGCGTGCAATGGAGGAGGGCGTGATCCTGGGATGAGCCGAGGCACGAACGCGCTTCGGATCGAAACGCGCGGTTCCTATCGTGATGGGTATGTCGAGCCTTATGCGGGGCTCGCGTTTCAGATGGAGTTTCCTGGCTCAGGCGAGCGCTTCTTCGCTCCCAATGGGGCTCTCGCGGGGTACATCAACTCGCGTCCACCGATGGTCGGTCGATTCACGGCCGGCATGGCGATCATTCCGTGGGAAGATCGACAGCACTGGCAGCGGTTCTCGATCGACATGCGGTTCACGGGAGACTACGTGTCGGAGGGGCGAGATTACTCGCCTCTCTTCGATGCGCTCGGATCCTCATCGAATCCATATCTCACTGCGCCGATGTGTGAAGGAGTGGCTGAACCCGGTCAGACATGTCGCGATGCGGGGCTGCTCGAGGCTCCGTTTTACGGTCTGACGGACACGCAGGCCCACGTGCGGATCGGCGGGCAAATCACGCTCGAGATGCAGGCCGCGCGTTACGTGCGTTTCGGTGTTTCCGCTGCGGTGTTTCACTCGCCGTCGTATGTTCTGACGCAAGCCGACGCCTGCAATCCGAACGCATCGGGCGATCTGCGGATGATGGGAAGCTGTCGAACGGGGATCATCAATCCGCATCACCGCGCCGCCATCGACTTGCCCGGTCAGCGTTTCCGTATGAACTCGTTGACGCAGATCGATTTGGCAGCGTCGGTCACCGCGCAGTTTTGATTGCGGATCAGGAAACCGGGATCATCTCGATCTCGAGTGCGAGATCGGAGAGCCAACCATCGAGCTCGCGTTCGCGATCTGTGGTCGTGACGAGGACTGTGATACCGCTCTTGTCGCCGTGGGCGCTCGCGAGGCCGTCGTATCCTGCGAGCACCCCACGCAGACGTACGATGTCGGCTGGTTTCATGCGAAAGCGGCGGATGGCCAGGCCTTCACCCAAGGGGACATGCTCGGCACCATCGAAAGAAGGCATGTTCAGGTCGCCTTCATCATGGTGTCGAGTTCGCCGTTGGTGGTGAGTCTCTCGAGATCATCGGCCCCACCGATCAATGTGCCTTTGACGAAGATCATCGGAAACGTCGGCCAGCCGGTCCACATCTTCAGCGCCGTTCGTCGCCGCCACTGGCTCAAGTAGCTACCATATTCCAGGTATTCGAACGCGATGCCTTTGGACTTCAGGAGCGCTCGGGCGCGTCGTGGGTGCGGATTTTGAGCCATGCCGACGACCACGACATCGTGTGTCGCGATGGCTTGTTTGACTTCGTCGATGATGTCTATGTGGCGGCTCGCGATCTTTTCGCGGGCTGCTGGGTGGATTTTGGATTCGTCGAGTAGTTCGCGTTGCACGGGATCGACCCCTCGTAAAAGGCGAGAGATCCTTGTCAGCGCGTGAACTGATTGGCAAGGTCGCGGTCCAATGTCGACACGAATCTTCGCAATTGCCGTTGGACTTCTTCTCGTTGCATGTGCGGGCCATGGAAGTCCGCTTCGGAGCGCTGTGGATCTCTCGACGCAAGCTCGAGCGGATGAGCTCCTTGCGTTGTACGACCCGATGTATGTCGCTCTTTATAATGAAGCCGTACGCGCGTCGTGGGCTGCCTCGACGGACGTGAGCGATGAGCACACGGGGATGCGCATGGGGACCGACACCGCGTTTTCGGCATTTGCAGGCAATGCCGAAGTGATTCGGCGTGTTCGGGCGCTCCTCGAGCGAGCGGATGAGCTCGACGCGCTGACGGTGCGGCAACTGAGGCAGATGCTTTATTTGGCCGCATCGGCCCCGCAGACGAATCCGGAGCTCGCGCGTGCGCGAGTGGCGGCCGAGGCGCGACAGGGGGCACGACTCGATGGCTTCGCGTTCTGTTTGGAGCGCGAAGAGGATCGCTGCATCACGCCAGTGACCACCAATGATCTCGATCGCGTGTTGCAACAATCGACGAATCTCGAGGAGCGCCTGCGCGCGTGGACGGCGAGCAAAGAGGTCGGGAGTGTGTTGCGGGACGGACTCGTGGAGTTGCGAGAGTTGCGCAATGGGGTCGCGCAAGAAATGGGGTATCGTGATTTCTTTGCGTTTCAGGTCGATAACTACGGTTTGTCGACCGAAGAAATGATGGTGATGCTCGACCGGCTCGTGTCCGATACGCGCCCGCTGTACGAGCAACTTCAGTGTTGGGCGCGTCATGAGCTCGCGGCTCGTTACGGTGCGCAGGAAGTGCCGCAGCTGATTCCCGCGCATTGGCTCGGCAATCGATGGGGGCAGAGCTGGCCTGGTCTCGTCGAGGAGGTCGACATGGATGCGCTCGTGTCGGATCGCGAACCGGAGTGGATCGTGCAGCAGGCGGAGCGCTTCTATGTATCGATGGGTTTTCCGAATCTGCCGCCGAGCTTTTGGACCGAGAGTGATCTCTATCCTGTTCCAGAAGGACAAACGCGTCGCAAGAACGCACACGCGAGCGCGTGGCACGTGGATTTGCAGTCCGACGTGCGCTCGCTCATGAGCGTCGAACCGAACTGGCAATGGTTCACCACCGCGCATCACGAGCTCGGTCATATTTACTATTACATCTCTTATTCACGTCCCGAAGTGCCGTATTTGCTGCGCGAAGGCGCCAATCGCAGCTATCACGAGGGCGTCGGCGACTTGATTGCTCTCGCATCGTCCCAACGACCTTATCTCGAGGAGATTGGCCTCCTTTCTAGAGGTCAGGAGATCGACGAGATGCGTTGGCTTTTGGACGACGCGCTCACGGGACCCATCACGTTTCTCCCGTGGTCGGCCGGCGTGATGAGCCATTTCGAACATGATCTTTATGCGACCGATTTGTCCCCGGACGAAATCAATCGGCGATGGTGGGAACATGTGGCGCGCTTTCAGGGCATTGCGCCGCCGAGTGAGCGTCCGGAAGGTGGATGCGACGCGTGCACCAAGACGCATATCAACGACGATCCGGGACAGTATTACGATTACGCACTTGCGAACGTGCTCGTCTATCAACTTCACGATCACATTTGTCGGAACATTCTCCGACAAGACCCGCACAGCTGTAACTATTACGGACGGCGTGAAGTTGGCGACTTCCTTCGCGCGGTGATGTCGCCGGGTGCGAGCCGTGATTGGCGTGAAGTGTTGATCGAGCACACGGGCCACGACCTCACGGCCGAGCCGATGCTCGAGTATTACCGGCCGCTCATGCGGTATCTCGAGGAGCAGAACCGCGGTCGCACATGCGGCTTCTGAGCTTCGTGTTGGCGGGGGCGGAAGCCGAGGCGGGAGCGGAAGCCGAGGCGGGGGCGGAAGCGGAGGCGGGAGCGGAAGCGGAGGCGGGAGCGGAAGCGGAGGCGGGGGCGGCCGCGGCGGGCGCGCCACGACCGCCGCGCAGGCCACACCGCGGCCCCAACCGCCAGACGGCCCGCAACCGGG
>CAYZTA010000092.1:0-16905 GCA_964481145.1 uncultured Sandaracinus sp.
CTTCAAGAGGGTCGATGTGATCGCGCGGCCAGCGATCGTGTTCGCCGTTCCGCCGAGCGCGGACGTCACGAGCGTCGCGAGGAAGGCGGTCGAGAGCTCGAGCCCGGAAGGGCGCCACCGATCTGACTTCGAAAGACCGCGCACCACCCGACGCTGAGCATGGGACGCGAGTAGGAGGCCATTCGAGCGTTGCACCATCGTCGCTGGTTGTCGTCGCCGGGATCGACGTGAAGGTCCTTCCATCGGTCGGATGTGGGGATTGCGGACCCTGCCAGTAGAGCTCGTGATCGAATTCTGTGCGTTCGTGTACTTCACCGTCGTGAACGTGGATCGTCGGGAAGAAGACGTGTTCGGGGCTTCGCGTGGGGAAGTGGAAGGCCATCGGATGTACCTTCGAGTCGCCTTTGCAGAGCTGGAACACCGCGAAGCACCAGTCGGCGTACTGTGGCAGGCGCGACCACACCGTATCGGGCAAGCGGAAGCGCGGATCGAGGCGCGCGGAATCCGGTCACCACACGCTTCATCATTGGTTTTATCACTACAACTACGGGCAGTTCTTCACCTTCTGGGATCGCATGATGGGCACGTGGCGAGATCCCGAGGTCTCTGAAAAAGAAGACGGGATCCCCGAGGGTATCTTGCGCTGATCGCGCGAGTGAGCGTCTTGCGCGATCAGCGCAACGAGTCAGTCTGCGTTCGACTCGCGAACGAGTCGCTCGACCCAATCCCATGAAGCGCCGCTTGGATATCGTGCGAGGTAGCGATGGGCTTGCCTCATGGCCTCGTCACGGTTTCCAGCCGCGAGATGAGCGCGGATGAGCAGCGCGTTCGCGCGCTCTTGGGAGCCTCGCGCACGCAGATTCAGCCGCAACGCGGGCACGTGTGAATTCGCCTTCGGTGAGCCACCCGCGAGCCTCGTCCAGCGTGGGATGACGCGGTGACGCGGACGCCGACGCCGACGCCAACAACCGTCCCGCCTCATGCCGCCTCGCCGCATCCCATCCCTCGAAATAAAGCGGCGACTGCCACTCGAGCCGGCCCATGCTCAGACTCTCGAAACTCTCACCCGTCCAAGCTCGATCGGCGCCCTTCCCGACACCGTACATCACGCTCGGCGCGCACGTGACGAGCTGGAGCGAGCTGCTGCTCGAGGCGGTCGCGAAGGTCGCGCTCGGCGATGCGGATTTTCGTCGCGCGCTCTCGATCGGATCAGCACCTGCGGGGGCCTCGAGCTCAACACATCGCGTAGAGCGACTCGAGCTCGTGATCTCCTTTGACCGCTCGCCGGATCATTCGGCGGTTTGCGCTCCAGAGGCTCTGTTGGCGCTCGACGGCATTGTATTCGCGTTGAGTGGCTTCCATCTTTGAAGACAGATTCTTGCCGGCTTCCCACATGCCTTGGGCGTCTGTCTGCAGCTGGGTGAGGGCGACTGTGTCGATCCCGCGCCGAGCGAGCTCAGCGACGATGGCTTCGCGACCAAGTAGGGTTTGGGTCAGGTTCGCGAGGCCGTGCAGGCGAGTGAGCCTATCTTCACGGGGGACGCGCTCGAGGATCTTGACCGCCGGTTCTTCAGCCATGTTCGGATCCACCGCGGGGATGCCGCGCATGCGAAAGCGCGCGAAGGAGAGGGCGGTCAGGAATCTCGCGTCGGTGAGATTGCCTGCCTCGTTCAAGCTGAAGATGACCGCGGGGAGGCGGGCACGGAGCTTGTCCTCGCGTTCGAAGATCGAGCTCAAGAGCTCGCCCCGCTCGGCGCGCAGTGTGAGCCCCTCCGCGAGTTGAATCTGCTGCTCCCGGTCGGCTTCGTGGGCAGCCTCTCCTTCCGTCACGATGCCATCGAGGTGCTCTTCGAGGATCCCTTCGGCGAGAGCTCGCTCGACCTTTGCCTTCAACGCCCTGGCGAGCTTCGTGCGGTTGGTCACTTTTGAATTGTAGCTGCTCATCTCAAAAACCTCCGGCCGGGGAGGGTAGAGAAAGGAGCTTGAAAGATCGTGTCCCAGGGTGGGGATGACGTGAGGGGTTTGAGAGATGACGTGAGGGGTTTGAGAGATGACACGAGGGGTTTGAGAAGTGACATCGCGATTCTGCGAGACGACGTCGCGATTCTGCGAGACGACGTCGCGATTCCGTGAGACGACGTCGCGATTCCGTGAGACGACGTCGCGATTTTGAGCGAAGTCGCCAGGGGGTTGAGGAGAAGACGTCAGGGGTTGAAAACTTTCGGCGAAGACTCGGAAGCTCCCGGCAAGGGGTTTTGAGAGCTCGGCGGCGGGCGTTGATGGGTCGGTCCGGCGCTTGAGGCATTCACGCGAGATCGAACTCGTCCACGCGCGCCTTGCATCTCCAGGACTCATCGAGCTGCGTCTCGTTTGGATTCGGCATCATTGGGCGTGTGAGCGGGCACCAGCGGCACCAAGGACTTCCGAATGGGTGAAACGGTCATCGAGGCTGGAGCGACCACCCACGGCGATAAATGCAATCGCTCGAGGAGCCACTGTGTTTGGCTTCACTCGAGGGCTCGTGCGGACCAACCGCACGGTAGAGGGGCGATAGACAAGCGCAGCAGTCCGAGGCATATCTCCTCTATGGAGTCCTTTACCTCGTCCGCCTTCGAGGTTCCGCTCGATCCGCCGTCCACGATCGCGCTCTTGACGACCCTCCTGCGCAAGCAAGGCGCACTCTTGCCTTCGAATCCCATCGCGACCGTGTCGGACGAGCTCCCCTTCGAAGAGAGCCTCAAGGGCACAACACCGCTCGTGTACACGATCAGCGAAGCGCGTGCGGGGCGCATCATCGTACGTATTCACGACGATGATCCGCAGATGCGCGCGCTCCTCAGTGAGCTCGCCGCACAAACCGGTCATGAAATCTCCCTCTTGCAAGCGCGGGCCACCTACTTCAACGGCGGACAACGCGCAGAGTTCGCACAGCGCAGAGCCGAAATTCGCCCGGACGGCACTTCGAAGGACCTGCCCGCGGAACTGGACGACGACGAGATCGGGGGTGACGTCGCGGAGGCGTCCATGATGCTCCTGCACCACATGGTCGAGACGTGGTTCGGCATCACGACGAGCGAGAGCAAGACACTTCATTTTGCGCGAGCGCAGCAGGAACCAAGCGATCGCGTCAGCCAGCTCGTCCAGCAAGTGAAGGAAGCGGGCAGCCACACCGCGACCCACATCGGCGGCCGTCCCGCGGTGCGGGTGAAGGTCGACGGCGCCGTCCGGATCGCGACCCTCTCTCCGGAAGAGATGGGACGATTCGAGTCGTTACTCGCCGAGTAGGTTCTCGAGATCTTGCCCCCTCCGTCAGTCCCACGACGCATCGACCCACGACAACTCTCGTTGTCCTTTGCCGGCTGAGCAAATCGTCTCGCTTCGAGTCGATGGGGGCCTCCGTCTCGGAGGTCGACGTGGAGGCACGAATTCTCGGGAAGATGCCTCCGACTCGCCTCTTCAGACTCGATGGGAGCCAAAAACAGGGCTCCGCCCGCGGTTGCGCCTGCTGTCCTCGATGGTTGCCCAAGCTACGGCTACCATTTCAGCACTTCGCATGTCCTTAGCGGCACCAGGACTTCCGAATGGTGAAACGGTCATCGAGGGTCTCGTGGCCGTCCTCGCGCGTCATGGTCGCTCGCTCGATGGCGGAGGAAGAGGTGTTCTCGAGTGAAGAACTGGTGCTTGCCTCGTGTGCGGGCGCATCGGCAGCAGACCTCGTCTTGTTTGGCGAGGGTGCCGGACAGCGCACGAGCAAGCTTGGACGCCGCTCCATCTCGTCTCTTCCGGCTCGAATGGCACCTATGCCGAGCTCGACGGCGTGAATATCCACGCTGGAACTGTCTTCGTGGCTGATGGCGGTTTTACCGCGCAGTGAGAGTTCGAGTAGACATCGCAACGAACTCCACATCCCCATCGGTCGAGCGTTCGTCGTCAAACGGAGTCGACGCGCTCGATGCCCTGGCCCGATTCAATCGCACGTTCCCTTGTCGATGGATATGTGTGAAGACAATAATCAGTATAATACATAGTCAAGGGCGTCACTTCATCAATTGTTTTACGGCAATGTGTCATGTCGGCAAAATACCCTTTTAGGGAGGCAATGAGCGCTCCATTAACATTTCTTGGCTGATTTGGATAAGCCTGGAGCTGCCAGCAGAGTATATTCGCTATCTCTTCCCTAGCTTCGTTATGCCACCTTGCTACAAGCGACAACGCTTCAATAGCTACTGTCTGAATGGTGTCATCATCCTCCACACGTCGTTGAAGTGAACCCACTAAGGAGGGAATTGCGCCCGGTCCAACTAATGCTGCAATAATGGGAAGATCCAATACAACTCCTTCATCAACTTCTGCTAACGCAATTAACGTCTCCATCACATCAACGACGCGCAGCTCGCCGAGCGCCCTTCTAGCATGCAATTCTGCCCAAATACCAATTTGGTCAATACCATTTTCGTCCCCGTCTTTATCCTGTATCGAGGCTTGTGCGATTTGTAAGAGCTCTGGAATGTGGTGGGAATCCAGTCGGAAATCGAGAACGTAGTTCCGCCAAGGTGCATTGAAAGAGGCTGCTCCAGCGGCGCACAATGCGCAGACTTCGGGAGAGAACTGATTACATGGAGAGTCGCCTGTAGCTGCCATTATTACCTCGCATAGTGGAGAGTTGCCTGTACTGCCATCATTAGCTCGAGTGCATCCAAAATGGAATTTGGTGTTGTGAGGCGCTAAGGACATCCGAATTGCTGAAACAGTAGCCGAGGCTGAGGCGAGCATCAAGGTTCGCGGGTCAATCGAGAGCGGGGTGTCTGTTTTTGGCTTCACTCGAGGACGAAGGAACCCCAGCATGCCTGCCCGGCTGGTTCATATGCCGAGTTCGAGGGCGTGAATATCCACGCTGGCGTCGCCATCGATGGTCGCGATCGAAAGCGACTCGAACGCGTGTGCCGATACATCGCTCGCCCACCACTCGCGCTCGAGCGGCTCGAAGAGCACGGTGATGGACGCCTCCGCTACTGCTTCAAGACGCCGTGGAAAGACGGCACGGAAGCCGTCTTGCTCGAACCCATGAACTTCATCGCACGCCTCGCCGCGCTCGTTCCTCCACCGCGATTTCATCTGTTGCGATATCACGGAGTTCTCGCCGCGAATGCCAAAGTCCGCGCCGAGGTCGTTCCCAAGAAGCCAATCAAGAAAAATGTCCAACTGCCACTCTTCAAACCGAATGAAGAAGGATATCTCGCTCCACCTCCCGAACCTTCGAGACATCCGTGGTCCTGCCTCCTCAGGCGAGTGTTCGCCGTGTGTCCGAAGTGCCCGGGACGCATGCGGGTGATCGAAGTCGCCAAAGACGAAGACACCGCTGCTCGTGTTCTTTCCGAGTTGGGTATTGCCAGAGCGCCTCCGCCAAAGCTGGCCCTGCGCCACATTGACCCACGACAACTCTCCTTGCCCTTTGCCGGCTGAGCAACGTCTTGCTCCAAGTCGACGGATGTCCCCGTCTCAAACTCGACGTTGAGGTACGAATGCTCGGCTTCTTGCCACCGAGTCCCGCTCTTCGGTCTCGAGTGAGCCAAAAACAGGGCTCCGCTCGCGGTTACGCCCGCTGCCCTTGATGTTGCTCGAGCCTCGGCTACCATTTTTTGCCAATTGGGATGTCCTATCCGCCGGAGACGATTCGAGCGAGGCCCCTTCAAGCGGATCGAGAGGAGTGTGGAAGGGGAAGCATAGGCAACGATCTCCTCCGGAAGCGTGCGGCTGCCGTGGACCGACAAAGTCGACGAGCTCGATGCGATCGGGGAAGGATGGCCAAAACCGAGCTTCTGGGGGTGGGCCTGTCAGGGTCCTTGGCGTGGGCGTATCGAGTCGCTCGAACGCGACAACGAACTTTCGCTCAGTGAACACCACGCTCGCCTTCGACATGGTGGTGAGGTCATACCACGCTGCGACGATGACGCTCTACGCCTCGTTCGCAACGACGCCCAACCCGCGCGCTCGCGGCAGAATCCAACAGCTGACTCGCTATTCGGCTTCGTTGACGAAGCTCAAGACTGTGCGAATCAAATCGGGTGAGAGGTGATCTCCTCGCTCGACCATGCGTTGGAGCAGTGGCGCGAGTTTCGCACCAAGGACTTCCGAATGGGTGAAACGGTCATCGAGGCTGGAGCGACCACCCACGGCGATGGATGCAATCGCTCGAGGAGCCACTGTGTTTGGCTTCACTCGAGGTGAAGAGACGATTCGGCAGGCCCTCGTGACGAAGGTCGACGGCAGCGCTTGTTGGACGAAGGCCGGCGAGAGCTGATGACCGGCGACGGGTCACGATTGGTAAGCGATGCGTTCGAAGAGATGCAATCGATGTACTCGGTAGCCGCGCTCGAGACGGTCGCGCACGCCATCGATACGGGCGAGATCACGGTCTCCGCGGAGCGTCAGGACGAGCTCCGCCGCATGTTGCGTTCCCGATATCTCCGGTTGTTGATCGGCGAGACGCAGGCGGAGATCGTCGAGGTGGCCACGGATCTCTATATGCGGCAGTATGTGTGGCAGTCGGAAACGCGAGATGGCTGCGCGCCGGGCGCGTTACTCCAGCCGATGTTCGTGAAGCGCCCCTCGCCGTCCACCCAGGCGCCGATGTCGTCCGGCATGAATGGCTTGAGGACACTGCATACGATGGCGACGATCAGCGCTGCCTGAAGCTCGCCACGGAGTTGGTCGAGGCACTCCTCGAGCACGACCCGCAGCACCAAGAGGCGAAAGAGCGGCTCGATCGGTGACGTACTCTGTGTCGACCTGGCATCGCACGCGGCGCATGATGCGTGCGATGCAGAGGCGGATCATGATCGCGGTGCTCGGACTCGTCGTCGCAACGCCGGCGCTGGGATGGCTCGCGTGGGAGCGCTCGTACCCATGCTGGCGCTTCTCGAACGCCACGTGGTGCGGGCACTTCTGCGACGATGACCCGTGCGCGTGTCCGGCGCGGCACGAAACGCCCGATCCCTATGGCGGTGGACCGGGCTGCGCAGATTGATCAGTCGACATCAGGGTAGACCCGAGCGCTCTCGGGCTCGCAAGACGTGACGACCGAGAATATCGGGAGTATTTGAGAGAGGAGTAACGCAGTGAGCGGATGGGCCCTAAGTACAGCGAACCGCTCGTGTTCTGGCGCTTTCTCGAGACAACAGGTCCAAATAGTGCTCGACATCCTTGATTTTCGGGACGAGCGACGCCGACCAAGGCATGGTGCACAGCTCTTTGACAATGAGCTGTGCGACGGTGAAAGACAGAGCCGGCGGCGAGGCGATCTCGCCGCACGCCTCGAATACCTCGCCATCGACGGCGACCTGCACAACTGCGCTATTCCCGTCTCTCGTCTTCTCAAACTCCCCAAACGCAGGGTCGCGCACGCACGCGAGTGCTGCCACATGAATCGCTTCGTAGTTCGTAGCGCTGCACTCGAGGAGGTCGTCCGTCTTGTCGATCGGCGCGTCGCCCCACTCTCGCATATGCGTACGATTCGGATCTCGCGCGAGCGCGACGAGCCCCGCGTTTTCAGAGAATGTAAGATCGACCTCCAGGACCCCGTGGCTGCGTTCGGTCATGGTCGTGGCCATGAGCGGCAAGAACGCCGGGGATAACACGAATCGAACAGCCCGACCTTCCGTCGGAAGGGGCGAAAGCGAAAGCACCTGGATCGTCTGTTTCACGGGAAGGTGTATACACCCCGCAACGGACGCCGACGAGAGCCGCATCGAAGCAGTCGCTCGAGGCGTGCGCGAATCGCCGCGCCCTTCCCGCATCGACGGTTTCGCAGATGATTTGGCTTAACACTACTGCGTCAGGTTGTCATTTTCTCAGAACTTTCGACCATGATCACCAATGAAACCAGAGCCGCTTTCGCGGGTTTTTCGTGGCGTGCAGCTGCCTCGAATCAAAATGTGACGCAGTAGTGTTAATTAATGCCTCGCTTCGCGAACGCCCAAGCGCCTTCCACGTCTCGAAGAGCGGAGCTGGCTGCGCCGCTCGCAGAGGGAGCAAGCGCTTGGCAGCGCTTGTTGGACGAAGGCCGGCGAGAGCTGATGACCGGCGACGGGTCACGATTGGTAAGCGATGCGTTCGAAGAGATGCAATCGATGTACTCGGTAGCCGCGCTCGAGACGGTCGCGCAGCCTCTCGTGTGCTGTGGCGGCACAGCATGGCCCTGTCCGCCAGCGCTTGCGACCCATGCACGGTTCGTGCGGATGGCTACGAGCGCCGCCGTCCCGAAGAGACGCTTCTCTATCGAGTCGTTCACGAGCACTGGCCCCCACTCCGCGAGCTCGCCGAAGAACAAGGGTCTATGGCAGCGCACCTTCGACGTATGTTCTCGCAGCGGCTCGCGATTCTCCGTCACACCGCGAAACTTTCGCAAGCGGAGCTGGCTGAGTGCACGCATCTATCGACTGAGTTCATCAGCCGGCTCGAGCGAGGAGTCACGTTGCCTTCGCTCGATACTTGTCGTGAGCCTATGCGATGCGCTCGACTGTACTCCTAACGTAAGGGGAGTTCCCCCGGCTATGCCGTCCTGCCCGGGCGTCGACCCTCGCGTTTTTCGTAGCAGCACTCTTCACATTCTTCGTCGCTGCGGACGTGCGGGCGCGACCGTCGTTCAAGTGGACCATCGAAGTCTTTTCGTATTCGCCGAACGAGGGGATATACGAGCGAGCTGCCGGAGTCGAGGCGATGTAAACTGTCCGACGATGAGTACGAACCTTACGAACCTTTCATTCGGGACTCTTGCCGCTGAGACCGGCATCACGTTGCCCAGCCTGCTCCAAAACCTGCTAGAGACGGGCAGGACGGTCTATGGCACCGATTGGTCCTGGAAAGATCGCATGCTCCGAGGTGCTGCGCCCTTTGCTAGCTGGTACGATTTTGAATGGCTCGAGGCTCGCGCTGCGCAAGACGAGATTGAACGTTGGCTCAACCCTCGTGCGCAACATGAAAGAGTTTTCTTGCCGTTTGCTCAGTCTGGCGCGGGGGATGCCTACTGCTTGATGCCGCTCGACGAGCAGTCGGTCGGCGTGGCGCTGATCTGGCACGACGACGAAAGCAGTCGCATCGCCTATCGATCTTTCGAAGATTTCGTCGTGGCTCGATACCTGGAAACATTCGCCGATCTCAGCCATCTCGAGCGAGATTTTACGGAAGATGAAATCCACAAGTGCATTTCTGCCGACGTATCTTTCGTCTCCGAGTGGATGAGCGAGCCACTACGAAATTATCTACGAGCGTTTTGTGAGCTGCCGTTGACGCAACGAGCGTTTCGCCGTGGGCCGAGATCACATCCACAGCAAGTGCCATCCTTGATCTCCCAGACTCAGCTCGAGAGCGAGCTCGAAAAACTTCCACCGACCCACACCGCGCCATTCCCCGTTGTCGCCGCCTGGGAGCTCGACCCCATATGACCAAGCACACGAAGCGCTCTTCACGAGGAGTCCAAATGAATTCCATCGTAAGACCGAGATGGTCGCGGTCTTCTTGACCTGGAAACCATTCACCGGGAACTCTCGTTCATTCTAGCGTGCCAGGCGCCTGTCCTGGATCTGCGAGCACAGTCACTTCACGTTGATTCTTGGGACACGGACTCCGCGACGTCGAAGTTCGCGGTCTCGTAGAATGCCTTGGCAATGTGCAGCGCGAGGTCGAGATTGGCCAGGTTGGCCTCGGTGCAAAAGTAGCCCTGGTCGCTTTGCCAGAGTCTGACCTCGGCATCACTCCCCTTTGGATTCCGATATCGCCACGGCCCCGAACACTGGAACAGGGCAAAGCGCTCGTTACCACCAATCAAATGCAGGCTGTCGTCGTCTTCGAAAGCCTCGTCGGTGGACGTGCACTCCTGCGTGCTCAACACCACGATCGGGAAGCCATCATCGTCCATGCGCGAGATGGCTTCTCGAATCGCATTCCACGACGGCGAGGCGACGATTTCCGCATCCGATGTTCTTCTGTCCGGGGAATAGCAAATGGAGATCAACGTTTTTATCGGCGACGTATCGGACATGGTCGGGGTTGTACCACACATCGATCTCATCGCCGGAGCCGCGGAGCCGCTCACCAAGGCGGCGTGCGGCGCGGGTCACGGCGTCATGCGTGTCGTCGACAGCTGCGTGTCGTCGACAGCTGCATGTAGCGGTGAACTTGCGAGGCGACGTTCTCGTACTCCAGCGGCCATCGCTATGCGGAGCTCTGCGTTCACTCGCTGAGCTCGATGCCTTGCTCGTCCCAAATATCGCCGAGCACGCTGCTGAAACCGTCGAAGACGGCTCGCTCCGCCTGCCCGCTCGTCTCGCAATCGATGCAGATCCGCGCGAGCTCTTCACAGGTCGCGATATCGACTCGACCGAGGATCTCGCGCGTCACCGGGAGCTCCGAGGGCGAGCCCGATAAGCTGCGATAACCGAGGCCGAGCAAGACCGGGATCGCCATCGCGTTCGACGCGAGGTCGCTGCAGATCGACACCGGAATATGGGCGTCGGTCGCCGCGCAGCGGATGGTCTCGAGCATCTGAAGGATGGCCGGCTCCAGCGGACGCACAAGATGAGAGATCCGCGGGTTCTGCCGATCGATCGCGAGCGTGTATTGGAAGAGATCGTTCGTCCCCACGCTCAGGAAATCGCACTCGCCCGCGAGCCGGCGAACGATCGCCACCGCGGAAGGGACCTCGATCATCGCGCCGATCGCAAGCGGCCCGTGCGCGACTCCCTCTCGATCGAGCTCTTGCCGGACCTGCTCAAGGAGCTCGCGCGCGCGGCGGAAATCACCAAGCGTGCACACCATCGGAAACATCACGCGCAGAGGCGCGATCGCGCTGGTTCGCGGCTACTACCAAGCGGATAAGATATCCGAATTGGGAAAACGGATAGCCGAGGTTGGCGCGAGCGTCGAGGGCAGTGCCACAACGAGCGGAGTCGGCGATCTTTAGTTTTCATCGAAACTCGAAGAGGACGGTCAGCTACGTGCTCGCCGTTCCTCGAACGGGGAGCCGTGACTCTCGTCGCAACACAAATCTATTTCCCGCTCTATAACTTGAGCGAATCAACGGGAGAGTGAGAATGAACATCGACGTCCCCTATGGGATCACACGACGCTTGGTTGATACGACACTCGACAACGCACGTGCGCGCGTGGTCTCGGCGCTCGCAGCCGAAGGCTTCGGAGTGCTGACCGAAATCGACGTCCAAAAGACACTCGAATCGAAGATCGGCGCCAAGATCGAACCCTATCTCATCCTCGGTGCATGCAACCCTGGGCTCGCTCATCGTGCCATCCAGAATGAGCCCGGCATCGGTCTCCTTCTCCCGTGCAACGTCATCCTCACCCAAGATGGAAACGACGTGGTCGTGTCGGCGGCATCCCCCGAAGCGATGTTCGCAATCGCACGTAGCACGCCGACCACATTGGCCATTGCTCGTGAAGCTCAAGAAAGACTCGTGCGCGCCCTCGATGCACTGTGAACGAGTTCTTCCACTTTCTCGAACAGTCTTTGGGGCGTGAAGGGCTTGTGCAAGAACGGCCCATACGCGACGCCCCGAGGTGAATACGGTGAATACCGCACCACTACACGAGCATCAATCTCGCGGGGCTCGTGATCTCGGAAGATCATCGCATGGCCTTGCTTGGGCGGGAGATGGGTGTCGGCCGCCGTCGATTCCGCCAGCGGTCATGCGACTTTCGCTTGTGAATCGACCGGCCTCTCGTGTGCTGTGGCGGCACAGCATGGCCCTGTCCGCCAGCGCTTGCGACCCATGCACGGTTCGTGCGGATGGCTACGAGCGCCGCCGTCCCGAAGAGACGCTTCTCTATCGAGTCGTTCACGAGCACTGGCCCCCACTCCGCGAGCTCGCCGAAGAACAAGGGTCTATGGCAGCGCACCTTCGACGTATGTTCTCGCAGCGGCTCGCGATTCTCCGTCACACCGCGAAACTTTCGCAAGCGGAGCTGGCTGAGTGCACGCATCTATCGACTGAGTTCATCAGCCGGCTCGAGCGAGGAGTCACGTTGCCTTCGCTCGATACTTGTCGTGAGCCTATGCGATGCGCTCGACTGTACTCCTAACGTAAGGGGAGTTCCCCCGGCTATGCCGTCCTGCCCGGGCGTCGACCCTCGCGTTTTTCGTAGCAGCACTCTTCACATTCTTCGTCGCTGCGGACGTGCGGGCGCGACCGTCGTTCAAGTGGACCATCGAAGTCTTTTCGTATTCGCCGAACGAGGGGATATACGACGTCGAAGTCACCGCCGCCGACGGACTCCGCACCGCACGGACGACGACCCGAATCGAGATCCGATCCGAGCCGTGATTCGTAACGTTCATCCACAACACGATGCCGACTACGGAATCGTGATCGTCTGCTCGAACGTGCCGGCGCGAATGACGTGCGTGCCTGCCGGAAGTGCTACGAGTGGGTGCCACGCCTCGAACGCGACTTCCTCGCCCAGGCAATTGCAATCTGCCTGCACGCAGGAATGAAGCGCGAGGCTGATTTGGCCGGCGGGCCCAACCCCTTGGTCCACTGCCGGCGCGGGCGGAGCGCAGCAGAGCCTTTCGGTGCCAGCCACTACGGCCCAATGAATCGCTGGACCGCTCGAACGGAGCGTTGGATCCGGCGACACGATGCGTAACCCCGTGGGGACGAGGGGCCCGCACTGTTCACGCGTCACGACCGTCAGCGAGCGAGGCCCAAGCGAAGTCGAGATGGTACGACTCCCAAGGGGAAGCGGATCGCTCGCAACACTCGTTTCGTATCCGCGATCGATGCAATCGCAGACATCGCAGCAATCACAGATGTCCATGCGCGCTTGCGAGCCATCGAAGCTCGCGTGAGGTTGGCAGCTGCACGAGCTCGCGTCTCGCTCGAGGAGCGTCATCGCAAACGGTTGGTCGTCGAAGAGGACCGTCGGCATGCGCACTTCGTCGACATTCACCACGCTGCAGGCACGAGGCTCCCAAACGTCGAGCACACATGACGACCCTTCGGACTGAACCGTGTATCGCCCGGGTGGAAGTGGACCCAGAGCGACCTCGACCTCCTCGGTCGGCCCGATGCAACGGCAGCCTTCACAGCAATCGCAGGCGTCCCACTCGAGTGCGACGTCAAACGTCATTCCTGTTCGGCTCAAAGTCGGTGTCACGGTGCCTGAACTGCAGCAGCGATTGGGGCTGGTCGTGATCGCGACGAGAGGACCGCTCCGTGGATCGTCTGCGCAACGCATCGACTGCACGATGGCAGGAAGCGAGAGGCACATGCCTCCGTCGCTGGGAAGCCACGTGCCTCCGTCGCTGGGAAGCCCAGCATCACGTCCACCATCGGACGAACCCGCATCTACACCGGCATCCGCGTTGTCGCCGGTTCCATGCGCTCCAAAACAAGCGGGCAGCGTCCAACAGAATGCCAAAATGAGCCAAGTGCGTTGCATGAGAGCCTCCCCCAGCACGTGCGATGCCGTCGATTCTCAATGAGCTCTGCTACCAGCGCATCGTCTCATGACCACCACGAATGAATACACGCCCGTTCCGCTCACCCTCAGCGACGTCATCGCCACGACGTTTCGTACGCTGGGAGCCCATGTGGGCCCGATCTTTCTGATGGCGAGCGCGATCTCGGTGCCGACCACGGCACCAAGGACTTCCGAATGGGTGAAACCCACGGCGATGAGAATCGGTGGTTCCCGATCGCCGATGTCGTACTGAGGGGGTTTTCGCGGGATGTCTGTGTAGTTCTGGCGAAGGCGAGGAGCGAGAGCGCTTGTTGTTTCGAGCTCCGCGCGTGCCTCGCTTCGCGAACGCCCAAGCGCCTTCTACGTCTCGAAGAGCGGAGCTGGCTGCGCCGCTCGCAGAGGGAGCAAGCGCTTGGCAGCGCTTGTTGGACGAAGGCCGGCGAGAGCTGATGACCGGCGACGGGTCACGATTGGTAAGCGATGCGTTCGAAGAGATGCAATCGATGTACTCGGTAGCCGCGCTCGAGACGGTCGCGCACGCCATCGATACGGGCGAGATCACGGTCTCCGCGGAGCGCCAGGACGAGCTCCGCCGCATGTTGGCAGACGTGCCAAGGTTTTCGAGTTCAGCTTACGAGCTCACGCATCTGCCCCGCGCTCCGGCGGACGGGACCGGCCACTGCGGGTAGCATCTCATCTGCATCGAGCTCAACCAAGCCTGCGCCCGGACGAAGAGCGTACGCTTGTGTTCCTTGCGCGTGGCAAGACCATGTGTAGGCCTTTACAGCATGACCGATTCGAGGCTCATTCGAGGCGCATGCGTCCGGTGCATTCGATTTCGCCGCGAGCCGATGTTTGCAAGCGAACCGTGATATCGAGTGTTCGAATGGAACCCGCGCGTTGATAGGAGCCGACGAACGAAGTGTCGAGATAGGGGGCGGGCGCGACTCCTTCTCCGCTGAGAGTTGCGCTCAATGTGGTCGCGGTCTCGTCGCATTCAGTCACGGTCAGCGGTCCGCTGATGAGCACGTCCGTGTCGCGGGTTCCGGGCGTCACGAGCATCGCGCGGGCGAGGCGGTAATCGTAGTCGGAGACCGAGGCGAATCGCGCTTCGAGCGAGAGCGCGAAAAAGCCACATGAGTTCTCATCTGAAAAGAGCTCTCCGCTCCAACGTTGCCGTCCGATCTGCAATCCGGGGCAATAGGTCGTTGGCCCTGCATCGGGCCTTGTCTCGGGGCCGGAATCGACAATGCCGGAATCGGCGATGCCAGAATCCATCATGCCGGCGTCGTCAAGTCCAGCATATCCAGCGTCCGTGATGGGCTCGGATCCAGCGTCCAGGCCCGAGTCATGAGAGACGATGTCTCCTGCATCTCCCGCGTTTCCTGCATCTCGGGCACCTTCGGAGCCGCTATCAGCCGTGGCATTGGGTTCGTGATTCTCACACGCGGCGAGGAGAAGGAAGAAGCCGAACGCCGTGCCCAGAGATGATGTACGAAAACTACGAAAACACATTCGAGACTCCCCTGTTCATTTGTTCATTCATGCTTTCGAACCGGGGACAAGACGTAGGTGGTCGCGGTTTATTTATTCAGCCATCGATCCAGTGGAGTGTTCCCTTGAGACTGAGTCGATGTGTTGGGCGCGGCATCCTCGAGAACATGCAGACGCGCAAGAGCTTCCTGGAAAATACGGCGCACCGGATACGCTTCATCTACACCCCGCGTCACGCATCCTGGCCGGTGTGCACCGTCCCGCGCGGCTCGATGCACGCCTTCACCGACCGACGTAGCCCGTGGCGCCTCGGCTGGGGCTTCGCGCCGGCGCGCTGCGGAGGCCGCGTCGTGTACGTCCCCACCGAGCGCACGCTGCGCGCGATGGTCTTCGAGCCCACCAAGGTTCGCCGGAGGCTGCGCGGGCTGAGCACGAAGCGCGAGCTCTCACCCGAACTCATTCACGGCTCCGGTGTGCCAATCTCGACGACTTCGCCGTTTTCCGTGAGCCGCAGTCCTGCGCGCGAGAAGCAATCGGTGAAATCGACGGGGCCCTCCGCTTCGAGCCTCTGCTCGATTTCAGCGCGGGCGGCAGGCATTGCGGCCTCGAGGGCTGCCATGAACGCATCTCGACGGATCGTGCTCGTCGGTGTCGGTGTGGACGCCTCGCGCGCCGCGCGGTGAACGACTCCAAGTGATGTTCCGTTTTGGCGGAGCCGTGTTTCTGCGCAAAACGCGAGGAGCGCTCCCGCCGCATAGCCAAACGAACCGTTGCTCGCCTCAATCGTGCGGCCGGCCGCCACCTCCATCTAACGCTGCCACACGCGAGCGAGCGTCGCGCCGCTTTCCGATGGCGGTGCGTCGTCGCGCACATGGCAGAACCGCACCTCCCACCATCTCGCGAATCCTTCATTGATCCACCACGTGTCCGAACGATTCCACAGATGCACGAGTTCGTGGACCAGAACGATTCCGTCGTCTGCGAGAGCGCGTCCGCTTGGCCCCGATTCACTCAAGATGCTGATGGCTCGGCCCGTGACCGAGCCATCGATCCCACGCGGATTGCGATCATGAACCACGAAAAGATCTCCCGCAGGGACGGGTCCAAGCTCTGGCTCTGCGACGGCGAACATGCGTGAAATCATGTCTGACATCGTCGACAGAGCGGCTTCTTCGAAATCACTCGTCACGAGCGTGATCCGCGTATCGCCGTGTCGAAGCTCCTGCGTGTGAAACCGGCCCGTGACGTACATCGCATCGGCCACCTGCGCGAGTGTCGCTCCGGAAAATATGTGGGCGTCGTCTTCGGGCAACGAACCAATCACGTCTCCATCGGAGATGATCGAGAGCTCGACGGGTGTTTCGATTGTGCGTCCGTCCCACAGCCGCATGGCCCGTGGGACGAATGCTCGGCCTATGAGGACCCAACCGCCTCTCGTGGGATGCGGCACATCATCGAGTCCGTAAACGGGCCCGTGCGTATGATGCTCGAGCCTCACTTCCCAGCGGGCCCTCACGATGCCGTCGCGGCTGGCAAACCGTCCAGTCCATGGTGTTCGTTCGTTCTGCGCATCGAGCTCGTATAGGAATTCAGAGAACCCGTGCGGTGCACGTTCGAACATCGTCTGGTTTTCGAAGAGCAGCTCGACGCCCTCGGCGCCTCGTGGAATCCAGTCCGTTCGTAGCTCGAGCTCGACGTGCAGAGCATCACCCGAAAGCGTCGCCCGAACTCGGGTGATCGGTTCTTCTTCATCGTCGGTGGTGGGGGCCCGCTCCGGCGTTGTCGGGAGAGGCGTCGAAACTGTATTGCACGCACTCAGACACGACGCGATTAGAAGAATATGCGATGTTCTCATGGTGATTCGTCGCGATTGCCACGCAATGTGTATCCGGTGCGCGAGCCAGTGGAGCACGCGGAGTCGCCCCCTGACAAGCTGAC
>CAYZTA010000093.1:0-16124 GCA_964481145.1 uncultured Sandaracinus sp.
CCTATGATGTGGTCTCTTGCTGGTTTGCTATGGGGCTGGGTTGTGGCCTTATGCTGTGCGGGTTGCGCTTGTAATTGGGCTTTTGGCCCCTCGCGCCACCGTCGATGATTTGCTCGCGCTTGCGGACATCGCGCGGCTCTCGGGTCATCCGGCGGATGCTGTCGCGCCCCTCGAACGCATTCTTCGCGAGCACGCTTCGGATCCGAATGCAGCCCTCGCCGCGTTTACCCTCGGACGCCTCGAATCCGATCATCTCGGGCGAAGGGCCCGCGCGATGCGAGCGCTCGAGCGAGCCCTCGAGCTCGGCTTGCCTGCCGCGTTGCGAACCGATGCGATCGCGCGATTGACGCAGTTGCGCCAAACCGCGGACGCAGAAATGGATTTGCCCCAATCGCCGAATTTCGGCGAGTCTCCCCGCGTGTCGGGAGTGCCTGAGTGAAATTTCGACTCTCGTTCGTCACGGCGCTCGTGTCTTCATTCGTTGCGATCACGACGCATGCCCAGGCACCCATGCCCGAAGTCGCGCTCGTCATCATCGAGGAGTGTGCTGACGCCGAGCTCAATATCGAGCAGCTCGCCGAACGCATTCGGGTCGAGCTGCTGAGCGACGGGGTCCGCGAACTGCGGCTCGTTCGGCAAGACGATCCTGCGCTCTCTTCAGAGCGTCCTGGTCTTGCGATTCTTCGCATCGCGCATGCGCCATGCACCGAGGGAAGCGCGAGGTTTTCTGTTCGAATCGATGATTTCGTCACGCAAAAGCGCATCGAGAGGACCTTCGATCTCGAAGAAACCGATCCTCGCGCTCGTCCCCGTGCTCTTGCGCTGTCGACCGCGGAACTGCTCCGAGCGAGCTGGGCCGAGCTCGCAATTGCCGAGCCCCATGCGGAGGTCCCCGATGCGGCTCTCACTTCGATCGCAATGCGTGTTCGTGTTCGAGGCTTACGCGAAGCGCATCGGCTCGCTCCGCCTCGCGCCGAGCAGGATGCGCCGGTCGAGTCCGCCGCGCCCACGGAGCGCTCTGCCTCCACTTCGATCAGCGCGGCTTTCATCGCTCGCGCCTTTCCGAGCGCTGCCATTGCTCCGATGGGCGGTCGCGCATCGCTCGATCTCGTGCCTCTTCGCGCGTTCGTGATCCGCATCGATCTCGAAGCGGCCGCTGCGACCTCCTTCGACGATCCGCTCGGCACGATCGAGCTCGGACTTGCGACCGGAGGTCTCACCCTCGCCTACTCCATTCCTGTCGGCTCCGAGCTCCTTCTCAGCATCGGCCCGCGCGCCGCCGCAGGTGCCGCGTGGGCCAACGGTTCAGCGCGTGATCCATCGACGATCACCAATAGCGGCGCCGCTCCAGTCATCACCGCAGGCGCGGCGATCGAGCTCGAAGGCGACACCGACTTCCCGCCGAATGGGCGGGAAGTCATCGACGAGGAAACGAGCGGCGGCTCGAACCTTACCTCACTTCGGAACTTCGCTCAGCGCAATCCCCAACGCCTTCGCGACCCCTTCGCCGTAAGCGGGATCGGCCTTCATGCAGTTGCCGATGTGACGCGACTTGACCTCTCTCGGTGCATCCCCCATCGCACGCGCCGTGTTCTCGAAGAGCACCTGCTTCTGCGCTGGGCTCATCAACTGGAAGAGAGCTCGAGGTTGTGAGTAGTAGTCGTCGTCTTCACGATGGTTCCAATGATCGGCCACACCCTCGAGGCTGAGCGGCGGCTCACGAAAATCGTGCTGCTCCTTCCACTCACCGTCACTGTTGGGTTCGTAGCCGAGCGTGCTCCCCTGATTGCCGTCGATGCGCATCGCGCCATCGCGGTGGTAGCTGTGGAACGGACAGCGCGGGGCGTTCACCGGAATCTGCCCATGATTCACGCCGAGGCGATAGCGCTGCGCATCGCCGTACGAGAAGAGACGCCCCTGGAGCATCTTGTCCGGTGAGAAGCTGATGCCGGGCACCACATGCGCAGGGTTGAACGCCGCCTGCTCGACCTCGGCGTGATAGTTCGCCGGATTCTTGTCGAGTTCGAGGACGCCCACCTCGATGAGCGGGTAATCCTTGTGGGGCCAAACCTTCGTGAGATCGAAGGGGTTATAAGGACACTTCGCCGCGTCCTTCTCCGGCATCACCTGCACGAACATCGTCCACTTCGGAAACTCACCGCGCTCGATGGTCTCGTAAAGATCACGCTGATGACTCTCTCGATCCTTGCCGATGAGCGCTTCGGCTTCCCCATCGGTGAGGTTCTTGATGCCTTGCTGGGTACGGAAATGGAACTTCACCCAATGACGCTCGTTCTCTTTGCTGATGAAGCTGAACGTGTGACTGCCGAACATGTGCATGTGCCGATAGCTCGCGGGGATACCGCGATCGCTCATCGTGATCGTGACCTGGTGCAACGCCTCCGGAAGAAGCGTCCAGAAATCCCAATTGTTCCTCGCGCTGCGGAGGTTCGTGCGCGGATCGCGCTTCACCGCATGGTTGAGATCGGGGAACTTCAGCGGATCACGCAGAAAGAACACCGGCGTGTTGTTGCCCACGAGATCCCAGTTGCCCTCCTCCGTATAAAACTTGATCGCCGCGCCGCGGATGTCGCGCTCGGCGTCGGCCGCGCCGCGCTCCCCGGCCACCGTCGAGAAGCGCACGAAGAGCGGGGTCTTTTTGCCGACCTCCGAGAAGAGCTTGGCGCGCGTGTATTTCGTGATGTCGTGCGTCACCGTGAAAGTGCCATGAGCGCCCGACCCTTTCGCATGCATACGTCGTTCGGGGATGACCTCGCGATCGAAGTGCGCGAGCTTCTCGAGAAACCAAACATCCTGGAGCAGCATCGGACCACGCGGCCCGGCGCTCATGACGTTCTGGTTGTCGGGGACAGGTGCGCCAGCGGCGGTGGTCAACTTTTTTCGATCGCTCATGGTGTTCTCCTGCTCATCGAGGCGCCCATCATGGCTTCTTCGAGACCGCCCCGTAAATCCCAAGATGCACGTCATCCGTGTGATTGGTCAAAGACATCTTTCCTATGACATGAATAGGATATACCTATCGTAATGTTCGCCCCCCACCCTTTCACTCTCCGTCAGCTCCAGTACGTCGTGGCCGTTTCGGAGTCGCTCAGCTTCCGCAAGGCCGCCGAACGTTGTGGCGTCTCCCAGCCGTCTTTGAGCGCGCAGCTCCAACAGATGGAACATGCTCTCGGCGTCCGTCTCTTCGAACGCGACCGCCGTCGCGTGCTCGCGACTCCAGCGGGAAAGGAGCTCGTCACGCGGGCTCGTCGCGTGCTGCTCGAAGCAGACGACTTGGTCATCGCCGCCAAGTGCGCGGGTGACCCTCTGACCGGCACACTCCGCATCGGCGTCATTCCGACCATCTCTCCCTATCTCTTGCCGAGCGTGAGCCCTTCCCTCCGCACGGCCTATCCGCGGCTCACCACCTACTGGGTCGAGAACAACACCGAATCATTGATGCGCGCGCTCGATCAGGGAGCGCTGGATGCGGCGCTCCTCGCGCTCGAGGCCGAGCTCGGAGAGGTCGAACACGAGGAGGTGGCGGTCGATCCATTCGTGCTCGCCGTTCGCCCGGGAGATCCTCTCGCCGCCAAATGCACCGCCGTGCGACCTGTCGAGCTGCGTCACGCGAACGTCCTGCTCCTCGACGAAGAACACTGCTTCCGCGAGCAAGCGCTGGCCTTCTGCTCGACCGCGAAGGCGCGCGAGCTCGAGTTCCGCGCGACGAGCCTGCCGACGCTCGTGCAGATGGTCGCAGGAGGAGCCGGCGTGACATTGCTACCGCGCCTCGCCGTGTCGACAGAAGCCGCGCGTGCGGATCTTCACGTGCGTTCATTCGCCGAACCATCTCCCTACCGCACCATCGCCCTCGTTTGGCGCAAACGTTCGCCGCTCGCTCCCGCATTGCGCCAAGTCGCCTCGACTCTCCGAGCCTCGTACCCGGGCGAACGGAACAAGCGACGCAAGCGATAAGCATCCCAATGAAGGAGCTCTACAGGATCGCGCCCCGCGCGATCCTGTAGAGTCGTTTCTTTTCGGAGGGTCTGATGCAGACCCTCCCCCCGCCCAGCAAAGCCGGCTCGGGGACCCCCTCCCAACTCCGCAAAGCGTCGAACCAGAGTCGGTTTGATCTCCGATCAATGCGACTCTGGTTCACTCTCGCAATCCCGTCGAATCTCCTTCACCGAGTACCACGGCTATTCCGGAATGCAGGTCACGCCGTCGCCCACCGACCCTGCGGGACACGAGCACGAGACCGTGTTGCTAGACTCGATGCAGGTCGCACTCGGAGCGCAGCCGCCGTTGTCGATGCTGCAGTCGGTGCCGGTGTCCCAGCGGACAATCACGCGGCCATGGGTGCCTGCAGCCCAGTCGGAGAGTCCACCTTCTCCCGCCGTGCCGCGATCGGGATCGTCAGCGTTACCAGGCGTCGAGCCGGTCGCCGAGACGAGGCTCGCGAAGGCGACGAGGCCAGGCGCGAAGTAGCTCGATCCGCCGCCACCGCCACCCCCCTCATTGCATCCCGGGCCCGTGCCCCGACGACCGCCGAACCATCCGCCACCGCCAGCGCCACCGAGATCGTCTGCGTTCTCGCCGACGAGCGGCGCAAAGCCGGAATCTGCAGTGCCGCCAAAGCCACCGATCGTCGTGCCTGTTCCACCACCGTTGCCGCCACCGCCGGCTCCGCCGACGCCACCAGCGCCAGGCCCTGCACCGCCTCCGCCACCCGCGATGAGGAGGATCGTGCCGTCATCGAGGGCGACCTGCGAGCGTCCACCGCCAGCGCCGGTGGGCCCGCATCCACCGCTGCTACCGCCGCCACCGAAGTAAGGCCCCGCGATACCCGACCAGTAAGGAGGTCCTTCGCCGACGAGGATTCGGAGCGTCTGCCCTGTGCCTTCGAGGCGCGCGGTCGCGTACCCGCCACCACCACCGCCCGGGTCATGGCGGAAATGGTAGCCAGAGTTTTGCCCACCGGCCCCCCACATCTCGATCGTGATCGTTCTGCCGGCAGGAGCGACGAAGGTCTCCTCCACACCAGTGAACTCGAACACGGCGAATCTGGGGCCGCAGAGGAGCGTCTCTGGGTCGCACTCGTCGCTCGCGCAGTCACCCGCAACGAGGCAGTGCTGGAAATCCGCGCAGGTGCCGCAAGGTCCACCGCAGTCGACATCGGTTTCGGCTCCGTTGTGGATACCATCGGAGCAGGAAGACACCGGCAGCGATGCATCGAGCTGACCAGCGTCGAACTCCGCGAACCCCGCATCGAACGTTGCCTGCCCAGCGTCGAACTCCGCGAATCCCGCGTCAAACTCTACGAATCCCGCATCAGGTTCCACGAATCCCGCATCCAGGTCCGGCAATGCACTGTCATCTGGAGAAACGACGATGCCCGCGTCGCGACGCTGTCGGCCGGCATCTGGTGGGGCGACCACTCCCGCATCCGAACCGGTGTCAGCGTCGGCATTCGACGGTTGACGGGCTTGCCCGCAACCCGATGCGAGCGCGATGTAGAGGGCACACGTGATCAGGGCTCTGGGCTCCACGTGAATGAACATGTATTTCGTTTCTCTGGCGCGTTTAGTCTCCGACCTGCGTCATTGCCGATCGACCACACCAAGACGAAGAGGGGCTCTCGACGTCGCTGCGGGTATTCGCTCTCTCGGACCAAACAACGTTCTTCTTGAGCGAGCTCGGAGCGAAAGGCTCACTCGGAGGCAAGGCATTCTCGTGTAAGCGCAGAGTCTTCTATCCCTCGTGCACCGCGCGCCGCATGCAAAGAAGCGCCGGCAGACAAGGCCATACCGTGCTGCCACAGCCCGTGAGAGTCCGGTCCGATGATGCCGATTCACAAGCGAAAGTCGCATGACCGAGGGCGAAATCGACGGACGGAACAAGCGACGCACGTGAGAAGCATCCCAATGAAAGAGCTCACCCGTGGTAGCATCGCGGCCCTATGTTTTGGGCGGAACAAACAGCCGTGCTCGAGCGGGTCGCCGCTGGACATCCGCTCGAAGAAATCCTGCGCGACATCGTCCTTTTGATCGAGCATCAAGCCGAGGGGATGTTCTGCTCCCTCATGCTCCTCAATGAAAACGGCGCCACCGTCCGCACGGGAGCAGCGCCCAGTCTGCCCGCCGAATATGTCCAATACCTTGGAGGACTGCCGATTGGTCCTACCGCAGGATCTTGTGGGGCCGCCGCCTCTCTGAAGAAGCGCGTGATCGTCACGAACATCGAGACGCATCCCAATTGGGATGCCTATCGGCATTTGGCACTGCCATTCGGCCTCCGTGCGTGTTGGTCGAGCCCCATCCTCTCGCCCGAACACGAAGTGCTCGGCACATTCGCCATGTATTATCGCGTCCCGCGAGGGCCTTCTCCCGACGAAGTGAAGTGGGTGGATGCCGCAACACATTTGGCTGCCATCGCCATCGTCAGCGACCGCGCAACAAAATCTCTGAGGAAGAGCGAAGCGCGTGCGCGACAGCTCGCACGGCTCTACGCCATGTCGAGCGCTGTCCATGAGGTGATCATTCACGAACACAACACGACGTTCCTCTATGAGAGCGCTTGTCGCATCGCCGTCGATCATGGGATGGCTCGACTCGCCTGGATTGGACGAATCCATCCCAGCACGCGAGAAATCGTGCCGATCGCGCAGGCTGGCGTCGGATTCGAAGAAATGTTCAAGGCCCATCAGAGCCTCGCTGAAGATCCCATGGCAGTCGAAGCCCTGCTCAAAGGGGTCCCTGCCGTCTATCACGACATCGCGAACACTCCTGATCTCCCTTGGAGAAACGCTGCGATGGCGTGGGGGATGCGCTCATGTGCATTGATCCCGATGCGGCATCACGCAACGACCACCAACGTGCTCGTGATCTGCTCGGGCGACCCATTCGCCTTCGGCGATGAAGAGACCAAGGTGCTGGTCACGCTCACCGAGGACATCACGTTTGCCGTCGGTTCGGCGCAGACGGAAGCCGCGCTTCGTCAGAGCGAAGAGCGCCTGCGCGCCATGATCGAACAAACTCCGGACGTGGCGATCCAGTGGTTCGATGAGAGCGGCCGCATGCTCTTTTACAACGAAGCTTCTCGTCGGCTCTTCGGATGGGGTGAGCAGGATGCGCTCGGAAAATCACTGCTCGAGGCTGGCTTTTGGGATGCCCAAGAGGATGAACGCTTCGCCGAAGCCCGTGCCGCAGCGGCCTCCGGTCAGCACGTCACACCCACGCAGTTCCGCTTTCGGCGTTCCGACGGAACCGATGGCTTCTTGTTGTCGACAGTCTTTCGCATTCCACTGTCTGAATCAGAACATTGCACCGTGTGCATGGACGTCGACCTCACGGAGCACCGCAAGATGGAAGCGGCCGTGCGAGCCGGCGAAGCGCTTCGTTCGTCGATCTACGACAATGTCACGGACATCATCTATTATCTCAAGGTCGAAGGTGGTGATCGATACCGCTTCGAGTCGGTCAACCGCGCATTTCTCTCAGCCGCAGGGCTTCACGACGATCAGGTCGTAGGCAGACTGGTGGACGATGTCTTTCCTGCGTCGTCTCTGACGCTCACGAAGGCCAAGTACGCAGAGGCTGCCGCGACACGACAGCGTGTCACGTGGGAAGAGATTTCGAGATACGAGAACGGAGCGCTTTACGGCGATGTCGTCGTGACTCCGATCTACGACAGCTCGGGACGATGCACCCATCTCGTGGGAACCGTTCACGACGTCACCGAGCGGCGTGCGACAGAACAAGAGCGCCGTCAAATCGAAGAGCAACTTCATCAAGCTCATCGGCTGCAAGCGCTCGGCACGCTCGCGGGCGGCATTGCTCATGACTTCAACAACATCTTGGCGGCCGTCCACGGCAACTTGGATATCGCGCTCCACCGAATCGACCTCAACCACGCAGTCCATTCGCTTTTGATGGACGTGAAGCAAGCCGCCATGCGGGCCACGGCCCTCGTGCGACAGATCCTCACGTTCGGACGCGGCGATGAGCCCCAACGCGAGCGGGTCGATTTCCGGTCGATCGTGGAAGAGGCGCTGAGCTTATCGCGGGTCACACTCCATCCATCGACGGCGCTCCACTGCTCGATCGCGAACGACACACCCCATGTGCTCGGCGATTCCACGCAGGTGCACCAGGCCATCGTCAATCTCGTCACGAACGCCGCGCAGGCGATCGGTGATGCGACAGGTGTCATCGATGTCCGGACAGAACGATACGTCATCACCCCCGGCGCAAGAGCCGATGCGCCTCATGCAGAGGGTGTGTACGCAAGACTCTTGGTGCGCGACACCGGACCCGGCATGGATGCAGAGACGCGAAAGCGCGTGTTCGAACCGTTCTTCACGACAAAGCCATCCGGAAAAGGCACGGGGCTCGGCCTTTCAGTCGTGCACGGAGTGATGAAAGTGCATCAGGGACTCGTGGCGGTCGAGAGCGAAGTCAACCGCGGCACGACATTCGAGCTTCTCTTCCCTGCGATGCCCGAGACGGCCCTCGCGGACCGAGATTCCGTCGAACAATCGAGTGATCTGCAACATGTGTTGTTCGTGGATGACGACGAAGCGCGCGTCGTGCTCGCACGGCGCGCGTTTTCGCGACTCGGTCATCGCATCTCCGCGTTCTCGAGCTCGTTCGAAGCCCTCGATGCATTCCGAAAAACTCCTGATGACTACGACGTCGTCGTGATCGATCACAACATGCCGCACTTCGATGCTCCCACGTGGATCGAAGAGCTTCGTCGTATTCGTCCGGACGTGTGCGTCATCTTGACGACGAGCTACGTGCGCGCCGACGACGTCGCGATGGCAGCGAAGCTTGGCATCTCACGCCTTTTAGAAAAGCCGCAGTCCCTCGACGATCTCGCCACGCTCGTCGAACTCCAGCTCTCCTCTTCTTAAAAACCTTCGTACTCGGGTGGTCCGGCTGTTGCGTCGATCGCACATGCCTCATGATCACATCCCCGTTCGGCGACCGCTTCGATCCGTCTCGTGCTCATGCGCTCGATGTCGAACAAGTTCGAAT
Source organism: uncultured Sandaracinus sp. (assembly GCA_964481145.1). GTDB lineage: Bacteria > Myxococcota_A > Polyangia > Polyangiales > Sandaracinaceae > Sandaracinus. Next base: position 9,039 of record CAYZTA010000093.1, read on the forward strand.
CGCATTGGGCAGCGGCGCTGACGGTCTCGCTCCCCGGGATGCGGCAGAACGCCTCGCGAAATATGGCTCCAACGTGCTGGCCCATGTGCGCGGCCCGTCGATGTCGCGGCGCGTGCTCGCGCACTTCACCCACCTCCTTGCGCTCTTGCTCTGGATCGGAGGTGGAGTCGCGTGGATCGCGCGGATGCCCCAACTCGCGATCGCTGTGTGGCTGATCAACTTGATCAACGGCGCCTTCAGCTCGTGGATGGAGCTCCGCGCCGAGAAGGCGCTCTCGTCGCTCCGCGATCTCGTCCCTGCGATGACGCAGGTGGTCCGGGGCGGAGAGACCATCCGCGTGGCCGTGAGCGAAATCGTTCCCGGTGATCTCTTCTTGTTGCGCGAAGGCGATCGTGTGCCAGCCGATGCGCGTGTCGCTTCGGCGACGCGATTGCGGGTAGATGAGTCGACACTCACCGGTGAATCTGAGCGCGTCATCAAAACCGCCAATCGATCGGAACGACGGGCACTCGACGCACCGAACCTGCTCTTTGCCGGAACATCGATCGTGTCGGGCGAAGGTCAGGCGATCGCGATCGCGACCGGAATGCAAACCGAGCTCGGAAAGATTGCCGGTGAGGCCCAGTCGGTACGTGAGGAGCCCACACCGATTCAAAAAGATCTCGTGCGCGTCACCCGTTTCATCACCGCAGCCGTGATCGTATTGGGTGTCCTCTTTTTTGGCGCGGCGATGCTTGCGAAGATCGACCCTGCAGAGGGTTTCATTCTGACGCTCGGACTCGTCGTCGCATTCGTGCCCGAAGGACTTCTGCCCACCTTCACCCTCGCGCTCGCAGCGGGCGTGCGACGCATGGCCGCATCGAATGCGCTCATCAAACGGTTGCCCTCCGTCGAAACGCTCGGCAGTGCGACGGTGATTTGCACCGACAAGACCGGCACGCTGACCGAGAACCGGATGAGCGTGGTGTCGGTATGGAGCGCGGGGCGTGTTCTTTCATTGCCGCATGCTGCTCCTCAAGAACTCAATGGGCCGCACCACGCGACGCTCGAAGCGGCCGCGCTCTGTAACGACGCGCGTCTCCAAGATCATGGACACGGCGACCCGACAGAAATCGCGCTCATGGCGGCCGCGGCGGACGCAGGCCTCGATCCAGAACGACTGCATGTGCAGAAGCACCGCTTGCTCGAGATTCCATTCGACTCCGAGAGGAGGACGATGGCGGTCGTGGTGCAGGATGGAGATCGTCCTGTTGCATTCGTGAAAGGTGCGCTCGGAGCGGTGCTCGCAGCGAGCACGCGGATGCTCGATCGCGATCGGGAAATCGTGCTCGATGAAGCCACGAAAACCACGATCGTTCGAGCACATGATGCCTATGCCGCGCAAGGACTGCGAGTCCTGGCGGTCGCACGCAAGGTCCTCCCGGTGTCGTGGACTCCACCAAACGAAGGTGCGGAGGTGCCTGTGGATCGGATCGAATCGGACCTCACGCTGCTCGGTCTGACGGCGATGCACGATCCGCCGCGACATGGGGTCATCGAGGCGATCGCTCAATGTCATTTGGCAGGGATTCGAATCGTGATGATGACTGGTGACACGCCACTCACCGCGCTCGCCATCGCGCGTCAGCTCGAAATCGTGCGCGGCGACGCGGTCGCTCTCACAGGCGCCGACCTCGAGCGAATGGACGACGAGACGCTCACGCGCTCCCTCCGAGGCGACATCGTGTTCGCGCGCATGGATCCAGCCTCCAAATTGCGCATCGTCGATGTCCTCCAGAAGAGCGGGCATGTCGTGGCCATGACCGGTGATGGAGTGAATGACGCACCAGCGCTGAAGAAGGCCGACATTGGCGTGGCCATGGGACGGACCGGGACCGATGCGGCACGTGAAGCGGCAGACATGATCCTCACCGACGATCATTTCGCGTCGATCGTGCATGCCGTCGAGCAGGGAAGGCTCGTGGATGCGAACGTTCGGAAGTTCGTCTCGTACCTCTTCGCGAGCAACACCGGCGAATGCTTGCCCTACATTCTCTTCGTGTTGAGCGCGGGTCGAATTCCGCTCGCGCTCGGTGTGATGCTCGTGCTCGCGATCGATCTCGGAACCGACTTGGTGCCTGCGCTCGCGCTCGGCGTCGAATCCGCCGATCCAGGCGTCATGAAGCGCCCGCCACGCAACCGTCATGAACGCGTGATCACGCGCGATCTGGTCTTGCGTTCGATCGTTTGGCTTGGTCTGGTCGAGGGGACCGTCGCCATGATGGCGTTCTTCTGGCGCTATTGGACGAACGGATACAAGGGCCAATGGATCGATCTTCCGGACTCTGGCGAGCTCTATGCATCGGCGAGCGCGCTTGCATTCGGAGCGTTCGTTGCAGCGCAGATTGGCAATGTGTTCTCGCAGCGCTCCGAAACCGAATCGTTCTTTGGCAAAGGCCGCCATGGCGCGAGTCGCAATCGCCTTCTCTGGATCGGCATCGCGATCGAGATCGGAGCGGTGCTCCTCCTCTCGCACGTGCCCATGCTGCAATCGGTGTTCGGCACGGCACCGTTCGATCCGATCGATTGGCTCATTTTGCTTGCGATTGTGCCGATTCCTATCTTGGCCGATGAAGTATGGAAATGGGGACGCAGACGAGCCGCAGCGCGACTCGAGGCGAAGCAGCCGATGGGAGAAGCGCCCATCACGCGCTCCGCGCGCCGCTGACGTCACATCGCACCGCGATGTCTCGAGCGAGTCGGAAGATGCTCTCGGGCGCGCATCCCTCCGCCTTGTTGTTGACGAGGACGAGCGTCGTCACTCCGTGCTGGGCGGCTTTGGCGGCGAGCGTCGCAATGCACTCACGACTCGCCACGTCTTCTTCGACGATGCGATCGAACGGGGCAAAGCGCGCACGTGCAGCTTCATACTCTTGGCCGTACGGCAAGAGCCAACGCACGACGAGCGGTCGCCGCGCGACGGGAGGAATCAGCCTCGCCTGCGTCAGCACCGAAGGCATGTTGCTCCACGCGTTATGACAATGAATCGCCCCTGTCTCCGCCAGGACAGCAGCGTACTCAGCCGTGAAAAGCTCACGATTTCTGAGCTCCACGGCATATGGCACACCGCTCGGCAAACGCTTCAGGAACGCATGCAGTCGGCGAGCGAAGGCCGATGGCGAATCGACCTCCTGCGGAGGACACTGAAACAAAAGCGCGCCGAGCTTGTCCCCGAGCCCTTCGACGACAGGTCGAACCACGACGTCTGTCGCGTACGAAGCATCGAAGTAGCGCGGATTGTCGGCGCCGCGCTTCTTTCCATAACGGGCGTGCAACGGGAATTTCGGCACCGTGCAATCTTCATGGGCCTTGACGAGAAATCGAAAGCTCTCCGGGACACGCGCTGCATAGCGTTGATAAACCTCCGCGGAGAGCGGCTCGTAGTAGCTGCGGTCGATCTCCACCGCGCTGAGCAACGGATTCTTTGCATAGGCCGCGAGGGCCTCCGCTCCCGAAAGGCTCTTCACGGCGACATCGAGCCCATAGACAAGTCCCCGCCACCCCGAAAACGACCACGACATCGTCCCGAATCGCACGTTTTCCGGAAGCCTCGCCGCCAGCTCCCGATGCTCACTTCGCACGACGGCGCCTTCAATCTCTGGCTCTTTCAGCTCGAACAGAGTGGTTTGTTCATTTCTCGGGCGTGTCGACATGCTGCGATTCTACTCACGGAACTCAGTCAAAACTGACGAGCAAGCTGGTGTATCCTCGCCCCCGAGACAGAGGTCATGAACACCATGCGCGATCCTCATGACACACCGCCTACGACCGAACTCGATTTTCGAGTGCTGTTCGAGGCATCGCCCGATGTCTTGCTCGTACTCCTCCCCGATGCACCACGATACACGATGGTCGCGGCGACCGAAGCACGCCTCCGCGCGACACACACCACGCGCGAAGAGACGATGGGACGTTCTCTCTTCGAGATCTTCCCCGACAACCCCGACAACCCCGATGCGACAGGGACGAGCAATCTCCGCGCCTCTCTCGATCGAGTGTTGGCAACGCGCGCGCCCGACACCATGGCGGTGCAGCAATACGACATTCGCGGCCCCGATGGAACATTCCAGACGAATTATTGGAGCCCCAAGAATATCCCCGTCCTCTCGTCGTCCGGCGATGTCATGTACATCTTGCACCGTGTGGAGGAAGTGACGGAGCTCGTCCGCGCCACCGAGCTCGGAGAAGAGCTGCGCGATCGAACCCACACCATGGAACGCGAGGTCATCAAGCGCAGCCAAGAGCTCTCCATCGCAAACCGTGAACTACGTGATGCAAACGCCAAACTAGGACAGCTCGACGCCGCGAAGACGGCGTTCTTCAGCAATGTCAGCCACGAGTTCCGAACTCCGCTCACGCTCATGCGTGGCCCCCTCGAAGACGCGCTCGCCCAGCCCGACGGAGCGCTCACGGGAGACAACCTCCGCGCCGTGCATCGCAATGCAATGCGGCTGCTTCGCCTCGTCAATAGCCTGCTCGACTTCTCACGCCTCGAAGCTGGTCGCCTCCAAGGCTCCTTCGAGCCGACCGATCTCGCTGAGCTCACGGCGGGCCTCTCTGGTTCTTTTCGATCGCTCATCGAGTCGGCCGGAATGACACTTTCGGTCGATTGCCCTCCCCTGCGAGCTGCGGTGCTCGTCGATCGAACGCATTGGGAGAAGATCGTCCTCAACCTCCTCTCGAACGCATTCAAGTTCACGTTCGAAGGAGAGATCGCAGTGCGCTTACGCGAGCGAGGAGATCACGTCGAGCTCACGGTGCGCGACACCGGGACAGGGATCCCGGAACATGAGCTCCCTCGAGTCTTCGAGCGGTTCCATCGCGTCGAAGGAGCCCAAGGGCGCAGCTTCGAAGGCACGGGCATCGGGCTTGCGCTCGTCTTCGAGCTCGTCAAGCTGCACGGAGGCTCGGTGCGCGTCGAGAGCGCCATCGACAACGGAAGCACCTTCACCGTGTCGATCCCGATGGGCTCGGATCGTCTGTCCGCGGAGCAGAACGCGATAGGCCACAACGGCTCTAACCACACGATGCCACTCCTCATCGAAGCATCCCAGTGGGTCGCTCCTGATCCGCACTTCACTTCACCCGAAGCGACGGCTTCGGAAGCCGCGTCGGAGGTCACCCCCGAACGCCAGCGCGTCCTCGTGGTCGACGACAACGCCGACATGCGCGCATATCTCGTCTCGATGCTCGGCCGTGAATGGTCTGCGTATGCCGTGAACAACGGAAAGGAAGCGCTCGCTGCGATCGAGAAGAGTCTTCCGGCTCTCATCGTGACCGATGTGATGATGCCGGTGATGGATGGCTTCGCCCTCCTGCGCGCACTCCGCGCGTCCCCTCAAACGGCTCAGATCCCCGTTATCATGCTCTCGGCGCGCGCCGGCGAAGAGGCCGCCATCGAAGGGCTCGAAGCGGGAGCGGACGACTACCTCGTCAAGCCATTCGCGGCGCGTGATTTGCTCGCACGAGTTCGAGCTCATCTCGACGCTGCGCGCACACGCACGAGCGCCCTGCGCGCGAGCGAGACGCGCTTCCGGCACCTCGCCGAGTCAGGCATCATTGGCATCACCATCTCCGACCAAGCATCGCGCGTGCTCGAAGCCAACGACGCGTTCCTCGGCATGATCGGATGCACACGCGAAGATTTGCGCGCGGGTGAGATCGCCTGGAATCTTCTCTCACAAGGCGAGTTCCCCCTCGAAGCCAACATGCGGGCGCGAGAGGGCGAATACTTGCGAAAAGACGGTCGCAGAGTTCCCGTTCTCGTCGCAGTGGCGCCTCTGGAAGACGGCAAGAGCATCTCCATCTCCCTCGATCTCTCTGAGAGAAAGCGCGTCGAGGAACAGTTTCGACAAGCGCAGAAGATGGAAGCCGTGGGACGCCTCGCCGGCGGCGTCGCACATGACTTCAACAACATCCTCTCGATCATCCTGAGCTACGCAGAGCTGATCGGAATGAATCTCGCGCCTGGCGAGCCGCTCTCCATGGAGGTCGAGGAGATTCACGCTGCGGCAGTGCGAGCGACGGAGCTGACGCGACAACTCCTTGCATTCAGTCGACAACAGGTGCTCGAGCCGAAGGTGCTTTCGCTGAGGAGCATGGTCGCTGGCATGGAGAGAATGCTGCGGCGCCTCCTCGGTGCGGACATCCATCTGACGACGCTGCTCGAGCCCGAACTGTGGAATGTCGTGGCAGATCCAAGTCAGATCGAACAAATCATCATGAACCTCGCCGTCAACGCGCGGGACGCCATGCCCAAAGGGGGCAAGCTCACGATTCAAACCACCAACGTCGAGCTCGATAGAGACTACGCTGCAGTTCACCACGACGTACGCCCCGGCCTATACGTGATGCTGGCCGTCACCGACACCGGCGTCGGGATGGACGCAGAGACGCAGGCTCGTATCTTCGAGCCCTTCTTCACGACGAAAGAGAAAGGCAAAGGAACAGGGCTCGGGCTCGCGACGGTGTTCGGAATCGTCAAGCAGAGCGGCGGACATGTCTGGGTTTATAGCGAGCCGGGCAAGGGGACCACCTTCAAGGTGTACTTCCCCCGCGTGAGCGGCACGGAAGACGTCCAACCTTCCGAGCCTTCTCCGCCCGAATCGATCCGAGGCACGGAGACCATCCTCCTCGTCGAAGACGATCCCCACGTGCGGGTGCTCGCGCGCAACATCCTACGACGTCACGGCTACGTCGTGCTCGAAGCCTCCAACGGCGGCGAGGCGCTCCTCCTCTGCGAACAGCACGGCGCGAAAATCGACCTGCTCCTCACCGACGTCGTGTTGCCGCTCATGAGCGGCCGACAGATCGCTGAACGCCTCAACATCATCCGCCCAGAGATGAAGGTGCTCTTCATGTCGGGATACACCGACGATGCCGTTCTCCAACACGGTGTTCTCGATTCCGGCGTGGCTTACCTTCAGAAGCCGCTGACACCCGGGACGCTCACGAGCAGGGTGCGCGAGGTGCTGGATCGAAGGAACCCACGTTAACCAGAGTCGCATTGATCGGAGATCAAACCGACTCTGGTTCGACGCGGAGCGG
>CAYZTA010000094.1:0-15818 GCA_964481145.1 uncultured Sandaracinus sp.
CAAAGGTCGCACGATGCCATCACTACTCCCCCCGACCCCGTGAACAGATACCATTCCCAAGCCGCCACACATCGCGAGCGCTGCCATTCATTATCTCCGAGTCCTTCCGGACGGCGTCTTCAGCGCCAACGCAGTGCTCCCATCGAATGATGCAGAGCCTTCGAGGGTGCTCGGGGTGCTTGGTGACTTCCAGGGGCGCATTCGACTCATCGATTTGCCTGAGGGTGCGACAGCCGTGGGGTTCATGAATGCTCGGCGCGGCGTGGCCGTGGGGCGCGACCTGCGCGCCGTGTGGGTCACGGACGATGGTGGAGCGAACTTCCTTCCGGTCACCTTGGCGCTCGAAGGCGCGCCCGAGTCAGTGCCTTTGATGGAGCCGTGGATCGATGAACACGACCCTTGGGACAATGACAGTATGATCGTCTGCCGTTCTCGCGGTTGCGTTTTCAACAGCCACCTTTGGGTTGGCGATGCCTCCTCCGCGGGACGCCCACAACGTGTCCTCGCCGCGCCGCGGCCCTGAAAAGGGGTTGCTTTTTCGTGCGTATGTCATCTGGGCGAAGCGCGCTTATGAACGCGCTATGGCGAAAGGGGAGCGTATCGCGCTGGAGATCGCGGGTCGCGAAGTCTCGATCTCCAACCCAACGAAGGTGTATTTCCCTGAAGCGAGGATTACCAAGCTCGATGTCGTCCAATATTATCTCGCGGTCGCAGACGGAGCGCTGCGGGGGGCAGGCGGACGGCCGAATGTGCTCGTTCGTTATGCGAATGGCATTGATGGGGAGTTTTTCTATCAAAAGCGTGCGCCCGATTCGCGACCGCCATGGATCGAAGTCGCCACGCTGAGTTTCCCTTCGGGTCGCACTGCGAGTGAGCTCGTTCCGCGAGATGCGGCGGCACTTGCTTGGATGGTGAATCTCGGTTGCCTCGAGCTTCATCCTCATCCTGTGCGCGCGACAGATTTGGAACATCCCGATGAGCTACGAATCGATCTCGACCCGGTGCCAGGAATCGAGTGGCCGCAGATTCGTGAAGTGGCGAAGGTTGTGCGTGCGACGCTCGATGATTTCGACCTCGTCGGCTGGCCCAAGACGTCCGGCTCACGCGGCATTCACGTCAACGTGCGAGTGCATCCGCGGTGGGGTTTTGCCGAAGTGCGCCGCGCTGCGCTTGCCATCGCGCGTGAAGTCGAGCGGCGTGCACCGAGGCTCGCGACGAGCAAGTGGTGGAAAGAAGAGCGTCATGGTGTCTTCCTCGACTACAACCAAAATGCGAAGGATCGCACGGTGGCGAGCGCGTATTCCGTGCGTCCCAAACCCGATGCGCGGGTCTCGGCGCCGCTCGATTGGGATGAGCTCGATGCGTGCCATCCGGAGGACTTCACGCTGCGTACGATGCCCACTCGATTTGCCGAGATTGGGGATCGTCATGCGGAAATCGATGCGCATCCTTGCTCGCTCGAGAAGGTGCTCGAGCTTTCGCGGAAGCAAGAAGCAGAGGGTCATGGCGATGCCCCCTGGCCTCCCCATTACGCGAAGCAACAGGGCGAGCCGCCTCGGGTACAACCCTCGCGAGCGCACAAGAAGTCACGACGTGTTCCGTCTCGTCCGCTCATCGAAATCGCGCGAGCTGCAAAGAAAGACGATGCGCTCGAGGGACTGGAACGTTGGAGGACGCGGCACCCCGAGGCGTCCGCGCATCTCGAGCCACGTGATGTTCTCGTCGATTCGATGCGCGGCAAGAACACGACATGGACTCGGATTCGCATCAACCTCGAGCATGTGCCCGACGCATTGAGACCGCCCCAAGAAGCGCTCGAAGTCGACTACGACCCGAGAACACACAAAACCACTTGAGGACAGGATCCTGTCCCTATGCCTGGCTTTCCTATCGATCCTCCGATCGAGCCGATGCTCGCGAAGCTGACGGATGCCATCCCCGAGGGTGAGGGGTGGATTTTTGAGCCGAAATGGGACGGATTTCGAGCGCTGGTATTTCGCGATCGAGAGCGTCTCTATCTTCAGAGCCGCGATGAGCGTCCGCTCAATCGCTATTTCCCTGAGCTCTGCGACGCGCTCTTGAAGGCGCTTCCAGAACGCTGCGTTCTCGATGGGGAGATCGTGATCGCGTCGGGGAATCGTCTCGACTTCGAACGCTTGCAGTTGCGTCTTCATCCTGCCGCCTCTCGCGTCGCCAAGCTCGCGAAGGAGATGCCAGCCTCGTTCATCGCGTTCGATCTTTTGGCCGAAGGTGATCGCGATCTTCGCCCAAGGCCGCAATCGGAGCGCCGCGCAGCACTCGAGCATGCGCTCGCGCAAGCAGCCTCACCCTTTCACGTTACACCGGCCACTCGCGATCGCACGATCGCAGAGGAGTGGTTTCGTACCTTTGAAGGCGCAGGGCTCGATGGCGTGATGGCCAAGCCGATCGACGCGCCGTATCAGCCGGGCAAGCGCGCGATGATCAAAATCAAAAAAGCGCGCACGGCCGATTGTGTAGTGGCAGGTTTTCGCTGGCATAAAACCGGCGCGCAGACGCGGATCGGGTCGCTGCTGCTCGGGCTCTACGATGATGATGGAACGCTGCAACACGTCGGGGTGACGTCATCGTTCACGATGGCGATGCGTCAGCATCTCGCCGAGGAGCTCGAACCGCTGCGCGCGAAACCCGAAGATTCACACCCGTGGTCGGGGTGGGCCAAAGCCACGCAGTCGGGCTCTCATCAACGCATTCCAGGAGCACAGAGCCGCTGGAGCGCCGGCAAAGATCTTTCGTTCGTGCCACTCCGCATCGAGCGAGTCTGCGAAGTGAAATACGATCATTTGCAAGGCACGCGCTTTCGTCACGCGGCGACCTTCGTGCGCTGGCGGCCCGACAAACGGCCCGAGCAGTGTCGTTATGATCAACTCGAGGTGACGCCTGCCTATGAGCTCCATCGCATCTTGGAGGGCAGGGCGTAAGTCGCGTTCGTATCGATGTAAGATGTATATGTCATATGCGGACACGCCCTAGTGAACTCGCCCGTTCGGTGCGGCGGCGGGTCGGACCGCGCGGCCTTTCGGGCTTCGTCGCGCGTGCCATGCAGCACGAGCTCGAGCGCGAACAACTCGGCGCTTACGTCGAGGAACTCGAGCGTGAGCTCGGTCCCGTCCCCGATGCCGTGCTCACGCGGGTAAGACGAGCGTGGCGAGGACGCTGATCGTGGCGACACACGATCCTGTCGACATGAAGCGGCTCGCTGCGAGCTTCGGAGACGTCCGCGTAGTGACGATCTGATGAGTATGGGCGTAGAGAGGGGGAGGCTGGGCGCGTGCTATCGTGTTCCCCCTGATGGAAGCGTTTCATCCCGCCGTGAGTCTCTGGTTCGAGCGCACGTTGGGCGCGCCGACGGACGCGCAGCGGCAGGGGTGGTGCATTGCGTCGTCCGGGCAGCACGTGCTGATCGCAGCGCCGACGGGTTCGGGCAAGACGCTCGCCGCGTTTCTCAGTGCGATCGATGCGCTGGTGCGCGAATCGCGGAGCTCACCGCTTCCTGACGAGACGCGGGTGCTTTACATCTCGCCACTCAAGGCGCTGAGCCACGATATCGAAGTCAATCTTCGCGCGCCGCTCACCGGGATCGATGCGGTGCTCGCGGAGCGTGGCGAAGTCGCGCACGGAATTCGTGTCGGTTTGCGCACCGGAGATACTCCGGCGAAGGAGCGAGTGCGCGCGACCAAGCGACCTCCACACATCTTCGTGACGACGCCCGAGTCGCTCGGGATCTTGCTGACGAGCGCAGGTGGGCGCCGAATGCTCGGCACGGTGCGCACTGTGATCATCGACGAGATTCACGCGGTGATCGGCAATAAGCGTGGCGCTCACTTGGCGCTCTCTTTGGAGCGTTTGCGCGAGCTTTTGGGGAGGCCGCCCCAGCGGATTGGGCTCTCCGCGACGCAAAAGCCGATCGATGATGTCGCACGCTTTTTGGTGGGCTCGCATGAGGATCCGCCGCGATGCGACATCGTCGATGTCGGACACAAGCGCGAGATCGATCTTGGGATCGAGCTCCCTCGGTCACAGCTCGAGCCGGTGATGGCGAATGAGGTGTGGGGAGAGATTCATGATCGATTGGCGACGTTGATCGAGGCGCATCGAACGACGATCGTCTTCGTGTCGCAGCGCCGACTCTCGGAGCGACTCGCTCGTGCGCTCTCTTTGCGATTGGGCGAAGACGCGGTGACTGCGCATCACGGATCGATGTCGCGCGAGATGCGTCATTCCGCCGAGCGAAGGCTCAAGAGCGGAGCGCTCCGCGCCGTCGTGGCCACGAGCTCGCTCGAGCTCGGGATCGATGTGGGGCATATCGATCTCGTCTGCCAAATCGGCTCGCCGCGTGCGATCGCGGCGATGCTTCAGCGTGCCGGACGAAGCGGACATTTCCTCGGGGGCACACCCAAGGCGCGGGTGTTTCCGACGAGCCGCGACGATTTGCTCGAGACGCTCGCGCTCGTGCTCGCGATGAAAGAGGGAGAGCTCGACGCGATCTCGATTCCCGACGCACCCCTCGATGTGCTCGCACAACAGATCGTCGCAGAGGTTGCGGGCGCGGACACAGGGGTGTCGCTCGATGCGCTCTATATGATGACGCGTCGAGCTTGGCCTTATCGTGCGCTTCCACGTTCGGTGTTCGATGACCTCGTTCAAGTGATGAGTGAAGGGTGGGGCGTGCGCCGAGGGCGACGTGCCGCGAGTGTGCATCTCGATCTCGCGAGCGGAGCGCTGCGACCCAGACGTGGCGCGCGATTGCTCGCGACGTCCTCAGCGGGCGCGATCCCCGATAGCCAAACCTACGATGTCCTGCTCGAGCCCGAGGACACGAAAGTTGGCAACGTCCATGAGGATTTCGCAGTCGAGAGCATGCCGGGAGATATCTTTCAGCTCGGCAATACGAGCTTTCAGATCTTGAAGATCGAGCCCGGTGTGGTGCGGGTGGCAGACGCGAAGGGCAAGCCTCCCAACTTGCCGTTTTGGGTCGGCGAGGGGCTCGCTCGGACGACCGAGCTATCGGCGGTGCTCACGCGACTCATCGAAGCGATCGAGGCGGATCTCGGAAGAGATGGGCTCGAGCACGCGACGACGCGTTTGATGGAGCGAGTTTCTGTTCCGCGTGAAGCCGCGCTTCAAGCGTGTGAGTACTTGGCCGATGCGCGCGCGGCGCTTGGATTGCTTCCGAACGGAGCGACGATCATCGCCGAGCGCTTCTTCGATGAAGCCGAGAACACACACCTCGTTTTGCACTCGCGCTTGGGGGCGCGCATCAACCGTGCGTGGGGGCTCGCGCTGCGAAAGGCGTTTTGCCGCAGCTTCGACTTCGAGCTGCAAGCTGCCGCGAACGATGACGCGATCGTGCTTTCGCTGGGTCCGACCCATAGCTTTCCGCTCGACGAAGTGTTCACGTTTTTGAAGAGCGGCCGCGTGGCGCATACGCTCACGCAAGCGGTGCTCGACGCGCCACTCTTTGGAACGCGTTGGCGTTGGGTCACGACGATCGCGCTCGCCGTTCCCCGAAGCCGCGCTGGAAGGAAGCGTCCGCCCGCGCGGCAGCGCATCGACGCCGAGGATCTTTTGTCTTTGGTCTTTCCGGCCGCGCAAGCGTGTGCTGAAAACATTCAAGGTGATCGTGAGGTGCCCGAGCATCCGCTGGCCGCGCAAACGCTGCGTGATTGTCTCGAAGAGGCGATGGATGTGCGTGGGCTCGAACGCGTGCTCATGGCGATGGAACGGGGCGAGATCCGTTGCATCGCGCGTGATTTACCCGCGCCGAGCACGCTCGCAGCGGAGATCCTTGGAGCGCGGCCTTGGGCTTTCCTCGATGATGCGCCGCTCGAAGAGAGGCGCACGCAAGCGGTGATGATGAGGCGCATCACGGCCTCCGATCGTTTGCGCGATTTGGCCGCGCTCGATCCCGCGGCGATCGCACGTGTATGCGACGAGGCATGGCCAGAGCCGCGCGATGCGAACGAGCTTCATGATGCGATTGGTTCGCTCGGTTGGATGAGCGTGAGCGAAGCCCTGTCGTTCGATGCACGCTGGTTCGCATCGCTCGGCGACGAAGGGCGTGTGACGCAGGTCGCGGTGGGGAAGGGGATGTGGGTCGCTGCAGAGCGTCTCGGTGAGTTGCTCGCAGTGCATCCGAATGCTCGCCTCGATCCGAACATTCTCCCGCGATCTCTCGGGACACGAACGATCCGCACGGAAGATGCGATCCGAGAGCTCGTGCGGAGTCGTCTCGAGAACGTCGGACCCACTCTGGCGAGCACCCTCGCAGAGGGGCTCGATGTGAGCGTGGAGCGGATTGAAGGGGCGCTCTTCGCGCTCGAAGCAGAGGGCTTCGCCATGCGCGGTCATGTTCGACAGGAAGGTGAACTCGAGTGGTGTGAGCGGCGCCTTCTTGCGCGTATTCATCGCGCGACGATCGAGACGCTGCGCCGCGCGATCGAGCCGGTGAGCACAGCGGATTATCTGCGCTTTTTGTTCGATTGGCAGCACGTCTCTCCGGCGTGTCGCGTCACGGGCGAAGAGGGGCTCTATGAAGTCATCACACAGCTCGAAGGCTTCGAGGTCGCGGCGAGCGCATGGGAAGAAGAGATCCTCGCCGCTCGTGTACATGGGCTCGAGCCACGGATGCTCGATGCGCTTTGTCTTTCGGGTCGGGTGACATGGGCGCGCGGCGGCGCGCCGCAGATCGCGAGCGATCGCGTTCCGGAGCCCGTGCGCGCCACACGCATTGTGTTGCTCGATCGCGAACGGGTGTCGAGCTGGACCAAGGTGCGACCCGCCTGGCCGGAGCTCCCGCCAGCTTCTTCGCATGCGCGGGCGATCGAGCGCGTGCTCGAGGCGCGCGGGGCGTGCTTCTTTCGAGAGCTCGAGCGCGAGAGCGGCCTCGATCGCGAGGCGGTCGAGATGGGGCTCTCGGAGCTGGTGGCGCGAGGCGCTGTGAGCTCGGATTCGTGGGCAGGATTGCGCGCGCTGATCGCACCTCGAAGTGAGCGCGCGCCGATTCTTCGTGGGATGGGCCGGCGTATGCTCTCGAGCATGGAAGCGGCAGGGCGCTGGTCACTCGTTTCTGTGATGGGCACGGCGGATGAATCGCGGATCGATGAAGCCGCAGTCGAAGACGTCGCGCGCGTGCTGCTCGCTCGTTGGGGAGTCATTGTGCGTCGGGTGCTCGAGCGCGAACGAATGGCGCCACCGTGGCGCGAGCTCGTGCGGGTGTTTCGACGATTGGAAGCGCGTGGCGAGATCCGCGGAGGTCGATTCGTGGCAGGCCCGAGTGGGGAACAATATGCGCTTCCCGAGGCCGTCGATATGTTGCGTACGACGCGAGGACGGAGAGAGAGAGGTGAGACGGTGACGATCAGCGCAGCAGATCCGTTGAACCTCGTAGGGCTATTGACGCCGGGCGCGAAGGTGGCTGCGATTGCGAGCCACCGCGTGGTGTATTGTGATGGAGTCCCGATCGCGGTGCGGGATGGAGAAGGCGTGCGATCGATCGCCGGAGTGGAGGGGGCTGCGTAAAGATGCTGCTCTTCAGTTCACGATCAAGAACTCGACGCGACGGTTGCGTTCATGACATGCCTCTGTGTTCTCTTCGCAGAGACGTTCGTCCATTCCGCGGCCGATCGCCTCTAACGATTGAGTCACCCCGCGTGTCTGGAGCGCTTGCACCACCGCCAGAGCGCGGCGCTCCGAGAGGTCTTGATTGTGAGCGCGACTCCCTTGCTGGTCGGTGTGTCCGATCACGTGCAAGGTCCGCACATCTGAGGGATGTCGCGAGAGAAATGCCGCAAGCTGATCGAGGATGGTGGATGAGGACTCGAGGATTTGTTCGCTGTTGAGCGCGAACATGATGTGCTGATCGATCTCGATGTGATTCCCGATCATGCGAACGCTGGCCGGATCCGAAGTCACTCCTCTGTGTCTGACGACGGCGCGTCCTCCGCATGCACCGATCGAGATTGCGATCATCGTCGCCACTGTCTTGAGAGCCATGCCCTTCATGGGTGAGTCCTTCGGTATGGGTATGGACCGCAGCATACCGATCCTGGCTGCATTTGTGCAGCCTCGACATAGGGCGCAGCACCTGTCATTTCAGCATCATGAACGTGAGCCGGCGTCGTCGTGCCTTCCTTGTTCTCCTTCTGTTCGCAGGCGTGGTTGGCGTGATGCTCGTTTGGCCGGAACGAGACGACGCGCCCCAGATCGAATATCGTGCGTTCGCAGCGGGTGCAGTCACTTCGCGAAGTGTCTATTGGGTCGGGCACAGCTTGATGAACGCGCGTGACGATCACGTCCCTCACTCCCAAAATTTGCTAGAGAAGGTGGGAGTTCTCGCCGATGCACGGGGCCTCCAATATCACTCCTTCGATCATACTTTCTGGGGCAGCCCTCTATCGCTCTTGTGGCGCGGACGGCCGCACGGATGGGACCGCGAACTGCCAGAGATGCCTGCCCGTTTGCGCGAGCTTCGCGAACACGGTGCGCGCTACGACGCGATGGTGATGACTGAAGTGATCCCCGTGCGGAGCGCGATCGATGACGAATACAGCGTGTATTACGCATCACAATTTGCTTGTGCGCTATTGGCTCGAAATCCCAACGCACGGATTTATCTTTACGAGACATGGAGTCATCTCCAAGCAGGCGATCCCGAGCGCAACTATGGCTCGCCAGCTCGATATGAGTGGGCGCGACACGTGCGCGAAGAGCGCAGAGACCACGAGTCGATCGCAGATCGCGTGAGTGCAGGCCAAGTGCGGGAGCCCGGTCTAAAAGGCAGACTCCTTCGCTATGTTCGCTCTGCGTCGCCGTGCGTACTTCGTGAGCCGATGTTTTTGGTTCCCGTGGGGACAGCGCTTGCGAGCCTCTCGGATCGATTGCGTGAAGAGTCATGGGACTATCGTGGCCGCGCACTCGAGATGGCAGATCTCTTTTTCAATCCGTACGACGAGTGGCCTTCTGATTGGCCGCGCGAAGATATCTCCGAGACTGAAGCGCGCCGTATCATGGCGGAATTGCCGCGCCGAGATTCGAGTCGACCTCACGACGACATTCATCCTAGTGATCTCGGTGTATATTTCTCTTCTCTCGTGCACTTTGCAGTGCTCTATCGTCAAAGCCCCGAGGGCTTGCCTCCCCTCGCAGAAGGGCTGTCTGAGGAGACTGCGCATCTCATGCAATCTCTCGTGTGGAGTGTCGTCCGAGACGATCCGAGAGCTGGTATCAGTCCTTGACGAAAAATCTTTTGGAACAAAACCTTTGCACAGAGTCGTACTTCTCTGTTTTCAACGACTCTGTGCTCAGGATTTGCTCGAGAACGGAACCTACCTATTCGACCGCACGTTCGACGCTGTCGGCCACGTCTTCGGCGTTTTCGCGGATGGTTTCAGCCGTTTCATCTACGGCTTCATCGACCTGTTCCGCAGGGGTGGGTGGATCGACCGCGTGCTCAATCTCCTCAGCGGCGTTTTCGAGATCATCACCAGCACGTTCAACGGGACTGCGCTCTTCTCCACAACCGATGAGCGGCAGTGCAATCAAGGTGCCCATAAGAAACATCAGCCGCATGGATCGCATAAATGAACCTCCTCAACGAATGATATCAATCATCTTGTGGAAAGGAGCTCAGGGAAGAAGTCCACTGCATTCCCCAGCGCAAGTAAACGCCCCGACGCAGGAGTGACCATCGAGACAGGCATCGCAGTTGTTTGCGAGCATGGGATCGTTGGTGGCCATTTCGTCGCATCGATCTCGGCATGAATCAACGTCGTAATCGACATCGAAACAGTCTTTGTAACGATTGCAAAGATCGTTGCAATCGACTGCGCGATCGATGGTCTCGACCGGATTGCATGCAGCAAGTCCAAGTGCGATTCCGGCGAAGATGAAGTTGCGCAAATATGTCATTCGTTCTCCTTTGGAAGGCCGACGTGCGTGCACGCATGCCTTATTCACGTTCGCTACCTCTAACGACTCATCGTATTGGGCCGGTGTCGTCCTCCATCAACACGGGCGTTTCAGTTACGTTGTTGGATGTAGCTCGAACAAATTCGATCTGCAACTTTGGTCGTACGTCGATATCGAATCATCAACTCAATTTCATCGTATGGGTTGACACAGATCTGCTCCGAATGAGGCCTTGTTTAAAGCGAATCGCCGCTTGGCACGAAATGTGTCAGGCGGCGATTCGCTTGCTCGAAAAGATTGTCAGTCGTCTTCCAACATCGCTCGTTTGGCGAAGATTATTCGAGTCGCGCGTCGACCGTGATTTGGACGGTGGCGAGCGCTTTACCCACGGGGCACTGCTTCTTCGTCTCGTCCGCGATTGCGCGGAGCTTCGCTTCATCTCCGCCCGTCGCGCGGACGGTGGTCGCAAGCTCGATCCGTGGAATGACGAATCCGTCTCCTTGCTTCTCGATGTGAACACGCGCTGTCGTTTCGATGTTCTCCGGAGTCATGCCGGCACGCTCGAGTGCCGCCGAGAGCGCCATCGAAAAACAACCACTCAGTGCAGCGCCGATCATCTCTTCGGGATTCGATCCTTTCTTTCCTTCGAACCGCGTCCCGATCGAGTACGGGACGTCGGGCCCATTCGCCGGCACCATGACCCCTTGACCTGTCTTGAGCGCCCCAGTCCACATGCTCTTGGCTTTGCTGATCGTCATTGTCGTCCCTCCGGCCGAGGAGCTAGCCGCAGTGAGGTGTGCGTCAAGAGTGTGGCGATGATATGGCGTGGCTTCATAATTCTTCATCGAAGCGAGTCCATTCCTAGGGTATGAATGCCATTGCGATGAACCGCACAGATGGCCGCGCGCAACTTGGGCTCAAAGTGGAGAGTCGTGGGCGCATTTGGGCCTTTCGAATCTTTGTCGTGCTTGCCATCGCGTCGGTGATCGCGCTCGGCGTGAGGTTCGGGCGAAATCGCACCGAGCCCCCACCGAGCTATGAAACTGCGCGCGTGGAGCGAGGAGAAATCGTTGCCACGGTCACTGCTACAGGCACGCTTCGCGCGCTGAATACGGTCGATGTCGGGGCGGAAGTCTCGGGGCGCGTTGCGCGTGTGCTCGTCGATTTCAATCAACCTGTTCGGGAGGGCGATGTCCTCCTCGAAATCGATCCCGACCAGTTAGAAGCCTCTGTCAGCGAAGCCGATGCCAATGTCAGAGCTTCGCGAGCCACTGTTCAAATGGCCAGAGCTTCGGCATCGGAAGCCGTGACGAACGCCACGCGAGTCGAAGCTTTGCATTCGCGCGGTCTCGCCTCCGCTGCCGACTTCGATCAGGCACGCGCTGCACGTGAACGCACCGAGGCGGAGCTCGCGAGCGCGACGGCGCGGCTCGCTGTGGCGCAAGCGTCGTTGTCTCGTGCCCGTGCTGCACTCGCCCGTGCCATCGTTCGTTCACCCATTGATGGAATTGTCCTCTCGCGGTTGGTCGAACCGGGACAAACCGTCGCTGCGCAGTTCCAAACCCCCGTGCTGTTTCAACTCGCCGAGGACCTGACGCGGATGGAGCTGCACGTGGATGTCGACGAAGCGGATATCGGGCGCGTTCGCGAAGAACAGCACGCGAGCTTCACGGTGGATGCGTATCCAGACCGTTCTTTCGATGCGACCATCAGGAGCGTGCGTTTCGCTCCCCGCACCGTCGAAGGAGTCGTCACATACGAAGCGGTGCTCCAAGTGTCGAACATCGATCGTCTTCTCCGACCTGGCATGACGGCGACCGCAACGATCATCACCGATCGACGAACGGACGCTTTGACCGTGCCCAACGCAGCACTTCGTTTCGCTCCGCCGACGCCGCGTGGTCCATTTGCGGGCTCGAGACGGACGCCACGGTCTTCGGGCCCTGCGCTCTGGACACTCGAAGCGGATGCCCCTGTTCCTCATTCCATTCGGGTCATCGCGACCGATGGAATGAGAAGCGAAGTGCACGGAGAGGGGATCACCGAAGGCCTCGAAGTATTGATGAACACCGTCCCTCCGGAGCGCTGACTTGGATTCGCATGACACGCCGATGATCGAGCTTCGCGCGGTGACGAAGGTCTACGGCCGCGGTGAAGCCGAGGTGCGGGCGCTCGCGGGGGTGGATCTCGTCATCCCGCGTGGCGAATTCTGCGCGGTCATGGGCGCGAGCGGTTCTGGCAAATCAACGTTCATGAATATCGTCGGATGTCTCGATACGCCGACTTCGGGCGAATATTTCTTCCAAGGTGTTCCGATCGGAGATCTCGATCGAGATGCCCAAGCCATGCTGAGGCGGCTTCATCTCGGCTTCATTTTTCAAGGCTTCAATCTGCTCGCGCGCACGACTGCGCTCGAAAATGTCGAGCTCCCGCTCCTCTATCGCGGGGTGCCGTCGCGCCAGAGGCGGGCACGCGCGCTTGCCGCCCTCGAGCGCGTGGGTCTCTTCGAACGCGCAGAGCACATGCCGAACGAGCTCTCGGGGGGTCAGCAGCAGCGAGTCGCCATCGCGCGCGCCCTCGTCACCGAGCCGGCGCTCATCCTCGCGGACGAGCCCACGGGCAACCTCGACTCTCAGAAGAGCGAGGAGATCATGCACGTGCTCTCCGACTTGCACGCGCAGCACGACATCACCATCGTCATGGTCACACACGAGCCCGAGATGGCGGCCTTTGCCGCGCGCACGGTCGTCTTTCGCGATGGTCTCATCGTGTCTGACGAATCCCGCCCCAAAGAGAGCGTAGCGATGGAGTCAGTCCCTTGATTTGGGCCACGGTCATTCTCGCGCTTCGCGCGATCAGACGAAGTCCGATGCGCTCGATTCTGACGACCCTCGGCGTGGTCATCGGGGTTGCTTCCGTCATCGCGATGGTCACGCTCGGACGAGGTGCAACGGAGCGAGTGACCTCTGATATCTCGAGCCTCGGAACGAATTTGCTCATCGTGATTCCGGGCGCGGTGCGTCGCACTTCCACGAGCGCCACCCGCGCGTTCACGCTCTCCGATGCGCGTGCGATCGAGAACGAGGTGCCGGGGCTCGCGGCGGTCGCTCCGAGCAGCGGTCTTGGAGCGCGTGTCGTTTATGGCAGTCGCAATTGGAGCACCGGTGTCACCGGTGGAACCAATGCGTATTTCCAAGTGCGCAATTGGAATCTCGAGCTTGGGCGGGTATTCGAAGAGGGCGAGTTGCGTTCGGGGACGCCCGTGTGTGTTCTAGGTGCGACCGTGCGCCAGGAGCTGTTCGGCGGAGGAGATCCGATCGGTGCCGTGATTCGCGTCGCGAACGTGTCCTGCGAGGTCATCGGTGTGCTCGAGTCCAAAGGTCAATCGAGCTTCGGCGAGGATCAGGACGATTTCTTGGTCATGCCGCTCATCACTGTGCAACGCAGGTTGATCGGCAATTCCAGCGTAGGTGTCATCGCGGTCTCGACGGTCCGGGCGGAAGATGCACCTACGGTTCAGGCGCAGATCGAATCCCTCATGCGTCAGCGACGTGGGATTGGGGAAGCTGAGGAAGACGACTTTGCCGTTCGCGATTTGCGGGAGGTCACGCAAGTCGTCGGCACGGTGACGGGGGTGCTGACCGCGCTGCTCGGTGCGATCGCAGCGGTCAGTCTCGTGGTCGGCGGAATTGGAATCATGAACATCATGCTCGTTTCTGTGACCGAACGGACGCGTGAGATTGGAATTCGGCTCGCCATAGGTGCGCGTGCCCGCGAAATCCTATGGCAGTTCTTGATTGAGGCCGTCGTGCTTTCCACACTTGGCGGCATCGTCGGAATCGCGCTCGGCGTCGCCGGCAGTTATCTCGCCGCGAGAGCTCTGGGGCTTCCTTTCGTTTGGGTCCCGGAGATCATCGGAGCGGCCTTCGGTTTTGCGGCGGTGGTGGGCGTGTTTTTCGGTTGGTATCCCGCGTTGCGTGCTGCGCGGCTCAACCCCATCGAGGCGCTTCGTCATGAGTAGAGTCTGGGGACGTCACGCCCTCTTCGTTCTGGTTTGCTCGCTGGGTTTGTCCGCGCGTGTGCATGCGCAGCGCACCATCGATGTAGACCATGCCGTCGAGAGCGCCCTCGCCGCGAATCCGACGCTCCGTGCTGCGGTCCTCGAACACCGTCGATCGGATGCGCTCGTGATCGGCGAAGAAGCGCGATATGGATTCCTCCTCGGGTTCGAAGGCAATCTCACGCTGGGCGACACGCCGTCTTTGGCGATCGGTCGCGTCGTGACGTCGTACAATGAACAAATCACGCTCGCGACCTCGCTTTCGAGGAGCTTCGAGTGGGGCATGAACATCGAGCTGCGCGCGGCCGGGACACGGCAATTCCGACGTGCGGTGTTCATTCCGACGATGGCCGCACCCGTCGAGGTGGGGCCAGCATACGGATTCGATTTGACGCTGACAGTCACTCAACCGCTGATTCGTGGGTTTGGAGATCGCATCGGACTGACGGCATTGCGTTCAGCACGCATCGATCGGGATCGCACCTCTGCCGCCCGCGACCGAGCGGCCAGCGAGCTCATTCGTGATGTCGCGATCGCGTATTGGGAAGCCTGGTACGCGCAGGAGGCCATCGTCGTCGAACAAGCGGCACGCGACCTCGCAGCGCGGCTTCATCATGAAGCACGAGAGCGCGAGTCCCTCGGTGCATTGCCACCAGCGGATGTCCTCGCGTTTGCGACACGGCTGGCCTCGCTCGAGGAGAGCGTTCTCGCGATCGAAAGCGAAGCCCGCCGCCGGGCCGCTGAGCTCGCGCGCACGCTTGGGACCACGGCCACAGACGACGCTCCGCTCGAAGTCGACGCGAGCCCGCCGCCCATTCCTCTCGATCGAACCGCTGATCTCATCCCGCGGATTCTCGAGGCATCTCCGGAGCTCGCAGAACGGGAGGCGGCCATCCGTCTTGCGGAGGAGAACGCGCGCACCGCGGGACAGGCGCTCGAGCCACGTCTCGATGTTCAGGGTGAGCTGGCCGTTCATGGGCTCGGTTACGACAATGTCGGGCCTGCATTCGAGCAATGGGCGCGTTTCGCCGCCGTCACGGGGCTCGTGGGGCTCACCTATCAGATGCCTCTCGATGACACCCAGCATCGGCAGGAAATCGAACGTGCGAGTCTTGCTGTCGAGGTGGCCGAGCAACAGCTCGAAGCCGCTCGACAAGCGCTGAGTGCCGAAGCGGTCGTGCTGCTCGACTCGCACGCTGCGGCGCGAAGGCGGCTGGTTCTGGCCGAACGGACCGTTGATATTGCGCGTCAGCTCCTCGTGGCAGAAGAGGGGCGTTACGAGCTCGGGGCGCGCACGTCCACGCCCGTTCTCGAAGCACAAACCGAGCTTCGAAACGCCGAGCTCCGAGTGCTGCGTGCCCGCGTCGATCTGATGAGCGCCGAGCTCCGGCTTCAGCACTTGACGGGTGAGCTGCTTGCGGAGATCCCTTTTTCGAGGTGACTCGAGGCAATCATTTTTACCTGACAGAGGCGGGTGCCTCGTTTTGCGCTGAGCGAGTCTCGCCTTTGCGGCGACGTGCACGCTTTGTTCGATGCCGCCGAGCTGGTACGCCACCGACGCGACCTGATAGCCCCCGACGAAACGACAGCTCCACGCCGGTTCGATCCTCTCAGCCACTCAGTCGATTCGATTGTTCATACTCGGGCCCTTATCGTGAGATAGTCAACTTTCAGTCACGATTTCATGAGCTACAGGGGGCTATGACTGCGATAGATCATCTTGAAGAGGTGAGTGACAAGCCATATAACGATTATCAGGATGTTGAAAAACGTAAGTGCGCGAAATCAGATCGGAATTTGATCGTATGGC
>CAYZTA010000095.1:0-14697 GCA_964481145.1 uncultured Sandaracinus sp.
CCGGCTTTGCCGGGCGGGGGGAGGGTCTGCATCAGACCCTCCGAAAAGAAACGACAACCTGGTCAGGGGCCGGCGAGTTCGCGCTCTGCTTTGTCGAGCTCTTCCTGCGCGTGCTCCCATCGTTCCGAGAGCTCCTCGACCTTCGCGGCGTCCACCTGCATCGCGTCGAGCAGCTTGAAGCGCTCGGCGTCGGGCAGCTGTGCTCCTGGGTCGCAGAGCTTCTCGTTTCGTTCGGCCTGCTTCGCCTCGAACTCCGCGATTCGCGCCAAGAGCTCGTCGACCTTTTTCTTGAGCGGTCCGATTTTCTTCGTCCGCGCTTCGCGGAGCTTCGCTTCTTCGCGCTTGCGCGCTTTGTCGTCTTCGCGATTCTTGGGAGCCGCGGGCGCAGGTTCTTTTCGAATCGGAGCAGCCGGAGGTGGAGACGCCTCGCCGTTCGCGCGCGCCCGAGAGAGCGCCATGTAATCGTCGAGCGTGCCGGGGTATTCGACGACACGACCATCTTCGACGAGCCAAATTTTATTGGCCAATCGCCGCACGAGCGCGCGGTTGTGACTGACGAAGACCATCGTACCGCCATAGCTCTCGAGCGACTCGATGAGGCTCTCGCACGACATGAGGTCGAGGTGGTTGGTGGGCTCGTCGAGGAGCAACAAATTGCCCGGACGCACCATCAATCGCGCCAAGGCCACACGAGCACGCTCTCCGCCGCTCAAGACCGAGACGAGCTTGTCGACGTCGTCTCCGCTGAAGAGAAATGCGCCGAGCACGCTGCGCACGCGGGTTTGTCCGAGTTCTTTGTTGAGAGATGCGACCTCATCGTAGACGGTGCTTCGCGGATGGAGCGTCTCGGCGTGATGCTGCGCGTAATAACCGGGCGTGACGCTGTGGCCGAGCGCGATGGTGCCGCTCGTGGGTGATAGCTCGCCGGCGATCATCTTGAGCAGGGTTGTCTTGCCTGCTCCGTTCGGACCGACGATGCCGATGCGGTCGCCGCGATACACCGTGACGTTCACGTCGGGCAAGACGACGTGCTCGCCATAGGCCTTGCGCACGTGCTCCACTTTGACGACGTCTTGCCCCGCGCGCGCCACCTCGGGAAAGGTGAAGCTCATCGTGCGACGCTTTCGATACGTCTCGACCGACTCCATCTTGTCGAGCGCCTTGATGCGGCTCTGCACCGCCTTGGCTTTGTTCGCCTGCGCGCGAAACCGATTGATGAACTGCTCGGTCTTCTCGCGCTCGCGCTCGATGTTCTTCGCTTTGTTTTCGAGGATGGTCTCTTCCTCGGCGCGAAGCTCGAGATATTTCTCGTAGTTCCCGGGATACTGGCGCACGCCCTCGACTTCGAAGGTCACGATGCGTCGCACTTGCTCGTTCAGGAATTCGCGATCGTGCGAGATCAAGATGAAGGCGCGCGGATAACGAGAGAGAAAACCGCTGAACCACGCGACCGAAGGCATGTCGAGATGGTTCGTCGGCTCATCGAGCAGCATCACGTCCGGCTGCTGGAAGAGAAGCCCAGCGAGCACGGCGCGCATCTTCCAGCCACCAGAGAACTCGCCGATATCGCGGGGCATGTCCTTCTGATCGAAGCCGAGCCCCGCGAGGATCTTGATGGCTTCATGCTCGGAATAGAGCACATCGAAGCGCGCGAGCCGTTCATGCAGATCTGCGAGGCGTGTCGCGGCATCCATGAGCGCCTCTTCACTCGCGCTTTGTGCGTTCGCGTAGTCGTCTTCGGCGCTCGCGAGCTCCGCTTCGAGCTCAGCGCGCCCTGGCACGCTCGAACGCACGAACTCGAGCAATCCCTTGCCACCTTCGATGGCGATGTCTTGTGGAAGCCAACCGACCCGCACGCCGCGCGAGCGACGGACCTGACCACTATCGATCTGCTGATCGCCCGCGAGGACGCGCAAAAGCGTGCTCTTGCCCGAGCCATTGGCGCCGATGAGACCGATGCGATCGGCCTCCGCGACGCGGAGCGAGAGGTGTTCGAAGATGGTGCGCGCACCGAACGAAACGGTTGCGTTTTCGAGGACGACGAGAGACACGGGAGCGGAGGTATAGCTGAAGTTGGTGAAGGCGGGGACCGCAAACGCAGCGCCTCATTGCGGTGCGCCACACCGTAGCCAGTCGACGATGCGCTGCCGCTCAGAGTTCGGCATTGTCATCCCAGAATTCAGGGGTGGCATGCTGCAATCGAGCATCCGAGAGCGGATATCATCGGCCCAGTCCACGACATGAGAATGTGAACTCAAGGGCCAGTTCGCGCCGCGTCCGTCGTGACACGGCACACACCGATGTTCGATGATCGGCGCGACATCGGCGTAGGTCAGATCCTCGTCAGGACACGACACCGGCACAGTGACGTCGCATGCTTCTGGCGCCACATCAGAGTCTGGCGAGCCTGCATCGAGTGAGCCGCCGTCCACGTTCGGCTCTCCTGCATCCATCCCCTCGGCGATGCACAGCGTGATGGACGCGATGGCTGACCGCCCTTCACGCGAGATCTCGATACGTAATTCCCAAAGCCCAGCGGACTCGATCTCGAACGCAACGCGATAGCTGCCCCCCTCGGTACGAGTGCCATCAAACCATGCTTGCCTGCCAGAGCCATCGAGCCGCCGCGGCTGCATCCGCACATGCACCGGAGCTTCACCGCCCGCATTCGAGATGACCTTCATCCGCCACGTGTTGGTGCCTGGGCGCGGCGGCATAGGCGCCGCGTGCTCGAGCATCACCACGAACTCACCGGTGTCGGTCGTACGCGCAGTCCATACGCCAAATGGCTCGGCTCGAGGGTCGGCTTCGCAGTGTCCAGGGGGTGATTCGTTCGGCGAACTACATGCCGAGATTGCGACGATGACGCAAGCGCACATCGTCGCAATCTGGATCCGCGATGCGATCGCGTGGACAGGATCCATCGAGACGCGCTCCCTCAGCGCGGCGGGAAAAGATCCGCGGGAAGACGCATGTCAACTGGCGGACGTGGCAGGACCGGCGGACGCTCGAGTCGTGAGCGCACCTCGGCATCGTGTAAGGCACCAGCATCCTCGATCGTGCTGGCGTCTTGGCCTGCGTCGATGACACCGGCATCCGGTCCAGCTGCGTCGACCGAGCCGTGATCTTCGCTGCCACATCCGACGGTCCACGCAAGCGCCAGGACGAGCGGCGTGACGCGACGCAAACGCATCAGTAGCGAACCCATACGTCCGTTCCAGGTACCAGCTGCGTCAACGCCGTCACACCCGGCTCATTGGCGATGAGCTCGACGGTGGTCGGGTTGCTACTGTAGGCAGCATCGCCTTGCCAGACGATCTCTGCATCATCAAAGATCGAAAGGTCGGTGATGGGAGCTGGAACGCTGATCCGATTCCACCCCGGAAGACGCGGTGGGAGGATGCGGAGCGTCGGCATCCATTCGGCTGTCGTCTCGGTTCCGTCTGTAGCGCGGCACGTCTGCACCACCGGGAAGTCGAGCGTCTGGAACGGCGTGTTTGGAACACGGACGCGGAGCGAGAGGGTGTAGAACGCATCGTCGCGCGGCAGCGAGACAAGCTTCGTCCAGCGTACCGCGACAGGAGTATCCGACTCGTTGCGGAGGACGACCGCGTCGCCAAACTCCCATGGCAGTCCGCGCACGGATGTAATCTCTGTGGGAAGCCGGATCTCGATCGCGACGGTGTCAGCGCCTGAGCATCCGTGACCCACGGTGAAATCGAGCACCTGGTTCGCACCTGCGATGCCAGCCTCGGCAAGGTCCACGTGAGCGTGGGCCGTCTCGGCGAAGAAGAGCAGCAACGCACACCCGAGCGAAGCTGCTGCATGACGTTTGTACCCCAGACGTTCGTACCTCATGAGCCTCCTGCTTTGATATCAGCGTACGATGTTAGGCACCATGGATTCGTTGTGTCAACGAATCCAATCAAAGCCTTACGCCTTGCGCTACCCCTTCACTCCACCCGACGTCAGCCCGCCGACGAGCTGCTTTTGGAGCGCATAGAAGAGCGCCATCACGGGAATCGACACCACGATCGCGCCCGCAGCGAAGTGGCCGAAATTCGAGTCGTATTCACTCGCGTATCCGTGGAGCAAGATCGGTAGCGTGTAGAGGTCCTGCGAGGTCAAAAACGTCGCGGCGAGGATGAACTCGTTCCACGCCGTCATGAACGCAAAGAGCGCGGTCACCGCGAGCGCAGGTCGCGCAGCAGGCAGCACCACCCGCACGAACGCTCCGAAATGTGTCGCTCCATCGACCATCGCGGCTTCTTCGAGATCGCGCGGAATCGCGTCGAACGCGCCTCGCAGCTGGAAGATCGCAAATGGCACCGCGCTCGTCGCATACACGAGCACGAGGCCGCTTCGCGTGTCGAGCAAGTGCGCGGCGTCGAGCAAGAGATAGAGCGGGATCGCCGCCGCGACGCCCGGAAACATCTGGGTCGCGAGCAGAGCTCGAGTCGCGCTTCGCGCTCCGACGAACTCGAATCGGGAGAGCGCATACGCCGCGGGCGTCGCAATGAGCACAGCCACGCACGCCGTCGCAGCGCTCACGACGAGCGAGTTCGCGAGCTGAAGAAAGAAGAGCCACCTGCCCTCGTGCTCACGAAGCACGACGGCTTCGAAATGCTCGAGCGAGGGTGATCCTGGCCACGGGAGAATCCGACTCGCAGTGGCCCCTCCGCTCGAGAGCGCCTGCGCGACCACCCAAAGCACCGGATAGAGCGCGAAGACGACCGCGATCCAGATCACCAAGTGAACCGCGAGCTCCGTCGCGAAGGATCGCCAAGTCGCGCGCGAGCTCATCGGGCGGCCTCCGGCGCGCTCATCTTGGAGAGAGCGCGCGTCCCCCAATGAAGCAGAAGGAAGATGAGCACGGCATACGCGGCCGCATAACCGTATTGCTGTCCTCGTGTGAATGCCCAGCGATACGCTTCGCTGACGAGGATCTCCGTCGTCCCATCAGGCTCACCCGCGCTCACCAAATAAACGACGTTGAACATGTTGAAGGTCCACACCGCGCCCATCGCGACGGCAGGCGCGAGCGAAGGGACGAGCAGCGGCAACGTCACATGACGAAACTGCTGCCACTTGCTGGCGCCATCGACCTCGGCCGCTTCGTACAAGTCGCGCGGGATCTGCGTGAGCGCGCCCAGCGTGACCACCATCATGAACGGAAAGCCGAGCCACACGTTGGTCGTGACGTTCGCCGCAAACGCGGTCGACCAGCGCGCGAAGAACGAAACGGGCTCAGCACCGAGCGCTTCGAGGATGGCGTTCACTGCGCCGAACTGGCGATGAAACATGCCGCGCCACGCGAGCGCCGTCACATAGCTCGGCACGGCCCACGGCACGATCAGAAGCACGCGATAGATGCCCTTGAGCCGCAACGTCGGGCGATGAAGAAGAAGCGCGAGCCCCACGCCGATCACGAGGTGCAGCGAGATGTTCGCGAGCGTCCACAGCACAGTCACCGCGAGCACGGCCCAGAACGAGCCGTGTCCGAACAGATCGCCTCCGCGCGCCGTCAGGATCTCGATGTAGTTCGCGATTCCAACGTAGTGGAGATCACGACCGTGCCCCGCGAAAAAACTCGTCCCCGCACCGACCGCGAGCGGCAAAAGCACGAGCACGAAGACCGCGACCGCCGCATGCGCGACCCAGAGGTACGCCGGCATGGAACGGCGCAACGCGATGCGCATGGCCGGATCTCGCGCGCGACGCACCATCACGAACGTCGCCCAAAACAAGAGCACTCCAAGGATGAGCAAGCCAAACCGCGGATCGCGAGGCGCGGGCGGTTCGCGCGTCTCGTCTTCGAAGCGATGCTGCCCTTCGAGGAGCGCTTCGCGGATGTCGACCTCGCCGCGCAGCGCATTGCGAAGGGCGCGCTCGGCGGGAACGAACACGCTGCGCATGTGTCGATGCGTGCTCGTGATCCGCGCCTGTTCAGCGGCTCGATGAAAGGCGCTCTGGGTTTCGCGCTCGAGCAAACGCGCATCCGTCCATGCGGCGCGCGACGCCACGATGTGATCTCCCTCGAGCGCACGGAGCAACGCGCCTTCGCGCCCCACGAGAAAGCGCGCGAGCTGGCGTGCGCCTTCGAGCTCGCGAGCGCCCTCGGCGATCATCACGGCTTCGACGGTTGCAAAGGGCGCCATCGGCTGTCCTCTTGCACCCCGCACGATCGGCAGCGGCCGCACGGACCATCGCAACTCATGGCCGAGATCGTTCGCGAACCAAGGCCCGCTGATCGCGGTGACCGCGTGCCCGCTGCGAAAGAGATCGCGCACGAGCTCGTACGATGTCTCCTCGGGGATCGTCCGAGTGCGCAGGAGCCGCAAGAGATGCTCGAGCGCTTGTTCCGCTCGAGGTCCAACGAAGCGATAGTTCCCGTCCGAATCGAGCAGCTCGCCCCCGTATGCATGAAGGAGCGCGGCGAACTGATAAGTATCGTCCGCGTCCCACGCGAGCGGAAACACATCGCTCGGCAGCGATGCGGCAAACGCCTCGAGCGCTTCGAGCGAATCGATTTCACGGCCCGAGGCGAGGTCTTCGTTCACGAAAAGGACCGCGCTCTTCACCGAGATTGGAAGCCCAAAGAGTGCGCCCTCGAGCGTGAGCGCCTCGAGATGCGCGGCATCGAACTCTGCCCGGAGAGCCGGATCGACATCGCCCACCGGCTGAATCAATCGCGCTTCGCGATATGACGAGATGCGGTCGTGCGCGTCGATGAAGAGATCCGGACCGCGACGCACGGGGATCGCCGCTTCGAGCTTGGACGCGTAGGCGCCGAATGGGATCGCGTTGGTCTGGACGTCGTATTCGGGATGCGCACTCTCGAAGGCCGCGATCGCCGCAGACAAACCTCGCTCTTCGCGCTCTCCATAGGAGTGCCAAAGGACGATCGAGGTTCGCGCTTGTCCGTACACCGCAGGGACGAGCATGAGCGCGCTCAGCGCTGCCAGAAGCACGCCTTTGAAAGAGCGATTCATGAGAGCGCGAGCTCGGACTCGGGGTCGAAGAGATGAAGGCCCTTCTCGGCGATATCGAGAGGAAGCACATCTCCCAAGCCCACGCGATGTTCGCCTTCGAGCCGCGCGACGAATGACGACTCGCCCACGCGGCCATGCGCATAGGTCTCGAAGCCCATCGCCTCGACCACTTCGACGCGCATCGTGATGTCGGCGTTTTGCTTTCGGCTGATAGCGACATCGTGGGGACGCACCCCTGCGAGCACCGCGCGCTCCATCGACAGCGCATTCACAGAACGCACGAGCGGCGCGTCGAATCCTGGAGCCCGAACGCGCTCTCCAACGACCTTCGCAGGAAGAAAATTCATCGCAGGAGAGCCAAGGAACGAGGCCACGAAGCGTGATTTCGGGCGCGCATACACATCGAGCGGCGCGCCCATTTGCTCGATCTTCCCCGACTTGAGCACGACGAGCCGATCGGCGAGCGTCATCGCCTCGACTTGGTCATGCGTCACATAGAGCATCGTCGCGCTCTGCCCTTCTTCGCGGAGGCGCGCGTGAAGGCGCTTGATCTCGATGCGCACGTCCGCGCGCAACGCGGCGTCGAGATTCGAGAGCGGCTCATCGAACAAAAAGAGCGAAGGCCTGCGCGCGATCGCGCGCCCCATCGCCACGCGCTGACGCTGCCCACCCGACATCTGACGCGGAAATCGATCGAGCAAAGGTCCAAGCCCGAGCATCTCCGCGACTTCGTTCGTGCGCGATGCGAGCGTCTGCGCGTCGGCGCCGCGGAGCTTGAGGCCGAACGTGAGGTTCTCGCGCACCGTGAGGTGCGGATACAGCGCGTAGCTCTGGAAGACCATCGCGACATCGCGCTCGCGCGGCGCGGTGCGCGTCACCTCGCGATTACCAATGCGGATTGTGCCTTCATCTGGGCTCTCGAGCCCCGCCACCGTGCGAAGCAAAGTGCTCTTACCGCACCCGCTTGGACCGACGAGCACCACGAGCTCTCCATCGGAGACCTCGAGATCGATCCCCCGCAGAATCGCGTTTCCGCCAAGGTTCTTCTTGATATCGGTGAGACGAAGGGAGGACACGAGGGCCGCAAGAATGCCCGCTCGCGCCGCGGCTTTCCAGTCCACTCGTGCTCAGGGAGGTCGTGGGAGGCGGTCGTCAGCGCCCGCCGCACGCGGCGTCGGCGCCTGTCACCACGACGTCGAGGACGCGCCGATCGATGACGGCGCGCATGTCCGCTCGGAGCTCGATCCCGAGACGATAGCGCCCGGCCCGCACACCGGGCGCGTGCCGGAGCGCGAGTTCGAACTCGAGCTGCACCGAACCCACGGCGTCTCGGAACACCCCTGCCTCGCGCTCGATGGCTCGCACCCCGGTGGCGGGGATGGCGCGCGCCGCGAAGATGCCCTCGACGAGCACCCTCGGATCGATAGCATCGAAGGGATCTGGGTCGACGAGCACCGCGTTCACGTCGATGGGGAGCCCCGCGCCCGCGAGGCTCATCGCGACCGGGATCACCTCGGCGAGCGCGCGGGCATCGGGCCCGAGATCGAACACCAGCGGCCTGCCGTCGGCGCCGAGAGAGCGTGTGTCGCGTCCCAGCGCTGCGAGATCCGCGATCGCGTCCGCCGAGACGCCCCGAGGATGGAAGCTCACGACCCTCGCTGCGATCGCGCGGAGCGCGCTCACGGCTTCCTCGTACTGGTGCGCGGCGCTACTTACGCCTGGGCACGATGCGTCCTCGTACCGGTGGAGCCCGCGCGGTCCGTTGTGAAACGGTGAGTCGGCGAAGTGCAGGATCAAGGGCAGCGCGTCTCGACGAAAGCAGGCGTAGCCGTCCGTCTCGTCTGGGCAGCTCGCCTGCGGGCGCACCCACGGCGTCACCCCCTCCCCGGTCGCGAGCTGATAAAGCGCCTCGACGTTGGACGCCGAAGCGGTATCCCCGCCTCCGTAGGCATAGAGGGACGCGAGGCGCTCATCGAGGAGTTCGGGATCGGCGCACGCCGGCGCGACGAGCCGGAACGGGTGGTCCGCGGGGTTCCCGCACACACCCTCCGGGAAGTCGGAGAACGTGGCGAGGCCCACACACGCCTCGTCGCTCAGCGCGCGTACAGACGGAACGAGTTGCCCGGCGAGAGCCCGTTGGATACCGCGAAGGTAGAAGCCCGACGACTGCGAGACGTCGGAGAGGATCACCAGGTCGACCGGGCCGAGCTCTCGTTCGGTGGTCAGCGAGACGACCACCGCTGGCGCGTCGGGTTCGATGGCGACACATGGGACGGGGATGTCGAGCGCCGTGCGGGCGCCACACCCGAGGCCCAGGAAGCAGGCGGCGATCATGACCACCCGCCGGCGCTTCCTCTTCATGGCGCGTGGAGGATGGGACGACGACACGCTGGGCGGCCGCAAGCCCACTCGGGCTCCTCGACACGGAGCAGCTCCGCTTCGCCGCGATAGACCTCCACTCCGTCGCGAGCGACGACGACCGACGCCCCTTCGAACTGCGACGGGAGGGAGAGTCCCTGGATGTCGTCCCTCGGCCCAGCGTCATCGTTGGCGTGCTCAGTGAGCACCCCCGCGCCATTCGAACACAGCTCGTCGGCCGGAACGCGCGGCACGGAGAGTGAGCACTCGAAGACGCGTCCGTCGAGATGGGGCGTGACTTCGATCGTGTACGCGCCGGGGACCGCAAGCGGCTCACCGAAGTAGAGGTAGGTGGTCGGCGCGCAGCCTCGCTCGACGCAGAGGGTCGAGGCGTCGCTGCACGAGCAACCGGCCGCGAGCGCGGCGATGGCCATGACCACCGCCGCTCGGCACGCAACACGCTTCATCTGAGGGCCCATGACATCAGAAGTCGAACGAGATCGCTCGAATGAAGGTGTCGACCGTCGAATCGATTCGCCGGACGAAGTTGCGGCGACAAACGTCGAACCCACACCTACCCAGGTCGAAGTACTCCCGGTACCCATTCAGAGGCCCGGCGACGCGATTACTGCTCGTAAAACGGTACCACGGACCGCCACTCTGCCCGTTGAACGTATCGATGTGCTCGGTCTCGATCATATGCGCGTTGATGTATGCTGACCCGCTCATCCCACACAGGAAGGTGTCCGAAGTTGGAGCACCGGGACAGATGTCCCCAGGGTATCCGTAACCGTGATATGTCGCGGTGCCACTATTGACGAGATAGCCATCGAAGGTCCCAAAGGCCGGCGAAGACATACAAGGGAAGGTATCAATGACCGCGACATCGAAGGCAGTCTGCGCGCCGAAGTTCCCAGTCCACCCGGCCATCATCCCGATCAAGATGTCATTGTTGGGATTCGCGTCATCATTGCGGCAGTCTTGCTGACCGAACGGGAGGCCAAGTGGTCCGTTCTGCGCGCGTTTGAAGACGATTCGATTGGTCAAAGGATAACCATCGAGCAGAATGCAGTGCGCCGCCGTGAGAACCGTCCAGGGGCCGATGAAAGATCCGGAGCAATGCCCCACAAACGTACTTCCGTTGAAGAGTTCCAGTCGAACCATCGCTTGAAAGGGATCGACCGTGGTCGGGTTCACCCGGTTGCGACCGTCGGCGCCGATGATTGCCGGTTCGACACGCAGTCCAACCCTTCCGTCCATGCTCTCTGCGCGGTCGTGTGCGACCCAGTCCACCTCGTATTCGTTCCCGCTCGACTCAGCATCGGCGAGCACGCGGTCCGCTTGCTCCCATGCGGGGGCCGCGGCTACGAAGCTCTGCCCGCTTCCATCATAAATGACGGGGCGCAGGGCGAGCGCGAGCGCTTCATGGTCCATCTCGTGGAGCGGCGCGACCGGCCCTCTCACGACGGGCTCGGCGCGATCGGTAGTTCGCGCCAGACTCGCCGGGTCCGGACGCTCGAGGAGTTCGAAGCGGACTCCCTCGACCTCCGTGGTGGCTGGCCCGAGGGAACAGCCGGCAAGAATGCCCGCTACACAGACTTGAAAACGCGAGACAAACCTCATCGCGTGCCCCCTGTCGAACCTGAGGAATCTCAGGGCGATGGGCGAGGATCGATAGACGTCCGACGGATGTCAAGAGGCCGCAGCGCCTCCGGGTGTGATCGCAACCAGTTGCATCGCCAGGGTCCCAGCACGCGGAAAAGATAGCAACGTCCCGGTCACCACGACCAACCCGCCGCGAGGCAGTACGCGTCCGGATGGAAGGCATACGTGCACGTTCCGCTTTCGTATGTGCGGAGCGACGATTTCTCCCGCCGCACTCGCCACTGCGCTGAGCAAGATTTGCGAGTCGGACCCCCAAATCGCCGACAATGAATCTTCACGAAATTCCATCGAACGCGGGAGTCGCGAAAGAAACCAACGCAGGTTCGGGCTTGTGCAAGAGCCGCGTGATCGTCCCCTCGCGGGGCGGATGAAAACGCTCTCGTGCATCCGCGCTCAAACCGAGATGCGCCGTCATTCGGTGAATCACGTCGTCGCCCGCGATGAGCTCCTCGACGTGCGGCTGGGGCTGCGATTCGAGATGAGCCGTGCAGTTGTACGCCACGAGTCGCATCTCTCCTTCATTCATACGAAGATGCGTGAGCGACGTGTTCGATGCGCCCACGAAAGGACGCCCCGAGCGCAACCCAAGGAGCCCCATCATGATCGCGCGAATCACGCCGCCGTGCGTGACGACGAGCACACGTTCATTCGCGCGAGCGCTCCGAACGATGCGTTCAAAGGCCGTTTTTACGCGTTGATGAAACTCAGGCGTCGACTCGCCGCCCCCGATCTTGACGGGTGCGCCCTTTCGAAAAGCCAATACCTGTTCCGGAAATCTCTCCTGCACCTCCGAATGGAGAAGACCACTCCACGAGCCGAGATCCATTTCGCGAATCGATGGTTCGAAATCAATCGCGCATCCGAGCGCAGCCGCTGTCTCACGGGTACGCAAAAGATCGGAGCAGATACACCGGTCGAAAGAAACGTTGGAGAGCCGTTTTCCAAGGCGCGCAGCTTCGGCGCGGCCATGTTCGGAGAGCGGAATGTCCGCATGCCCCTGCCAGCGTGTTTCTGCATTCCAAATCGATTCGGCGTGTCTGACGAGAACGATGTCCACACGCCGACTGTGAACACGTCCCCATCCCAAGTCGAGCTACCGAGACTCAGAATCTGTAAACGCCAGCGTCACCACCAACATCGCCCCTCCCGTCGTTTCGCTTCGTGCCCTCACATACTGCGCCTCTTCGGACACCGCGATTTCGTACTCACGCAACCCATCGAGACGCGCCCGTCGCCAAGTCAACTCAGAAGAAAGCGCGGCGCGCCGTGGGTGGGCGAGACTCCACGCATCGGGCCCGACTCTTTCGATCCACGCGCCCACGACTCCTCGCTGTCGCCGCACCGGCGCAAACGCCGCTTCCTCCAAGGCTGCACGGCTGCGAAAGGTCGTCTCCGCGCTCGCGATGCGTCGCGACCATCGCTCGAACGAATCAAACTCGTCCGCATGCTCTCGCGCAATCGCCACGGCCGAAGCCGCGGAGAGGCCGTCTTCACCACCGCACGCGAAGAGCACGCCAAAGAGCGCGAACACCCACATTCGTCGTGCTAGGCTGCGCAGCTCCGTGGCGCTCATCGAGTTTCGCAACGTTCGCAAAGTCTTCGGGCCCAAGGTGGTCTATGAGGATCTCAACCTCGACGTCCATGCGGGGGAGTCCCTCACCATCATCGGTGGCTCGGGAATGGGCAAGAGCGTGATGCTCAAAATGTTGATTGGCCTCCTCGGCACCGACGGCGGGAGCATCACCTACGACGGCGCGCGGATCGATGACAAAAACGAGCGCGAGTTCACGGCCGTCCGCCGTCGCATCGGCATGCTCTTTCAGGGCGCCGCGCTCTTCGACTCGATGAGCGTCGGCGAGAACGTCGAATATGGGCTTCGTGAGCATTTCCGTTTGCCACAAAACGAAATCGACGAACGTGTCGCCCAATCCCTCGCCGACGTGGGTCTGCCCGATTCGCAACCCATGTCCCCCTCTTCCCTCTCGGGAGGGCAGCGCAAACGCGTGGGTCTGGCCCGCGCCCTCGCGCTTCGCCCCGAAGTCCTCCTTTATGACGAGCCCACGACGGGCCTCGATCCGACCAACACCGAGCGCATCAACCAGCTCATCCTCTCGACCAAGAAGATCTACAAAGTCACGTCGATCGTCGTCACCCACGACATGGACAGCGCCTTCGAGGTCAGCGATCGCATCGCGATGATCGACAAAGGTTTCATCGTATGGTCGGGAACAGTCGATGAAGCAAAAACCACCGACAATCGCCAAGTGCGCGATTTCATCGAGGGCAACGCGCCAGAAACCGATGACGCCGCGACATTGCTGCGGTACGGCGGATGAACCTCAACCCTGTTGACGGGCCTCCGGCAGTAGAATACGAGGTACGCGAGGTTCTATAAGGGCGCATGGGCAAAGGTCGCTCCACCGAGTTCAAAGTCGGCATTTTCGTCTCCTTGGCGTTGGTGATCGGCACGGCTCTCGTCTTCACGCTCGGGAACCGAAGCGCACTCTTCGTTTCGCGGCGAACTTATACGACGACGTTTTCGAACGTCGCAGGGCTCAGGCCAGGATCACCGATTCGCCTCGCGGGCATCGATGTCGGAACGGTTTCGGCGATTCAGTTCGCAGATCGCGGACGACTCCGGGTCGAGCTCGACATTCGAGAAGACGTCTCGAACCTCATTACGGGGGCCACGGGACCGGATCTCCAAGGCGCCACCGTGGCCACCTTGGGGAGCAAGGGACTCCTCGGCGACATGATCGTCGAGCTCAACCCCGGCGAAGGGGCTCCCCTGGCCGAAGGGGCCGAGATTCCATCGCGCGACACCGGCGGACTCCTCGGGGCGCTCTCACGAGCGGGCGAGTTGGTCGATGAAGCCCAGCCCGTCATCGAAAACGTCCGCCGCTTCACCGAAGGCCTCGCCGACGCGCAATTCCGCGAAGATCTCCATCGAATCAGCCACAACATGGCGGAGCTGACGCGCATGATCGTCGAGGAAGACGGGACGATTCCTCGTCTCATTCGCGATCCGGAGCTCGCCGATCAGGTCGAGGGGACTCTCGCCGCGGTGCAGGTCACGACGACCGAGCTCGCCCAAACTTCACGCAATATTCGCGCAATTACGAATGAAATTCGCGATGGTGACGGCACGGCGCACGAGTTGATCTACGGCCGGGAGGGTGTCCGCCTCCTTTCCTCGCTCGCGGACACGGCAGGCGAAACCGCCACGATTCTGCGAGATGTCCGCACGGGAGACGGCAACGCGCATGAGCTCTTGTACGGCGACAGCGCGGGCGATCTCATCGAGAACCTGACGGCGGTCAGCGGCGATCTTCGGGTGGTCATGGCGGACGTCCGCGCAGGCCGTGGGACCCTCGGCGGGCTCCTCGTGGATCCGTCGATTTACGAAGACGTCAAGCGCATCGTCGGCAACCTGGAACGCAACGACATTCTCCGCGCCCTCGTGCGTTACTCGATCCGCGCAGATCAACCTGTGCCAGCCGCGCCGACCCCTGTCGTGATCGAGGAGCCAGCCCCCGCAACGACGACACCCTGAGGCTGGCCATACGCATCGCGCCGCGCTGCCGAGGCGGGAGCGGAAGCCGAGGCGGGGGCGGAAGCCAAGGCGGGGGAGAAGGGATGAAGTGGCGTCCCACCTGCAATCCTCTTGGCTGTTCCCGGGCTT
>CAYZTA010000096.1:0-14486 GCA_964481145.1 uncultured Sandaracinus sp.
CGGGGGCCCCCCTCCCGACTCCGCTCCGCGTCGAACCAGAGTCGGTTTGATCTCCGATCCAACGCGTCGCTGTCGAGAGTGCTCTTCAGAAAAGGGGTTTCTGATGAAAAGTTCCTCGTGCTTTACAAAGCGCCGACGTCGGCTTTCGAGCAGATGAAGAAGGCATCACCGGAGCAGCAAAAGGCCGGAATGGATGCGTGGATGGCGTGGAGCAAAAAGGCCGCCTCATTGATCGTCGACATGGGTGCGCCCCTCGGCAAAAGCTTGTCCGTCACGAAGGCCGGTGCGTCGGCGTCCACCAACAATCTTGGCGGATATTCGATCCTCCAGGCGGAGTCGAAGGAAGCGCTTGCCGAGACGTTGAAGGGGCATCCTCATTTCATGATGCCGGACGGATCTATCGAGGTCGTCGAGTTGATGCCGGTCCCAGGCATGTGACACATGCGCGAATGGGGAAAGTGCCGAGCTCGGCTCAGGCCTTCCCCTTGCCGCGAATCTCGTCGACCTGTGTCTGGGCCTTCGAGCCAACCTCGACCGAGAGACGTGGCTCTAAAAGACGTTAAAAGACGTTATTCACGACATCAATGGCGATAGGCGTAGATGATGCCGTCGTTGCGACTATCGCCGGCCACATGAAAGAAATGCGCGTTCTGACAAGCGTCGTAGAACGCGTTCACCGCGCGATCGGCGGGAAACGGAATCTCGATATCGATGCGAGTCCATCGATTCTCCTCGGGATCGTATTCGAAGATTCCACGCTGACCGCCTGCTCCAGCGCTATGTCGAAAGAGCAAAACCACGTCTTTTGCCGAATCGTAGTCCATGACCGCAACGGCGGTTCCGAAATGATTTCCACCTGGATTTCCCTCGGGTGCCGGATCGATCCATGTGTCGGATTCGAGATCATAAATCCACAACGGATTCTGACCCTCAGGCGTAATTGGGTAGTTGCCGCCACCCATATATATGCGCTTATGGATCGGGTCATAAGCGGCGGTCGGATCGATTCCGAACGGCGGCGGGGGTCCCCCTGCATTCATGCTGCGCCAGGTCCCAGCGCCGTTGTCGTAAAACGAAACACGCGTGCCATCTGGAGCGGAGATCGGCGCCCAGAAGAACGTCTCATCGCGCGCCGGCACATACACGAGCACATCTCCGAAGCCGCTGCCTGGCGCATTCTCGGCCGGCAAACGCATCCATCGCATCGCTTCGACGTCGAACATCCACGGGCTTCCGCGACCGCGATATTCTGGCATCTCTCGAAGTTCGGCGAGTTGCGGAATCGCGGTGCGCTCATAGCCACCACCACACGGCATACTCATGAATCGACGCCTTCGCGAATCATACGAAATCATTTCGTAGCCATGGACCATCGTCGCCACCGGCAAGGGCCCGTCATCGGTACTCACGAATCCGTTCTCGTCCAGCCGGAGCGTCGGCGGATTGCGGGTGTCAAATCCGGGATATGCAGTGATCCAACGATGCCCGCGAGCATCGTAGAACCACAGATCGTCCATGTAGAATCCCGTTTCGGAGTCCCACCACCCGTGTTGCCCTTCGCCGAAAAGGAACGCGCCCCCGAGATCTCCGGCATAGGCCATTTTCGCACCCCACGCGCGGCCACGAGCGCGACCATGAACGGGATCGGGCGCCGGCTGTCCGAGCGCGAGCCATTCGCCCGCGGCGAGCGCAGCAATCGCGCGCGTGTGGTCCGTCTCCCCCGAGGGAAGATCGCCGAAGCGGCTTCGCGGGCCGCTTGGACAAGCTTCATTGTGTGCGGGAGTTCCACTGTCGATCACAGAACTCGATGCGTCGACGCCAGCGTCTGACTCGACGTGATTGCCCGCATCCGGAGCCATTGGCGAGTTCGCGCCGTTGCACGCAAAGAGGACAACATACGCGAACAAAACCGTCGAATGCGCAAAACGTTCGCGAATGTTCATACCAAGGCGACTCCATCGATGACTCCGTATTGACCGGGAATGAAGTAGTCGTCCCCAGCCTGCATTCCCATGCACGCATAAATCGTCGACGCCATATCGCGCGCGGTCGGCGGCCTCATCTCTTGATTGCCCTCTTCGCCGATGATCGCGACAGGAATTCCGAGGGCAGAGTTGCGATAACCACCGACCATTCGGTTGCCCTGGATCGCCCCGCTGATAAGAACCGCCGAGTGCATCGGATTGTGGTCCGACCCACCCGAAATCGGAAACGAACGTCCGAAATCGCTCGTGATGTACACGAGAGTATCGTCGAGCAGGGTTCGATCGGGGCGCGATGGCGTGGGCGAAGGCGTGAGTTTCATTTCGATGCACAGGCGAGCAATCGTGTCCATCACTCCTCGCAAATTCTGCGTGTGCGGAACAAACGGACTCGCCGTGTGCGTATCGAAGTTAAACTGTGCCAAACCCTCGCAGCGGAACGAAACCGCGGTTGTCAGATCGCTTTTGAGGAGCTTGAGAATAAAATCAAAGT
Source organism: uncultured Sandaracinus sp. (assembly GCA_964481145.1). GTDB lineage: Bacteria > Myxococcota_A > Polyangia > Polyangiales > Sandaracinaceae > Sandaracinus. Next base: position 2,476 of record CAYZTA010000096.1, read on the forward strand.
CATTGATCCACGGCTGATCGGACGCGACGGCATCGGCGTACCCAATCCGCCAACCGAAACGTGACTCGCCCGGCATCCAGGAGACGTGATCGGGCAGATGTTCGACGCCTGGTGTGCTCGACACCAAATCGACGACGTCTCGCGCGATCGTGCGCGAGAAACCGACGTAACCGTCGTAAAGCTGTTCCAGCATCGTGTCGGTTCCACTCGAATGGCGACCTCTGAGGCGCTGAGTCGCGCGCAGTAGAACTTCGTCCGCAGCGGTCACCGGAACCGTGTCGCCGAGGCGGCTCCCATCGAACGCGAGGCCATCGATCTCGCGTCGCGCGCGCAGCCCATCCCAATTCGGACGCCGATCTGAAAGCATGAATTCGATATCACGCACCGACCCGATGGGCGTGCTGCTCATCGTCGATGGAATCGGAGGCAGCGCGGGAGCGCGCAGCTCACCGCGGATCGAGACGCTCGGAATCGGCCGGTCATTACCGAAGCGCGCGAAGAAATAGTTCGCGACCACCGCCGGAATGCCAGCGATTTGAAAATTGCCGCCAGCAAGGCCGCACATCGACGCGATCTTGCCGCTGTCATGAGCCGCGGTGCCCTGATCGATGCCGTGAATCACCGCGACGTTCTCATAGATTTTGTATTCAGGCGCTGCCCACGCATAGCCTTTGGGGTCGTAAGGCCCGCCGTGCACCGGATTCGCGCCACCGCGGAATTCGTTGTCTGCGGGGCTATCCCAATTCCACGTCACCGGCGCACGAAGCCGTCGAATCGGCGCATCGGCGTCGGCGGCGCCACTGCGATCCAAGTTCTCGACCATCGACGCATCGTAGAAAGTACGCGTTTCGGGCGGTGGGATGAAGCGCGATATCGATGCATCATAAAAAATCGACCAAAGAAACTCATGATGAATGCCACCGGGCACCATGATCGTGAGCAGCTTGGTCGGTCGATCGGGATCGACAGCAGCCCGTGCCCTTCCCGATCCCAAGAGATTGAAGCGCGAGAGGAGATACAGCTGAGAGGCTCCGAGGCTCGTCGCCAAGAGACCACGTCGAGAGAACTTCATGAGGCGATTCCTTTCGTCATCGAATCCGACGTGTTAACGATCAATAAAAAATGAATTTCGGATGACGGATAAAGAAGGAGCATGTACCGACCCATGCGCGGGTCGTTCCGGACTCCATCTCTCGCGGCGCAAACACGTCATCGATGACCTCGTCGATTTCCTCGTCACTCCCGCTCTCCGCGAGGAAGAGAAGATGCCAATTCGCGATCTCCTCGCGGAGCACTTCGCGTTCCGCGATTCCTGTGTTGATCGATGCGACTCGGAAGAGTGGATTTCCGGACTTAGCCAGCGCCATGCCACACCAAGCTTGCGAGATGGGCACGATTCCTTGAATAAAACTCGCCGACACGTCGGAATTGGCGAGCGCCGCGTTGGCTCGGAAATACGCGTGAGGGACTGGTGGCCGATTCCCGCGAACGGGAAATCGATCTTCACTGCGAGAAGCGTACATGACTACGCCATACTCTGAAGCCTCCTGAAAGAAATCTTCGTCCGTCAGGCCGAGGAGCTCGCGCAATCCGAGATCGATGTGGAGCGCTGAAATGCGCTGAACGGCGGGCGCTGCGGGATCGGGCCGAGTGCTCACGGACGAAACTTGGAGATTGTTGATCCAATCGCGAACTTCCTCCATCGTAATGTCGGTCTCACCACGCTCAGCGAGTTCGGCAAAAGGAGAACCGCTGAGCGGCATTTGGGTGAACGACGAGCCCATTCGCCGGCCTTCGAGAAGCGCAATCAGTGCGCTATTTTCGGAATCGCCGGGAGTCACCAATTCCGCGTTGTTGACGAGCAGCGACTCGAACGCATGAATCGACGCAAAATATCCTATTTCACCTTCATTGTGACATCCGGCGCAATTGCGCTTGAGCCCGTTCCACACTCGCCAGGTCGCCTCGTTGCTTCCTGCTGGCGGCGGGCATTGTTCACTGGACGAGCCGGGGGCCGTCACGGCTCCGGGGCCTGCCGGCGCACCATCCAGCGCTCCGGTGCAAGACGACACGAGCAGCGAGACGAAGAACGCGAATCTGTGATGAGCGACCGACATCAGAAACCTCCTCGAAACGCCGCGCTCGTCAGCAGATGACGAATGAAGGGTCGCACCCGGCGATCATTCTCTTTGAACACACGGGTGAGTGACTCGAGATAGCCAGACTCAGTGGTCGGATTGATGTCGCGTCCGATGACTTGCTCGTGCATTCGACGCACAGCACAGCGATCGAACAATCCCGAATCGACGATGAGTTTCGCGAATCCGAGCGGACCCACAGTGCCATCGCTGATCTGCCCGTAGAGCGTTTGATCGGGTGGCAGGAAGTCGATCCATCGCGACTCCGGATTCATCGTGGCAGTCGCTTCATCGACCGGCGTCATCTTCGTTTCAGGCGACCACAGTCGGGCCATGCGTTCGAATGGATCACCGCCGTACGGATAGCGGCGCGTTTCCCAGCCTTCATAATGAGAGCTTCCGACGCCGAAAATATCGAGCCGTCCACCCACGCGCATGAATCTTCGGAAATGAATCGACGCAGGATCGATGCGAGTGTGGCAGTACATGCAATTCCCGCCCGTCGCGGGATCGTTGGTGTAGGGGTCGAATTCCGCATCGGCGGGCGGCGGAACGAAATTCTCACATGCGAACATCTCGAGAAACCGAGCTCCACGAACACGCTCGCGCGTGAGCGCGCCGAGGACGCCGGGCATCGTGAGCACACCTGCTGCGGGAATACCGCGCATCGTGCCGGACGCTTCGACGCGTGGATCGAAGTGATAGTCGCGATCGCCGAGAAGGTAGGGATTCCGAGTCGGCACCTCGAACTCGCTCCAAGCCCAAGGATCGGTCGACTCATGGTGAGGATCGACCGGCGCAGTCCAACGACTCGATCGCCACCAACTTTGGTTCGCATCGAGCTCGACTGCGCCGAGCCGGCGTGCGAAGCGCACGTAATTCGCTTGAACTTCGACCGGCCCCACCGAGTAGGTGCCCGCGATAAGATCGGTCAGCGGTCGGTCGTGCCACGCGATATGTGCGAACAATCGCGCGGCCTCTTCCTGCGCGAGCCGGCGATTTCCTTTCGGATTGCTGGTGACGAATTCTTGCCATTGCGCGAGATCGGTACCGCGAAACGACGGATTACAGAAGATCAGATTGGGGCCACACCCACACGCATTATGATGCTGCGAAAAAAACTGGGCGCTTAGGCGAGCGCCGCAATCTTGCTCTTCGAGCATGACGCGGTCGTCGCCCGCATGGCCGACGACTTCGACCATCGTGCCCTCGGCCCACCACGGCTCGACCGTCCGGACAATCGCGGTCGTTCCGTCCGCGTTGAGTCCGTTGCACGGCTGCATGTCGCGATAGGGATCGGGAGCTGCCCAACGTCCCGCATGCGCGGTTCCATCAGGGCAGCGCACGATCGGTTGCTGCTGCGGAAGAAAATACTCCGGCGCGTCTGCAGCGTTCGGAACATAAGGAATCGGCATCCACCTACGCCCAAGCTCAAACATCGTGTCGTAGAACCGTGGATTCGCGAGAAGTCGATCGGCTTCTTGAGCAAGCCACGTTTCCTGAGCCGCGGGATCGAGCTCTTGGAGCTCGCGTAGTTCATCGAGCGTCGGCAAATGATCGCTGAGTGCGAGCGTCATGCGGCGCAACGTTCGGGTGGCCGACATGTCCGGCGGCGGAGACTGCGTGCCGCCATCCGCCTCGCTCACCGCACAAGCTGCATCTGCTGAGTTCGTTGTCGTGCTCCCCGCCGGAACATCGATGCATGCGGAAAGCAGAATTGAAATCGCGGGCGGTGAGGTGAGGAGGACGACAAGACCGTTCCACTTCATCGAACTCTCCTATTGTTCGCGTCGAGCGGACTCAGCACGGATCGGGCCATCACCGCGCAACGATTTGATCACGGAACAGAGCAAATGCGGCTGACTCGGTCGGAAGGGTCTTCCCCGCACTGGCTGGCAAGTCTCAGCCGCACTGCCGCTCGCGAGACTCAGCGAAGGCGCAAAACAAATACGTTCTGATTTGCGCGATTGACGAGCACGTACACGTCATCCGAAGGAAAATAACGAAACCGGCCGAACGTCCCCTGCCCTTCGGGGGCTCCGGGCCCATCCGGGTACTGACGTACTTCGCAGTCGTGCGTGGCGGGATCGAGGAGATAAACGAAGTCGCCTCCCGCCCAGCCGACGATCTTTTTTTCGATCGGGTCGAAGGCCAATCCTGGACGTTGTGCGTCGATCAGCGGCTGACATTCCGGATCGATCGCCGCACGATTCTGGATCTCGTAGGAGCTGCCCTCCGAAATATCGAAGAACTCGTAGACGCCATCGCCCATCAGAATGAATCGGCGGAGAACGGGATCGATGATCGCCGTCTCATACCGGCTTGTCGGAACATTGCCATTCAACAGAGTGAAGATTCGTGTGTCCAAATCGAATCTCCAAAGCCTGCCATTGTGAACGAACACGCTTCGAGTCGCCTCGTCGTAGTCAGTCGAACCATATCCTGCGGCTCCGGAGCTCACGGCCATTCTTCGCCACTCGAGTGATGTGAGATCGAGCGTCCACATGTTCGGCAGCGAATTTCCCTCGCACAAATTGGAGATGCCCGACCATACGAGCATCTGGCCGGCATGAGCGATGTACGAGAGTCCTCCGTGAATTTCGCGCGCGTAAGGGCGACCATCGGCGAGGTCGTCGGCCCCTTCTTCGCAGGTCGGCGGTATGCTGGGCTCGCTCAAGCGATGCATGCGCAGATCTCGAAGATCGAACGAATAGAGTTCGTTGCCCTGATATCCGCCAAACGCACCGCCGCCCCACAACACCATTCGACGATGGGAAAGGTCGGCAATCGCAGAGGAGTACGCTGACGTCATTCCTCGGCAGCCCGCATCTCCAACGACCTCTGGCGGAACTTCCGGACATACGCTCTCGAGGCGCGTATCTGGGATCTCATGCCAACCGACACCCGAAGGAAGATTGAGCGGCATGGGCGGGACCGTGGCATCGATGCATCCGCCATATCGACAGGTCTGTGTTTCGGTGCACGTCAGCATGTCGACACATGAATCCTCGAGTCGCATGCGGACGTATTGAAGCTGTTCAGAAACATACCCGCTGATCACACGCGCTTGATTGAACTTTCGATCTCCCTCGGGGAGGGATTCGAACGCTTCTACGAATACGCTGTATCTACGGGTCGCATCGCCCCCTTCCGGCACGAGGTACAAGCGAAGCGGAAACTCGGCCTCTGCGCCGTCGCCCCGAAGCCGAACGTTTCGTTCGAGTCTCACGCCTCCTTCATGATCGAGCACGTGGACGGTGACTTTCGTCGTGCGCCTTCGCGAAATCGGATCGGCCTCGACTTCTACAATCACCTGGGTCGGCGTTCGCAGCGCGCACCCGGCAACCAAGATCACAAACCAGAAAAATCCGATGTATTTCATGGAACCGAGAGCGTGACGATCTGGCCGAATGGGGGCCCAGATTGGGGTTCCGCCGTCGCCGGACTTGTCACTCCCACTCCGATTCCGACGCCAGCTCCGATCATGACCGCTGCCCCAATTCCGATCCAAAGCCACGGCTCCTCGACCACGCTGCGCGGCGGAGGCGGATCGATGCGCAAGCGGACAGTACGACCCGGCGGCACTTCGATCGAGGATTCACGGAACCCGCCATTCCCTTCGACCCGGACCACGTACTCCCCGGACGCCAACTCGGCCCGCAAGCTGCCTCGATTCTCCGCGATCCCAACCACCGATAGCAAATGCGACGGTTCGGTCGTTTCGAGGATCAGCACTCCGGGCCGGATATCGGCGATGGGCTCGAGCACGAAATCCACCTCGATGTGTTCACCACGGGCGACCTCGATATCGCGTTCCGCAGTTTGTCGATCGGGAGCGGAGGCAGTGACGACATGTGCCCCTGGATCGATCCTGCACTCGATCCAAACGTTCGTACTCACATCTTCGATTCGCTCGCCATCGATACGAAGCTCGATCGTAGGCGCGCCGGCGATTCTGACTCTCAGCGTGGCGAGCTCGGTCTCCGTCTCGCGCAAGAGCTGCGCGACCTCTCGCTCCTGCGGGGGCGCCATCCTCCCGAAGCGTTCTCCGAGCAGACCTTCGAAGGTCTCCATCGCCTCTCGCAATCGGCCTGCTCCACGCAGGGCCATCGCAAGATTGAACGCCGTCGGCGCGCGTGGCGCGATCCCGAGCGAAGCTTGAAACTCCGTGATCGCGCGATCGAAATCACCACGATCCATCGAACGCATCGCTTCCTCGAAGAGCGAACGCGCGCGCACCACATCCGATCGATCCTGAGCGGCCATTGGGCTCGGATTCATCATCACAATCACCACGAATGTGACGAGCCAACGCGATATCACTGCCAACTCCACCGCCGCATGCGATCGGGTTGTCGCCGGCGCTCACGGGCCGGAGCGCGCCGCGGGCGTTCGGGCGCAGCTTCGCCGGCAACCCTCGTCACTTCCGGCACCTCCGCCGTGTCCCGATGGGGTTCTTGCGGCTGCGGCTCGATATCCAACGGAGGGCTCTCTTCGTCTGGCGCAGACACAATGACCGTGGAGTCGTTCGGTTCGGCGAACGTCGATTCATACATCTGTGAGGTCTCGCGGCCGTTCGTGTACTCCGAGAACCACATCGCACTTGCAGCGAGCGTGCCGAGTACACCGAAGATCGCGATCACGCTCATCAAGGCCATTGCCCAATCACGGCGAACTCGCCTGCGGGTGTTCGGCTCGACCTTGGTCGATGGTTCGACAAGTTCGGGCAGAGCGGGCTCAGAGCTGGTTTTCAGCGTCTGAACATCAGTGACCGGAGGTTCGGGTGCCGCCATCCACTTGCGAATGCGCTCGGCGCTCGCGGTCGCTTGTGGATGGAAATGCTCCCTCATGAACGACGCGACATCGTCAGGGCCGGGCTGCTGCGGTAGGGAGTTGGCGATGGCTTCCAGAGCATCCGCGACCACCGCGGCATTCGCCGGCCGCTGATTGAGATCGCGATCGAGCATTTGTCGAACGAGTTGCGCCAGCTCCAAGGGCGCAAGCGGACACCACGCATGCAGATCCGGCGGCTCGTCATTGAGCACCTTTCGGGCCGATTCGCGCAGCGAAGTCCCGGGAAACATGCGCTTGCCGGTCAGCGCTTCGAAGAGCACGATTCCCAACGCGAAAAGGTCGGTGCGGCGGTCCGGCTCTTCGAATCGGAGTTGCTCAGGTGAAAGATATCCTGACTTGCCTTTGAGGAGCCCGGTGGACGTGCGGCTTGCACTTCCTGCCGCCTTCGCGATCCCGAAATCCGTCAGACGGACGATGCCGTCGAAGCCCACGAGGATGTTGTGCGGCGACACATCACGATGGACCAGATGCAACCACGTGCCGTCGGGACTGCGGAGCTCGTGCGCAGCATGCAGACCTCGAGCGCCTTGCGAAAGGAGCCGCATCGCAACCGCGAGCGGCATTCTCGAACCTGACGACGACAGAGCCGAAGCGATATTCGCCAGCGAAAGCCCCTCGACGTAATCCATGACGAGGAAAGGTCCTTCTTCGTCTTCACCGACGTCGATGACGCTCACGACATTCGGATGTCGAATCAGACCCGCCAAACGCGCTTCCTCGAGGAACATCGCGCGGACGCCCGGATCAGTCCGCATCGCGGGAAGCAACCGCTTGATGGCGAAAAGGCGCTGAAAAGAGCCTTCTTTTCTCATCGCAAGATCGACGCTGCCCATCCCACCGCTCGCGATCTCGCAAAGGCGAAGGTAGGAGCCGGTACGTCCGAGCGATGTGCTCACCCAAAGAACGTAACATGAGAAAGAACGAGAGGATGCCGGCAATGCAGGGGAAGCGCAGCCACTGGCAGCTTGAAATCAGCCGCACGCGCCCACGAGGGAGCCGGTGCGGGATCTTACCAGCCATGGCCGTGTGCAACCAGCCGCACGACGAGTGCATCCTTACTCTCTCGGCGAGTGTACATCCTGTCCCTTTTTGGCTTCGTTCTGGCAGGATGAACCAGCCAACGAGCGAGCACCCCACGCATGAACGATCCGAGCACTTCTCCTCTCCTCGCACCAGGCCAACCCGTGCGCAGCATCCGAGTCGTCGTGGTGCGCGGCGCCGACGTCGGAAAGACGTGCGTCTCGGAGGGCGATTCGCTGTCGATCGGGTCGGCGCAAGGAAACGACTTGGTGCTCTCCGATCCGACCGTTTCGCGATTCCACCTCGAGATCCGACGAGGCTCGAACCAGCTCGTGCTGGTGGATCATGGGTCGACCAATGGCTCGCGCATCGGCCCCGTGACCGTTCGAAAGGCGAGCGTCCAAATCGATCCCGGCGCCGTCGTGTCGCTCGGCGATGCGCAGGTGCGAGTCGAAGACGGCGCTTGGGTCTTCGGGGATGAAGCGCTGGAAAAGATCGTTGGGATCTACGGGCGCAGCCCCGTCATGCGCCGGCTTGCTGCAGAGATCCTCCGCATCGCAGCGAGCACGGTATCGGTGTGCATCGGCGGTGAGTCGGGCACGGGAAAAGAGCTGACCGCGCGCGCGATTCACGAGCAAGGACCGCGGGCAGGACTTCCTTTCGTGACGGTGGACTGCGCCGCCATCTCACCAAATCTTTTTGCATCAGAGCTCTTTGGACACGAGCGCGGATCGTTTACTGGCGCAGAGAGAAGACACGTTGGCTCGTTCGAGCGAGCGAATGGCGGAACACTTTTTCTCGATGAAGTCGGTGAGCTCAATCCCGAGTGTCAAGCGTCGCTGCTCGGAGCGATCGAGCGGAAAACGATTCGGCGCGTCGGAGGATCTCACGACATCCCGATCGACATTCGAATCGTGACTGCGACTCATCGCGATTTGCGCAACGACGTCAACTCGAACCGTTTTCGACTCGACCTTTATTATCGGCTTGCGGTCGTGAGAATTTCGATTCCGCCGCTCCGTGATCGCGCCGAAGACATTCCCGGACTCATCACGCATTTTTTGGAAGAAGCGGAATTCCAAGGAGCGATGGAATCGCTCTTCGATTCGCGCACAATCGACGATTTGAGTCGCCACTCCTGGCCGGGAAATGTGCGCGAGTTACGCAATCTGGTCCATGCGACGCTCGCCCTCGGACACACACCTCCCCTCGAGGGCGCCAGTGCACGCACCGACGAAAGCTCGCCTGTCACCACGGATTTGCCGTACAAGCGGGCGCGCCGAGAGGTCCTGGATCGATTCGAGCGCGAGTATTTATCGGCGCTCCTTACGCGAACTGGCGGAAACGTTCGCGCGGCCGCCCGCGCCGGTCAGATGGACCGTATGTATCTCACCGAGCTATTGCGCCGGCACGGTCTCATCTGATGTCGTTCCTCTGCAGAGTCGGTGCCTGTGCTCCGGAGTGAGATGTGGATATTTCATCCATCGAGGTTCGTACTGACCGTCGGCGCGGCGCATGTCTCTCGTTCTTCCCTCGCAATGACTGAGGTCATAGCCCGAAGGGGCACAAGACGCGGCCGTCAGAGAACTGCGCACTCGACCACCGTGATCACCTTCGGTCGAGACCGACGCGGGCCCGTGTTAGGGGCCGCATCCCGACGTGTGCTTGTAGAAATAGACGTTCTCGTCGACCGAATTGACGAGAATGAATACGTTGTACGCGGACACGTAGCGCCAGCGTCCAAACGTGCCGCCCGCATTCTGCGCAACGGGCGCGCCAACATCACCGCCGAGCGTCCATTCTTTCGTGTCGAGGTCGAGCGCATAGGGCGCGCCGCTGTTTGGCCACGCCACGAGATCATCGGCGCGGCTGTCGTAATCGAAGCCGGGCGCGTTGGCATAGTAGATGGTGCTGCCGCCGCTTTCGAAAGCCTGATCTTCATAGCCCTGAAGGTGATCGCGATTCGAATAGAAGCCCGCGCCGGTCGTGACCCAGTCGCCCGTGACTGCAGCGTTCCGTGCGATGTCCCAAACGAACACGGTTCCCTCGCACGACGACCCTCCGGCTGGCCTGCAAAAGCCTCCGACCGCCCAGAACAAACCGCGCCGGGAGTCAACGACGCCGGTCAGGTCGTATGCACCCGCATATCGCGGCCAGAGCGGAGGGAACCCGAAATTGTTATCGAGCGTCCACGTGTCGCTCTCGACGTCGTAAATCGATAGCATTCCACCGAACACGAAAACGCGTCGAGTGGTGGGATCGTACGCAGACGCGAGATCGAAACCGCCGTAGCCTTCGGCCTGCTGCAACCAGCCCGATGTCGGATCGTACATCCACGTCGCGCGGGTGCTATTGCCGTCTCCCGACCGCGAACCGCCATGTGCCCAAAGCAGTCTGACATCAGGTAAGAACTCGACGCCATCGTAGGTATGACGCGACACAGGCTGACCGTCGGGAAGCGGATCTTGCCAGGCCCGGCTTCATCGTGCGTCAGCACTCCCGAACTCAAATCAGAATCGGGTCCATGAAGCACGCAATCGTCGTCTCGATTCGGAAATTCGACGCTCGCGTGTGGCGCTCAGCGTGGGAAATATCCATCGAATATCGAACGCCCACGGTGAGCCCGAGCTCGTCGAGGTGGACCGTGTCCTCGATGGCCCTGTGCGTACCGCCGAGATCGATCGCCAAGCGCCCATCGATGAATAGCCAGAGGTCGTCATCGCCGCGGAAGGTGAACGTTTCGCCACCCTCGTAAACGAACGACGTGTGAATCTCAGTCGTGAAATGGAAGTTGCGTTCCCGTTCCATGCGGTCTAGGCCGGAGTTGCTGAAGCCGAGCCCGTCGATCGGGAAGAAAACGGATTGTCGTAGACGAAGTGGCCTTGCGTCTCCTCGGTGAGCGGCAGAGAAATTTCGAAGCGCTGGTTGATTCCCGCAACATCCCGGTACCACTCACGGAAGCTATCGGCGCTGTCGATGCCGCCGGTGCGCACGCCGCCATGCGCGAACTGAGGCTTGTGCTCCGCGTCGAGCATGTTCCTCACAAGGCCCGTGACGAGCTCGGTATTGTCGGCCTCGAAGTCGGGATGGGTGACGTCGAAATCCCGCACGACCGCAGCGATGGCCGAGCATGATTGCCCCGCGTCGCGGCGCACCACATTGCCGGCGTCGACTCCGGGCGGACCACTGTATGTACCCGCATCGATGCCCTGCGTACCCCCAGCGTCGCGTCCACCAAAACTGGCGCCTGGATTTTGGGAACTGCATCCTGGAGTACAAGCCAGGGAAACGAGCAAAGAGAGCCAGCCAGCATATGTCTTCTTCATCACGCGTCTCCCGCGCAGAGTTGGTTGAGCGGTGAATTATCGAGCGTCTGTCCGCCGTTCGGGTCGCCGACGCGTTCGATGTCGGTACGTCCCATCAGTGGTCCGTCGAACGTTGTCTCACGCGACGCCGCGATCTTCCGTTACACGAGTCGTGCGAGGCGGCTCTCGTGCCTCCGGCGCGGTTTCACACGCACCGATATCACGGTGTCCTTGCTGCGAATGCCAATCTGCGCGCCGAGGTGGTTCCCAAGAAGCCAATCAAGAAGAGCCGTCCAACTGCCACTCTTCATGCCGATGGCTTCTTGAACCGATAACCGCAAACGTCCGTCAGCGAGCATACCGACCGGCTTTCCCTGCAGCTCATGGTCACGCTCACGAGAGCCGCATGCACCTCGAATGAAGCGCAACCGTATCGAAGAACTCAGTCGATCGAGCGCGAGTTCGACAGCCACTGAACCCGTAGAACGCGGCCAACACCGACGCCTCCGCCGCGCCACGAACGAGTTTCGCGGCTTGTTACGTTTCAACAATTCGAATGTCCTGGGCGCTGATGCTCGCTCCTGCGGTAGATGAGCACATCACCCCTATTTGAGGACACCTCCGACCCTCCCCAACCAGGTCGAAATCAGCCACGAGACCCCGAATGACATCATGTGGGTCGATCGAAATCAGC
>CAYZTA010000097.1:0-13574 GCA_964481145.1 uncultured Sandaracinus sp.
CGAGGTTTCACCCTTGAATGATCCGCACAGCGCGGGCGGGGGCGAGACTAACCAGAGTCGCATTGATCGGAGATCAAACCGACTCTGGTTCGACGCGGAGCGGAGTTGGGAGGGGGTCCCCGAGCCGGCTTTGCCGGGCGGGGGGAGGGTCTGCATCAGACCCTCCGAAAAGAAACATCTATACAGGATCGCGCTCAACGCGATCCTGTATAATCACAAGAGTCGAGTTGGCATCCGCGCGTCGATGTGCCACGCCTCGGCCGTGCGTCTCTTGTCGTTCAAGCTCTTGTTCGTACTCGCCGGAGTGCTCGCCACATCGAGCGCGAGCGCGCAATACGAAGAAGACCTCCTCGAAGCGCAGGCCGCCCTCGAACGAGGAGATGCCGAACTCGCCATCGACATTCTCGAAGAGGTGCTCCAATCATCAGGAGATCCTGCGCTCCACCGCCCTCTTTCTCTCGCATACGAAGAGCTCGGCGACCGCACGCGCGCCGCGCACCATCTCGAAGCCTATCTCGAAAGTGACGCGGCCTTGCCCGATGAAGAACGAGCGTCTCTCCGCGAACGCCTTCATCAGCTCGAAGCATCGGGACGAGACACCTCGGACAGCTCCACGCTCACCGTGCTCGGCTGGAGCTTCCTCTCGGTGGGCATCGCCGGCGTGATCATCTTTGCGGCAAGCGCTTCGGCCACCCTGGTGCTCACCCAAGGCTTGCCCGAGCCCTGTCGAACCGACGGCGCGATGTGCACGAATGGCGAGCGCACACCGATCGACACGGCGTGGATCGTCGCGGGCGTGGGGCTCGGCGCCGGGCTCGTGCTCGGCACCGTCGGCGCTGTGCTCCTTTTCCTTGCCGGACAGGACGAAGGAGGTGCCACTCAGAGCCTTCCTCCCGACCTCGATCCGAGCTTGCAGCGCCCCTTTTCATGGGTTCCGTGGTTCGATCCGAATGCCGGGGCAGGCGCGGCGCTCCGCGTTCGTTTTTGATCGCGACGGCTGACGACCCGCGGATTCTGCACTACAGTCTCGGCCTCCCCCAAAGGCTGAGGTAATCGAGATGGCAAACGTGGTGATCGCGGAGGCAGTTCGGTCGGCAGTGGGTCGCGCCCACAAAGGCTCACTCGCGAATCGTCGTCCGGATGAATTTGCGGCCGAGGTCATTCGTGGCCTGCTCGCCCGGGTGCCGCAGGTCAAGCCGGAGATGGTTGAAGATCTCGTGCTTGGCTGCGCGATGCCGGAAGGCGAACAAGGTCTCAACGTGGCGCGCCCGGTGGGCCTCCTCGCTGGGCTCCCCGAGAATTCGGGGGCCGTCACCATCAACCGTTTTTGCAGCTCGGGCTTGCAAGCCATCGCGATGGCGGCGGGCGAGATTCTGGTCGGCTCATCGGACGTGGTGGTCGCAGGCGGCGTCGAGTCGATGACGATGGTCCCCATGACCGGATACAAGCTGAGCGCATCTCCAGAGGTGATGGAGCACTTCCCGTCGGTGTATACGCCGATGGGCATCACCGCCGAGAACGTGGCGACGCGCTTCAACATCTCTCGCGAACGACAAGACGAGTTCGCGTTGCGCAGCCAAAAGCGCGCCTCGGAAGCCATCGAAAAGAAGGTCTTCGAGCGCGAAATCGTCCCTGTCCACGGCCTGCGCTACTCGGAGAGTGGCGAGCGACAGCCCTTCGCATTCGTTCGCGATGAGCTGCCCCGTCCCGACACGACGGCGGAAGGTCTCGCCAGCCTCAAGCCCGCGTTCTCCGCGAAGGGGAGCGTCACGGCGGGCAACGCTTCACCGCTCTCGGATGGCGCCGCCGCGGCGCTCGTGATGAGTGAGTCCAAAGCCAAAGAGCTCGGCGTCAAGCCGCTCGGATATTTGCGACACTTCGTCACCGTCGGCGTCGATCCCGCGATCATGGGCATCGGGCCGCTTCCCGCAGTGCAGAAGCTCCTCGCAAAGGCGGGTCTCAAGATTTCGGATATCGATCTCTTCGAGATGAACGAAGCCTTCGCGAGCCAAGCCATTTATTGCCAGAAAGAGCTCGGGATCTCAGACGACAAGCTCAACGTGAACGGTGGAGCCATCGCACTCGGCCATCCGCTCGGCTGCACGGGCGCCAAGCTCACGGCGAGCTTGCTCTACGAGCTGTCCCGACGTGGAGGCCGTTACGGCATCGTCACGATGTGCATTGGTGGCGGCCAAGGCGCGGCGGGGCTCTTCGAGCTCGCCAAGAACTGACTCTGCGCTCACATTGCTTCACCAAAGCAGCCGCGTCGCACTCCTCTCGACGCGGCTGTTTTTCGTTTGCGCATCGAAACGTGAAGTTTCGTATCGATCCGAGATGGGGATTGCCTGGGGCGTATTCACCATCCATCCTGGTTTTCACGTATGAGGCTTCAATTCGCCCTTTTTTTCTTGTTTCTGGCGGGGGCGCTCTCGGGGATCGCGCTCTACGTCCACAAACGCGCGGCCAAGGCGTTCGGCCTTCGCAGTCAAGGAGCGCTCGTCCTGCGAGGCGTCCTGATCAGCTCCGTCATCCTTCCGTTCGCGCTTCGATCCGTTGGATGGACGACGGCTGCTGCGTTCGACCAAACCTTGACCATGTTCGGTTTCGTCGTGGCGCTCACGCTGCTCATCACCACCGGCTTCCTGCTCCCGGTAGATGTCCTGACGTGGCTCTCGAAACGACTCCGAAAACCGAGCGTTCAGTCACGAGAGTTCCCCGTTGAACAACCTCTCCCCGTCGAGACAGAAGCCCCGCGACTGACGCGGCGAGAGCTGCTCTCGCGCTCGTACATGGGCCTCGCCCTCGGTACGGGCGCGAGCACATCGCTCTATGGCATCACGCGTGGTCGCCATGACTACGTGATCGAACAAGTCCCGATTCCCCTCAGGAATCTTCCGCGCACACTCGACGGATACACGATCGCCCAGCTCTCCGACATTCACGTCGGCATGTTCGTAGGCGAACGCGAGCTCGAAGCCGGCGTCGAGCTCGTTCGTCAAGCGCGCCCTGACATGATCGTCCTCACCGGTGACCTCATCGATCACGATCCTCGTTTCATTCCGGCGCTCGGGCGCTTCTGTCGACGCCTTTCCGAGCTCGGCGTGCGCGATGGTGTGGTCGCCATCCCAGGCAACCACGACTACTACACCGGCATCGACGACGTCCTTCGTACGTTGCGCGATGCCGGAGTCCACGTGCTCCGCAACGAGGCGCGCGTGATCGGCGATCGCGGCGGCTCGTTCGCGCTCTTGGGCGTCGATGATGTCTGGGCGGGGCGAGACGGCCTGAGCCGCGGCGCCGATCTCGATGCAGCGCTCGCTCAGGTCTCCCCTGACCTGACTCGAGTGTTGCTCTGCCACAACCCCGAGTTCTTCCCCGAAGCCGCCCCTCGGGTCGATCTCCAACTGAGCGGCCACACGCACGGCGGACAGGTCAACTTCATCGTGAGACCTGCCGATCTCGTGCTGCGCCACGGATACATCCGAGGCCACTACGTTCGAGGCGAATCCCAGATTTACGTCAATCGTGGATTCGGGACGGCGGGTCCTCCCATCCGCATTGGATCGCCCCCCGAAGTGTCGCGAATCGTGCTCACGAGCGCATGAACGATCACTCGCGCTCCTGTGCACGCGTGCTCATCTCAGGGATAGCAACGACCACACGCCATCCTCCCTCTTCGCGGCGCATCGAAAGCTCCGCGGTCTGCCCTTCTCCCTCACCCGTCACGACGACCACGGCTTCGTCCGGACTCGTACCGGGCCGTTCACGCAAGCCGCTCCCGCGCTGAGGAGCGAACCGAAGCGCAGTCCGCCCGGACACGATCATCTCCCACGGCGCATACTCCCGTGCGCCCGTGGCGCTGCGGGAGCGCTCTTCCAGACGTCTTCGAGATTCCGTATCGAGCATCTCGTACGCTTGGCGAAGCGCATCGGGATCTCGCTTGCTCCTCTCGATCGCATCGAGAAAGACGCTGGCAGCGCCCTCGGGCGTCGTGTCGCCCTCGTCGCGAGCACACCCCGCGAGCGAGCACGACGCCGCAACACAAAGAATCAGGTATGGTCTTCGGAGTTCCAATGCGCTCCTTTTTGCACGAAAACGAGCACTCAGGAAGGCACTCCCGGAAATCCGTACACAAAGCACTCCGAGCGAACGATGCTCGAGGCCAAGGCCATTCGCTTCGCTTGAGAGGCTGGAGCGACCCTCATCACCTCGATGAACACGTCCTCGAGTCGTCCACCCACGTCGCCCGGAAGTAGGGCGGCTCCTCGATCCAGCCCGCAGTCACCAGGTGCTTCAGCCGCCGACGCACTCTCCTTCGTGGGCGCGCCGCGAGCCTGCGTGCTCGAGCCAGCACTGGTTGCTGTAGGTGACTCCGTCGCACCCGCAGACCGGGGCGAGCGAGCCCGAGCAGGGGCCACTGCGCCAGCGACAGGCGCCCGGCCCGTCGCAAGCGTCAGCATTGCAGTACGCCCCTTCACCGAGGTTCTCGACGCAGTACTGGTCGGTTGCGCATGGCCAGATGTGCCCCGGCGGGCTGGGAAAGCAGCACTCGGGGCAATCGAGCGGCACGCAGGTCCCCGTAAAGAAGCAGCAGCTGGAGCCGGGACAGTCGCCATCGGTGCCACAGGGCGTCGGCCGTGGATCCCGCAGAGGAGGCGGCGTCCGGCTGCCGCACGCACCTTCCGCTCGGCTCACCTGCACACCGACGGCGAAGGCGGCGCATCGATTCTCGTAGGTTCGTCCGTCGCATCCGCAAGCGGCGGGATCGCGGCCACCGCAGCTCGGCGGGCGGAGGCAGACCCCCACTCCGCGACAACCTCCACTTTCGAGATAGCAAATCTCTCCTGGTTCGCAGTCGACGCTGGAGGCGCAGCCCTCCGGGATTCTCGGATCCCGTACGCATGCTCCTGCGACCGACGGATCGAAACACTCTCCGCTCGTGAGGCAGCACGCCTCGCCGTTCGCGCATTCGCGACCGGAGCACACGACCGAATGCGCGCTGGCATCGCTTCCCACGTCGCCACTTCCCACGTCGCCGCTCGCCACATCGCTGTCTCCCGCGGACGCCAAAAGCGCGTCCATTGCACCTCCGGCATCCCCCATGGGGTGGCTCTCCGCGCAACTCGCGACGAATACGAACAAGAGCAGCAGTAGACCGCGTACGCTGTACATGACCTGACCAGAGAGACTCTTCATCAGTAGAGGAGGAGCATCCGCTTGAGGCTGCTCTTCGGGACTCCGGATGCGTCGGGGATCGAGCACCAGAGGTTCAACGAGGACCAGAGCGCGCGGCTGAGATTGAGGAAGGTCAGGCTGTTGTCGCCCACGTCGACCCCGACATGTTGCACGAATAGATGTTGCAGTAGACGTGATCTTCCATCGCAGTGCCATTGTTGCCATCGTAGTAGTAGACGTACAAGCCGTCGGTGCTGCTCGCCGAGGCGTAGCCCGGCGTCGCGAGGCCACACGAGAGCCGATGTTCGATACCACTCGTTGCGTTGTTCTCGACTTCACCATCGAAATTGGCGTCGAAGCTTTCGACCTCATCCCATTGACAGGTACCCGCGACGGTCCAAGTCGCATCGGCGCCGACGGGCCGGGCACTCAAGGCGAGACCCACATCCGTTGCCGTGGGTGGGTGGTCGCTCCAGCCTCGATGACCGTTTCACCCATTCGAAAGTCCTTAGCGCCGCGCAGATGGCGCGCACTTCGTTCAATCGCTCCTTCGCGAAGCTCACGATGACGCGCGTCGGCTCTTCGCTGTAGAGACGTGACGCCTTTGGGAGCACCCGATTCTGTATCAACCCGGCCACAATCGCAGTTCGTGGGCTGAGGCCTCGTTGAACAGCGTTCGAGCCGCGCATGCGCCTACTCTACCTCTACTACGCCAGATCCCGAGGTCGCCCACGTCGAGAAAGCGCTCAAGTGTCGACTCGGGTTGACGATCCAGGGAGGAGCATCTCGGCCTGCGCTCTCGCTTTCGCGCGTCGTCGACGAACACGGTCATCTGGCCACGCCGCATCCGCGGCCGGATGCCGAACGCAGAACCTCGCGCATTAAGCCGCGCACCCACTGGAGCGGTTCACCGCTCACGACCGGAAACAGAAACGCTTCCCACGCCGCAGGGGGCAAGTTCGCAGCTTCGCTCACGAAGCACACATCGTGACCAACGACCACGTCGTCCTCGAGTCCTCGGAGCCACGATTGCCAGCAGTCGCTCGTCGATGTTGCGTTGAACACGGGATCATTGCCGCAGGCCAGATAGAGGATCCCGGCAGTCCCACGGAATGGCAACTCGAGACCTTCGCTGGTCTCCGGCAGAGGCCCTTCGATCGCAAGGATCTCCCACACGAGACTCATGCTTCGCAGTCGCCCGAGCTGCAGCGAGAGGTTGCGGATTCTCAATCCGGCTTCCTCGAAACCAGGCCGAGGTCCGTTCGGGTACTTCTGTTGCTCGTCGAGCGGCGCAAGATCGTTGAGGAGCGCATGAGCGCGACCCGTTCCACACGGATCGACGATCACGAGTTTCGACGAGTAGATGTCGAGAACGGTATGGAAGTACGGAAGTGACGGACGCTCGGGGCGCTGAAGCACGCCGAAAGGCGTCTGCGCGTGCGGTGTGCTCGGTTCCGTCGACCCAACACCATCGCTGCAACAGGCGAGCGATGCGTAAGCGAGGGCCACGAGAGTCAAGCGACCGAGCATTCCGCGAAGATAGCGCTCCTTGCCGTGTGCGGCTAAGGGAATTGTCCCCTCGAATCAATCCGTCAGTGGAGCACCCCGCGCGCGCTTGCGAGATCGGGATGGCGCTTGTTGAGCGCGACCTTGCCGACCACGTTCGAGTTCCGGATGATCCCGGAGCAGCGACGCGCAGGCTGCGCTTCGCCGCTCCGTAGACCTCCTTGCACGCAACCGAGATCTCTCATCTCTCGAACCGCACGCTGCTCTCTACCCCTCAAGATCCCACAATCGCCTCGAGACACCGGTGATGCGCTTCGGCGAGCTCGGTCACGGACACGTCGAGACACGACTCGATCGACACCGTCTCGCCACCCACTTCGCCGATCGACTCGAAGGGCACTTCGTGACGCGCGCAGATGGCGCGCACTTCGTTCAATTGCTCCTTCGCGAAGCTCACGATGACGCGCGTCGGCTCTTCGCTGAAGAGACGTGACGCCAAAGGCAACGCCGCATCGCCCGGCAACTTCACGCGGCATCCACGCACGCCCGCGATGCAGCTCTCGGCAAGCGCGACCGCGAAACCACCATCGCTGATGTCGTGCGCCGATCGAAGCACATGCGCACGCGCGAGCTCGCAACGCCGAAGGCGCGCCTCTTTGTCAAGGTCGATGCTCGCTGATGCGCCGCCAACTTCGCCGGTCTTCTGCGTATGGAACTCCGAGCCACCGAACATGCCACGCGAAGGCGCGCCGAGATGCGCAATCACGTCTCCGTCGCTCAAAAACGCGAGGCCCAGTCGTGCCCTACAGCCGCATTGGCGACCCCGTTTTCCACAAGATCATTGTGTTCCGATCGCGCATGTCGGAGGCTCAACATATGCCATTCGTGACCGGCCTCAGCCTCGAAGGCGAGCGAGAATGTAGTTTCGACGATCCGTCTTGGTCGGATGTGGAGACCATCTTCGAAAACCTCCTCGGCTTCGATCTCGACAGGGCGGACGGCACCCTGACGCTGGAGGCAGGTCCGGACGTACAGCTGTCACTGACTCTCGGAAACAATGGCGAGTTGATGGTGAACTGGCACGATTGGGAGAGCGGCGAGTCCTGGGTCCTCAAGTCGGACGGTGCATTCGGTACGATCCGCGTCTCGGACGCCGAGTATCCAGCCTGCGACTTCGTCGATCCGACGATCGCTCTCGCGGCCGCGCGCGTGTTCTTCGAGACCGGAACGCGGCTTGCGCGGCTCCCCTGGGGCCCCTCGGCGACGGAGAGCGCGTAGTAATGTGGCTCGCAGCGCGTCCTGAACCTGCTGTCTCGAGCGCGATGTCTCGCGCTGCGACTCGTCGGGACTCTGCTTGCGGTTGCCGCGACCGCGGACCGATGCTCGTCGCGCCGGCAACGTGGCGACACCGGCGAGCGCCCGTTCCGCGGACCAGACCTCGTGCTCGAACGTTCCAGCTCGTTCTTGTTGACAACTCCCACCGTTCATAGACATTTGCGCAACTTGCACCTCGGATTCATTCCTCCGACCTACCCATCTACGGAGGCAACGCGTGTCAAGCGTTTTCTGACGCGCGCGTCTGGGAGGGCCCGACAGTCGGTCCGATTTAGACGGCGGAGTCTGGGAAGGCCCCGATGATCTTCAAAATCAGACCCCGGAGTCTGGCAGGAGCCGGCAACTCGTCTCCGACAGACTCGCGCGTCTGAAATTCACGTTTTTCGCGCTCTATTGCGCCGCCGACGGTCCGAACACCCATCAAATCATCATCGGGGCGTGCTCGCAGCAAACTCTTCACGACGGCTTCACATCATCCCCACGCCCGATGATGACCTCCCCAATCGCCCCGCCGAGTCGTCCCTTCACCTCGAGTGAAGCCAAACACAGTGGCTCCTCGAGCGATTGCATCCGTTGCCGTGGGTGGTCGCTCCAGCCTCGATGACCGTTTCACCCATTCCGAAGTCCTTAGCGCCGGCTTCTTTCGCGCTCGTCCGTAAGATGCTTCTCAAACGGTCACGCGTGCCCGCAATATTGATGCTCCGTAGTTGTAGAGGAGGTCGCCAGATATACTCCAGCCATGAACTCGGGTGAGGTCGCGATGATCGGTTTGGGCGCCGCAGCGGCGGTCACATGGATGTGGCGAGTTCGCCGCGAGAGACACACGGCCGCAGCTGTCAGAATGCTCGATACCGTGGAGCACCTCTTTTCAAGTGAGCGTTTCGATGAAGCGTTCTCGCAAGCGCGCTGCACCTTGCAGTACATTGAACGAAAACTGGGCAGCGGTCACCCACTCATCATCGACGCACTTTACTTGATCGGAACTCTCCATGTTAGAAATGGGCATTGGCTCGAGGCAAAGGACACTCTTGAGTGTCTGCGTTCGATATCGAGCGGTTCAAATGCCCGTCGGAGCATTCTGGTTGCGCGTGCGCTTGAAGAATCCGCGCGCTGCTCTGCAAAGCTGGGCGATGAGGCCGGCGCCCGACGCTTGCTCGACGAGGCCGAAGCATTACGAACGGAACTGGAACGCACATCGCTCATCGAGACAGTCGAAATGCGCGCACGAGTCGCGAGGATATTGGGACATCTCGAAGAGGCAGAGTCGATTTATGCGACCATGATTTCGATGCTTGGTGACGCTCGGAGTGAAAGCCCTTATCGGACGAACGCACGCGTTCGGACGCTTGTTCGTTTCGCCGATGGGTTGACTGCCTATGACGTCCATGGAAATCGGGCCATCGTTCTCCTCATGTCCGGCCACGAAGACGAAGGTGCGGCTGAGCTTTCGCGTGCCCACATGATGTTGGCGAGCGAGACAGATGGCAACATCCCGTTGTGTGTTGGCGTACTTCGTCGCTGGGCAACCAAGTGCGAGATTGCGGGACTCCTCGAGAATGCGTGGTCTCTCTGGCGGGAGATCACAACGACCACCGACGATCCGCAACAATCGGTGAACGCTCTCTGTCGAGCCGCGTGGTGTGCGAGGGAGCGTGGTGACGCGAACGAATGCGAGTCCCTTCTTGAGCAGGCGTTGGGCGTCGCGCACGAATCGGAGACACGCGCTCAGGCGCGCCAAACCGCCGCCATGATTGCGTTTCGCGATGGTGACATCGAGCGCGGAGAAGCGCTGGTCGGCGACGAAACTACGCCATCGCTGGAGGTCGTGAGAGCGTCCGCTTACATTGCGATCGGCTCATTCGAGCCTGGATTGGCTATCCTGGAAGGTCTCGCCCTGAATTGCCGGTATAGCTCGCACCTGGCGCACATTTTTTACCTCCGTGGCCACCTCTCGATGGGTCGGCCTTGGGAAGATCGTGCGCGCGCGAGTCTCGACACCAATGCTCGAGTTGACGACTGCGTCGCCGTTGCGATGGTGAGTGCTCTCCGACTCACGATTGAGGGGCGCTTCCGAGCGGCGGCTCTTTGCTGGGAGGGGATTCGGATTCCCGGAGAGGCGCCGATACTCCGCGCGCGAATGCATCATGTTGCTGGTTGGCGGGCGCTCGAAGCCGGCGATTCTCACATCGCTGTGACCTAACTGAGTCGTGCCCTTTCGCTCCAGCCACGGACCGGCAGCGTTCGCGATCGCATTGCGATACTCGTGAATCTCATCGAAGCGAAGCGCGGAAACGGCCATGCAGAGTTGAACGAGGCAGTCGCTCTCGCCCGTCGACTTCCTCTCGATGACGCTGCGCGTCCAGGCGTCCTGATTGAGCAGGCCGCACATTCGTTGGATCACGAGCGACCGAAGGAGGCCCTTGAGTTCGCTCTCGAAGCGCAGCGTTTCCAGCACAAGCATTTCGGTCCTACGGGCCTTCAGCAGACGCGACTTTCGATGATCCTTGCGCGAGCATTGACCGAAAATCATCGGACCGACGAAGCGCGATCCGAGATGACTCGCGGTCTCGAGATAGCGCGAGGCCTCTACGGCACTGGGCACCCCAAAATCACACATGCGGAGCGGTACCTTAGGGGGCTGTAAGGCTGGGGGTCACCACGATAGCGGAGGAGGTTGCTCCTCGAGAGCGGGCCAGGTTTCTACGTATTCGAGCCTCCTGCGGACAAGGTCGCACCATTGAATCCCCGATCGATACGGCGTGCCTTGGTTCGCCAAGGAGAGCGTCGGGCAACGCGCGACAATCGCATCGGGCGAAACACCCGCTCGAAGCAGGGCAACCGCGGCGGTTGCACCCACGTGCCCCTCGCCCACGAGATGGAGCAGATCGGTTTTGAGCGACCCGACATCACCACGTCGCGCGATCGCAAGCGTTCCAACCACGATGTGCCTCCAGTCGTTGGCGCGGAGGAGCGCACGAATCTCAGAATCCGCATCGGGAGAGCTGTCCAGAGCTGCCTCGACCGCCAGCAGTGCTGGACCCGGCATCATCCTCGAAGCTTGAAATGCGCAGCATTGGAGTGCATCGGCGAAGGTTGGATAGCCTCTGGATGCTGCGTACGCGAAAAGGGGGTGCGCTCGCGTGCGCCCGAAATCGGCGCATGCCAAGTGTGCCCCCGCCAAATCGCAAAACGCGAGGCCGGTTCCAAGGCGCGCGCTACGAAGGTCGGCTCCGGCAAACGAGGAGCACACGAGCCGCGCTCCGCGAAGGTCGGCACGCCGGAGCGAGGCGAGCGCGAGATTCGCCCCCCAAAAGTCGGCGCCTCGAAGGTCAGCATCGTCCAAACGACAGCCCACGAGATTCGCCCCACAAAGCGAGGCGCCGCGCAGTTCACGACTGCGAAGGTCTCGACCAGACCACTGCACCCCGTCCAGCTTTTCCACGCGCCGGGTCGGGTGTAGGTGAAATGAAATCGTGCCGCAAGGCGGGCCGAAGGGGACAGCAGGACCTTGCACCCAGGCGACGAAATCGAACTCTGTCTGAGGCGGAGCGCACGAGATGATTGACCTTCTTCGATCATCCGCATCCACGCGACACGCCACATGGATCCGTGGCGTCGCCAACATCATGGAGGGTGTAGGCGAAACAAAATTGCGCTGCAAGGCAGGTCACGTTCCCTGAACGGGGCCTCGGTGGGGAGCCAACGAAGCAGGACACGTGAAGAGCCCATACACACGACGAGGATTCAATCGTGTTCAGTCCTCCACAGGGACGTTCGGATCCGTGGCGTCGCCAACATCGTCGGTGCGCCGGGTCTCCTCGATCGTGAAGCCGATGTCGCGTAGGCCCGCGATGGCCGCATCGAAGCTCGCCGAGGCGCGCACGACCGTGCCCGCCTCGGAGCAACCGATCGGGTCGCCGTCGCAGCTCGCCGTGAGCACCACGTGCACGGCGGGGAGCGTACCAGGCGGGGGCGGAGGTGCGTTGCCGTCGACGAGCAATCCAGGCGTGTCCGTCAGCTCGACGACGGCGCCCGCGCGCATCGCACGGGCGTGCCTCGGTTCCCCAGTCGGCTCGGTGCTGACGGCGTTCTGGGACACCGGCACCGCTTCGGTCGCGGGCGTGGCTCCGCAGGCCGCGAAGACAAGCGACGACATGAGGAGCAAGCGCATCGCGAGAGTGTAGCGCGTATGCACTCGGCCGATACACGACAACTCGAGAATTGGAGTCGTGGAAATCCGTCTCTTCCATTCCGCCGACACGCTTGTCTGAGTCGGAGTCTGGGAGGAACCCAAGTGTGTCGTGTCGACGGGAGACCGCATGCGTCATGCCCAGTGCGGACGGTACGTCTCGATCGACTTATTTCGTGCCAGGCCCTAAGATGCGCCGCCATGCGAGAAATTCCGGCAGACGATCCCACGCTCGCGCTCTTTTCGGTGCTTCGTGACGACGGCACGGCCGATCCAAAAACGGACTCGTTCCTGCCCCGAGACACCTTGCTCGAGATGTATCGCCAGATGCTGCGCATCCGCCGCATCGATGAGCGCATGCTCGGCAAACAAAGGCAGGGCAAAGTCGGATTTTACGGAACGATCACCGGCCAAGAAGCCACGCCCATCGCCACAGGGCTCGCGCTCGAAGCCGGCGACTGGGTCTTTCCAGCGCTTCGAGAGGCCGCGATCATGTTGGTCCGCGGCTTTCCGCTCGGAACATGGCTCGCGCAGGTTTACGGCAATCACGCGGACCTCCTCAAAGGGCGGCAGATGCCGAGCCACCAATCGGGTCGCGCAGTCCACCAAGTGGCGTGGAGTTCGTGCATCGGGCCACAAATTCCGCAAGCGGTGGGTGCCGCCATGGCCATGCGTTCTCGTCAGAGCAAGCAGGTCTCCATCGGCTTCATGGGAGATGGCGCGACGAGCGAGCCCGATTTCCATGCTGCGATGACCTTCGCTGGCATCTGGAAGCCGCCCGTCGTCCTGATCTGTCAAAACAACCACTGGTCGATCAGCGTCCCGACATCCAAGCAAACCGCGAGCAAGACCATCGCGGTCAAAGCCCATGCGTATGGCATCAAAGGCGTGCGCGTAGACGGCAACGATGTGCTCGCGGTCCATCGCGTCGTCAAAGAGGCCGTCGATCGTGCGCGTGCAGGCGATGGACCCACCTTCATCGAGTGCGTCACCTATCGCATGGGTCCGCACAGCTCGAGCGACGACCCGACCCGCTATCGCCAGAATGAAGAGGTCGAAGCGTGGGCAAAGAAAGACCCGCTCGCACGCCTCGAGCGCTATCTGCGCACGGCCGAGCTGCTCGATGACGAGCAGCAAGCGCGAATGGAAGAAGAGCTCCGGGCGGAGTTCGACGCCGCCATCGCGGAGGTCGAAGACCTCGGCCCGCCTTCGCGCGAATCCATTTTCGAAGATGTCTATCGAGAGTTGCCGCCGCATCTCGAACAGCAGCGCGCACACCATCTCGAGCTTCCCCCGGCTCCCCTCGGACACTAGCCAGAGTCGCATTGATCGGAGATCAAACCGACTCTGGTTCGACGCGGAGCGGAGT
>CAYZTA010000098.1:0-13152 GCA_964481145.1 uncultured Sandaracinus sp.
CGGGAACAGCCAAGAGGATTGCAGGTGGGACGCCACTTCATCCCTTCTCTCCCGCCTCGGCTTCCGCCCCCGCTTCGGCTTCCGCCCCCGCCTCATGATCCAACACATCTTCGCCGTTGGCCCAGCCGCACGGAAACCTCGAAGCGAGCGATAAGAAATTCGCGCGCAAAGACGCCAAGCCGCAAAGAAGGGAGTCGTTCTCCCTTGGCGGTCTTTGCGGCTTGGCGAGAGATTCTCTCCGCAGAAACGTGCGTTTCGAAAAGGCTGTGACGACCACTGAGATCCACATCACGAGTCCACGAGATCTGCGGCGGACTCCAGGGCTTCCGCAACGAGCCAACCTGCCCCACAGGCGAACATCAGCGTGCTCGTATACGCGCTACCGACAAATAAAACCTCCGCTACCATCAGCACAAGCAAGGGGACGAACAGCGCTGCATGGTGTGTCCGTGCCGAACGGTAGTCGCACCGCTGCGATAGGCGCCTTCCCCGAGTTCCGGATCGCGAAGTGTACGACTCCACGCTTCTGCGTGTCGCTTCGTGGAGAGCCACGCCAAAGACGCGGGAAAAACGACAGCACAAAGAATCCACGCTGCGAAGAGTTCTCCCGCTCCCATGAAGAGCGGTGTAGCCGCGATGGGTTTTTCTGCAACATGGGGGACCCCCGGGGGCTGTGAAATCTCGTTGACACATCACATCGCAGCTCGCTAGCGTGCTCGCCGATACGGCAGGGAGAAACGCCATGAGAAAGCACCATTTCGGGCTCATGTGGGGCGCGCTGACCATCCTGATCGCGCTCGCGATGGGAGGTTGTCATGCCGATCCCGATGACGCGGCAGGACAAGCAGGCGAGCTTTCGGACGCGGTGCGCCGCGAGAACGCGATCGCCAATATCAGGCGGCTTTATTCCGCTGCGCTGGCCAATGCCTCGGGTGATCGCACGGCAGCCGGGCCTCGCGGCCTTGCCGATGTGACGATCGAGCGCTTGTCCCAGACCTACGTCGAACATCCCGAAGACGTGAACAACGGCGAGCGGATCCTCGATATCCTCGTGGAGATGCGCGATGCACGCGCTCTTCCCGCATTGACGAAGGCGCTCGATTGGCGTCCCGAGGTCAATGAAGAGCATGCGATTCGATCTGCGCGAACATTGCAGCAGATCGAGCTCACCGACGCGCAAAAGGGCGATCTCGTGACGGCGCTCTCCAACGCGCTCGATCGCGTGAGCCAGAGCCGACCGGTCGACAACCGCATGCGCATCGAGTTTCTGAAGGCGCTCGGTGCATTCGGAGATCGTCGGGCGACGCCTGTCTTGACCCGCGTGTTGACGCGGCAGTCAGAGGCGCAGAACTTCTTGATCAATCGCCTCGCAGCCGAGCAAATGGGCCGGATCGCCGATCCAGAATCCGTCCCCGTTCTCATTCAAGCACTCTATCTTTTCGGCGCGAATAACCCCGCGATGCGGATGAACGACGTGGGCGCTCAGGCGCTCGTGCGCATCGGACGCCCTGCGCTCGAGCCGCTTCTCGCGACGCTGCGCGGCGAGAACGCCGAAGCCAACCAGGTCGCAGCTCAATACATCAACGCCGTGCGTCAGCGCGATGCGAACGCAGCGGCCCAAATGTCGCCATCTTCGATCGTCTCGAACGAAGCCGCGTTCGCGCTCGGGCAGCTCGGCTTTCGGGAGGCGATCGCGCCCCTCGTCGGAGAGACGCGGGCGGGAGCCAGCGGAGAGCTCAGCCCCGCGGATGCGGGCCGTGTGATGGGCGCAGCCATTGCGCTCGTCTCCATCAACCGCGAGGAGAGCGACACCGCGCAGATTCGTGACGCGCTCCTCGCCGTCTACAATCGCGTCCCTCTGCCGAGCCAGATGCAGCTCCTCGTCGCGATGCAGCACTTCATGGACCCGGGGCTCTTGCCTTTCTTTCAGCAGAAAGCAGCGCGTCCCCGCAACGCCGATGACGAGATTCCGGACCAACGCATCCTCGCCTTCCGCGCATATGCATTCCTCGCGAATGGAGCGGAAGTGGCGGCGCTGCGACAGCTCATGGGCTCTGAGCCCGAAGGCATGACCCGCGATGCATGGGCTGATTTCGAGCCGGTGTTGGCAGCGGCTGAGCAATGCGGCGAAGACCTCGGTTGCTGGCAGCAGAAGCTCACGGATGGCAATCCGCTCGTCGTGCGCAAGGCGGCTTATATGGTCGCGCGCTATGGGCGTGGTGTGCCGGCGGCGGTCACTGCGCTGGTCGCGCAGATCGGTCATAGCAATGAAGAGGTGCGCGGAGAGGTTCTCTACGCGCTCGATCACGCGGCGACGAGCGGCAGCCCCGAGGCGGTGGCGCGCATCGATCAACTCGCCGAGCAAGAGTCGGGACGTTCCATTTGGCAGCGCGTCGAGCCGCTCGCCCGTGCGATCCAAGCGCGTCTCGTCGCGCGTAGTGCTCGTTGAATCTTCGGGAGGCCCGCGTGATTCATCTCGAGGTCGTCGACGGACAAGACAAAGGGCGCTCCATCGAGGGGCGCTCGGATCTCGTTCGTATTGGGCGTGGTGACGCGAACGACCTCGTTCTGCCGGAATGGCATGTCTCCGGAGAGCACGCGCAGCTCGTGCTGGCGGGCGAGAAATGGATCGCGCGCGATCTGCAGAGCACGAATGGCACACGGATCCTGCGCGGCGCCGAGGTGCTCGATCTCACCGCCGCTCCTGGGCGCGAAGCGGCGCTTTCGAGCGGTGACGTGCTCCTCTTCGGCGATGCCGAGCGTCCGGTCAAAGTGGCGGTGACGATCGATGAAGATCAAGACAGCGCGCGCATCGTGTCGCTCCGCAAAGTGGATGAGCTGGCGCTCGCCCTGGCCGATCTCGGCTCGGACTCCGAGGTTCTGAAGACGCTTTACGAAGCACAAAAGGCGATCGGCGGCACGCTGGAACTCGACCCTCTGCTCGATGTCGTCGCGCAGGAGGTGTTTCGTTTTCTCTCTCGCGCGACGCACGTGACGGTCGCGCTTCGCGAAGAAGACGAAGCACAGAATCGCCGGACCAGCCGCTATGTTCCGATCGGGACGCGCGTGCGTGGCGGGGCGGGCAAAGATGCGGTTCCGATCACGCGCAGTGTGTTCCGTAAGGTGGTGGCGGAGCGTGCGGCCGTCTTGGCCGCGGATGCACGTCGCGACGTGGGCGAGACGGCGTCGATCATGGGCGCCCACATTCAATCGACGATCGGGGTTCCGCTGTGGGAGCGCCAAGACATCATCGGTGTGCTCCAGGTCGATAACCGAGACCAATCGGGCATGTTTCACGAGCGCGATCTCGACGTGCTCGCGCTCCTCGCGCAGACGGCGAGCCAGGCGTTTCAACATGCGCGTCTTTATCAACGCCTGCAGATCGCGGAAGAAAAAGAGCGCAAAGAGAACGTGTATCTGAAGCGCCGAGAGCAGAGCCGTCGAGAGGGCGCCATCATCGGCGAGTCCGCACCGATGCGTCGACTCTTCGAGCAGCTCCGCAAAGTCGTCAACACACGCGTCACGGTGCTCGTCGAGGGGG
Organism: uncultured Sandaracinus sp.; assembly: GCA_964481145.1. Taxonomy (GTDB): domain Bacteria; phylum Myxococcota_A; class Polyangia; order Polyangiales; family Sandaracinaceae; genus Sandaracinus. The sequence continues at coordinate 3,542 of CAYZTA010000098.1, forward strand.
AGACGGGGACGGGCAAAGAGCTCATCGCGAGCGCAGTCCATTATTGGAGCGAGCGGAGGGAGCGTCTCTTCGTCGCGCAGAACTGCGCGGCGATGCCCGAAAATCTATTGGAGAGCGAGCTCTTCGGGCACAAGAAGGGGGCATTCACCGGCGCGACCGAAGACAAAAAGGGGCTCTTCGAGCTGGCTGACGGCGGCACACTCTTCCTCGACGAGGTCGGCGAGATGCCGCTGAACCTCCAGGCCAAACTTCTTCGCGTCTTGCAAGAAGGCGAGATTCGCCCAGTGGGTGCGGCCAAGACGATCCGGGTCGATACGCGCATCGTCGCCGCGACCAATCGAGACCTCGAAAAAGAGGTCGCCGAAGGGCGCTTTCGCGAGGACCTTTTCTACCGCCTCAAGGTCTTTCCGATTCGGGTGCCACCGCTCCGCGAAAGACACGAAGACATCCCCCTCATCGCCGCTCATTTCCTCCGCAAATACTGCCAGGAGTTCGGGCGCAGCATCAGCGGGTTTTCACAGCAAGCGATGGAGATGCTCCAGGCCTACAAATGGCCCGGCAACGTGCGCGAGCTCGAGAACGAAGCGCAGCGTCTCGTGATTCAGGTCGACGATGAGGCCTTCGTCCAGCCCGAGCACCTCTCCCCGAAGATTCGGCAGGTCGAGAATATCCTCGATCGTGTGCATCCGACCAAAGGCACTCTCAAAGAGATGGTCGAGCAAGTCGAGAAATGGATCTTGCTCGAGGCGCTCAAGGAGCACGGGAACAACAAGAGCCAGACCGCCAAGACGCTCGGCATCACCCGCGAGGGCTTACATAAGAAGTTAAAGGGCTTCGGGTTGGGTTGAGCGAGCGGCGGGCCCTTACCGCCGCTCCCACTCGTTCGTCTCGACGTGATGCACGAGCGTGAGCTCCTCGCCGTTCTCTCCGCGCACGAGAAAGCAGACGAGCTCATGGCTGATTCCATTGGGATCTGGAGGATGTTCGACCCATCGGCCGAGGACGTCGGTCACCGCTGTTCGATCTCCGCGATGCCAAAATATCTCCGGTGCGTAAGCCCACTCGCTCGTGCTCGTGCGGACATCGACGCGCATGCGCGGAGCAGGTGGCTCCCAGGAGGGCTTGTCGAGGCCCACTTCGGAACGCAACTTCGTCACCGTATGTTCGATGGCTTCGCAGAGCTGGCTCGAGATGCCATCGGGGCCAGTGGCGACGATGAGTGCATATTCGTCGTCGATGCGACGTGCGAAGAGCTCGCGCTCTGAGCCGAGCACGTGCAGCCACCACGGCTCGCCCCCCAGGGCTCCCGAGCGCTCGAGGCTCTCGCCGAGCACGACGATCATATGTGCGGCGATCACCTTCGCTTCATATGGCGTGAGGCTCGAACAATAATCGATGCATTCTCCTTCGCGATCTACGAAGACCGCGGCGAGGACGTTCGGAGCCGCACGAAGGAGAGCGCGTAGGATGGGGGTAAAATCATTCTCTTCGACGTCTCGAGGGTGTTCGAATGCCGTGTTTTCGGCTGAGAAACCTGGAGGCGAGGCGCCTGCGCTCACAGCGCATCTCCCGGTGCGTTCGGGGCCCGGAAAGCAGATTCGTCGACCTCGACGTTCGTGCGTGAAGCGAGCTCTTGGACGAGTGAATCGAGCGCGCGTGCACGCATTTCAGTGGCGAGCTCTTTGCGGACCACTCGTTCGACTTCGTCCTCGGGGATCTGCCATGCGGGGTGGATGTCGCGGACCACGATTGCGTGCCATCCGAAACGTGTCCGAATGGGTTCGCCCACGACACCGGTGGTCTCACGCGAGAAGAGCGCACTCGAGTACTCGGAGACGAGCGGACCTTCGCGTTCGACGGGCGGCAAGTCTTCGACACGGACTCGAAATGGAAGGTCTTGGTGAGTCGAAGCGATCGCGTGCGCTTCAGAAATAGGATCTTCCGCAGCGGCGAGTCGCTCGATGGCCTCTCGCACGAACGCCATGGCGTGAAGAGAGAGCTCGGCGGGCGCATCGGGGGCGACCTCGGCGAGCACGTGCGTGCTTCTTCGACGCTCGTTTCGTGTGAAGCGCGCTGCGTCTCGTTGAGCTCGCTCTCGGACCTCTTGGTCCGAAAAAGATTCCGGCGTGAGAGGCCCTTCGATGCGCGCTCGAAGCAGGGCCCGAACGGAAGCGCGTGCAACGGCCTCACGAACCTCTGGTGCATCGCCGAGCCCTTGGGCTTCGGCTTGGGTCACGAGAACGCGCTCTTCCTGCAAACGGTGCAGCGCCTCGAGCGGGGAGAGCCCGGTCTCTCTCGCGAGGTCCCGTACTTGCCCGAGCGTGATGGGCGTGCCATCGACGGTCGAGACGACGCGATCATCGAGCGCGCTCTGCGCTCGATACGATTCGACCGATGCTTGCCTGTCGACGCTCGGAAGCGGCTCCTGCGCGCGAGCGCAGCAGAGCACGAGCATGGAAGTCATGAGTGCGATGTGAGCTCGTCGCATGTGGCTCATTCTCCGAGCGTGGGTCGCAAGATCTCGACTCCGGCGCGCATCACCGAGAGTCCGCTCGTGATGAGGAGCATGGCTGCGAGATAGTCATGATCGAGAAGGGTGCGGACGGCGACAAACAATAACCCCATGGCCAATGCCACGAGCAGCAATCCCGTCCCGTCGCGCAGCACACGTCCCATTCGCCGTCGCAGATTACGACATCTCTCGCTCGAGAGAGAGATGTTCTCAGATGCGTGTCCATTCATGTAGAGTGCCCACGGCGTGAACGCCACGGAGGGATGGGATCGATGCGGACGACTCGCGTGCTTTGGGGGGCCTTGCTCATCGTATTCATGGCCGGGTGTCCAGCCCTGCGTGGTGGGCGTGCCGGAGGTCGCGGCAGCGCCGGAGGCTCGGGCTCGGGCTCGGTCAGCGGACAATGCCGAGGCGATTTCGGCACCACCCAAGCGGCTGCGAAGATCGAGACATTCCTCGCGTCTGCCGCCGAGTTCGGCGACACCGCGATTCAGCTTCAAAACGAGCTGTACGGCGCGTGCCAACGCATGGGGCGGGCGCTCCACATGTCTGAAAGTGAGCTCGCGGGCACGGGCCCCGAAGGCGTCCGCACCGTGTGCACCGCGGTCAACAACCGTTTTCGCGCGGAAATGCAAGCGATCCGCGGCGCATCGCGGGTGCAGGTGAACGTCGAAACGCGGCCGCCCCATTGCGAAGTCTCGATGGATGCCTACGCCTCGTGCGCGGCGGAGTGCGAAGCGCAGGTCGATCCGGGCTCGATCCAGCTGCAATGTGAAGGAGGCGAGCTGCGAGGACGTTGTACGGCCTCTTGTACGGGCTCGTGCGCCGTCGAAGTCAGCGGTCAATGCAGCGGTACGTGCGAAGGGATGTGTGACGGACGGTGCGCCCAAACGGCCGCCGATGGCTCGTGTGCGGGCCAGTGTGAGGGAAGTTGTCGCGGTCAATGCGTGGCCCGGGCTTCTGGGACATGTCAGGGGGAGTGCCGTGGAGGGTGCAGCATCGAGTTCCAGGAACCGTATTGCACAGGCCAAGTTCGACCTGCATCCGTCAGCGCGCGGTGTCGTGCATCCTGCGATGCGCGCCTCGAGGCGCGCGCACGGTGTGAACCGGGAGAAGCACGCATGAGTGTGTCGGGAGGCATCGACCCTTCGATGCAACCGCGTGTCGATGCGGTCCAGGCCGCCGTTCGGGAGGGGCTTGGGACCATTCTTACGCTTCGCACCCGGCTCGAACGCCTCACGGTGGCGGGTCGCGAGATCGCCCGGATTGCGCCGGAGCTGCCCAATGCCGCCGCCACCGTAGGAATCGGGGCCGTGGCTTGTGCCACGAGCGCTGCAGGGGCGGTCGCGGATTCGATGTCCAGCGTTTCCGTGTCGTTGGAAGTCACCGTTTCGATTTCAGCGTCGGCTTCGGTGTCTTCCCGATAACGAGCGATCGTCGTTGCCCAGTCCTCGACCCTCCGGTAGCATCCAGTCCCGTGAGTCGGCGTTGCCCGCAGTGCGGGACCGAGTACCCGGATACGATAGCGTTTTGCGGGCACGACGGGACCATTACCATTCAGCTACCGCCCGAAGGTGAGGCGGCGGATGGGCGTCTTGGGGCGCGTTACGGCGATTACATCGTCGTGGCGCGCGTGGCCGATGGGGCCATGGGGCGTGTGTACGAAGGGCGGCACGCGCAGACGAAAGACCGCGTTGCCATCAAAGTGTTGCACGACGACGTCGCCAAGGATCGTGTGGCGGTCGAGCGATTCAAGCGGGAGTACGAGACCGCGCGTGATCTGTCTTCGCCCTTCGTCGTGAAGGTCATCGATTTCGGTGAGACTCCAGCCGTGGCTGACGGCCCCGGTCATTCCTGGTTCATGACCATGGAGTATCTCGCCGGGCGTGAGCTCGGTGCGCTTCTTCGGCAATCGGGATCGGTGCCGGTGGCGCGGGCGTTGCGGATGATCTGCCAAGTCGCGATTGGGCTCGATGACGCCCACTCGTTCGGTGTGATTCATCGCGACCTCAAGCCTGACAACCTCTTCCTTTGTGATGGCCCGAATGGCGACGAGGTGCGCATCCTCGATTTCGGTTCGGTCAAATTGCAAATGGACACCGGGCCCAAGCTCACGGCCTTCGGCACGACCTTGGGATCGCCCTATTACATGTCGCCCGAGCAGGCGATGGGAAAGCAAGACGTCGATCAGCGAACCGATGCCTTTGCCTTGGCGGCGATTATTTACGAGACGCTTTCTGGGAAGATCGCGTTCGATGGACAGGCCGTCGCGCAGATCTTGATGAAGCTCATCAACGAGATGCCCATCCCGCTCAGTGCACAGAAGAGCGGGTTGCCTGTCTCGCTCGACGATGTGATCGAGAAGGGGCTCGCGAAAGACAAGCGAGAACGCTACGGAACGACCATCGAACTCGCGGCGGCGACGCTCTCGGCGTTCGGGCTCTCGGTCGAACCAGGGCGGGCTGGGATCGAAGCTTGGGGGCAGAAGACCGTCGCCGAGATCGAAGTTGCGCTTGCGTCGGCCACACCGCCGGCCCCGAAGCCCTTTGGCGCGCCCGAACCCATAGCGCAGGGATCTGTGCCTTCTGTTCCCGCGCCTGCGATGGCCACCGTGGGCGGGGTGGGCATGATGAGCGACGCACCACCACGCCCTCCGAGCAGCAACATGGGCCTCATGATTGGCCTCGGCCTCGGCGCCGTCTTGCTCCTCGGGATCGCAGCCGGCGCCGTGCTCATGTTCTTGCGCTGAGCGTGCCGACTATGAATCTCGGGTAAGTTCGCGCATCACCACCGTCGCGTAGGCGCCTGGTGGTAGCTCGAACGAGAAGACCAATCCGTCGGCGTCGGCTTGCACGGAGGGCTCTCTGAGCTTGATGCGATATGGGCGGCGCGTTCCTTCGCCCCATTTCGCGAAGCGTGCGAGCGCGGCTTCGTCGAGGCCGGCGCGGGCCAGAGCCGCCGACTCGAGCTCTTTGGCCAAGCCCTCGGGAGCGCGCATCGTCGCGCCGAACATGGGGCCTGTCGCGGAGATCTCGAAGCGTGCGGCACGCTCCTTTTCGGCCTCGAGATCCTCCACGATGAAGAGACCCCCAGTTTCTTCTTTTCGGCAGAGATCGCCTTCGATCACTGTGTCGAAGGTTCCCTCTTGGACGCGGGCCGCACAGAGCTCGTTGAAGATCGTGGATTGCAGCACCGAGACCAGGAGCTTGCGCTCGAAGGGTTCGCGCGGCGCGCGGCCGTTCTGAACGAGCCACTCTCGGGCCCGCGCGATGTTGGCGCCATCGCGTCCAAATCTCTGGTCTCCATAAAAATTGGGCACCCCGCGGCGCGATAGAGTGTCGAGGACATTCCGCGCGCTGGCGAGCGCGTCGCTGGGGGCGCCTCTCAGCCGAATCACGAAGCGATTCGCGCGCAGATGTCCGGTGCGCAGTTTGTTGGCGTGCAAGCGTGCATCGAGGATCCGCACGCCTTCGATCGAGGCGTTCTCGAGACGCTTCGGATCGCCTCGATGAAAGCTCGCCCATTGCGTCGTGATCGCGTGCCGATCTTTGAGGCCAGCAAAGCCTGCGTCTCTCACGTTGACTTCGAGGCAATCGGCGATTGCACGGATCGCCCGCTTCGTGTCGAGGCTCTTCTTCTCGAAATGAACGAAGAGGTGTTCGCCATGTCCGACAGGCTCGTAGGCAGGGACCTCGTCGACACGAAAATCTTCGGGTTGCTTTTTGAGCGCACCGGGAATTGGGGTGGCCAAAGACGTGCTGAAGGGGAGGGCAGAATCGTTCATTCGCCCACCATGTCACGTCCAAATGAAGATGGATCTCATATTCTCGTAGACCGCTCCGGTCGAGTGCTGTAACCATGAAGGAGTGGGAGGGTTCGGCTGCGACCGCGTCCGAGCCGAAGCTCGACGGCTACTGGCCGCGGGCGTCGCAGGGAACGTCTTTCCAGGCGCGGTCGCTTGTTTGAGCTGGCGCACCCAAGGGGGCGAGCTCGAGTGGGTGGAGGCTTGCGCGGGCACGACAGGGGGCCCAGGAGCCAAGCCAGTCACCGAGCTCACTCCATACGACATGGCGTCGTTGACCAAGCCTCTGGTGGCGAGCATCGCGCTTCGCCTGGTCGAACGAGGCACGCTTTCGCTCGCGGCGCGTGCGGACTCGCTCCTGCCCGATGCCCGCGGGACGCCGGCGGCGCCAGCCACCCTCGAGCAGCTTTTGACCCATCGTTCGGGCCTCGCAGCATGGGGCGGCTTTTATCTCGATGTGCCTCATGAACCGGGCTCGGCAGCTGCGCGGCGTTGGATTCTCTCCGAGGCATGCAAGCGGCCCAATGATGGACCCAAGGGAGCCGCTCTCTATAGCGATCTCGGCTACATGCTCGCGGGTGAAATGATCGGACGTGCGGTGCAGCGCCCCCTTGACCAATTGCTCAAGCTCGAGATCGTGCATCCGCTCGGGATTCCCGAGGACCACATGATGTACGCAGGGGCGCTGTCCATCGACCGGCGCGCGGAGCTCAGTCGGCGCTGTGCGGCCACGGAGCGTGATGATTGGCGCGGGAAGTTGTTGCGCGGTGAGGTACACGACGAAAATTGTGCCGCTCTGGGTGGAGTTTCGGGGCATGCCGGCGTGTTCGCGACGGCGCGGGCAATGGCCACCTTCGCGCGTGCTTTTTTGGATAGCCGAGACACCAAGGGGAATTTCCTGTCGTCGACGACGGTCGCGCATGCGCTCGAGGAGCGCCCTCTAGGCACCTACCGACTCGGTTGGGATGGAAAGAGCGCCGAGAAGAGCGCGGCCGGAAAACGGATGAGTCCGGTGTCGTTTGGTCATCTCGGGTTTACTGGGACGAGTGTGTACTGCGACCCAATACGCGATGCTGTGATCGTGCTCTTGACCAATCGCGTCTGTCCGAGCCGGGCGAACGAGAAGATCAAGTTCTTCCGGCCTGCGTTTCACGATGGGATGATCGCGACGCTCGACGCGTGAGCCGTCAGTAGATGATCCACAGGGGCTTGTGCGATCGCGTGCCGGTGGCCAACCCAGATGCGGGATCACGAGGGGAGACGACCTCGTACGCCTCTTCGGCGAGCTCGCACGCTTCGCCGGCGTCGGGGTTCTCGAGCCAGGCTGGCTCGCACTCGAGCGAGGCCGACGGTTGAGTGCATCCGAGGAGGGCGAGCGAGGCAGCGACGAGCGCGATGGACCAGTTCATATCGATTCCTCTTCCGACATCTGACCAGAGTCGCATGGATCCTGGTTATAACACGACCGGTGTCGATGCACGTTGGGCCATCGCTGCCCGCAGTCGCTCGGCGAGGCGGCAATGGCTCCGCGCGGTTTCCGCCGTGCGTGCGGCTCGCCCAATCGCGCGAGGATCGCCGATGATGACCGCCAAGCGCGCGGCGCGCGTGAGCGCTGTGTAAAGCAGAGGACGAGTGAGCAAGACATGATGGCTGCCGTGCATGACGATGACCACGGCTGGGAATTCCGAACCCTGTGATTTGTGCACCGTCGATGCGTAAGCGAGCGTGAGGGCATCCCGTTCGTCATCTCGATAGCTGAGCGCGCGCCCGTCGATCTCTACATAGGTGACGCCGTCTTGGACGTGTGTGACCCAGCCGACGTCTCCGTTCCATACCTCGCGCTCGTAGTCATTTTTGAGCTGCATGATTTTGTCGCCAGTCCGCAACACGCCGGGCTCCGTTCTCTTTCCTGGCGCGGATGTGTTGAGCTCGGCTTGCAATAGCTCATTCAACTTTTCGACACCGAGGGGGCCTTTTCTCATGGGTGTGAGCACTTGGACGTCGCGACGCGGATCGAAGCCATAGGCGGCGTGAATACGACGCAAGACTTCGAGAAGGCGCAGCTGAATCGCCTCGGCTTCTTGGACACGAATGACGAAGAGATCGCCTTGACCTTTCTCCCCGTTCGGAGTGGGCGTGGGGATCTGTCCGCGCAGTATTTCGTGTGCGCCCCGGACGATCGCGCTCGCCTGCGCCTGTCGAAAGACCTGATCGAGGCGCACCACGGGACACACCTCGCTCGAGATGAGCTCGCGCAGCACTTGACCTGCGCCGACAGGCGGAAGCTGATCGATGTCCCCGACCAACACCAACGTGCTCGACGGTTTCACGGCATCGAGCAGGCTCGATGCGAGCTGCACATCGAGCATCGAGGCTTCGTCGATCAGCACGAGATCTGCGTCGATGGGTTCCTCGCATCCCAAACGAAACATGCCCGATGCGGCATTCCATTCGAGCAATCGGTGGATGGTTTTGGCTTCGCGTCCCGAAGCATCGCTCATCCGTTTGGCGGCCCGACCCGTGGGGGCTGCGAGCACCACGCGGTGATCGAGCGCTTCGTGTGCGCGCACGATCGCGCGGATGGTGGTCGTTTTACCGGTTCCAGGGCCACCGGTGAGCACCATGAGGCCTGTCGTGAGAGAACGCTGGACGGCTTCGCGCTGCTTTTCGGCCAGCGGTGGGCCTTCCGATCCACGCTCGAGCGACGCGAGCACCTTCTTGATTGGCTCGCTCGGACGGCGTTCTCGAACGAGCGAGATAAGGGACTTCGCCGCAGAGACTTCCGCTTCGTACATCGGGGGCGCGTAGATGGCATCGCCATCGCGAACCAACATGTCTCGCGCCGTAAGCTCTCCCAACGCCGGTTCGATGCGATCTTCGGGCACCTGCAATTGACGAGCGGCCTCGTGCAACATGGGTGCGGGCAAGAAGACGTGACCTTGATCGACTGCGCGCCCCACGAGATGGAGCACGGCTCCTGCGGCGCGACGAGGATCGTCGTCTGCGATCCCGACCTCGCGACCGATGCGATCCGCCGTCGCGAAGCCAATCCCGGCGATTTCTTCCGCTGCGCGATAAGGATCGTCGCGTATCTGTTGAGGGGTCCGGGGGCCGTATTTGAGCAGGATTTTTTTTGCGAGCGCGGGCCCGAGCCCGAGTCCGTGCAAGAAGACCAATCCTTCGGCGTCTGCGCGTCGAGCGCGCACCGCTTCGCTGATGGCCTTGGCTTTCTTTCGACCGATTCCCGAAACTTCCGCGAGCCGAGCGCTCTCGGTGGCGATCACGTCGAGCGTGCGG
>CAYZTA010000099.1:0-5819 GCA_964481145.1 uncultured Sandaracinus sp.
CCGGTCGCGACCGGCTCCCGTGTGCACTTGTGCATCCAAAACCTGGTCGCGACCGGCTCCCGTGTGCACTTGTGCATCCAAAACCTGGTCGCGACCGGCTCCCGTGTGCACTTGTGCATCCAAAACCTGGTCGCGACCGACCCTTGGTGTGCACTTGTGCATCCAAGACCTGGTCGTGACTGACCTCTGGTGTGCACTCCATCGCGGTGCTCCATGGCCTACACCTGCATCACGGACAATGGGCGTCACTTGCATGTGGCGACACAATGCGCGACCGCTGCGATCCGACCAACACCTGCGCCGCGTGCTCCAGCGCTCGAGGATGAGACCCATGCTATACGCGAGGATAATGCGTACCTCCGTCGCTTTCCTCGCGCTCCGCGGCTGGTTCGCCGCATCCTTTGTGCTGGCGTGGAACACCCTCCTACTCGGCGCGTACTACCTCAACGGATGGCAGTCTCGCCCGCTCCAACCGCTGGCGCAATGGATCGTGGCCTGCGTGCTCTTCAGCACGGGAGCGCTGGCGATAGCGATCCAGGTGACGAGTCGCTCGCGGTGCTCCGCGAGATGCGTAGCCTCACCGAGGTCGACCTCTCGGACACGCAGGTCAGCGAGCAGGGGATTGCCTCGCTCGTCGCTGCGCGTCCCCGCTTCGACATCGCAGGATTCGCTTTGTTGTTGGCGCTCCTCGCCATGACGAAGCTCTTCGTCGTCAGGTTCACTTCTCCGAGTCCGATTGATCGATTGACCGCAGATGTCACTCCAGTGCGACACGAGCCAACGCGCGTCGTGCTTCCCGCCGTACCACGGCCGATGGACTTGCAGCATGCGTGATGAACAGCTGGCGGTGCTTCGCGGGATCGAGCATCCCGATGCACCGAATCGCCTCTGCCCGCACGCGCGGGCTCGCGTCGTCCATCGCGAACAGCACAAGCGCGATGTCCTCGGGGAGACCCACTTCGGCGAGCCCGGCGAGCGCTCCGCGGAGGTGTGCTCTCGTCATGGTGCGCTCCGACAACGCACGCCGATATATCGTCCGGGAGTCACTTCCTCCGAGCTTTTCGCGCGCAGTCATACGGACCGCAGCACGCAGATCGAAGAGCGCGCGTTGGAGATACGACGTCGCGTCGCTTTCTCTCGCACGCGCGATGACTGCTCGCCGTCGGACGTACGGATCACGATGCGCATCGAGGCGTGAGAGGAGCGCGGCGCGAACACCGTCCGTCGTTCGTGTTGATGTGATTTGCACCGCGGCCCATCGCACCAGCGCCGAATCGACGTCTTCGAGCGCGCGACCGAGCGCGCTTTCCCGCTCGCTATCGGTGAGGTCTGCCCGTTCCACCAGGAGAGCAACCGACGCGCGACGTAGCCCGAAGCTCGGCGAGTTGTACGCGCTCCGTAGTGCATCGCGCCCCGCTTCGGTCGTCACGAGAAAGGTCATGACGTCGCGCAGCACGACACTCGCGCCAGCGCGACTGCGTCGCGACAGGCGTTGGAGCAGTGGGAGCAGCGTTGCAAAACTGTCTGCATACTGCGGCTCGAATCGTTCGAAGATCGCGTTTTGTGCGCGTGTGCGAAGCACAGGAACGATATCGTCGAGTCTCAACATCCAGAACACGAGCGCACTTGGGGTGCGCTCCTGCGTCAGCACGTCGAGCGCAGCCTGCCGAACGTATCCGTTGCGGTGAAGCGACAGGAGCGCTGCAAGTTCCCAACGGGCATCCATGTGCTTGACTCTCGCTCGAGCGTCGACTGGACCCAACGCCGACCATCGATACGAAAAGCTCGAAACGCGGCTACTCCGCACCGCATCTGCGAGCGCCACGACTTCGTCTACCGAGAGTGCGCCCGTCGCATCCGCCACGGCTTGACCGGTCCCGATCGGCTGCGCGAGCCAGGCGGCGATGTGACCGCCGAGCGAAGCGAACGACGGGCGTTTGGCGCGTCGATTCGCACTCCGCTCTTCGTTCTGTCGATCCTCGCTCATCGGAGTCACCCTACCACCGTCGTACAGTGGCTCGGTCTGGTTTATTTCGTCAAGCGCGACTCCGCGAGATGCGTAGCCTCACCGAGGTCGACCTCTCGGACACGCAGGTCAGCGAGCAGGGGATTGCCTCGCTCGTCGCTGCGCGTCCCGAGTTGCTCGTCTCGGGAAGGCGCACGCATCTTCCCGCTCCACGGTCTTCAGTGCCATCGAGCCCTTGATGCTGCGAAAGCGCTCATGCGTTCTCATCGCTACGAGCCAAAGGGAGCTGGCGCACTTCGACCGTGTGTGTCGTCATCAACTTGTGGATCGGACAACGCAACACGATGTCGTTTAGCTTCTGCTTCTCTTCCTCCGACAGTGCGCCTTCGAATCTGAGCTGCACCGTGAGCACATAGGTCCCTTTTCGCTCCTGGGAGGCGTCTCGCGTCACTTCGACGAAGACGCGATCGAGGGCCATGCCGCGCTGCTTGGCGACCACACACGCGGTGAGCGCTTTGCATGTCGCGAGCGAAGCATCGAAGTAGTCGTGGGGGGTCGGCGCGCTCGCCCCTCCGCCAATTTCGACGCCCTCATCCGCATGGAGCGTGTGCGCGTCGATCGACAACACTTGTCGGAACGCTCCGGGGAGTTCGGTCTTGCTCTCGATGCTCATTTTCTTGCTTTCTGTAGGGGAAAGATTCGGCGCTCTCCTGTAAGAGCGTAGCGTCGACCTCGGGATTGATCACGCTGGCTTTGCCAGAAATTCATCGTTTGGGGCGCGTTGCTGGTAGACCCGGGGGGTGCCCCCGGGTTTGCCGCGCGCGGCCATGCTCCTCGCCGCCTTTCTCGTCACGTGCGCGCCATTGCGTGCGCGCGGTTGGACTGATGCGCGCGTGCGGAGCGTCGCTACCGAGATTCGTATCGCGCCTGACGCGAGCGCAGAAGTTTCTCTCGTCGCACGGGTACGTGTCGATCGCGGATGGCTCCAATCATTCGAAATGGACGGGCTCGATCCCGACCTCGCGCTCATCGTCGAACGTCCCGGGACCTTCCGCGAAGACGGCGGTCGTGCGCTCTCACCCCGTGTGGAACATGCAGGCGAAGGCCGGATCGTTTTCGAGTTCGGCCGTCGTTCGGCCCCAAGGCGCGGCGATTACATCGCGTCCACCGCCTATCGCACCTCGCTCGCACGCAACACGGAACTCGACGAGCTGGGCCATGTGATCGTGCGTTGGATCATGCCGAGCTGGCGCTACGGCCTCGACGATGTCGTGATCACGATCGACGCGCCGCGTGGCGCACGCGCCGTTCTCGCCGAAGGCGAAGATGGCACTGTGGAGGCCGCACATACCGATTCGGCCACCGAGACCCGCATCACACTGCGGCGTGCGCATTTGCCGAGGACTCGAGAGTGGCCCATCGCCATCTCCGTCCCAGCGACCATGATGGATGCCGCACTGCGCGTGCCACGAGAGATGGGTCCTCCATCGGCCGCCCGGACGGCGCTCGCGGACGCCCCCAACCCCCGCTTCGACATCGCGGGATTCGCTTTGTTGTTGGCGCTCCTCGCCATGACGAAGATCTTCGTCGTCACCCGGGGTTCCGTTCGTTCGAGGGTTTCTCCTCGTCCGCTCCTCCCGCTGTCTGCGAAGCTCCGATCGGGGCTCGCCGTCACGGCTGCGTTGGGCGCGATCTTCTACGCCGACGAGCCGGAGACCATTGCCCTGTGCTTCATCGCGATCGGAATCTCTGGCATTCATTTCCGCGCAGGTGCGCCACGATCGCCGCGACTCGGTTCCTTTCGCCTGGCAAGCGCAGAGGAGCTGATTCGAGCGCGACGTGCATTGCGTGATGAACGCTTCGGACTCGCAGCGTGGCTCGATCCCACCACCATCCCAGGGATGTTCTGGCTCGTCGCATGCGCGACGGCGCCGTTCATTCTGTGGGCCTGCGGCATGCTCTCTTCGCCTTGGCCGCTTGCATGTCTGGTCTCCGCACTCGCAGGGGCGATCTTGCTTTCCGAGACCCGCCGCTCACGCCCCATGCCGCCACTGGTCGAGCTTGCCCATATGCTTCGATTCGCCTCGAGCACGCAATGCGATCTCGAATGCGAACGGCGATGGGCCCTTCGTCCCGTTCTCCACACCGACGTACGCGGTGAAATACAAGACGCACGACTCCGAATCGTGTTGCCCACACCCCCCAAGGGGCTCTTGCGCCTCGACGTCGTCTTCGCCACGTTCGCAGAACGAGCCCGCTTTCGAAACGAGCTTCGATTGCTCATCGTCACACGCGAAGGCAGCGCCGCCGATCGAGCTCTCGAAGAACGATTCGGCGACACACGCATCGCGACCGCACCTCGCCGCACCGCACGACAACTCCCGCTCGGTCCGGGCCTTCCAAAGGTGCTCGTCGAGATCCTCGACGCACTCGCCCATTGCCCCATCGAGCAACCCCCCATGGGCATTCCTTCTCACGCTGAGCAAAAGCCGCTCGCGGCCTCGGCCTGAACCGAGCCAATCATTCATCAACACAGCTCACGACACGCGCTGCGAAACTTTCGTCAGAATCTCCCGGGTGTTCTTCACAGCCCGAGCAACTTCATCTTCCGCGATTTCGAATTGCTCGACGATCGCCTCGTGGACTGAATCGTAGAGCCAAGTCGTCCCCTCTTCGTCGCGGGCACACTCGACTGCCGTGTGCCCTTGGAACGTCAGCTTCGGCAGCCCTTCGACCGCCTTGTCCAAGACCGACATCCCGCGCGGACCCAGATATGCGCGCGCCGCATCGAGCTGTGATTCCCAGGCCTCGAAGACCTCAGAACGCTCTTCACGATGCTGCGCCACCACATCGGGTGATGTCTGCGCCATTCGCTCGAGCGCCAACCTCAACACGAGCACATCGTCGACCAATGCAAGCGTCCCTTTGACGCCAGGAATTGCATTGGACCCCGACAGCACGTGCAAAAGCGCACCCGCAGCAACCACACGCGCCGAATCATCGAGGTCCGGGTCCTCCATGACTCGAAGCATGCCCTTCAGATCTTGCGGCAGCGAGAGGATGGCCTCTCGCATCGCGTCCGCGAAACCGTTCTCCGCCATTTGATCGCGACGCCCGTAAAAAGATTGAGAAGAACCTGAATACAAAAGGGTGAATTGTTTGGATCCGAATCTCTCGGAGCCGAGGTCGACCGTGCTCGAACACGGCCAACCCACAGTCTCTCGCGTGTTCAGCGCGGGATCAACTCCCGTCCAGCCGGACAAGCGATTTCGACGCCAGTATCGCCATCAATCGTACGAATGATTTTGAATTCGACCCGACGGTTTTGCTCCCACGCCTCTGGGATATGCCTCGGATCGATCGGACACCGCTCACCATAGCCAGCGCTACGCAACCGATTGCGCATGACACCACGCTGGATCAGCGCTTCGACGACAGCCGCAGCACGATCCGACGTCAAACGAAGGTTGTACTCATCGCTCGAACGTTCGTCTGCGTGTCCTTGAATCTCCACCAGCGTGATATGCGGGTTGCCCACCAAAGTGGCCGCCACCGCATCGAGAACCGGGAAGCTGCGGGAAAG
Organism: uncultured Sandaracinus sp.; assembly: GCA_964481145.1. Taxonomy (GTDB): domain Bacteria; phylum Myxococcota_A; class Polyangia; order Polyangiales; family Sandaracinaceae; genus Sandaracinus. The sequence goes on from CAYZTA010000099.1 coordinate 5,550, forward strand.
AATCTCGGCGCTATCGGTCTCGAAATAAATCTTCTCGAGGATGACGATCGAGTTCTCCTCGATCACCACCATGCCGCGGTCAGGACATCCGTCTTCGTCTTCTGTCCCGTTGTAGGTCTCGGGATCGTTGGGACACGCGTCATCACGATCGAGAATGCGATCGGCATCGTTGTCGGGATCAGGACATCCATCCTGGTCTTGGAAGCCATCGCGATCTTCGGGATCGTTGGGACACAAATCATCGGTATCGAGGATGCCATCGCGATCGTT
>CAYZTA010000099.1:5919-13061 GCA_964481145.1 uncultured Sandaracinus sp.
CTTCGGGATCGTTGGGACACAAATCATCGGTATCGAGGATGCCATCGCGATCGTTGTCGGGATCGGGGCAGCCATCTTGATCTTCGAACCCATCGCGATCTTCGGGGTCATCGGGACACTGGTCATCCACATCGAGGATGCCATCCCCATCGCGATCGCCTTCGTTTCCTTCAGGACAACCGTCCTCGTCGGCATCGCCATCCCGATCCTCGGGAACCATCGGACATTCATCGTCCACGTCGAGGATGCCATCGCGATCGTTATCCGGATCGGGGCAGCCATCTTCATCCCCGAAGTTATCGAAGTCCTCGGGTTCATCGGGACATTGATCGATATCGTCGCGGAGCCCATCCCCATCGCGATCGCCGATCGACGGCTCGAAGATGAAGCCGATCATGCCGCGCGCATCGCTCTGCAACATGCCGCCGATCGGAATGCCGCCACCCCCCGCCAACACGAGGTAGCTGTTCCGCTCGACGAAGATCTTGAGGCCCAACATGCCCTCGAGCGAATGGCCTCCACGACGGGTCATCGCCGTAAAGATGGACGCCCCATAGATATCGGCGGTGAGCTCGACGGGTGAATCCCCCAGCCGAACGCCTGCGCCCAATGAGTACGTCAACATCGGACCGTACTGGACGTTCCTGCCAGGTTGATCGGGATCGATGATGGGCGATTGAAACATCGTCCCATCCGCGCCCCCCGGGATCGTCCGGCCTCCCACAGGGAAATTGGGCCACGTACCGCCGAGCTGGATGCGCGAGCCCACATTCAGCCCCAAACGAAAGAGCCGATCTGGACGCCACTCGGCGGCCACGGTCGGCCACAGCACGACGCTGTTGTCCCCGACGAATTCCGCAGCACTTCCTGTTGGAAATTCAGCCTGCAGAATGGCGGCGAGACCAAACCCACCATTGCTCTCCGCACGGAGAATGCGTGCCTTCACATGGGCCGAAAACGGTCCGATTCCTTGATATTGAAGGCCCGTCGTGCGCCCCGACGGCCCACTCCCGAGGTTGTAGATCCCTGGAATGGTCGCATCGGGACCTGCTGCAAATACGCCCAAAGGGAGCTGAATGCCCACGACCAACACGTTGAAGAGGCCGAGGTTCGCGTGCAGCGTTCCCGTGAAGAGGTAGTCCACCATGCGGCCGCACAGCAGATCCGATCGCCCACTGCATCGGGTGACGGGCCCCTCGGTGCTTCCGGGTGTGTACGCATACGCATCGAAAGGAAGAATGCCGAACCCACCATCGACGATGAGGCCAAAGCTGAACGCGAGATGACCGATGATATCGGTGCCGTTCGTATAAAGAAGGCCCTTCGAATCGACGGCGGGACGAAAGAGATGGAGATCCATCCCACCTTGGCCTGCCGCAAGCGCTCCAGCCTGTGCGGCAGCCTGGCTTGGCCCCATGAGCGACGCCATTGGAGCCATCGCCATCAAAAAGGAAAAGCCGAGGATCCGAGCGATCCAGCGCATTCGTGTCGTGCCGCGAAAAGACATGGTTGTCCCGGTCCGCGCGATGTTCGCTGACGACATGCAAGGTGTCAACGGAGTCACGGGTTTTGGCTTACGAAAAGAGTTCCCTCGTCTCAACGTCCATGTTGAAGAAGAATCTGGCGATACTGAGAAGTGCGCGGTCCCGATGGGAAGCGTTGGATGTAACGCTCCATCGAATCGAGCATCCGAGGCGTATTGCTCATCGCACGATATGTCTCGATGAGCAAACGCCATTCGGGTTCATTGCGAGCTCGCCCCTCGAGCGCACGAACGACACACGCGTTGTCTGCGCGCGCCAAACATTCTCGGGCCAAATCGAGCGGGGTTTGTGAGCTTGCAGTGGATACGGTCGCTGTCGACGACTCGGCGCGGACCGCACTTCCTGTGTGCGAGGACTCCCGCTCTCGAGAGGCCGATCGTTCACGTTCGCGTTCCGTACGGGCTGCTCGCAAGCGCGAGCGGCGAACGATGGATTGCGCAGTGTCCCGCGTCCCGCGTTCGATTTGAGTCATGTTGAGGACCGTTTGAGCAAGGCGCAGTGCCTCGTCAGGCTCGCTCTCGGCCGCACGCTCGAGCGCGTCACTCGCGAAGTCCTGCATCGTTTGCTCGACCTCGGGACGCAATCGATAGCGACTCTCGGGTGAAAGTTCGTCGAATGCGAGGTAAGCGCCGGGCAAATCACCGCGCTCACGCGCCGCAACACCCCGAGTAAACACTTCGAATTCGAGGCGATCTCGTCGTGCACCCGCCTCGCATTCGAGCGCCCGTGGTTCACCCGGCCGAAGCGTGAGGGCCTCGCTGGCGTGCGCGAGGGCAAGATCGAAGCTCCCGTCGTTCCGGGCTGCGATGCAACCGGAAATGGCCTCGGCAATGGATGCTTCCGTCGATGCCGCGGCCGCGATCACTTCCTCAGCGGGGGGGGTCCTTTCGTGGGGCACCTCCGACCCTACCTGCGTCATCGAATGGCCCATGACGATGGTCGGGGTCTCTGGGCGGGTCGGCGACTTCCATGTCGCCACCCCGATGGCACCCATGATGGCGATCACCACGATTCCGGCGGCCATCACGACCGGAACTCGATTGGTCCGCCCTTCTGTACGCTGCACATCCGTATCGGCCACCGCATGCCGATCGAACTCGAAAGTGAAGTGCTCGCCCGTCCCCACGAACCGAAAGCGAACCTGGCCCAACTCCAGCGTATCCCCGGATTTCAGTTGGCCCTGCTTGATCTCCCGACCATTGATCCGCATGCCGTTGGCGCTTCCGAGGTCGCGAATCTTGAGGGTCGTACCGTCGTTCGTGATCTCGGCATGCTCACGTGAAATCGAACGATGGTTGATCCAGACGTCCAGTTCTTCAGCTCGACCGATGCGCGTGACGGGACGTGCCAGCGCGAACTCGGCGCCGGGCGCCGGCTGTGAGGTCATCACGATGCGCGCAGGAGGCTGAGGAGCCACCATCCGGGGCGGTGGATTCGAGATCGCCACCGTGGGTTCGGTGCTCGGTTCTTGCCCCGTTCCATGAGGAATCGTGGCCTCTGGAATCGTCACCGCGAGGTTGGCGCCATCCTCCAGCTGAATCGCCAGCTGATAATCACCTATCGTGATCTGGTCTCCCGCCTTGAGGACGATCTCCCCCCCTACCCGACGTCCGTTGACCTTGACCCCATTGTAGGACTTGAGGTCCTCGACGAGGTACCCCTCCCCGCTCCCGTTTTGAGCGACTTTGCGGAGCTTCGCATGGCGTCGCGAAACGTTCCGATCTGTCAGACGGATGGTATTGCCCTCTTTCCGTCCGATCGTGATTTCATCACGGACGAGCGGAACGACGGTCGTCTTACCTTCGTCGTCTGCAATGACGAGTTTGTACATCCCAGCCACGGTCGGGCTCACCCGAGGTGAGGAGGGGTTCGAAGAAGGTAGGATGGTCGCTCCATTGTGCTGATGTCAACAAGAGCTCTGCACTTCGGGTCTTGGGTCGAGACGCGAATCATGCCACGCTCTGGACGTGGAAGGCGTATATGTTGAACCCTTCGCAACAAGACGCCCGTCCTCGAAAGGAGACAAATGTCTCCTTTGATTCCGCTGAGGCTCTGGATCTTCCAAGCCTTTTTATGGAGTGTTTGGGCCATCCTCTGCGTCGGGTGCAAAGAGCGAGCACCCACCGTGCCCACCCGAGATAGCGGAACCACTCCCTTCGATGGAAGTGATGGAGCCCGCCCGCTGCCGAACGACAGTGGCAGCGAGCGACGTTCTGACACGTCCCCCCGCCTGCCGCCCGCCGATCTCGAAGTAAGTTTGCCATACGAAGGCTCGGAAGTGCGCGTGCCTCTCGAAATCAGCGCAAATCTGGGTACTTTGGATGTATTTCTTTCCATCGACACGACCGGAAGTTTCGGAGGAGAGATCGATGCGCTCCAACGCGATCTGAACGGAAGCATCGTGCCAGCCTTGGCCGCACGTGTCCCGAATGTGGCGATCGGGGTGGGACGATTCGAAGATTTCCCAATCACTCCCTTCGGTTCTCCAGGGGATTTTCCATTCCGGCTGGTCACGCCCATCACGACCGATCTGACACGTGTCGGCTCGGCCGTCGCGTCGCTCGACGATCCACTTGGGATTGGGGGAGATGCTCCCGAATCAGGTGCCGAGGCGCTTTGGCAAATCGCGACGGGCGCTGGTTACGTCCACGACGGAACGACGTTCATCGCCCCATATCGGGGCGAACACGGTGGAGTGGGCTTTCGCGAAGGCGCGCTGCGGGTCGTGGTGCATGTCACGGATGCGACCTCCCATCGGCCCATCGATTACGAGCCCATGTTTCCCGGAACGCACTCCCTCGAAGAGGCGGCGGATGCGCTTCGCGCGATGGGTGTGTACGCGATTGGGGTCGCTTCGGGCCCCACGCCACGTGCAGAGCTCGAACGGTTGGCCATCGACACCCATGCCGTCGTACCTCCCGAAGCCGACGGATGTCATACCGGCATTCGCGGAGAGACACGGGACCCGATAGGTGGTGTCTGTCCTCTCGTCTTCGATGTCGCATCGAACGGCACCGGGCTATCGACGGCGATCGTCGATTCGATCTCCGACTTGCTCGACACCGTCTTCTGGGAAGAGGTGTATGGAATCACACCCGATGATTCGCTCGGTTTCGTACGCGCGATCACAGCCATGGAGGCGCGGGTGTCAGGAGGCGGAACCCCTCCCATACGTGCCGATCGAAGACCCATCGATGGCGTCGAGGACACGTTTCTCGAGGTCAGACCTGGCACATCCGTACACTTCGAGCTGGTGCTGAGAAACGAAACCGTGCTTCCCGCGGATTACGATCAGTTCTTCCGAATCGAAGTACGAATCGTGGGAGATGATCTGGTGCTCGTGAACAGGACCGTGCGGGTCATTGTTCCGCGGGGGCGGGTCACCCTCTAACCAGAGTCGGACCCTCCGAAAAGAAACGACTATACAGGATCGCGCTCAACGCGAGACTGTATAGTCTTGCTCGATGCGAACACCAAGAGCTCACGCGTCTTCATCAAGATGCCGAGCATGGCCACGATCGCGAGCACACCCGCCATGAGGCGACCGATCGGACCGAGCCACGGCGCGCTTCCAGTCGCAGCGAGCAAGAGGCCGAGGGCTGGAACGAACGCCACGATGCGGCCGATCTGTTCGGGCATCGAGCGCGAAATCGCGACGCCCCATCCCGCGGCGCCGATCGCCGCGAGAAAAAGTAGCGCGGTGAGCACGATGCGAGACGCAGCCTCTCCGCCAGCACGAACCATCGAAGCCGCCAGCAATGTGCCTGCACGCGGTAGCATGCGGCCTTCCACTCGTATTTCGGAGATCCGTGAAAGCGGGACTTGTGTGAGGGTGCCGTTTTCTTCAGGCACCAGATACGCCGTGATGCGGCTGTGATCGACGCGAATCGCAAAATCGCCGGGGCTTCCATCGGCGTGAATGAAACGTGGTGCCGTGATCATGCCGCGTTCGGTACCGAGCTCGAGCGGACGCGCACGCGCCTCCCCATCGAGGACGCGAAGCGTTCCGGTGAACGCGCGTTCCGCTTCCCGGCGCTGACTCACGGTTTCGAATCCCGATTCCCAGAAAGTCACTTCATCGAGTCGGCGAACATCCTCGACACGCCGATGAAATGCCCCCGTGGCGATGAACGAAAGCCCAAGCGTCGTCGCAAGGATCACGTGAAGAAAAGGCCCGAGCATCGAGGCCGCGGCTTGTCCCCGTGCAAGCGGCGCGCGTGCGGCAGCGTGCAGCGCTCCATCGACGCCCAACGACGAGGCCAAAGGCAGCAGCCCATGGAGCATGGCCACGCCCGCGATCTCTCCAGCGAGCGCACCTGAAAACGAGCCCACATTGGGTGCTCCCGAAAAAGCGTCTTCGATGGACACGAAGAGCGCGCCAACCCCCCGGCTCATGTCGAAAGAAATCGCGATCAATGCGACACCGAACACCGTGAGCACGGCCCCGAGCGCGAGCCATCCCAGCATGACGGAAGCCGCAGGGGCCGGTTTGGCGAGCGCTGGAAGAACGAGAATCGCCGCGATGGCTGCAACTCCGACCCCGATGGACTGCGCGCTCCCGGGCAAGAGACGTTCGGCCGCATCCATTGCGGCTTCGCCGTGCACTCCACCGACATAGGCAAACCCCGCAAGCGGCACGAGGACGGCGAGTGCGATTCCGGTGCCGCGAACGATGCGCGACGAATCGTGGATGAATCTCGACGCGAGGCTGCCGCGTGCAATCGCACCGGGTTGTCCTGGAGGAGCGGTGCGCGCGAGCCACGTTTCGGCATAACGCAACGGTGCGATCAGAAGCCCGAAGAGCCAGAGCCACGCGAGCGCTCCGGCGCCACCGAGGGAAACCGCAGTCGCTGCGGAAACCGCTGCTGCGCTGCCATGCGTCATCGCCGCGCCGAGCAGCACGGCCGTGCCCGGCGGCATCGTCCCAGGGGCGCGGGGATCGTGAACGAGGGCGCTTCGAAAGCCATCTCGCAGAAGCAAAATCTGCGGCGCTCGTAAAATACCCGTCAGGACGATCGCCGTCACGACCCACACGGAAGGGACGGCCCACATCCAAAGCGTGTCATTGACCGAGAGAAGCTGCTGCATGAAGGTCGGCAGTTGTAATCAGCTTTCCGCGAACGAGCCAGGCGATGGGAGGATTTGAAGACGCCCCCTAAGGCCTGCCTCGGATCAGTGACTTGTCCTTGGGTCAATCACCGATGCACAGCGTCGCCTCGACGGTCACCGGACCACTCGCGGAGCATCCGAACGATGCGCTCTCGAGCGCATGCTCGATGCAGACGCGCACTCGTTCGATATCCTCTGGCTCACCACGCAGTGTGGCCGCATCCGCGCTCACGCGTACTGCGTGGACCGCGCCGTCCACCTCTGACCTGAAACTTACGGCCACGGTCCATGAACAGGGCTGTTTGTCAGGCTGAAGGGTGTGGTCGGTGCAGTCCTTGGAGGCTTTCGCGGAGGTCATGCCGTTCTCACGAAGCACCAGTGAACAATGGGGCATAACTTCCGAAACCACGCCTCACGCCTTATATTGCCGATCCCGTTCGAGGTTTCACCCTTGAATGATCCGCACAGCGCGGGCGGGGGCGAGACTAA
>CAYZTA010000100.1:0-12954 GCA_964481145.1 uncultured Sandaracinus sp.
CACGCCGTGATCCACACGAGTGATGAACATGTGTTCCTCGAAGATCTCGGGAGCAGCAACGGCACCTACGTGAATGCGCATCGCGTCAAGAACCAAGCAAAGCTGCATGACGGCGCGATCGTCCGGATTGGAAAGACGCTTTTGCGCGTCGCCCTCCGAACCGAACCTTGGGTCCCTTCGGAGCCCTCGCTCGATCTGGTGGGCGGCAGCGATCTCGCGGGGATCCGGCGACAGATCTCGCTCGTGGGACCAACCTCGCTCTCCGTCCTGATTCTCGGGGAAACCGGGACGGGCAAGGATGTCGCTGCGCGTCTGCTCCATGAAAAGAGCCAACGATTCGGCCCTTTCATTCCGGTCAATTGCGCCGCGCTCTCGGAGGCGTTCGCGGAAAGTGAGCTTTTTGGTCATGTTCGCGGAGCATTCACGGGTGCTCACGCGCGCACAGGGCTCTTCGCAGCGGCCCATGGAGGTACGCTCTTCTTGGACGAGGTCGGAGAACTCCCACTCTCGGTTCAACCCAAGCTCCTTCGCGTGCTCGAAGATGGAATCGTGCGTCCGCTCGGCTCCGAGAAGTCACGCAAATATGACGTTCGAGTCATCAGCGCAACGCATCGTGATCTCGCGGGGAGCGTGCATGGCGGTAGTTTTCGCGCGGATCTACTGGCGCGTTTGGCAGGCGTCGAGATCCGTCTGCCGCGCCTGCACGATCATCCCGAAGACATCCCTGCGCTCTGCTCATACTTGCTCACGCGCGCCGGCGCCGGCGATCGTGAGCTCGATCTCGAGACGATGGAAGCGCTCGCCATCTACGATTGGCCGATGAATGTGCGCGAGCTCGACAGCGTGCTTCGCAACGCGCTGCTGACGAGCCATGGCGTCCTGCCTCTCACCGCTCTCCCCATTCATTCCGGCGCATCACGGCATATCAAACGCGTCACCTATGCCGATGACAAACTACAAGGCAACCGAACCCAGGGAGCCGGCGTTTCTGCAGGCCCCGCGGCTCTGCTCAAATCTCTGAAGCGTCACAACGGCAACATTCGCCGCGTGTGCATGGAGCTGGGGTTCTCGCGAACCCACGTCTACCGACTCCTCAAGCGCTGGGAGATCGACCACGAGAAGTTCCGCTACGACGGGTACGCGGGTCGAGAAGAGTTCGAAGAGGATGGGGACGACCACGAGGTGTGCAGTGGGTAACCCTGTGATCCCAACGAATCGGACCCAGCTCGGCACCGGAAGCGGCCCGCTCGCCGTGCCGAGTCACTCGGGAACTCGCGTCATCGCGCGCAGCGATCGCTGCCCGCGTTGCGATACACCTTTCGAAAATCATCTCTTCTGTCCACGAGACGGAGAGTTGGCGAATGACGCCTTCGTGATCGGTGAGCGATATCGCATCGAAGAGCTGCTCGGCCAAGGTGGAATGGCTTTCGTCTTCGGAGGAAGGCATTTGGTGCTCGGCAAACGGGTGGCTGTCAAAGTCCTGCGCCCCGAGCTCTCGAGCGCAGAACATGCGCAACGCTTTCTCCGCGAAGCGCGTTTGGCAAGTCAGCTCCATCACGAAAACATCGTGGCCGTGTCCGACTTCGGTCATGACGCAACGCTCGGAATTCATTACCTCGTGATGGATCGGCTCGAAGGTCAGAGCCTCTCCGCGGTCCTCTCCGAGCAAGACAACAAAATGCCCTGGGCGCGTGCCGTCCCGATTTTGGTGCAAGTCGCGCGGGCCTTGGTGGTGGCCCATGATCGCGGCGTCATTCATCGTGATATCGGCCCGAAAAATATCGTTCTCGAGCAATCGTCTGGCCGTCGCGACATGGTGAAGCTCTGTGATTTCGGGGTGAGCCGCACGATCTTTGGAACGGATCGTGTCACCGCCACCGGCCAAATGATCGGCACTCCGGCCTATATGGCGCCCGAGCAACTTCGCGGTGATGCCGAACAAGATGGCGCCATCGATGTGTATTCGCTCGGGACGGTCGCCTACGAAATGCTCTCCGGCGAATTGCCTTATGCCTCGGCGAGCCCCGTCTCGATGGTCGCAGCCAAGCTGCGAGACCCGGCGCTGTCTCTATCAGAACGCCGCCCTGGCACGCGCGTCCCGCGTGAGCTCGATTCACTCATCTTGCGATGTTTGGAGCTCGATCCCAAAGCGCGCCCCACGGCGAGTGACATCGAAACTGAGCTCACACGATTGTCACTCCATACAGCCGCCGATATCGAACCCACCGATTTGGTCGGTAGCATGATCGGGAGTTATCGCGTGCGCTCACTCATTGGGACGGGTGGGATGGGTTGGGTGTATCGCGCGATTCACCCGCAGATCGGCACTGAAGTCGCGATCAAAGTGCTCCTGCCGGAAGTCGCGGCGTCCTCCGAGGTGATTCAACGCTTCATTCAAGAAGCCCGTGCATCGAGCGCGATTGGCAGCCCTCATATCCCCAAATATTACGACTTCGGGTCCCTCTCAGACGGGCGTGCCTATGCCATCATGGAGCTCCTCGAAGGGGAGACGCTCGGTGAGCGAATCGCGCACACGGGGCCCATGTCGCCGGCCGACGTCGCACACATCGTGATGCAGGCCGCAGACGCGCTTGGACGCGCCCATGCGGCGCAGGTGATTCATCGCGACATCAAACCGGACAATCTCTTTTTGGCGAAAGGTCCAGACGGTCGTGAAACGCTCAAAGTGCTCGATTTCGGGATCGCAAAGGCGTTGACGAGCGCCGGAGGAAGGACGGATTCGAAGCTCACCCAAGTCGGCACCTTCATCGGCACACCCGCCTATTGCGCACCCGAGCAGATGTATGGAGGGGCGGTGGGCCCCGAAACCGATGTCTATGCACTTTCAGCCACAATCTATGAAATGCTGACCGGCTCGGTGGCTTTCGAAGGTGACACTTCGCAGATTTTTGCTTCCAAATCGCGGCCTGTACCGAAGGTCAGCGCGCGTTTTCCCAACACCCCCGCCATCATCGATACGACGCTCGCGCGAGGGCTCGCGTATTTGCCAGCCGATCGTTTCAAGTCGATGGACGAGCTCCGCGATGCGGTCAGCGAATGGGTAGAACCTCAGCGCTCCACGGCGGTCTCCGCAGTCGAATTGCCGATTTCAAAATCCGGCAAAGTGGCGATCTTCCTGAGTGTATGTTTGGGAATCGTTCTTTTGGGGCTTATCGCGTTTGCGCTCATTGCACCCCAATCACCCCCTGAAACCCAGGCCGAGACAGAGGCGACGGAAACTCCGGTGGAAGCCGTGGTCGAGACTCAAGTCGAGACTCAAACTCAAGTCGAGACTCAAACTCAGGCCGAGGTCGAGACTCAAACTCAAGTCGAGACTGCACCCCTCGTGGGCGTCGATCCTCCGAGCGAGCCTGCCTCCCCCCCGGAGCACCGCGCAGAGCGCTCCAGTCGTCCAGTGCGAGCGCGCACATCGCCGGGCGACGACACGGAAGCCACCTCCCCTCCGCCTCGTCCACGCGAGAGGGGGCCTCGAACCATCATCGTCGACCCCTTTGCGGAGTGACGATCATGGCAAAGCACGGCCAGACATCCCCCCTCGTGACTGATCTCGAGCCTCCTCCACACATCGATGGCATTCAGTTCGAGCGCCTCATCGCACGAAATGACATCGCGAGTGTGTATCGCGGAGTGCACGAGAGCGCTCCTGTCGCAATCAAAATCTACTCACTCCGAGCGCTCCTCAACACCTCTTGGAATGAACGTGCTTTACGAGAGAAGCGCGCCCAACGCGCCGTCGAACACCCATGCATCGCTCGACTGCTCGATGCGGGACAGACACAGGATGGCGCGCCTTATCTCATCAGCCAATGGGCCGAAGGTTCCACGCTCGAAGCGCTCTTGTCGAAAGGACGCCTCGATTGGGAGCGAGCTCGACCGATCACGATCGCCATCGTTCGCGCGCTTCGCGCGATTCACGCAGCGTCGATGGTGCATCGCGATCTCAAACCGTCGAACATCATCATCCCAGACTCCGGTGATCCTGCCGCCATCCTGCTCGATTTCGGACATGTCCTCTTGCTCGATGAAGCGCGCTTGACCGAGAGCGGATGGAGCCTCGGAACGGCCGCATACATGGCACCAGAGCAAGCCAATGGAATCACACCCGATGGCCGCGCCGATCTCTATTCGCTAGGGGTGACTCTTTATCGCGCGCTCACAGGGGCTTTGCCATTCGAGCACGTATCTCCGGCTGTCGTCGTCGATTTACATCGCCACGAACCTGTGATCGAGCCGAGAAAGCGGGTTCCCGAAATTCCCGTGATCGCCAACGATCTCGTGATGTGGCTCATGGAAAAACGTCCTGAACATCGCGCACCCAGCGCAAACGTACTTTTGCATACGATTCGATGAAGAGGAGATGGATGATGAGAGCGCTTTTTGGATTTTTTTGTTCGCTCACGATGTTATTGAGCAGCGGCATCGCCACGGCTCAACAAGCAGACACGGCTGCCCAAGCGCGAACGCATTTTCAAGCAGGACAATCGCTCGTCGCCGAGCGGCATTTCGACGAAGCCTATCGAGAGTTCGAGGCGGGATACGCGCTCAGCAATCGCGCGCTCTTCCTGTTCAACATGGCGGAATGCGCTCGTGAGTCGGGTCGTACGAGCCAAGCGCGGACCGATTATGCGCGCTATCTCGAAGCAGATCCGAATGGCTCACAAGCCGAAGTTGCCCGAGAGCGATTGGCCATCTTGGGTCCGGAGCCGGTGGCTCCGAGTGTGACCCCAGAACCAGTGGCAGCCACCGTCGCGACTCCAGAAGAGGCTGCGGGGAGCACACTCTCCGCCCCTGAAGCCGCATTCCGAGTCAGTGAGGCCGACACCGGCGAGACCCAGCGAGAGATTTGGGAGGATTGGCCCTTCTGGACCGTGATCGGCGGCGTGCTCGTCGCGGGTGCGATCGCAGGCACCGTCGCAGGGGTTATGGTCTCGAACAATCCGAGCTGTGAAATGGGATGCGTCAATTGGACCATGGGCATGGAGTAAGGGCCCCGGGTATCAATCACCTGGCTCGAACGCTCTCGCCGCCCTCCCCTCGCCGTGAGCTGGCCACGAAATCGTCTTCGCTCTGAAATACGTGCACGGCTCGCCCGTAGAGAAGGGATGGGCGGCCATGTGCGCGGCCCAGGAGCAGATGAACATGCGTGGATTGCTTGGGATGTGCTGGGTGACCCTCCTCGCTGTGGCCAGCCCCGTGTCGGCGCAGGAGCTGACAGATCGGATCGCTTTCGGTGAGGACGTGCACGTCCGCGCTGGTGAGCGCGTGAACGATGTCGTCGCGTTCGGTGGCGATGTGCTGATCGAGGGTGACGTGCTCGGTGACGTCGCGGCGTTCGGTGGGGACGCCGTGATACGTCACGCCGTCGCCGGGGACGTCATCAGCCTCGGCGGTCAGCTCGAGATCGCCGACGGTGTGGACATCGGCGGGCGTCACCTCCACCTCGACGAAGGCGTGCCGCTCTCGCTGGCCACGCCACGCACGACCCTCCGCGACGGTCTCGAGCACCTCGCGGGATATCTCCTGCTCTTCGTGATCGGCCTGACGACGCTCGGCGCATTCGGCGATCGAATGCAGACGATCAAGGCCACGATGGTGAAGGAGCCCGGTCGCATGGGAATCATCGGCGTCGGAGGCTTCCTCATCGCAATGCTCGCTCTCATCGGTCTGACCCTCACGCTGATCGGGATCCCGCTCGCGCTGGCGGGCGGCGTTGCGCTTTGGCTGGCAGTGCAGGTCGGACTCGCCTCGGGGGCCGCGGTGATCGGTGCGGTGCTGCCCATCGAGCGCCTCCGCCACCATCCCGTCCCTCAGCTCGCCGCGGGCGTGCTCACGCTGTACATCGCCTCGCTCGTCCCCTTCGCCGGCGGGCTGCTGGTCGCTGCGATCGCGGTGGTCGGGCTCGGCGCGGTGATCATCACCCTCCACAACCACCGCCGCCCACGTCTCGCTGGCACCGGGGACTATCGCACGGCCGCCTATCCCGACGCGGTCTGAGCGGACTGATGTCGTCGATGCTGTGGTTCCCGATGAGCGCCCTTGTGCCCGAGGTGGACGCCGCGCCAGATGGTTCGGTCATCGAGCGTGCCCTCCGAGGAGATCGGAGGGCGTGCGCCGAGCTGCTCTGCGTCCACGCCAGCGCCATCAGCGCAACATGTGCGCACATCGTCGGCGCCCGCGATGCAAAGGATGCTACGCAAGCTTCGTTCGAGCGCATCCTGCGCGAACTGCCGCGCTTCGATGCCGCGCGGGGGAGCTTCCGCGCTTGGGCCACCACCGTCGCTCGGAACGTCTGCCGTGATCGTCTGAGGAGGCGCGGTCTCGAACGCCGCACCTTCGAGGAGAACGACGAGGCGCAACCCGAGCAAGCTGCGGCGAGCACGGGCGATCCCGAGCACCGTGCGATCCTGCGACAAGACGCCGAGACGCTCGGCCGCGCCCTCGCAGGGCTTCCCGAACCCATGCGCGAGGCGATCCTCATGTACCATCTCGGCGACGCCAGCTATCAAGAGATCGCCAGCGTGCTCGAGGTGCCGATCGGGACCGTGATGACCTGGCTGCACCGGGGGCGTGCGCGCCTCCGCGCCGCGATCGAGGAGGCGTGATGGACAGATACGAAGCAGATGAGCATACGCTGACGGAGCTCCTCGACGGGCACCTCGCCGATGCGGCGGTGGAGGCCCTTGCCACGGACGAAGCACGGCTCGTCACCGAGGCGCTGCGCGTGCATGGACAGCGCTGCGAGGTGTGCGCCGCTCGAATCGAGCATGCGCGGAACACACGAGACGTGGTCGCTCACTGGCTCGATGCGGGCGCGCTCGACACCGTCACGCTGGATGCTCTCATCGCGGATGCCGTGCGACCGCGGACCTCACGCGACACGCTGCTGCGCGCAGGCGCGCTCGGGCTCGGGCTCGCCTTCACGCTCGGCGTGCTCTCGTTCGGTCCGCTGCCCGCCGCGGGGGAGCTCGCGAGCGCGTTGACCCAAGCGCTGCGCCTCCTCGCCGCGACGGGACGCGCGATCGACACGGCGGTTCCCGGTGGCTTTCAGCTGCTCGTTGTGCTGCTGACGCTGCTCTTCGCACTCATGGCTGCGCCGCTCCGTACGCTGCTCGGTCCACCGCGAATCGCGGCGTGGCTCCTCGTCGGATTCGCGTGGGCTCCTTCTGCACACGCTCAGGCGCCCGAGCTCCACGGCACGTGGCCCGAGACCGAGTCGCTCACCGTCGTCGCCGAGGGCGTCCCTGCATCGATCGCCCTCGAACGCGCCGCTGCCTCGGCCGGGCTCGGCTTCATCGGGGTCCTCCCCGACGACCCCACCGTGCATGTTCGCGTTCAAGGCGCGCCGCTCCGTGAGATCGTGCTTGCCATCGTGGGGACCGCTCCGCTGCACATCGAGCGCGGTGCGACGCTCCTCATCGTGCGACCGCTCGCACACGACGACAACGCGGCGGTGACGACCGCCCCCTCTCCGAGTGCGCCCGTCTCCAGCAGCGGCGATCGCGTGGCCTTCGGCGACGACGTCGTGGTGCGACGCGGCGAGGTCGTCGACAGCGCGGTCTCCTTCGGTGGCACCGTGACAGTGGAGGGCGAGGTCCTCGGTGACGCGGTCTCGATGGGCGGAGACGTCATCATCGGCCCTGGCGCCGTCGTGCGCGGCGAGGCTGTCACGATGGGCGGACAGGTCCGCGTCGATCCGTTGGGACGAGTGGGTTCCGTCGTCTCCGATATCACGCTGCACCTCGATCACCCGCGGGCCGCAGAGCCACACTGGCTGCTCACGCTGATGGGCTCCGCCGCCAAACACGCGCTGCTCTTCGTCTACGGTCTCGTCCTGCTCGGGCTCGCCAGCGCGCGCCTCGAGGCGGTGATCGAGAGCGTGCGCGAGGCGCCGGTGCGAACCTCGCTCACCGGGGTGCTTGCCGCGCTGGCCGCGCTCGCGCTCTTCGTCGTGCTCTGCATCACCCTCATCGGGATCCCCGCCGCGCTCCTGCTCATGGTGGTCGCCGCCATCGCCTTTTACAGCGGTCTCGTTGCGGTCGCCGCCTGGATCGGTCGCGCCCTTCCTGTCCCGCAGCTCGCAGGCAGCCCTGTGCTGCAGCTCGCCGCCGGCGTTGCGGTGCTCTTCCTCGCAGCGCAGGTCCCCTTCGGAGGGACGCTCCTCTTGATCGGCGCAGGCTTGGCGGGCTTCGGCGCGGTGGTGCTCACCCGTGGCGGCTCGAGCGGGCGCGCCTGACGGATCGAACGTAAGGAAGCCTCGAATCGCCTCACCCGATCGCGACGATCGCCCGCTTGATCACCGTGGGACTCAGCACACGCTTGCTCGCCCCCCAAGGGGTCGCCTCTGACGCGCGGACGGAAAGCTCGCTCCGCGTATTCGTTCCCCAGCGCAATCGTCTCGGGATCTGCGGAAACGCGCGGAGATCCACTCCCAACGCGAGGCGATCGCGACGGTCGAAGTCCACGAAACGAAGCCCAGCGCAATAGCCAGGGTCTCCTTCTCGCTCACCTCGAATGATGCGCACGACCTCCGCTTCTGCGTCGAAGATCAAGCGGCTCCTCGGCACCGGAAACGAAATGATCACCGATTCACCGAGCGTGACGCCATCGTCGCACGCAAGAAGAACGCCCTCCGCCGAGCAATCGAGGATGCGCTCGCCAATCAAACGAAACCCGTCGAGCGCCACGGCTTGTCCTCGTGAACGAAGCAAGTGGCGCATGGTGCGGCGATACCGCGGAACGAAGCCGTGACGCATCGAAAACCTCCAGGGCGCGATCGTAAGCGACCCCAGCTCCTTCTCGCCAGAAACGGCACAAACGTCCGCGATTGCTTCCGGCTCCTCGACGCTACGGAACGCGGAGCCAGGGCCCCTCGAAACCCACGGCCACCGGGCTCGTCTCGCTGTTGAATGTCACGACCACGGGCTGTGCTCCCACCTCGACATGCGCGGGTCCAAACGTTCCGTCACAGCCGATCCGCGCGGTGGTGGTCCCGATGCGGAGCAATCCGATCGTCCCACCATTGCAGTAGATCGCGGCGGGTGCGGCTCCATTGAACGTGATGCGGCCGGCGACAGTGCTGGTCTCCTTGTTCAATCGGACTTCTCCCATCCGCGGAAGATCGAAGTCGCCACTCCAGTCTGACGGAAACAGCCACTGGTGGAGTTCCACGTCGAGGTGCACGCGAGGCTCGTAAGCGTGCGTGGGCAAGACCAGCCTCGCACCGTCGGTGAGCTCGTTATCGCGCAGGTAGCTCCCTCCAAAAAGCATGAGGACCTCGCCTGCATCGCCCGTCAACGGAACACCATCGAGGTAGAGCGCGATGGACACCACGTCATCCTCGATGATCTCCACGTCGAGATTCCGTACGAGATCGTTGACCCCGACCGCGATGTCCCCGAACGCGAGCGGACCGGTGGCCATGGAGGTGGTGGCATGGAACCTCAACAACAACGTGTACGTGCCCGGCAGCGCGACAATTTCGTAGCTGCCATCCGCACAATCGACGTCCGTGCTGAATGCGACGTCCTCGTTGTGGAGGACAACACGCGGCGCTTCGCCGAGCGCGCAGTCGATGGGAGCACTGAACGACACCACCCCCGACACCAACGTCGTCGCGAACTCGAGCGGAGTGTCGAGTCGATCGACGGAGAAGTCGCCCTGTCCCCACACGTTGTCCAGACGGAAGCGCAGCGGTCCGCGCGGCACGAGGGTCGGGGGCAATCTCAGCCGTCCACTCTGACAACGGACGTGCTGATGCGCTGAGCGTGCTGCTCCCTCGAACGACACGGTCGGATCTCCGCCGGACGAACAAGACGAGGGTACCCCGTCGCCAGTGAGCTCTCCGGAGATGACCACCACGTCGCACTCGAGGTCGAGCCCTTCACCGTCGCCCACGATCCGAGCCGACCCGCGGCAGAGCAAGGAGGACCCTCTATCTGCGACCGTGAACGTCGTATACCCCATGCGGAGGGACGAGAGGTCGAGGTCGCGAGGCAGTCGCATGTCGACCCTCGCCTGGCCTTCAACGCAGCGCATGGAGGTCCGGATCTCGGTCGATTCGTCCTCGCTGATGACGAAGACACGACGCTCGTCGCTGCAGTCTGGTGGCGTGCGGCCGCCCACCGTCAGCGGACCGGAGATCTGCTGGGTCGCGACGTCGATCTCGAGACTTGGATCATCAGCGAGGACCTCCACGCTGCCCACCAGATGCCGGAAGTCGATCACCGTGCGAACGTCGCGCCCGAGCTCGAGCTCCACATCGTAGATGTCCTCTTCCAGCGCGAGCGGGCCGTACGCGAAGCCGCGAGTGCAGTCGAGGGGAGCCCGTACGACCCCACCAGACCGCCGAGCGCGAAACACGAGCTCGCTGTCGGACGGCGCTGGGCAATAGCGGCTCTCGGATGGCGGCGTCACTCCATCGATGCGGAGGACGCCGGACACTTGATGCCCGACAATCGGCAGCTCAATCTCGGTGGGCCCCGTAACTTCGATTTCGCTCGAATGGATCGCCGCGGTACGCCCCGCTCTCCGGACGTGGACTCGGTAGTTGCCGTGCGCGACAGTGAACTCCGCTGTCCCCTCGGGACAGCGGAGCGGGAGCGTCGCACCTTCTCCACGTCCGGAGAGCGTGAGCTGGAGCGCATCACACGAAGGCGCCCGGATCCGCGAGGCGACACACGGACGCGCAGGACAGCCGTGGGCACATCAATGACCAAATCGTCCAGGGCTCCCGCACAAAACCCGTCCTCGCAGCTCGTCCCACCGGGACACACGATCCCCACACAACTGCGCGCGCAGCGTCCGTCGTCACCACACTCGAGCCCGTCCGGACACATCCCTGCGCAATCGAAGCGCCCGCCACACCCATCGTCGACCTCGCCGCAAGCGAGGGGCTCACACGTCTGTCGGGGCATGCAAACGCACGCCGTCGTGTCGAACGCGAGACAGCTATCCTCGCACCTGAGCGTTCCAGTGGACATCGGGGTCAGCACCGACGCGCAGGTGGCGTCGCCCAGCGCAACCCCGTCGCAGCGTTCCCCAGCATCGAGGACCCCGTTCCCGCACGTCGCTGGACGAATCCAGGCATCGGAGGATATGACGGCGTCGAGGGGCACCATCGCATCATCTTCGGGTACCGCAGGGCTTCCACACGCCGCGACCAGCCATACGCATGTGAGCAGCGTCGATCGCACGCGCCCGCGCGTGAAAGCGCTCGCGTCGAGTGCGACCTTCATCGAGTCGATCCGTGCTTGCCAGTTCCACCCTGTCATCCCCCAAAAGCCGTGAGAGCGAACGGAACTGCGAAGAATATGCATATTCAGTGTTTGTGCCGTATCACGCCAATCCGTTGCTCGTCGTTTCAACCAAGTGAGCGCTCTTACGACTTCGCTCATGGTCCTTGGTCATTCGAGGCGCCCGAGGACTTCTCGGACGGCTCGCCAAAGATGCGGAGAGACGCGTATCTCCAGACACATTGCCCGTCTCACAATATCTGATGCTCGATTGACGAGAGCTCGAAGCGTGCTCTATCGCGGCTTTCGCCATTCTTTTTCGGTGAAGTGGGCTGCCCTCGCGAGCGCGACGCACATGACGTACAACGCCATCGTGGTTTGGATGGCGGGAACGTGGGTTTCTGAGCTTCGGTTTCTGCTTCTATAGCCGCATCAGCCAGGCCGATGATTCGGGCAGCGTCTACACGACGGGCCCTGGTATTCAGTTTACGAATATCGGGGCGTTGCACCGTGTCCTGCGTCAAAACTGCAATCACCGTTCCGGCTGACGTGCTCGCAGATGTCGATCGCGCGGCTCGTTCCCATGGGGAGTCAAGGAGCAAGTACATCACGCGGGTGCTGCGAACTTCGGTGCGGGTGGGACGTGACGCCGAGATCACCGCACGACTGAACGAGCTCTTTGCAGCTGAAGAAACGAAGTCCAGTCAGCATCGCGAGACTGCAGTGTGGGATGAGGCCAGCGCACCCTGGAACGATGAGCGCTGGTAATGCATCAAGGAGATGTGTTCTGGTTTCACTTTGCAGGCGTTGGGTCCGAACCCAACGGCCGAAGGCCTGCGCTCAAGATGATCGTTTCAATCGCAGCGCGATCAATACAGTCATCGTCGCGGCGATCACCTCGAAGCTCCGGCTTTCCGCGATGCCAGGCAATGTGCGCCTTCGAAAAGGGGAAGCGAAGCTCCCTCGGCCATGTATCGTGAACGTAACCCAGCTGCGGACGCTGGATCGTTCGCGTGCAATGGACGTGCTCGGCACGCTTTCCGAAGCACGAATGCGCGAAGTCCTCGAGGGGCTCGCATTCGTGCTCGGAACCGATCGAATGGAGAATCCATAATCGTCGGTCATCGGTGCCATATCACGCCCTACCGTCGACACCCAAGAGCCCTCTCTGACGACCACGATCCCGAGGGCCGCTTGCGCGCCGCCCGCCTGAGCGATCGCTTCGCGCAACGCCGCGTCCTCCGAGCCCTCTTCGGGGTGTGGGATGAGCACGTCGTCGGCGATCTCGCGCATCACCCCGCGCCGCTCGAGTACGAGCACCTCGCGGCGCGTCACTTCGACCTGCGATTCTATCGTCCCATGACGAATCCATCGCCTCTCAGATCAACGTCGATGAGTGGGTTCAAGGCGATCGTTTCCGCATCGAAGTGCGAGCGAATGCGCTGCTTCTCATCACGCCGCGTGGATTTGTTCCGCCGTGGAAGCGCTACACCCGGTGAACGGATACGAGAGTGAAAAATAACAGAAAGGGTTTGAATACAGAAATCACAATACACTTTTTATATACTAAATAAATTATCTGGGTCGTAGCGCTATGCATAAATTTGATGTGGTAATTATTGGTGCAGGCAGTGCTGGTTTATCTGCCCTCAGCCGCCGCCATTTTGAGCTATGTTCGCGCCAAACACGATGAAATCTTCAG
>CAYZTA010000101.1:0-12678 GCA_964481145.1 uncultured Sandaracinus sp.
TCGTCCCAATATTTCCGTCAAAGATCAGCGATTTCGTATTTTGGGACGAGCTCTAGCTATGCAACAGGAACTGAACTTCATCTGATTGTCGAAGCTGGGCTGATCGACGCAAATTGGACAGGAACTTACGATGATGCGTACGAGCTGCGAGCAGCAGAGCAGTATCGAAGAGGCGCACACACGGGGCGAGACGCAACCGAGAGCGATCGTCGCGTGGCACTCGAGCATTTCTTGGTCAACGTGCTCCTACCGGCTTCAGAGCGGCTCGCGCTTCCGGTGATCATCTCCTGGCCTGAGCGCATACTGGTCGAACAAGCTCCGGCAAAAGATCCGCTCGAAGCAAAGCTCGAATCCGCATTGGCGTCGTGGTCCGACGAGCCAAAGCCTGGGTGATGGACATCGGCCCAGAGTGGGCGGCCGCCACCTGCACGGCGCGCGTGCTACCACCTCTCCACCGATGCCCACCAAAACACCGAGAGAAGCCGGTTTCCATCAGCCCGCAGAATGGGAAACTCACGAAGCCGTATGGCTCGCTTGGCCGAGCCACGCCGAGCTTTGGCAAGAAGCTCTCCCTGACGCACAAGCCGAATTCGTCGCGCTCTGCCGAGCGATCGCCGATGTCGACCCGCACACGCACGAGCCGCGCGGTGAGCGGCTCGACATTCTCGTTCGCACCGAGGCCGATCTCGCCCAAGCGAGCGCCGCGCTCTCCGGCCTCCACGCTCGTTTTCATCAGCAAGCGTACGGCGATATTTGGTTGCGCGACACGATGCCCATCTTCCTTCATGGCGAGCGCGGCGAGCTCGGCTCCACGCGCTTCGTCTTCAATGGGTGGGGCGGCAAGTATCGCCTCCCAGGCGATTCAGACTTGAGCGAGCGCGCACAATCCCTCGTACCAGGCGCGCATTTCGCGCTGCCTTTCGTGTGTGAAGGCGGCGCGCTCGAAGTCGATGGGCAAGGCACAGTGCTCACCACCAAGCAGTGCCTGCTCCATCCCAATCGCAATCCCGACATGGATCAGCGCGCGATCGAACGCGTCGTGAGCGATGCGCTCGGCGTCTCGAAGATCGTCTGGATCGAACGCGGTCTGCTCAATGATCACACGGACGGACACATCGACACGATCGCGCGATTCGTCGCTCCAGGTATCGTCGTGTGCATGGCGCCCTCGGGCTACGATGATCCCAATGCCGACGTGCTCGACGAGATTCATCGAACACTTCGATCCGTGATCGACGCACAAGGACGCGCGCTCCGCGTGGTGAAGATTCCTTCTCCTGGCCGCGTGGTCGACGAAGACGGCGAGATCATGCCGGCCAGCTACGTCAATTTCTATATCGCGAACACAACCGTGGTCGTGCCGACCTATGGATCGCAATGGGACGAAAAGGCCGTCTCCGCGCTCGCGCAGCTCTTCCCGAAGCATCGGGTGATCGGATCCCCCTCCAAGACGATTCTCGAAGGCGGCGGCGCTTTCCACTGCATCACGCAACAACAGCCAACAGCTCGGATCGGGTGAAACAATGAACGAGGCGAACGAAGTCACCATCGCGGCCATCCAGTGTGCGCTCTCGGGCTCGCGGAGCGAGAACATCGAGCGCGTGATCACCCACGTGCGCGAGGCAAAAAAGCGCGGCGCCCATATCGTGCTCCCGAGCGAGCTCTTCGAAGGGCCCTATTTCTGCTGCGAAGAAAAGGAGCGCTGGTTCGAAGAAGCGCGCCCCTTCGAAGGCAATACGACCCTCGCGCTCTTCGCCAAGCTCGCCAAAGAGCTCGGCGTCGTGATCCCCGTCTCGTTCTTCGAAAAAGCCGGACCGGGCGCCTATTACAACACGATCGCCGTCGTGAACGACGAAGGCCATGTGCTCGGGCGTTATCGCAAGAGCCATATCCCCGACGGGCCCGGCTACGAAGAAAAGTTCTATTTCCGACCCGGCGACACCGGCTTCAAGACATGGAAGACGCGCTTCGGCACGATCGGAGTCGGGATCTGTTGGGACCAGTGGTACCCCGAGTGCGCGCGCGCGATGACGCTGCTGGGCGCGGAGTTCCTCCTTTATCCGACGGCCATTGGCAGCGAACCGCACGCCCCCGAGCTCGACACCAAAGACCCGTGGCAGCGCGTCATGATCGGGCATGCCGTCGCCAACGCCACGCCGGTCATCGCCGCCAACCGAATCGGCCAAGAGATCACGCAAACGTTCTATGGCTCATCGTTCTGCGCCGACATGCGCGGAGACAAACAGAGTGAGCTCGGCCGAGACGAAGAAGGGCTCGCCATGGCCACCTTCGACCGAGCCCACATCGCCAGCTATCGGGCGAGCTGGGGATTTTTCCGCGACCGGCGTCCCGAGCTCTACCGGGTGCTCATGACGGCGGATGGGGAACAAGAGTTTGTCGCGAACTTGCGGGCGACGGGCAACGGTGTCTAGAGTTCCCACCGGTTGTGGGCTGAGATGCTCGAAACCAGTGGATTGACCTGGGGACTCGTTGTGGATGGATTCCATCCTATCCCTGTCCACGGGTTACCCACTTGGGTGCCCGGACGAAAATGGGTATGATCTCGCGGACTTAGGCGGATCAAACCACAATTCACAGGGCTTACGACGAAGACGATCTCTTTAATTAATTAATTCTAATGTCCTCTATCTCCCGCAACCCACAGCACGGGCCGGGCAACGGGGACTCGCTTCGAGAAGAGCCAGAGGGACACACGGATGGAGCTGACGATCAGCAAACGGAATTTCCTCCGTGGCCTCGCACGTACGCACGGCGTCGCGGACCGAAAGAGCTCGATGCCTATTCTGTCGAACATCCTCCTCACCACGGAGGACACCGGCACGTTGCGCTTTGCGGCCACGGACCTTTATCTCGGCGTGGCCGCCACTGCGCCCGCGGAAGTGAAGCAGGGCGGATCGATTGCCGTTTCGGCACGCACGCTCTTCGACATCGTCAAGAACCTTCCCGACGGGGACGTGCAATGGACGGTGGGCCCGAACTTCTCCGCCGAAATTCGGAGCGGAAAGGTTCGCTTCAGGATTCCGGGCATGCCAGGCGATGATTTTCCGCCGCTGCCGACCCCAGGTCAGGTCGAGTTCGCGTCGGTCGATGCGGACTTGCTGGCAGACCTCATCACCAAGACGTCCTATTCGATGTCGACCGACGATACTCGGCCCCATCTCGCGGGGGCCCTCTTCGAGGGAGAGGGACACGTGGTGCGGATGGTCACGACCGATGGCCATCGTTTGAGCAAGTGCGAGCACCGCCTCCGCGAAGGCAGCCCCATGGTGAACTTCTCGATGCTCGTCCCAAACAAGGGCATTGGGGAGCTCAAGCGCCTCCTGGAGGACGCCAAAGGGGACAAGCCGGCCAAGGGTGAGGTGGCAACGCCGGCGACCGTGGGGGTGGCTTCTCAGGGCGGCAACGCGTTCTTCCGGCGTGAGGGCGTCCAGCTCTCGGTGAAGCTCGCAGACGAGGCTTTTCCGCCGTACGGCAAGGTCATCCCGCAGAACCAAGACAAACGAGTCATTTGTTCACGTGCGATCTTGGTCGAAGCGATGCGCCGCATTTCTCTCGTCTCGAGCGACAAGAGCGGCGGTGTGCGGATGATGGTCCAACCGGGCTCGCTCCGCATCGTCAGCGAAAACCCCGACATCGGCGAAGGCAGCGAAGAGCTCGATGTCGATTATGTAGGGGACCCGCTCACGATCGGATTCAACGCGCGCTACGTCCTCGACGTCCTTGGTGCGCTCGGGGACGACGAAGTGGCGCTCGAGTTTTCGGGCGAGCTCGATCCCGGGGTGATCAAGCCCGCGGGCGACACGTACGTGTTCGTCGGCGTGGTCATGCCGATGCGCATCTAAAAAGGTGCATTGGAACCGCTACTTTTCGAGCAGGTCTTCGTTCGTCAGTTTCGAAATCTGAGCTCGCTCGATTTCGTGCCGGGGCCGCGGTTCAACGTGCTCTTCGGAGACAACGGGCAAGGCAAGAGCAACCTGCTCGAGGTGCTCTTCTATCTCGGTTCGCTCCGGAGCTTTCGGGGGGCGCCGACCGAGGAGCTCGTGCAGCGCGGCAAAGAGAGCTCGACCATCGCGGCCAAAGTGAGTGGTCCGGGGTTGCCACATACGCTCAAGGTACGGCTGCACGCAGACATTGGAGCCGGGAGAAAGGCGCGTGAGCTCGGGCTCGATGACAAGAGACCGCGCTCGACTTCGGTGTGGCTCGGCGTCTGTCCGATCGTGCTCTTTCACCCAGGTGATCTCGAGCTCGCACAGGGCGGACCCGACACGCGCAGGGCGCTGCTCGACCACATGCTCGAAGAGATCGATCCAAACTATGGCGCGACACTTTCGCACTACGTCAAAGCGCTGCGCAGCCGCAATCGATTGCTCCGCGAGGATGTCCCCGATCGGCGTGCGATCACCTCTTTCGACCCGATTCTCGCGAGTGCTGGATCGATGTTGGTGCAGGCGCGGAGTGAGTTGGTGCGTGAGATCGCGCCGCTCGCGGTGCAGACCACGCGGATGATCCTCGGGGAGTCGATTCCGATCGAAATTCGTTATGCACCTCGAGTTCGAGAAGATGAAATCGCCGAGGCTCTCGCGCGTTCGCTGGACAAAGACATCGCACGAGGATTCACGGCTGAAGGTCCTCACGCGGATGACGTGGTTCTCGAAGTGCACGCACGCGGCGCGAAGCACCACGCATCGCAAGGGCAACAGCGCACGCTCGTGCTCGCCCTCAAAGTCGCCGAGCTCGAAGTGCTCGCACGGCGGCTGGGCAGAATGCCGCCGCTGCTTCTCGATGATGTGTCGAGTGAGCTCGATCGCACGCGCAACGAGCGGTTCTTTTCCAAGCTCGCCGAGATGGGCGGCCAAGTCTTTCTCACGACGACTCATCCCGAGCTGATCCGTTTGTGCGAAGGGCGAGTCGACTGGCATATCGAGCAAGGCTCCATGACGCCTCGATGAAGCAGCGTTCATCGAGTAGGCTCCGTGGGTGTTTTCGGTCATCGAGTCTCTATCGAATGAGATGAAGCATCTCCGCGCTCCAAGGACGCGCTTGAATGAGCGTCCTTCGCCAAGGCCATGCGCTCCGAATGCGCCTCACGCGGTCGTTGTCGGCGCGGGATTTGGCGGGCTCGCGGCCGCGATTCGTCTCCTCGTTCGCGGATATCGCGTAAGTGTCCTCGATCGGTTGGACCAGCCCGGAGGACGCGCTCGCGTGTTTCATGATCGCGGCTTCGTCTTCGACGCGGGCCCCACGTTGATCACCGCGCCGTTTCTCTTCGAGGAGCTGTGGACGCTCGCCGGGCGCAAGATGCAGGACGACGTCACGCTCGTGCCGATCGATCCCTTCTATCGCATCCGGTGGAGCGACGGATCGCAGTTCGATTACACCGGAGATAGAGCGAAGATGCGCGCCGAGATCGCGCGCTTTTCTCCCGAAGACGTCGCGGGTTGGGAGAAGTTCATCGAGCACAGCGAGCGCATCTATCGAATCGGCTTCGAGGCGCTCGCGCATGCGCCCTTCGGGCATGTCCACGACATGGTGCGGGTCATCCCCGACATGATGCGGCTCGAGAACTGGCGGACCGTGCATGGGCTCGTCGCCAAATACGTGAAGAACGAGAAGATGCGACAGGTCTTTTCGTTTCATCCGTTGCTCGTGGGGGGCAATCCCTTTTCGACCTCGTCCATCTACACGCTCATCGCGTTTCTCGAACGCGAACACGGCGTGTGGTTCGCGAAGGGCGGCACGGGGCAGATCGTGCACGCCATGGTGCGTCTCATCGAAACGCTCGGAGGGCGAATGCGCCTCGAGACGAACGTCTCCGAGATTGTCGTCGACAAGGCGCGCGCACGCGGCGTGCGGATTTCGAACGCGATTGGAGAAGACGAGTTCGTGCCTGCGGACATCGTCGTCTCCAATGCGGATTCGGCGTGGACGTATCGACACTTGATCCGCAAAGAGCATCGGCGCACGTGGACCGATGACCGGCTCGATCGGCGATCGCGTTATTCGATGGGCCTCTTCGTTTGGTATTTCGGGACGAATCGAAGATACGACGACGTCGCGCATCACACGATCGTCCTCGGTCCTCGATATCGAGCGCTGCTCGATGACATCTTTCATCGAAAGACTCTCGCCGAAGACTTCTCTCTCTATCTGCATCGTCCGACCGCCACCGATCGAACGATGGCTCCGGAAGGGCACGACGCGTTCTACGTGCTCTCGCCCGTGCCTCATCTCGAGAGCGGCACCGATTGGAGGAGCACGAGCGAGCGCTACCGGAGAGCCATCTCGAGAGTGCTCGAGGAGGGCGTTTTGCCGGGACTCGAGTCGTCTGTCGTGACCTCGAGGATTCTCGATCCCCAAGATTTTTTGGACGATTACCTCTCACTCAAAGGTGCGGCCTTCGGGCTCGAACCGGTGCTTCATCAGAGCGCATGGTTTCGTCCGCACAACGAGAGCGAAGACATCAAAGGGCTCTTCCTCGTCGGCGCCGGCACCCACCCGGGAGGTGGAATGCCTGGCGTGCTCTCGAGCGCGCGGGTGCTCGACACGGTCGTTCCCGATCCCGAGCATCTCTCGGCGTACCTCGGTGAGTCGTGAGCCCTCCCACGACGCTGGATAAAGACCTCGCCGTATGTCGCGAGATATTGACGCGAGGCGGAAAGAGCTTCGCGTTCGCCGGACGCGCGTTTCCCTCACGAATGCTCGACAAATCCGCTGCTTTTTACGCGTTCTGTAGGGTCTCCGATGATCTCGTGGATTCGCATTCGAACCCTCGCGCAGCGCTCGATGATCTCAGGCGACGGCTCGACTCTGCATGCGCTGGAAGACCGCGCTCCGATTCCGTGGACCGCGCGCTCGCGTGGCTCTTCGAGGTCCATGGGCTCCCGAAGGTCGCGCTCGATGCATTGCTCGAGGGGTACTCTTGGGACGTCGAAGGCCGCACCTACGAGACGCTCTCGGACACGCTCTCCTACGCTGCGCGGGTCGCTTCGAGCGTGGGCGTCGCGATGACGGTGCTCATGGGGCGTCGTGAGCGCAGCACGCTCTCGCGGGCAGCAGACCTCGGCGCAGCCATGCAGCTGACCAACATCGCGCGTGATGTGGGCGAGGACGCGCGAAATGGACGGCTCTATGTGCCGCTCACATGGATGAGGCAAGAACAGGTCGATGAGGAAAAGTTCCTCATTGAGCCTAGGTATTCTGCTGGCTTGGGACACGTCGTTCGGAGAGTGCTCACCGAAGCGGAAAGGCTCTACGAACGTGGTATTTCTGGCATTGCTGCGTTGCCTTCGGACACACGGATCGCCATTCGTGCAGCCGCTCTCATCTATCGCGACATTGGACGCGTGATTCGCGCGCGCAAATGCGATAGCGTCAGCGGTCGGGCGTTCACGACGGGCGCTCGCAAGATGGTGCTTCTGGCCGAGGCCATCGGGGAGGAAGCAAGCGCTCGGATACGATGGAGCTCGGGTGGCCACGAGCCACCATTGTCCGAAACTCGCTTTCTTGTCGACGCCGCATCCGAGAACGATTCGTAAGGCGAAACCCGAGGGGACCATGTTCGAACGGAAGCGAGAAGTGCCGAACGATTTCGATCGTGTCGCTCACACCTACGACATCCTGACCGGGCTCAATCCCGGCTATCACCGGCACCTGCGCTCGAGCGCAGAGCGCCTGGCGATTTCACACGCCTCGCCGAGGCTCCTCGACCTCTGTTGTGGCACGGGCTTGTCGACCGAAGCGCTCCGTGACGTGTATCCGCGCGCACGCCTCGTGGCGCTCGATGCCTCGCGCGGCATGATCGACAAGGCCCAGCGAAAAGAAAAACTCCGCGGGGTGGAGTTCGTGCTCGGCGATGCGATGGATCCGCGCGCCTCGGGGATCGAAGGGCCATTCGACGGCATTCTGATGGCCTATGGGATCCGCAACGTGCCCGATCCCGACCTCTGTCTTGCGAACGTGCGTGCGCTCCTCGCGCCCGGGGCGCCCATCGTGTTTCACGAATACTCGGTGCGCGATTCGCTTTCGTCTCGTGCGATTTGGGATGCGGTTTGTTACGGCATCATCATCCCTGGCGGGCTCCTCACGAACGGCAACGCGCACATCTATCGTTACTTGCAGAAGAGCGTGCGCGAGTTCGATGGGGTTCGCGCGTTCGAGGCGCGGCTGTCGCGGGCTGGATTCACGGAGATCCATACCCATGGAATGGATGGTTGGCAGCGCGGGATCGTGCACAGCTTCGTTGCGCACGCACCGGTCGTGAGGGCAGGGCATTGACGAAGTTGTCCGAGCGGCTCGGGCTCGGCCGACGCGAGTTGCGCGGTGCTTTCCGGGGCACGCGTGAAAAAGTCGAGCCGGGCACGCGCGTCGTCGTCATCGGGGGCGGCATCGCCGGCGCCAGCGCGGCGTGTGTGCTCGCGGAGCGAGGCGCAGAAGTCGTGCTCGTCGAGAAGGAGAAACATTTGGGCGGGCGGCTCGCCGCGTGGACCGAGCGCTTCGATGATGGCGAGCCTTTTCAGATGGAGCGGGCCCTGCCCACCATCTTTCGGCATTACTACAACCTGCGTTCGGTTCTGCGCAGGGTCGATCCCGAGCTCGCTTCTCTCACGGCGCTCTCCGATTATCCGGTGCTCGGGCCCCATGGGATGAGGCAATCGTTTGCGAGGTTGCCCACGACGGCGCCTCTCAATCTGCTCGCGCTGTTGCGTCGCACGCCGTGGGTCGCGCTCGGCGATTTGCGCCGCATCGATGGAGAGTCGTTTCGAGCGATGCTGACGTTCGATCCCGCGCGCAGTTATGGCGAACTCGATGATCGCTCGGCGCGCGAATGGCTCGATCGTTTGGCGCTCCCGGAACACGCGCGCGAGATGCTGTTCCGCGTGTTTGCGCGCTCGGTCTTCAACTGTGAAGAATCGGTGAGCGCGGCGGAGATGGTGTCGCGGCTCCATTTTTATTTTTTGGGCAACCCCGAGGGCATGTGCTTCGACGTGCTCGAAGAGCCGAGCTCGGACGTCATTTGGAAGCCGATGGAGCGCTATTTGAAGCGTCGTAAGGTCGAGCTTCGATTGGGAAAGAGCGTCACCCGCGTGACGCGCGACAAGATCGGCGTGATGGGCGTTCACCTTTCGGATGGAGATGTCGTCGAGTGTCAGGGCGCGGTGATCGCGACGTGCGTGCCGGGGCTTCGTGCGCTGATCGAATCTTCATCCGATTTGCAGGAGGACGCTGCGTTCGCGCGATCGATCGAGATGCTCGAGACGAGCGCGCCTTTTGCGGTGTTGCGTCTCTTTCTCGATCGAGGAGCCAACGAAGAACGTCCCGCGTTCGCGCACACGACGGGGTTCGGCGCGCTCGACACGGTGACCCTCCTCGATCGCATCGAAGGAGAGAGCCATCGTTGGGCCCTTCGCCACGGGGGCAGCGTCGTGCAGCTGCAAGCCGTGGGTCTCGCCATCGACCAAGATCCACGTGAGGTGCGAGACGATCTCGTGGCCACGCTGCGCACTCTCTATCCAGAGCTCGGCGGTGCACGTGTGCTCCACGAGGTGATGACGATTCATCGCGATCAACCGGGGTTCGCACCCGGAAGTCATGCCCATCGTCCGAGGGTCGCGACGCCTTACGGCAACATCGCGCTCGCGGGTGATTATGTGAAGCTCACGTTTCCGACCGCGCTCATGGAGCGAGCGGCTGCCAGCGGTCTACTCGCGGCCAACCAACTCCTCGACCGATGGGACGTGCGTGGAGAGTCCGTGTGGTCGATCCCGCCGCGTGGGTTCATTGCGAGCATGCGGTTTTCGTGAGCGGAGCGCGTAGGTTCGCTCGCAATATTCGGCATCGTCTTTCCAGAGACGCGCGGCGCGTGCATGGACCATCCCACGTAAGAAGGTCGCGCGCGGGAGCCACGCCATGGAGGGGCGAGACGAGGTGGCGAGGGTGGCCTCGAGCATGGCCGTACGTCCGACCCCGACGGGAGTCGCGTGGGTTTCGACGACCGAACCGACGCCTTCGCCGGCCACGATACTCATGACGATGGTTCGAGGATCGGGGCAATGAAAGCGCGCATCGACCTCCATGCCGATGCGCCCGAGGATGCGGTAGACGACGCGCACCGTGATCGACTCGTCGTCTTGCGTCACCACGCGCAATCGAGCGAACGAATGAGGATGGAAATGAGCGCCATGCCAAGGGTCGAGCCGGTTGGCGATCACGTCCTCGGGCTCGCATCGAAGCTCACACCGGACGACCGCATCGAGGAAACGAGCCGGTCTATGAGGCAAGAACGGGGCTTCAGTGGGCGTTTCGCCGGGATGAAGCATCGAGCCGAGGCGTATCCATGTGAGGACTCCGTCATCATGGGTGCGTAGCGGCGCCCAGCCGCCATGCTTGGCGTCGCACAGACGCATGCCATGCCACGGGCAGACCAGCTGTCCCTGGGCGTCCACGCGCCCCGTGGAGAGCGAGGCGCCCATATGTGGACACGCATCAGGGGCGGCTCGAGGTCCGCGAGGGGTCCACCAAGCCACCCATTCGCGCCCTGCGACCTCGTATTTCCGAGGTCCACCCGCTTCTTTGAGGTGTCGGGATGCATCGAGCACCACCCACCCACCGCTGGGTTTCGCGCTTGCTCGCGCGAGAGCTATTCGAATTGCGCGGGGATCGGCGAGGCGCCAGTCTGGCTCCGTGGAAAAATTGGGCTCCCCCGCCAAACGTTTTGGGTCCTCACCCAGAAGAATGAGCGCGCCTTCGAGGCGCATGGGAAAGGGCGGTGGCATGGGCCCTAAGGTAGGCACAAAGGGGCTTCTGGTCACGAGGCCATGGTCGAAGTTACCATTCGCCGCGTGAGCACCAACCCTGCCGCGACCACACCGCGTCGTCCCGCCGTTTCCGGCGGGCAAGGGACAGGTGTGCCCACCGAGGCGTCCGGCGAGATCGAACGAGGAGACTCGAGCCAGCCACCCAAGCCAGTCGATCCTCAGATCGTTGCGGGGCGATACAAGATTCAGAGCCGCATCGCCGAAGGCGGCATGGGGGTCGTCTACAAAGCGGAGCACGCGCTCTCACGCAAGAAGCTCGCGGTGAAGATCCTGCATCCGCATCTGTGTCATGGCAGGCAAGCGGTCGAGCGATTTCAACGAGAGGTGAGCGCGGCAGCGGAGATCGATCATCCAGGCATCGTGCAGGTCTTCGATGCGGGGATCGACGCAGACGGCTCGTATTACATGGCGATGGAGTTGCTCGAGGGGGAGAGCCTCGGTTCCGCTACGAGGCGTGACTGGCCGGGGACTCGCAGCACGGTGAAGTTGATCCTCGAGATGTGTGAGCCATTGGCGCGTGCGCACGAGAAGGGGTTCGTTCATCGCGATCTGAAACCCGACAATGTCTTCATCGCGACCGATCATGCGGGCAACACCTCGATCAAGCTGCTCGATTTTGGGCTCGTGCGTGAGGTGTCGCGGCGGGGTTCGACCCAGAGTGGAGTGACGTTCGGGACGCCCGAATACATGGCGCCCGAACAAGCGATGAGCGCCAAGAAAGCGGACGTACCGGCGGATGTGTGGTCGGTGGGTGTGATGCTCTACGAGCTCTTGGCGGGGCAACATCCCTTCACGGGCGAGACGGCCAACGCGGTGATGGCCAATGCGATCAAAGATCCTCATCCACCGCTCGGTCAGGTGGCTCCTCATGTACCGGCAGAGCTCGCGAACGTAGTCGAGCGGTGTCTGCACAAAGATCCCGGCAAGAGGCCCAAGGACGCGGGGGAGCTTGGGGCTTGTCTCAAAGATGTGCTCGAGCGCGTGCCGCTCGATGAGCGGCGCCCTCCCAATCCTCGATTTCGCGACGAGGATGAGGAGGAAGAAGATGAAGGAGAAGAGAAGGTAGAGCCGTTGGCGCTCGTGGTCCGCGAGACCCCCACACGCGGAGAGTGGCCGCATGTCGTTCGAGATCTCGGAGCGGTGTGGCCTTGGGTGCTCGGAGGTGTGGGTGCGCTCGTCTTGGTTTCGGGAGTCGCGTTGAAGTATGCCGGCTCGGATGACATGCGTGCGATCGAGCTCGAGCATGTGGTGGTGCCTGCCCAAGCGCCCGTGGTGGCCCCGGCGGAGGTGATCGTCCCGTCAGAGCCGGCCGTCGCCGCTCTGCCTGCGTCTCCATCTTCGTCTCCATCCGAAGAGGGGGAGGGCGATGAAGAAGAATCGGAGGGCGTGCGTTCGAGTGCTCCTCCTCGCGCGAGGAAAGTTGCGCGCGAGACGCGTCCGCGGGCGCGGCAAGAAGCTGCGGAAGTGGTCGAGGAGGCGGGTGCGATTCCGGAGGGGAGGTCCTCCTTGCGAGAAGCGCGCGCGTGCCTTGCGCGCGGAGACACCCGATGTGCGATCGCGGTGCTCGAGCATGGGCAAAGTGCCGCTGAGCTCGCGTTGCTCGTCGACGTATATCAGATGCAGGGGCGCACCCAAGAGGCGCAGTCGAGCATGCGGCGATACATCGAGCGATTCCCCCGTGGCCCGCAAGTCAATAATTATCGTCGCATACTCGGGATTTCTGCTGAGGAATAGACGCGTCAGCTTTTGAATGCGTTTTCTCACGACGGATCTTCACCTGTCCGCTGATCACGAAAATCCAAGTCTCGCTGGAGTCGTGAAGGTGGCGACTTCACCGGGCATG
>CAYZTA010000102.1:0-11080 GCA_964481145.1 uncultured Sandaracinus sp.
ATCAAGTCGGGCCGATGGCAGGATCGTGTCCGATGGATTTATCAACAGCCTGTTATGGGGATTTCGCAGGCAATGTTGCCTTTGATATAGACTATGCGCTTGCGCTAGAACGGATCCGAGATTCACTCTCACCGATACAGGTCGGTCTCCTATCGGCTCTTTGCCTCGCGAAAGGAAATGAGCTGTCGGCCGGTCAGATCGCTCTCCTGCTCGGACTGTCGCACCATGCCGCGCTGAATGGGGCCATCGTCCAGCTTGCGAAGGCGCTGACGAAGGCCGTTGAAGCCGAGCCGCCTCGGCGTGTGAATGGAAGCGTTCGGTGGTGGCACGTCGTGGCAGAAGGACGGTACTCCGAGAATCGTGACCGGTTCTTCTGGAGGTTGCGCCCAGCCCTCCGAGATGCAGTGCTCGCCATGGGCATCTGCTCCGTTGATCGTAGCGTGCTCGTAGACGATCTCGAAGTGATCGAAGGTCCATTGCTCGAGGGAGCTGTCAGGCTCATTCGTGTCAACGCCTACGAGCGCAACCCGGTGGCGCGGCGTCGATGTATCGAGCACTACGGAGCGATCTGCTCTGTTTGCAGCTTTGATTTCGCGATCGTGTACGGAGAGGTCGCTGATGGCGTGATTCACGTGCATCACCTTCGTCCGCTCTCGGAGTGCGGTGGCAAGGACTACGAGGTGGATCCGATCGCGGAGTTACGACCCGTCTGTCCAAACTGTCACGTTGTGCTTCACCGTCGTCAGCCTCCATTCAGCATCGAAGAGTTGCAGAGCATGCTCTCAAGCAGAAAGTGAGCTCGCTCTGAGGGCCGCAAGCCAAATGTGGTCCGCGGTTTTCTGTGTTCGGCTCGACGGCAGACGTTCGCCCTGCGTTGACACCCGTTTCTGACTGGCCTAGAACCGCGGCCGGCGTTCCCTTTTTTCGGGGCGCCCTCGCGGCCTTTTCTGGAGAAAGACGCGGGTCGGCCGACTCTCCTCGAGGCAATCGAGCCCCATGTTCGAGGTTTATTTTCCCATCGTTTTGATGCTCGCGGTCGCGCTCGCGATCCCGCTTCTGCTCTTCGTGCTCGCGTCGGTGCTGGGCCCGAAGAATCCGACCCCTGAGAAGATGATTCCTTACGAATCAGGGTCGGCCAGCACGGGTGCGCAGCACGTTCGGTTGAGCGTGAAATTCTATCTCACCGCGATTTTGTTCGTGGTTTTCGATATTGAGGCGGTGTTTCTCTACCCGTGGGCCGCAGAGTTCCGTTCGCTCGGCTGGTTCGGTTTCGTAGAGATGCTGCTTTTCTTGCTCGTCCTGGGCGTGACGCTGCTCTATGCCTGGAAGAAAGGAGCGCTCGAGTGGGAAAGGTAGTGATGGGCGGAGGCGATTCGGGCTTCGTGACGACGAAGCTCGATGCTCTCGTGTCGTGGGCACGCAAGTGGTCCCTCTTTCAGTATCCGTTCGTGACGGCGT
Organism: uncultured Sandaracinus sp.; assembly: GCA_964481145.1. Taxonomy (GTDB): domain Bacteria; phylum Myxococcota_A; class Polyangia; order Polyangiales; family Sandaracinaceae; genus Sandaracinus. Next base: position 1,459 of record CAYZTA010000102.1, read on the forward strand.
GCTGTGGCATGGAGTTCATGTCGCTCAATGGTCCGCGCTACGACGGTCTTGCGCGCTTTGGTGCCGAAGCACCGCGGTTTTCGCCGCGTCAGTCGGATCTTCTCTGGGTCGTAGGCACGATCGTCCAACGACAAGCGCCCGCCCTGCGTCGGATCTACGAGCAGATGGCCGATCCAAAGTACGTGATCGCGTTCGGGACGTGCGCTTCTTGCGGCGGCTTCTACGACAACTACACGACCGTGCCGGGTATCGATAAAATCATCCCGACCGACGTCTATATCCCCGGCTGCCCGCCGCGCCCCGAAGCCGTGCTCGATGGGCTCATGCTGCTTCAGCAGAAGATCACCTCGGGAACCCGGGGTCCGCTCGTCGTGCCGCCCCGGGAGATCCCCGAGATGACACAGCTCCGTAAGAAGGGAACGGCTGTTTATTACGGGCAACGCAAGCTGGAAGCACAAGGAGCGGCTCCGCTCGGCGCAGGCGAGGAGCTCTCTCGTGCGTTCATCGAAGATCGGACGGGTGAAGCCATCCCGGTCTCTCGCGGATCTCGCGACCCTGAAGGCGAGGAGGGCTGACGCGTGAGCAAGAAAGTCCTCGATCGACTGAAGGCGATCTTCGGAGATCGGATCCTCGAGACGAGCTCATTGCTCGGTGATGATCAGGCGATCGTCGCGCCCAAGGATTGGCGCGATGTGGCTCGCGCGCTCCGCGACGAGCCCGATCTTGCGATGGATCATTTCATCGACATCACGGCGGTGGACTACCCGCTGCGCGAGCCCGATCTGCCGCGCTTCGATCTCGCCTTGTTCGTGCGCTCGATGAAGCACAATCATCGCGTGAAGATCAAGACGCGTGTCGGAGAAGGCGAGGCCGTGACCTCGCTCTTCGAAGTGTGGCCCGGCGCGAACTGGCCGGAGCGCGAGGTCTTCGACATGTTCGGGATCCGCTTCGAGGAGCACCCTGACCTGCGCCGCATCCTTCTTTACGAAGAGTTCATCGGGCACCCGCTGCGGAAGGATTATTCGATCTCGCAGACACAGCCGCTCGTTCCTTATCGCGACGTCCCCGGCATCGACAAGTTGCCGCCGTTCGGCCCGGAAGAAGGGCAACCTTGGTCGCGCATCGATTGGCAAGAGCGGCTCGCAGGGCGCGATTTTCAGGTGTCGCCGGCGATCGGTGTTCAGCAACACCAACGGCCCGCGCTCAGCGTGGGCATCGAATATACGTCGAAAGACGAAGAGAGCGCCGAGAGCGCGGAGGACTGAGGGGAAACGATGGAGCCCTTCTACGAGGAGCTGGATGACGCGTCGACGCTCGAGCTTCCTGCCGAGCCGATGCGGATCAACATGGGTCCGTCGCATCCGGCGATGCACGGCACCATTCGCATGGTGCTCGAGCTCGATGGTGAGTCGGTCATGGATGTCGACATCCAGCCGGGTTATCTCCATCGCGGCTTCGAGAAAAGCTGCGAGCGTGGCAACTGGTCTCAGGTGTATCCCTATGCGGATCGCCTGAACTACGTCTCGCCGATGCTCAACAACGTCGGCTTCTCCCTCGCAGTCGAGAAGCTGGCCGGCATCAAGGTGCCGGAGCGCTGCACGTGGTACCGAATGATCCTCGGAGAACTCTCGAGGATCACCGATCATCTCACGTGCAACAGCGCGACTTCGATGGAGCTCGGCGCGTTCACACCATTTCTTTGGTGCATCAAGGTCCGCGATTGGATCTGGGACATCTTGGAGCAAGAGACAGGCGCCCGGATGACGCACTCCTTCGGACGCATCGGAGGAATGGCAGCTCCTCCGACACCGAAGCTCAAAGAGAGTGTGCTCGCGGTCCTTCCGCAGATCGACACGGTGCTCCTCGAGACCGAGGCGCTCTTGCTGAAGAACCGTATCTTCCTCGACCGCACTCAGGACGTCGGCAAGCTGACGAAAGAGCGAGCGATCGCGATGGGTGTGACGGGGACGGTGCTGCGTTCGACGGGCGTCGATTACGACGTGCGCAAAGCGAACCCGTACATGTTCTATAAGGACGTCGATTTTGATGTTCCGGTGGGCGTCGACGGGGACAACTACGATCGCTTCATCGTGCGTTTCGAAGAGGTCCGACAGTCGATGAAGATCATTCGTCAGTGCATCGATCGCATGCCCGACGAAGGACCGATCAATACTTCGGATGTGCGCTTCATTCTCCCAGAGAAAGAGGCCGTCTATAACACCATCGAAGGCACCATCGCGCACTTCAAGATCGTGATGGAGGGCGTCAAAGTGCCCGCGGGCGAGTGTTACTCGTTCACCGAGGGCGGCAATGGAGAGCTCGGGTTCTTCATCGTGAGTGATGGCAGCGGCACGCCTTATCGTGTGCGGTGTCGACCGCCATGTTTCTATAACCTTCAAGCCTGCCGTGAGATGATGATCGGTGAGATGGTCGCGGACATCGTGCCGACCTTCGGATCGATCAACATGATCGGCGGTGAGTGCGATCGCTGAGAAGCGATCGAGTCCACTTAGCGAGATTTCGGGAGCCTATGGCGACGTTCAAACTGGACGGTCAGGAGATCGCGTTCGAGCCCGGGGATACGATCATTCGTGCCGCATGGCGGCAGGGGATCGAGATTCCGCACTATTGCTGGCATCCGGGCCTCTCGGTTGCGGCCAATTGCCGGATGTGCTTGGTCGATATCAAGAGCGCAAGGCCGATGGCGTTGCCAATCCTTGCGTGGGACGAGAAGAAAAAAGACTACGTCGAGGCGACGAAGAACAAGCTCCAACCCGCCTGTCAGATCGAAGTGACAGAAGGGATGGAGGTCGTCACCAAAGCGCCTCATGTGCAAAAGGCGCAGGCGTCGGTACAAGAGTTCCTGCTCCTCAACCATCCCGTCGATTGTCCGATTTGCGATCAGGCGGGTGAATGCAAGCTGCAGGATTATTGGCTCGAGACGCAAAAGACGCTGAAGCGCAAAGACACCGAGCCGGTGCACAAGCCCAAAGCCGTGCCGTTCGGGCCCACCATCGTCTACGACGCCGAGCGCTGCATCATGTGCACGCGCTGCATTCGCTTTTGTGACGAAGTCGTCGGCGATCACGTGCTCGACATGCGCGAGCGCGGCAACAAAAACGAGATCGTCCTCTCGCCGGGTCGGAAGCTCGATCACGACTACACGCTCATGACCGAGCACGTCTGCCCTGTCGGCGCGCTGACGAGCAAAGATTTCCGATTCAAGGCGCGCGTATGGTTCCTTCGCAGCGCGCCGAGCGTGTGCAATGGCTGCGCGACGGGCTGCAACAGCTGGGTCGATTTCGATCCGCGGGATCAGCGCGTCTACCGTTTGCGCCCACGAGACAACGCGGACGTGAATGAGTTCTGGATGTGCGACGACGGCATGATGACGTACAAGCGCTTCCACGAGGATCGGATCCTCACGGGGCGTGTGCGTCAGGATGGGCGCGTGGTCGAGGTGCCGCGTGATACTGCGATCGAAGCGGCCGCGCGCGTGCTCGAGAAAGCAAAGCGGCTCGCTGTCGTGTTCAGCGCGCAGCACTCCAACGAAGACAACTTCGTGCTCGCGAAGCTCGGTCGTGATCATCTCGGCTCGCAGGCGCTTTATTTGGCGGCGCGCTCGAATGAGGGCTGGAAGGCCGATGCCATTTTGCGCAACGCCGACAACAATCCAAATCGCGCAGGTGCACAGGCCATCGCCGGTGGAGCGCTCAAGGGCACCAAGGAGCTCGCCGACGACGTTGCAGCCAAGCATGTCGATGCGATCCTCTCGCTTGGTTCCGATGCCGCCGAGACCGTGGCCGAACTCGCGGGGCTGGCGGATGTTCCGCACGTGAATCTTTCGTCGAATTTCGGCACGCTCGTGCAGATCGCGACGCAGTCGGGAGTGGGCGTGGTCGTGCCGGTGGCAACCCACGTCGAGGCGAGTGGCACCTTCGTCAATGCACAGGGCAAGGCACAGCAGTTCGAGCGTGCGGTTCAGGCCCCGATGGGCATCAAGAGCGCTTGGCAGACGTTGGTCGAGATCGGCGCGCATCTTGGACGAGAGCTCACGTTCAAGCGTTTGCCTGATGTTCGTGCGGCCATGCCAACGCCGCCGCTCAGGCTGAGTTCGAGGCCGCCGGCACCGGGAGCGCCTCTCGGCGCATGAGGGAAGAGCGATGGATACCGGGTGGTTGATACTCGCTGCGGCTCTCAAGGTCGCGTTCGTGATCGCGGTGCTGCTCCTGCTCTTCGCGCCGGTGCTGGTGCTCGCAGAGCGAAGGCAGAGCGCGATGGTGCAGGACCGTCTCGGTCCTTACCTCGGCGGCATTCCGATGCCCCGCGCGCTGCTGGAGCTGATTCCTGCGTTGCAGCTCGGTGCGTTCGCCGTGGCGGCGCTGACGGCGGGGCTCTTCGTGCTCAGCTTGTTCATGGTCGCGTTGGGCCATTCGAGCGATGTGCTTTTCACCGAGCCTGTGTTCGGTGTTCGGCACACGTGGGGCGGCCTGATGCTCTTGGCGCTTCCGCTTTCGATCGTGCACGTCGTGCTCGGGAAGGTGTTGCCATACCTCTTCGTGGATGGCCGACTCACGATCTTCGGTGGCCTTCACGCATTGGCGGACGCGGTCAAGTGCGCGATGAAGGAAGATTTCATCCCTGGGCGTGGCGACAAGCTCTTGCACTCGCTCGCGCCGATCATCGCGATGATCCCAGCGTTCGCGACGTTCGCGGTGATTCCCTTCGGGCCGACGCTTCATTGGGACCATTTGTTCGAGCAGCTGCCGTCGGTCGGCCCCATCGATGGACCCTCCATTCCGCTTCAGGTCGCAGATCTCAACGTCGGGATCCTTTATATCTTTGCGATCGCAGGCACTGGGATCATCGGCGCGGCCATCGCAGGATATTCGAGCGACAACAAGTATGCGTTGCTCGGTGGTCTGCGCGCGGCGAGTCAGATGGTGAGCTACGAGGTGACGCTCGGCCTTTCGATCGTCCCGCTCTTCATGATCTATGACTCGTTGCGTCTCTCGGAGATGATCGCGTGGCAGCGTGAGCACGCGTGGGGCATTTTCGTTCAGCCGCTCGCGTTCATTTTGTTCATGACCGCGTCGATGGCGGAGTACAAGCGCATCCCCTTCGACGCCCCCGAGGGCGAGAGCGAGATCGTGGCCGGTTATTTCCTCGAATATTCGGGGATGAAGTGGCTCATGTACATGATGGGCGAGTTCGTCGAGGTCGTCGTGAGCTCGGCGATCATTGCGACGCTCTTCCTCGGCGGTTGGGATGTCCCCTTCATGACCGAGTCTGGATTCGAGGCGTTCGGATATCGCTTCGATTTGCTTGGCACTGACTGGGCGATCCTGAGTGAGGTGGCCAATACACATCTCTTCATCGTGGTCGTCGGAATCGTGGCCTTCCTCCTCAAGATTGCTGTGCTCTGCTTCCTCAGCATCCAGATCCGGTGGACGCTCCCGCGGTTCCGCTATGATCAGATCATGCAGCTTTGTTGGAAGTTGATGCTGCCTTTGGCGCTCGTGAACATTTTCGTGACGGGCATGGCCGTGCTCGCGTTTGGCTGATTGCCTGGAAGAGAGTCCGATGTCTTACGTCATCAAAAAGCCCGGTCGTACGGTGGCCGATCAGACGTACGTGGTGGAGACCGCAAAGGGGCTCGCCATCACGTTCCGACGCTTCTTCGAGAACACGCTCGGTGCGCCGGAGAACAAGAAGACGGCAACGATTCGCTATCCCGAAGAGAACCGCGAGTACCCGGAGCGTTTTCGCGGCGTGCATCGCCTCACGCATCGCGTGGATGGATCACCTCGCTGCGTCGCGTGTCTTTGCTGTAGCACCGCATGCCCGGCGCAGTGCATTTCGATCGAGCCGGCGGAATACGAAGAGGGCGATCCGCGGCGCGGCTATGAGCGCTATCCGCGCACGTTCGTGATCGATGAGTTGCGCTGTATCTTCTGCGGCTTCTGCGTCGAAGCGTGCCCTTGCGATGCGATTCGCATGGACACCGGGACGCACGTACCGGCGTCGTGGAGTCGTGAGCATTTCATCTTCGACAAAGAGACGCTCATGAGCATCCCGGGCCGCGATGGTACGTACGTGACGGCCAATCCGCGTCACGAGCCCGGTGATCCGACGCATCCCGGGATCGACCGCAACAAAGGGCATTGAGACTCGACGAGTGATCAGGGGTCATTCAGATTGACCTGCCTCGAAGTGATCTGTTGGAGCCCGTGTTCGATCCGAGCGCGTTCGATGTGTTTGCATGCTCGTGGAGCTTGGACGCATTCGGATTCGGGTGCCGCTGCGCGATTGGCTGGAGAAGGTCACTGCCGCTCCGCTCGTCGAACGAGCTCGTATCACGCCTCCCATCGCGGCTGAGGTCGTGCTCGTCGTGACATCGCGCGTTCTTGGTGTGACGCTCGTGACTTGCGATCAGCGGATCGCAGATGCCGGCCTCTGTCCGATGTTGAGTTGAGCTTTGCTCACCATCGCCGGCGGCGTCGGGCGAAGAACCCGAGAGCGAAAAGAAGGAGTGCTGCCGGAGGGCGTGAAGAAGAGGAGGTCACGCGGCATGTGCACCCTTCGGCCGAGCTGGGAGGGCCAGCATCGAGCGTGAGCGAAGCATCACCCTGAGCCGCATCACCCGCATCGTTCGCGGCTGCGTCGACGCTGATGGTTCCTGCATCTTGCGGGACGGCGCCGTCCAGCTCTGTGCCGCCGTCTTCTCTCGTGCCTGCATCTGCGATGCACTCGTCGATGTCGTCGGGGCACATCGACGTCACACCATCGCACTGTTCCTCCGGATCGCAGAAAGGGTCGCTCGAGACGCGACATGGCACGCCCATGGCCGCGACTTCGGGCACGCAGGTGTCGGAAGAGCCCTCGCAGTGATCCGGGGCATCACATGCGTCAGCGGCGTCAGGGCCGCAAATCGTGTCTCGTGGAGCGAAGGTGGCAACACAGGTGGCGGAGTCGCCAGGGCATACGTCGGGCGCATCGCACTCGCCGCCCGTGGCGGGAGCGCATTCATGTCCCGCGGGTTCGAATGTGTCGGTCGGACAGTCCACGGAGGAGCCAGTGCAAGACTCTGGTGTGTCGCAGATTCCTGCTGCGGGTCTGCATGCCGTGGAGGGCGGAAGGAACGCGTCGGCAGGGCAAGCGGCGGATGCTCCGGTGCAGGACTCTGGTGCATCGCAGATTCCTGCGGCGGGTCTGCACGTGGTGGAGGCGGGCCTGAACGCGTCGGCAGGGCAAGCGGCGGATGCTCCGGTGCAGGACTCTGGTGCATCGCAGATTCCTGCGGCGGGTCTGCACGTGGTGGAGGAAGGCCTGAACGCGTTGATGGGGCAAGCGGCGGCGGCGCCTGTGCAGGTCTCAGCGACGTCGCATGGACCCCCTGATGGTCGACACGTGATGGTGCTCGCCGCGAATGCGTTCGAAGGACATGCCATCGATGTCGAGGTGCAGGTTTCGGCCACATCGCAGGCTCCCGCCGAGGGCCGGCACGTCACCCCGGCGGCGGCCGCCGCGACCAGCGGCGTGCAGGTTCCGTTGAGCGTGCCTCCTGCTGCAACACTGCAAGCTTGGCAGTCCGTGACTCCACCACCACAAGCTGAGTTGCAGCACCGACCATCCACACAGAATCCAGATGCGCACTCTGCGGCCGTCGAGCATGTGCCTCCGACGGAAAGGAGCGTGAACACATGGGCGCTCCCGGCGCCCATGTCGTCGCCGTACGCACCCACGATCGCGCGGATTCCGTCGCCGCTGAGCGCCACGGCTGCGCCGAAGAAGTCATTGGCTGCGCCGTTCGTCGCGGTCAGCATGGGCTCCTCCGTCCAGACAGAACCCGAACGAGAAAAGATTCGCGCGCTCCCCGCCGCAAGGCCGGCGGCGGTGTCATCGCCGTCGGCTCCCACGATGGCACGGGTTCCATCGCTGCTCAGCGATACGGCCCATCCGAAATAATCGCCGCTGTCGCTGTTGGACGCGAAGAGCGAGGCTTCTTCGCTCCAACTCGAGCCCGAGCGCACGAAGACGCGCGCGCTGCCCGCATCGACACGTCCTCCCACATCGTCTGCCCATGCGCCGATCAGCGCGCGCGTTCCGGTGTTGTCGATGGTGACTGCGCGTCCAAAGTAGTCGCCGCCAACGATGTTCGATCCGCGCAGCGTTGCCTGTTCGGTCCACGTCGTTCCCACTCGGATGAACACGCGGGCGCTTCCGCCTCCGTCATCGTAGGGCACGCCGACGATCGCACGGCTCCCGTCGCCGTTCATGGCCACGGAGTATCCGAACCATTCGTCGGCCGCGCCTCCAGCGGCGACGAGCGTTTGTTCGAGTGCCCACACATTTCCCGTGCGCAAGAACACTCGTGCGCTGCCGGCGTTGACACCTCCTGCGGTGTCGGCCCAATACGCGCCCACGATCGCGCGTGTGCCATCGGCGCTGATCGAAGCGGCTGCGCCAAAACGCTCTTCCGCACCACCACCGCTCGGAACGAGCGTCTGCTCTTCCGTCCACGTGGATCCCGAACGCACGAACACTCGAGCGCTCCCCGTTCGAACGCCCGCCGTATAGTCACCCGAAGCACCGACGAGCGCGCGCGTCCCATCGGCGCTGAGCGACACCGCCGACCCGAGTTGATCCTCGTCTTGCGCATCCGCCGCGAGAAGCATCTGCTCGAGGGTCCACGTCGCGCCAGAGCGGGTGTAAACCCGCACACTGCCTGCGTCGTATCCCAAAGCCGTTCCGTCATAGAGCGCACCGACGATTGCGCGGGTCCCATTTCCGTTGAGCGAGACGCTATGACCAAAATAATCGAGCGCGGAACGATCCGCCGGGATGAGCGCTGCTTCGAGCGCCGTGAGCAACGGATCGACGATCAACGGATAACGCGCAGTCTCATCGTCGATTTCGATGCGCACACGTTCTTCATGAAGGCTCATCTTGGCCGTGATGGGCGTGCCATCCGCATCCAAAACGACAAGCGAGCCGTAGCGTCCAACGACGCGCGCTTCGCGATTCACCAACGCGACGGAGTCATCCGAAAGTGCGCGTACATGAAGCTCTCCTTCGATCGCGATGTCGAGGATCAGAGCGCCTTGGCCGGGCGGACGTTCCGTGATCGTCAGGCCGTGTTCGAGGCCGCTTGGGAGGGATCTCCACCATTCGAAGGTGGAAGGCAACGCATCACGCCGGAGCCGAACTTCCGCGTCTTCGATCGAGGCGCGTGGTGCCGGGAGCTCTCGCAATGTGCCGAGCCGTCCGAAAGCGGTGAGCTTGATCGTCACCGACGGCGCTGAGGTCGTGTCGTGAGAGAACGCGATAAGCGCTCCTCCCTCATCGTATTGCCCGCGCAGTGAGCCTGGCACGACCAGCGTCGGCTTGGCGTCGATGAGCTGCGGCGCAAAGCGGGGATCGCTCGACGTGCCGGCATCGGGCGAGCTCACTTCGACACCGACTGGCCCATCGGTCAATGGATGCCCCACTCCACATGCGGAAACGAGAACCACCAACGAAAAGCCGAAGACCCGGCGTGCTATATCCATGCGACTCCGGCGGGATGCTGACCTGAAACTTACGGCCACGGTCCATGAACAGGGCTGTTTGTCAGGCTGAA
>CAYZTA010000103.1:0-10663 GCA_964481145.1 uncultured Sandaracinus sp.
TTGGATCAGAAGTCTTCTCCATTTTGGATTGCGCTCCACGCGATCCTGGTTAGTTCCAGTTCTTGTGGTGTCGATCACGATGCGATCGATCATCCCCGAATCCCCACTGACGATCGATGCGTTCCAGTAAGAGGCGTTACCATTGGCAGCAATGGTTTCGCTGCCGATTCGAACCACATCACGTGCATCGTACGTGACCAGGAATGAGAACATGTTGGGATAGCGACCCCCTGGATCAGAGTCGCCAAACACTCGCCCGTCGCTCCACCCCCGGTAACCAAGGAAACGTTCTCCTTCCCAAGACAACATCATGTCAATGCCTTGCACACCATTCCGAAACCTCTGAAGGCGCACAAGCCTCCCAGCTTCGTAGGTATGCGGAGAGGTATACTCCTCGTCGCCTGACACGATGTGCCCAGCTTCGTCGTAACGAATCTCTATCGTGCGTTCCACATAGCCGGTCCGCTGAGCACGAACCAGACGAGGGCTCGGCGGAAACACGTAGCCTGCGCACGCAGGACTCACGCAGCCGGATGATGAGCTGCCATCCGTGCGCGTCCCTCCATCACTTCGCTCACCAATCGAAGCTTGTTGATCACATCCGATCGCCAGAAAGCCAAGCATCACCGCGATCCACCACTCACTCTGCATCGTTTTTTCCATGGCATCTGGGATTGGGTCAGGCATCGCAGATCCGTCATCACCATGTGATCCAACGCACGATCATCAGTGGAATCCTGTTCTTTTGCCAGAGGTCTTAGGACAGAACGGTCTAAGTTGGTCCGGTGCGGAAGCGCCGTTCAGAATGCGAAGGCACCATGCAGCCAGCTCATGGATCGGCGCTCGTTCGGATCGAGGAGCCTCTCTCACCACAGCCGAGTCTGAAGGAGCTCCTCCTCTCGGATGAGATGCGCATGGAGCTCCCCTTGCCGCCTCGAGGGCGGCTACGACGGCGCTCGCCCGAAACTTGATCGTCGCAATGTTCGAGAGAGGTAGGCTCCTTCTAGAATCCTGTTCCTTGGGTGCTATCTTTCGACGTGACCCGAGCCCTTCCCACAATCCCGCCCGAGTTGGTGGTGGTGGATGAAGCCGAACCTTGTCCTTATCTGAATGACCGCATCGCGCGCCGTCCGCTCCGTATTCCCATTCGGCCGCTCAGCCCCGAAGAGCTCGATGTGCGTTTGGAGCAAGGCGATCGCCGTAGCGGACCATTTCTCTATAACCAAGAGTGCTCTGCCTGTGCTGCATGCGAGCCGCTTCGCATCGATGTGCCTCGCTTCACCCCGTCGCGCTCCCAATCGAGAGCCGCCCGCGTGGGAGATCGCACGCTCCTCGTCGAACTCGGTGAGCCCATCGTCGATGACGAACGAGTCGCGCTCTTCGGCAAACACGAGCTCCAACGAAATTTGAGGCAACGCGATCACGCGCTCGATGCATTGGAGTATTCACGCTTCTTGATCGAAACGAATGCTCCCGGCTTCGAAATCCGCTATCGCCTCAAAGAGACCGGCAAGCTCATCGGAATCGCGATCACCGATCGCGGCGCGAACTCACTCTCCGCAGTCTATACATTTTACGACCCCGACTACGCGCGCCTCTCGCCCGGGGTCTATTCGATTCTCACGCAAACCCGGCTCTGCCAGAGGTGGAATCTCCAGTGGCTTTATCTGGGGCTCGCCATCGAAGAGAGCCCACGGATGCGTTACAAGCTCGGCTTTCACCCTCACGAGCGCCGCATCGGCGGCGTCTGGACCCGCTTCGAGCGCTGAATTCGCCGGCTCGACGAGGCCCAGATGCTGCGATAGGTTCGCGGCCGCATGAGTGTTGGAAATGACGTGCGCGCTCCGAATGGATTCTTCGCGCTGGGCGCGCTGACGATCGTCCTGCTCTGTATCTCTTTGTGGGCGATTTTCGCGGTCGCGCCGGTCGAAGCGCAGATGGGAATCGTCCAGAAGATCTTCTATTTCCATGTGCCGAGCGCATACGCGATGTATGTCGGCTTCACGCTCGCGATGATCGGCAGCATCGGGTTTTTGTGGTCGCGCAAAGAGCGTTGGGATGCGCTCGCCGTGTCGGGTGCCGAAGTCGGGCTTCTGTTTTGCGTCATCGTGCTCATCACAGGGCCGCTTTGGGCGCGCAAAGCCTGGGGCGTCTACTGGCAATGGGATCCCCAGCTCACGGTGACGTTGCTCGCAGGGCTCATTTTCTCGTCGTTCGTGGTCTTGCGCTCCTTCGGTGGTGCAGGCGAAGCCGAGCGGCGCTTCGCATCAGGCCTCGCGATCGTCGGCTTTGCGCTGCTCCCGATCATTCATTACTCGGTCAAACTGTGGCGCGGACAGCATCCGATCGTACAAATGCGCTCGGGGGGTGGTGGCCTGCATCCAGACATGTTCCCCGCGTTCATCCTGTCTTTCGTGCTTTTCACCGCGTGGGTCGCGTTGCTCGTGTGGGGTCGTTTCCGCGCTGAACGCGCGCGCCAAGAGTTGGCCGCCCTCTCGACCGACGCCGCGGCCGCTGGCCTTTTGGAGGAATCATGATGAAAATGCGTGCCTTGGCGCTCGCCTGTATGCTCTGGTCTTTGCCGGTTCTGGCCTCGGCGCAGGACACCGAAGACCCTACCGCCGGCCGCGCCACCGCGTTCCGAGCCGTCAGCGGCCCCACCACCGAAGACGTGCCTGGCGGGCCGCTGCTCATTTCTGCCTACGGCGCCATTCTGGTCTTGATGATCGGATACGTGATGTGGCTCGCTCGCCTTCAAAGCATCACGACACGAGATCTCGAAGCGCTCAAGCGCGCACTCGAAAACCAAACCGAGAAACGCTGACGTGGATTTTCCGACGGCAGATCATTTCTTCTTTATCCCGGGCGTGCTCCTCTTGGGGATCGCCATCGGCTTCGTGCTCGGAGCACGTGCGGCCCGCGCCGAGATCAAGAAGCGAGAAAACGAACGCAAGCGATAGAAACACCGAGAAAGGCAAAGCGAAACGATGTTGGAGTTCGAGCCCACCCCCGAGCAGCAGGCGCTGGTCCAGACCGCCCGTCAGTTCACGAAGGATCGCATCATCCCGATCGCCGCCGAAGCGGATGCGCATTCCAAGCTCCCGGTCGATGTCATCAAACAGGCTTGGGAGCTTGGCTTGGTTGGCTCGAGCATCCCCGAAGCCTACGGAGGGATGGGTCTCTCCGAGCTCGATCACGTGCTCATCGTCGAAGAGCTCGCGTACGGATGCACCGGCATTCAGACCTCGATCACCGCGAACACGCTGGCCGCGATGCCCATCATCCTCGCGGGCAATGAAGAGCAGAAGAAGAAATATCTCGGTTCGCTCACGAAAGAGCCGCTCTTTGCGGCCTATGCGATCACCGAACCGGCGGCGGGGAGCGATGCCGCGGGCATTCAATGTCGCGCGCGCAAAGACGGCGATTCGTGGGTGCTGAACGGCCAAAAGTGCTTCATCACCAACGCTTCGCTCGCGAGTTGGTATGTCGTCTTCGCGACGACGAACCCCGAGCTTCGTCATCGCGGGATCATGGCCTTCATCGTCGACCGAGACAGCGCAGGCCTCTCGATCGGCAAAAAGGAAGACAAGATGGGGCAGCGCGCGAGCGATACCGCCACGGTCATCCTCGACGATGTGCGCGTGCCCCAAGAGAACGTGCTCGCGACCGAAGGCGAGGGCTTCAAGCTCGCGATGCAAACCTTCGATCGCACCCGCCCCGACATCGGCGCCGGTGCGTGTGGCCTCATGCGTCGCGGGCTCGAAGAGTCGATCAAGTACGCGCTCGAACGCCAATCGTTCGGGACTGCCATCGCAAATCATCAAGCCGTGCAGTTCATGATCGCAGAGATGGCGATCAAGTACGAGGCCACGCGTCTACTCGTCCACAAGGCCGCGTGGATGATCGATCACGGCTCACGCAATTCGATCATCGCGAGCTACAGCAAAGCGTTCGGCGCCGATGCCGCCATGCAAGTCGCGACCGACGCTGTCCAGGTCTTTGGCGGAAATGGGTACATGCGCGAATATCCCGTCGAGAAGCTGATGCGCGACGCGAAAGTTCTCCAGATTTACGAAGGAACCTCGCAGGTACAGCGGATGGTGATCGCGAAAAATCTCTTTGCGATGTACAAATGATCGCGGAGTGAAGAGCGAACGAGCGAAGACCCCAATGCGCCTTCTTCTTCGAGGCGCGTTGGGCGCATCTCTCATCGGAGTGGGCGCAGCGACCGCAAGCCCCTCCGCGTGGGAAGCGACGGCGGCCGCGCAGGAAGTCATGGCTGCGGTGGCCGAAGCCCGCACGTTCGCCGCAGGGGGCATGTCGGAAACCGCCATCGTCGCGGCGCTCCTCGGCGCACGGCTTGGCCCGCTGCAATCGGTCGGGACGACCTCCATCACCTATCAAGTCGACCTCGCGGGCCCCATCGACGCAGCCTTCAAACCGGAAACGCGGCTTCATCCTCACGGATGGCTCGCAGAGGTGGCCGCGTATCGAATCGCACGCGAACTCGCGCTGGACAGCGTGCCCCCTGCCGTCGTGCGCTCGGTCGAGCGCGGCCAGCTGAGACGACGCCTCGGCGAGAGCGACTTGCCGGCCGAGCTGGTGGCCACGGGCGGCGTCGTTCGTGGGGCATTCATCTACTGGGTGCCCGGGCTTTTGCGCTCGGACCTCGACACGCCCGAAGGCATCGCGCGATGGCAGGGTTGGCTGCGTCAAGGACGCGAAGTCCCAGATCAAGAGCGTGTCGTCGCGCGTGACCTCTCGAACATGCTGCTCTTCGATTATTTGATCGGCAATCGAGATCGCTTGAGCGGAGGAAACTTGCGGCCCGCCGAAGGGGGGCGGATCGTCATTCGAGATCACAATCTCGCGTTTCCATTCACGCTCGGCGAATCGGGACATGAGCGTTTGCTCGAGATGTTGATGCGCACGCAGCGCTTTTCGCGCACGACGATCGAACGGTTGATCGCAATGAACGAAGAGACACTCCGCACCGCGATGGCGGACGAAAATCCATCGATGCTCTTGGATGCTCGTCAGCTGGCGGGGCTCATGGAGAGGCGCGCCACGATCCTCAGCTATGTGGGCTCGATGATCGAGGCCTTCGGCGAAGAAGAAGCCCTCTGTTTCCCATGATCGCCTTCGGGATCCTCGTCTCACGACATGTAAGGAATCATGATCGCGCGATTCTCTGTCAGAAGATCTGGGCGTCGTGATGGAGTCGTGGCATCCTCGCGTTCGCATGGGGAGTGAAACGAGCGGAAGAACCGCCGAAGTCATGAACAAGAAAACATCGCGGGTCAACGGCATGAACGGCAAGCGAGCAGCGCGAACGAAGTCGAGTGCATCGAATGTGGATGTTGCGGAGACCGAAGTTCATCGTGCAACGATTCCGCCACCCGCATCGAAGAGCCTCGATCGCCTCACGCCCGTGAAGGCGCGGCCAAGCCGCTCGGAACGCGCGATGGCGGAAGCGCGCGCACAAGAGATCGACGATGTCTGCGCCGCGTGGGCTGCCATCGTCGCCGAGCGAATGGCGGCCGATCAACAGTTCGCAGAATGCTTCGAGCGCTATCAACAGCGTCCTCGCGATTTGCGCGGGCTCTTCCTTTGGGATCAGCTCCACGCCGCCGAGTCCCATGTGGCGCTCGTCAATGCGGTGATCGCCAAACACCTCGATGGCCGTCGCGCCGACCCCTTCGAGATCCTGGCCGATCTTCGGCTCGCACAGCGCAAGCTGGCGGTGGTGTACGCCGTCAATGCATTCCTGGCCGTGCTCAACCAAATGAGCCCCCACAAGCCGAAATGGTTGCCCGCCGAAAACCTCGACTCGCGCATGGCGGTGCTCGCGCTGGCGCATCAGACGCTCGAGTACGCGCTCGAAGCAGGACGTGTCGAAGCACCGAGCGATCTCACGGAACCCATTCTGCAAGCCGCGCAAGATGAGTCGGTGTGGAGTGGGGCGCGAGATCAAGCGGATCGAACGTTGGCGGCGTGTGCTGCAACCGCCGCGTTCTTCCGAACGATGGGCTCAGAGGAGCTGGGGTCCATCGACGAAGTCGTCTCCCTCTACGAGACGTACGCGCACTCCGCTTGATGAGATCGTCTGGGCCTTGTGAGATCGTCTGGGCCTTGTGAGATCGTCTAGTTGACCTGAGCACAGTTCGCGGCATAGGTTGCGCCCAGAAGGAGCGAGGCGGATGAATCGGAATCGTATCGAGAATGGCTGGCGTATCGCGGCGTGTGTGGTCGGCCTTGCGATGACAATGAGTATGGCGGCTGGTTGCGGCGGACGTCAGACCCCGCCTTCCGAAGGTTCTTGCCATCCGTGGCGGGAGTGGGTTCCGCCCCAGCAGAACGCGCAAGGCGAGTGGCAGGATGGCTATTGCCGCGATCGTCCAGGCGGACGCAGCTGAGGGTTCTTCGAACTGAAACCAGAAAGGCGAGGCGAGCATACTCACCTCGCCTTTCTGCAATTCGAGCTCACGGCTCTTGTGAGCTCTTGCGCAGTACCACCGGGCCGCGAGGCGCCCGCGCAATTCCGTCGCCTTCCGCCGTCACGACGACCTCGAAGACTTCGAACGGCGTCGTCGCTTGAAGCCGCCCCGTTCGTTGTTCGCGATCGTAGGCGAGGGTGCCTGCAAGGATGGGCTCCATCCCTGCCGGGATAATCCACACCGCATATTGTGAGAGCCCTGCACCGAGCCTGTCCGGAGGTGCCAGATGTCGGGCATCGACCACGACCGTCTGTGCTCCTTCCGTCTTACCGATTCGGATATCGGCCATCGTCGCCGGAGCCACCTCGGTTCCGTGTGCGGTCATCGTTTGCGGACCACCGCATGCGCCCAACGTCGTCGCGACGGCGAACATGAATCCCTGTCCGAGAGTGAAGAGGCTGTGTCGTTTCATCGTACATCCCTCATGTGAAGGATTTCGCTCCGAGGTGCGCATTCACAAGCGCTCCCCGCGTCGGATGAAGATTGAGCCACTCCGCACCGCTTGGGGTACCGATGAGTGATGCGATTGCGAGTCTCGCTCCTCATGGTGTTTCTGTTCGCATGCGAAACGCACTCGATGGAAGGCCTCGATGTGGGCGTACCTCTCGATGCACCTCGACTCGATGCATCTCGAGATGTCCCATTCGAAGATGCGTCGCTGCTCGATGCGCATGACACCCACGATCACGATGGCGGGTTCGACGTGGGTCCAGAGATCGAAGATGCCGGTCGTGTCCACGATGCGAGAACACAGCCAGAACGCGTTCCTGTATTTGTCGCACAAGGGTATGTCGGACGCACCACGATCTCTTGTGACGACGGCCGTTCATGGATCGCGGATCAATCGATGGACGAAAGCGTTCGATGCAATCGCGTCGATTGTGATCATCACCCTGGTCGCGGGATGGGCATCCTGTTCTCGGGGGAACACTTCATCGCAACCTATGGTTGGGGCGGCAATGGCAGTGTGAAACGCAGCGCGGATGCGCTCACGTGGGAAACGACGATGATGGGGCCGACTTTCGGTGGCGTCACCACAGGCAACGATCTCGTCCTCCTGGGCTCGAGTGTGCCCCGCATGTCGGATGACGAAGGGGAGAGTTGGCAGAGCGCGGGGACGCCGATGCTCGCTGCGTGGAACGTTCGCCGCACTGGATTCGCGGGCGATCGATTTCTACTCGTCGCAGAGGATTCGAGAGAGAGCGACCTCGGCATCTCGGATGGCAGCGGAAGATGGTGGAATGCATCGGTCTTCCCGCCGGAGTGTGGACAGGCGATACAAAACGATGGCGGCATTGGCCAAGCCGGGGAGGCGATGGTCATCATCGGTGGCGATGGAATCGTATGTCGTTCGACCGATGGAGGTGCGACCTGGGCATCGACTTCGCTCGGCACATCGATCCCATCGCGTACGATCGAAGTCGGCGATGAGCTTTGGGTGTGGGGTCGAGGTCGCTTGTTCAAGACGACTGATGGCATGCGCTTTACCGAGACGCCGACCGTCCCAAACGACATTGTGATCGGTGCTGTGGCCCGCAGCCCCGAAGGCACATTCGTCGCCGTCCAGGGCGGATGGGATCAGTGGTACGAGCGACAGCGATTTTATCGTAGTGAAGACGGCGTCCGGTGGGCCGAGCTCTCAGCTGCGAATTACCACCGTGGCCATCCGATCCACGCCATCGCGCATGGAGAAGTCGATGCTGCCACATGCGCGCGTTGACTGACCAGAGTCGCATGGATCGCGCGGAGCGTGATCCTGGTTATTTCCGGCGGCTGTTCCGACGAAAGAGACGCATCCACGGCGTGAGGCGCAAATGCATTCCGCGCCCGAGCCAATGCCAAAACCACGTCACGGTCCAGCCGGTGATGGCCGCGGTGAACGCGAGGAAGAAAAGCACGATCTTGATGGTGTCGAAGAGGGGGTCGACCCATCGATCGGGGACCATGATCGCCGCGCAGATGCTCATCGACGCGCTGAAGATCGCGACCCCTACACGCGTGGCGCTGTCGTGCAGACGATCGGGCAAGGCATCGAGCTTCGGCATGATGGGCCGCACCTGCACGTTGCCCGTCTCCATATCGTGGAGGATTTGATCGACATGATTGGGCACCGTGCGCAGAAGCGACGCCATCCCGGTCGCACCACCGAGCGCTTGTTGCACCATCTTGTCGGGCGCCCACCGCTCGCTCCAGAGCTTCTCGACGTAAGGCCGGAGGATCGGGAGGACATCGATGTCGGGATGAAGACGGCGGACAAGGCCTTCGATCGTCCCTGCGACCTTGGCGAGAAGTGAATATTCGGTGCCGAGCTTCACACGATATTTGCCGAGCGCTTTGGCGAACTCTTCGATGAAGCCGCGTGTGTCGATCTCTTTGACGGAGCGCACCATCACATATTGGGCGCGAACACGCGTGATCTCACGTTTGAGCTCACCGATGTCGACGCGTTGAGTCGGCGTCCCCATCTTCAAGAGCACACGCGCCACGGTCGAAGCGTCATCCATCATCGTACCGAGGACGAGCGTCACGAGATCGTCTCGCTGCTCACTCGAAAGCGTCCCCACGAGACCGAGATCGAGCAGACACACCTCGCCTTCGTCGTTGATGAGAATATTTCCGGCGTGCGGATCGCCGTGAAAGAAGCCATCGATGAAAATGCCGCGACACATCGCATGCAGGATCTGCTCGACCGCTTCTTTGGCGCGTAAACTCGACGGCTCGAGCTCGCGCACCGCGACGCCCTCGAAGAACTCCATCGTGAGCACCGTACGACAGCTGAGCTCGGGGATGGGCGCGGGCACCGTGACCGAGCGTTCGGGGTCGAGGAGCGAGCGCATATGGACGAGGTTCGCGAGCTCGGCGGTGAAGTTGAGCTCGCGCAAGAGGCTCTTTTCGAACTCGGTGATGATGGCGCTCGGCGCCACCAAACGCATCTCGTCGATACTCGCTTCGAGCGCCTTCGCAGCGAGGAAGAGCAAGTCGAGATCGCTCCGCATCGCGGCGCTGATACCGGGGCGCTGCACTTTGACGACGACGGCCGTCCCGTCACGGGTCTTGGCGCGATGGGCCTGACCAATCGACGCGGTGGCGATCGGGATCTCGTCCAACTCGGCGAAGATTTCGCCCGCTGGACGTCCAAGACCTTCCTCGAGGATCTGCGCGACCAAGGCGAAAGGAATGGGAGGTGCGCGATCCTGCAGTTTGGCGAGCTCTACGATGGACTCTTCGGACAAGAGGTCCGAACGCATCGAGAGCACTTGGCCGAGCTTGATGTAGGTCGGTCCGAGCGCCGCGAGCATACGCGCAAAGCGCTCGGCAGGCGTGCCTTCGGCGTCCTTGTCGCGCAGAGCGGCTTTGGCGCCAAGAATCTGCGTCGCGAAAGGAATGCGCAGCAACACTTCCCCGAAGCCGTGTTGCGCTGCGATCGTGAGCACCGTGCGCAACCTGCCCACGTCACGAATGGCAACGCCCAGGAGAGATCCGTCATGGGTTTGTTCGGACATGAATCGTAAAGGCGCTCGCGAGCATACCCGATTCCTTCGATTGCGCCTTTTTTGGTGAGAGCAGGACGACCGGCGTAGCGTCACTCGCATGCGGATTTCGTTTTTTTTGCTGTTCGTCGTCGCGGGAATGCTCTCGGGTTGCATGCTGATCGATTCGATTTCTCCCCAGGTGCGTCTGGGGGATCAGGTGCATCAGCTCAATGACGAGATTCGTTGGGGGCGCATCGATTTGGCTGCGCAACGCGTGGCGCCGAGCCATCGCCGACAGTTCGTGCAGAGCCATCGTGCGTGGGGCACGACCATCCGCATCGCGGAGGCCGACATCACGAACATGCAAATGGGGCTTCCCGACGACCAAGCGGCCTCGCTCGTCACCTATTCGTGGTTCAACGAACGCACGATGGAACTCTCATCCACCACGGTACGGCAGCTTTGGAAGGGGGACGGATCAGGATTCGTGCTCTCCGGCGAAGAGGTGATCGCCGGAGACGAGTCGCTTTTGCCGGGCATTCCCGTGATTCGCGTGGATGAGGTGGATGAAGAAGGCCTGACGGTCGGGGATGAGGCGAGTTAGGGACGATCCCCGCATCCCATGGGCCTCGCTGAACAGCTCAAAGCGGCCAGCGTCGTTCGCGGGCAAGACGGGCTGTGAGCGCCTCGAGC
>CAYZTA010000104.1:0-10538 GCA_964481145.1 uncultured Sandaracinus sp.
TCAAGTCGGGCCGATGGCAGGATCGTGTCCGATGGATTTATCAACAGCCTGCTAGGTCAGGCCGATATCGTCGGCTTTGGCGCGTGGCGTGACGACCATCGAGAGGTCGAGCCTGCGTTTGGAGTCCGTGTCGGACTTGGCGCGCGATGGAATCCCCTGCTCGTATGCATCTACGCCATGCCAGGAATCACGGAAGTCTCTGTGGAAACCACGCCGCAGCAGCACAAGCTCGGCTATTTGCTCGAAGGAGGAATCGACGCCGGCCTCGTTCTCTGGCAAGAAAACCGAATCGCCATCGAGCTCACGGCTCTTTTTGCTATTGGCGCGCACGAGCAGCGTCGCTGGATCGACATCGAGACGACCAACGATAGCTGGTATTGGAATACGTATATGCGAGCGGGCATCGGCACGACGCTACGTTTTATGGTCTCTCGTCAGTTCGCGGTTCGCGCACGAATCGAGGGTGGGGCCTTATTTCGGCTCGCAAGTTCGCGAGAAATTTCGTTTTTCTTAGCGCCAGTCATCGGAATCGAGTGGGGTTGACCTCCTCTCGTTCGCAGTTGAACGATTGAAAAAAAGCGTGATGGCCACGAGCCGATGTAACGAACGGTCCAGTCCCCCGCACCAAAGGTTCGTGTTGTTCCTGACAACTCCGCTAGAGCCAATGTCGGTCGTCAAACTCTCGCCTGAACGTCCGAGCGAGAGCGAACGTCTCGCCGATATTACCGCGCGTCTGCGCGACGGAGACATTGCGTTGCATGGAGAAGTTCTCCGTGAGCTCGTTCCTTCGGTTCGCCGTTGGTGCGCACGCCTGATCGGCCCGCGCGCCGACCTCGACGATGCAGTCCAGGATGCACTCACCGAAATTTCAAGAGCGCTCCCTCGGTTCGAAGGACGATCGAGTATCTCCACGCTCGCTCATCGGATCGCGGTACGTCGCGCGTACCGATTCATGAAGGCCTCGCGGTGGGTTCCACTCGAACAGGAACACGAAGAGCTGGAAGCTCCGTTCACCGACCCAGAGCGTGACGCGATTGCCCGACAAGCATTGGAGCGACTCTACGTTCTTCTCGAGCGCCTGTCGCCTCCACGGCGCCTAGCATTCGTTCTCTGCGTCCTCGAAGGCTTCTCACCGGCAGAAGCCGCGCGGACATCGGGAACCACGTCACTCGTCATGCGAGCGCGGCTTCATCACGCAAGGCGTGCGATGAGCGAGTGGATGCGCAACGATGATCTTCTCGGGGAATACACCACCGACAGCGAGGCGCTATGACCCGCAAGCCTATCTCGCAAATCGTGGAGCACTGGGATCCGGCGGGAGATCCCGATGGTGATGCGCAACTGGTCGCCCGAGCGATCATGCTCGGACGCACCCGAACACGCACGGCGCAACGACGAATGTTGGGGGTCGCGGCTCTATCGATAGCGGCTGTGTTTGCGCTCTTCGTGAGCGGACGTGCAACAGTCCACGATTTTTCCCGCTCACCGAGCACGACATTTGCGCTGTCGGGAGGAGACGGGATGACCGTGGTCGAAGGGACGGATTTCGGAATGCTTCCGGCCCAGCCGTCACAAGTACGCATTCGACTCACCCGTGGAGCCATTCTGTTCGATGTTCAGTCACGAACAGCCGGCGAAGCATTCGAGGTCGTGACACCCACCGCGACAGTCCGAGTCATCGGCACCGTGTTCGCCGTCGAAGTCGATGACGATGGACGCACTTCGGTCGACGTGTTCGAAGGGCGCGTCGAAGTGCGAGATCGTCGCGGAGCTCGTCGTCTCGGGGCGCACGAGAGCGAGCGCGCCGACGACGCAAATCTGATCGACTCACTCCACGCGCTCGGTCGCGCTCGAGCCACCGCGCGTGAGAACGCTCGGGAGCAGGCCTCCGACCCCGAACCGCCGGAGGCTATGGTGGACGGAACGACCGCCCGTGAACCGGCCCCTCGCGAGACCTCGGCCGAGACCGGAGCATCCCCCGTGCATACGCCAAGCTCCGTCTCCGCGAGCTCGGATTCATCACCAACGGTCGGCCCAGAGCGGGCTCCTTCTCGCAATGCGGAGCGCGACATCACAGCAGAGGAGCTTCGAAGCGCAATCGCTCACGGGGAGGGAGCACGGGTCCTCGACGCACTTCCAACCGCTCGTGTTTCGGAGCGCGATCGCGCATGGCTGCGGGCCGACGCGTTGCGCGCTCTCGGACGCTCCGATGACGCGATCGAGGCCTACCGGACAATCGTGGATAGGAATGATCCCGAACAGCAGATCGCAGCGTATATCGGGGCGCGCCTGCTTCTTCAAACGAACCGTCCAGACGAGGCGCTACGGATGCTCGACCGAGCGCGCTCGACGACGCGAGACTCATCTTTGCGTGAGCGAGTCCTCGCGCTCCGAGGACGAGCTCTACACGCCACCGGCAACGAAGCCGCATTGCGAGTCGTGGCCCACGACTATCTCACGCAGTTTCCAACCGGCGCCACGGCGGATTGGATGCGTTCCATCGTCGACTGACCAGAGTCGCATTGATCGGAGATCAAACCGACTCTGGTTAGACGCGGAGCGGAGTTGGGAGGGGGTCCCCGAGCCGGCTTTGCCGGGCGGGGGAGGGTATCGTGATCGGGCATGCGGGTCTGTCTGCGTCGCGTGTTTAGTCGCTTTTTCGCATGGTGAACAAGCGTTGGTATCAAACGGCGACGTTCATTGTCCGGTACATGCTTATCAAGATTGGCGACGATACCAAAACCAAACCCGCCCGTGATTTGCTCGTATCAGTCTTCTCGAATGCCGTTCAACCAGAGCGCCGAACAGGTTAAAGCTGTAGTGGCTTTCAAGGATTTCGCGTCACACGCGAGCGAGGTTTCGAGGACGTAAGCCGCGTTGTTGTGGGGAGGAATCTGCTTTGGAGGCCAGTAGAGCCACTGCCGTGGTCGTTGCAGATGCGTATCCAATGCGCGAACCGGTGAAGCATGAGGGAGTCGACAACTGACAAGCTGGCTGCGTGAGTTCGTCACATTCAGCGCGGTGGCTATTGCTCGGTCGTACTCGGCTCGGAAATCGTGAGAGGACCGTATTCGGCATCGAGTTCTTTGTATTCGAAGAAGATGTGGTCGCGGTCTGTGATTTGTACGAGGAAGTGCCCCTTTTACAGGGTTGGCGTTTCTTTTTAGGAGGGGACGCCTTTCCTGCCTTCGACGAATCGATCGTGCATTGGAAGTTGCTCTGTCACGTACTACGCGACGGAATGAGAGCGCTTTGGGTGGATCATGTCACATGGACCCATCTCTATCTGGTCTCAGCGATAAGCAATCTCTCCGACGTAGACGAGACTGCAATGCGGCTGATGCAGAACCAGACCGACATCGGCAACGCCATCAAGCCGTTTTACGGTGAAGACGCTGGCAATGCCCTGACCGCGCTGCTGAACGACCACATCACCATCGCCACCGAGATTGTCGCCGCAGCCAAGGCAGGCGATACAACATCCTTGGATGACGCCAAGACGCGTTGGTCCGCCAATGCCGACGAGATCTCGGCATTTCTTGCGGATGCGAACCCGAACTGGCCGCTCGCGGACCTACAGGAAATGATGCACGGTCATCTGGAGCAGACCCTGACCGAGGCAACCGCGCGTCTTACTGGCGACGCGAACGCCGAAATAGAAGCCTACGATGAAATCGTCGATCACATTCTGCACATGGCCGATGCTTTGTCTGACGGCCTCATCGCTCAGTTTCCAACCCTCATCTCGTCCAATCCAGCGAGCGAAAGAGATCAGGAGCTGCACAACGCCATGCGCGATCTTTGGGCGGATCACGTGACGTGGACTCGTCTGTACTTGATTGCCGCAATCGCCGATCTCCCCGATGTCGATGCCATCGCGGGTCGATTGCTGCAGAACCAATCCGACATCGGCAACGCCATCAAACCTTTCTATGGCGACAGTGCTGGCGATCAGCTGACCGAGCTTTTGCGCGACCACATCACCATCGCAGTCGAGCTCGTCACGGCAGCGAAGGCCAACGATTCGGCGGCGTTCGAGGATGCGAGGAGCCGATGGACGGCCAACGCCAACGAGATCGCAGCTTTCCTGGCAGCAGCCAACCCGAACTGGCCTCTTGCGGAGTTGGAGACGATGATGCGAGGGCACCTCGATCAGACCTTGGAGGAAGCAACCGCGCGGCTCACCGGAGATTTTGCGGCCGATGTCGCAGCCTACGACGAGATCGTGAGCCACATCCAGCACATGGCAGACGCGCTGAGCGACGGAATCGCGAAGCAGTTCCCTGAGCACCACTGAGCCTCGCGGTCACCAGATTGTGGCGTCGTGAAGTCCCAGTGACCCCCGTGACAGGGACTTCTTCGTCATGACAGTAAGAAATCGCAAATCATCTGACGATCAAGGCGCGGGATCGGTGGAGTCGGTTCCCGCGCGCCGACGGCGGAGGAAACCCACTCCGAAATGGGCGAGGATGAGCAAGAGGACGAGCGCGATGACGCCAAGGGTGATCCAGCGTTCTGCGGTCGCGGTGTGGTTCATCAGCTCGTCGATCGAATCGGAGAAGAACCAACCGAGGCTCATCCAAAGGGGGAGGGAGATCGCGAGCGCGACCATGTCCGCGATGATGAAGCGCAGATAGGACATCCCATGGATCGCCGCGATGGCGAATGTCGGGCCGCGGAATCCTGCGACGTGGCGTGCGAAGAAGACGACGAGCATGCCGTGCTTGGCGATGTTCGCTTCGATCCACGTGCGACGTGCCTCGGGCATGACGCGTTTGATCCAACGCCATTCGTAAATGGCAGGCCCGATCTTGCGCGCGATCATGAAAAGCGCGCTATCGCCGAGAAAGACCCCGATCGTGAGCGCCAAGACCGTCAGCCAGAGATCGGTGATTCCGCGTTGCGCGAGGATCGCGCCCGAGATCATTACGATATCCTCGGGCAACGGCAAACCCAGCCCAGCAGCCACCAAGGCTGCGGTCATCAGGCCGTAGGACCCATGCTCGATGAAGAACGCGACAGCTTCTTCCATGCGTGAAGTGCAGTACTAGCACGTGAAACGACGAGACCAACCGAGCCAAGCGCGATCTCACAGAGAAGCAATTGACGGGGCGTGCTTCATCCGATAGTTCGCCGCTCATCGAGGGAGGAATACGATGGCTCGAATCGAAAGGGCGCTGGTTTCGGTTTCGGACAAGCGCGGCATCATCGAGCTCTGTAAGAAGCTCGCGCAACACGGCATCGAAATCTTGTCGACGGGAGGGACGGCGAATGCGCTACGCGGCGCTGGGATTCCGGTCGTCGATGTCGCGGACTATACCGGCTCTCCCGAGGTGATGGATGGGCGCGTCAAGACGCTACACCCTCGCGTGCATGGCGGCATCCTGATGCGTGACACGATCGGAGATCGAACCCAGCTCACCGAGCTCGGGGGGCGCGCGATCGACTTGGTCGTCGTCAATCTGTATCCCTTCGAGGCCACGCTCGCGCGGCACGCTCCCCACGATGAGATCATCGAGAACATCGATATCGGTGGGCCTTCGATGATTCGGAGCGCGGCCAAGAATCATGCGCGGGTGAGTGTGGTCGTCGATCCTTCCGATTACGCGATGATCTGTGAATCGCTCGATCGGGCGGGCGAAATCGCGCCGAACGAACGTGCGCGCCTCGCGGCCAAAGCATTCGCCCACACAGCTGCTTATGACGGTGCCATCGCTGGCTATTTGACCTCGATTGGCAAAGAGGGCGTGCACGCCGAATATCCGCTCACGCTCACGCTCACGCTCGAGAAGGCGTACGACCTCCGATATGGCGAAAATCCACATCAAACAGGTGCATTTTACGTCGATCGCGACGCTCAACCCGGTTCGCTCGCCCGCGCGGAGTCGCTCGGCGCAGGCGGCAAAGAGCTCTCTTTCAACAATCTCGTCGATTGTGACGCAGCGCTCGAAGCGGCGCGCGAGTTCGAGGAGCCCGCGGCGGTCGTCGTCAAACACACGAACCCCTGCGGCGTGGCCACGCGTTCGAGCTTGGAAGAGGCGTATTTCGCAGCGCGTGAAGCCGATGCGCTGAGCGCGTTTGGAGGGATCGTCGCGCTGAATCGTGCCGTGGACGAGAGGACTGCGCGAAGGCTCGCCGAGACGTTTCTCGAGTGCATCGTCGCGCCCTCGTTCGATGCGGCAGCGCTCGAGATTCTGCGGGCAAAGAAGAATCTTCGTTTGCTCGCGACGGGCGCCTGGCTCAACGCCGATCAGCGCGCGCTTTCTGTGAAGAAGATCGATGGTGGGTTCGTCGTGCAAGCGCGGGATGCGACCGGTGCCGCAGAGCTCGGTGCATCGAAGGTCGTCACCCGGCGCGCTCCGACGAAGGAGGAAGATGCCTCGCTCGATTTTGCGTGGCGTGTGTGCAAACACGTGAAGTCGAATGCGATCGTGCTCGCGCGTGAAATGACGACGGTGGGCGTGGGCGCGGGGCAAATGTCGCGCGTCGTGAGCGTCGACATCGCAGTTAAAAAAGCGGGTGAAAAGGCGCGAGGCAGCGTGCTCGCGAGCGATGCGTTCTTTCCGTTTCCGGACGGCGTCGAAGCGGCGGCCGCGGCGGGAATCACGGCGATCATTCAGCCGGGCGGTTCGGTCAAGGACGCCGATGTGATCGCAGCGGCGGAGGCCCACGGAATCGCCATGCGCTTCACGAATGTTCGTCATTTCCGACACTGAGACATGCTTCGGAGGGTCGCGTGAAAATTCTCGTGGTGGGATCGGGCGCTCGGGAGCACGCGATTGCGTGGAAGCTTGCGCAATCCGAGAAGGTCGATGAAGTCATCGCAGCTCCTGGAAATGCTGGGATCGCCGAGGTGGCGCGTTGTGTCGCGGTGGATGCCGGAGATGTGTCCGGCATCGTTGCGCTGGCAAAAGGAGAAGGCGTTGCGCTCGTGGTGGTGGGCCCCGAAGCGCCTCTTGCGCGTAGGATTGCGGATGCGCTGCGCGCCGCGGAGATTCCGACCTTCGGTCCAAGCGCAGCAGCGGCCCGTCTCGAGAGCTCCAAGGTGTTCGCCAAAGAGTTGATGGCCGAGGCGAAGATCCCGACCGCACCGTTTCGCGTCTTCGACGATCCCGATGCGGCAGAAGAATACGTGCGGCGCGCGAATCGGCCGTTGGTCGTGAAGGCGGATGGGCTTGCTGCGGGCAAGGGCGTGATCGTCGGGCGCGACGTGAATGAAACGCTCGACGCGATCCGCATCATCATGCGAGAGCGGCAGTTTGGAGATGCGGGGGCACGCATCGTCATCGAAGAAGTCCTCTGCGGACCCGAGATGAGCTTTCACGTGATCTCCGATGGCACGCGTCATGTCGCGCTCGCTGCCGCTCAAGATCACAAGCGTCTCTTCGATGGAGATCGCGGCCCCAACACGGGCGGGATGGGGGCGTATTCACCTCCGCCGCAGATGAGCCCTGAGCTCGAGGGGCAGATCTTGAATCAGATCGCGATTCCCACGTTGGATGCATTGCGGACGCGCGGCACGCCGTTTCGAGGTGTGCTCTTCATCGGCCTCATGCTCGTCGATGGCTCGCCCATGGTCATCGAGTACAACGTGCGCTTTGGCGACCCGGAGACTGAAGTGCTGATGGCGCGATGGAAGGGGGATGCATTGCCTGTGTTTCTTGGTGCTGCCACCGAGCAACTCCCGACGTTGCCGATCGAATGGGAGGCGCCTGCAGCTCTCTGCGTCGTGCTCGCCGCGGCGAATTATCCAGGCACTCCGCGTCGAGGCGATGTCATTTTTGGTCTCGCTGAAGCGGGGCAGGTCGAGGGGGTTCAGGTTTTTCACGCGGGCACCCAGAGAGACGAATCGCGCGTGGTGAGCAGCGGCGGTCGCGTGTTGACGATCACTGCGATCGGAGAGGATATCGATGTGGCCGCCCAGCGAGCCTATGCGGCCACGAGCCGCATTCATTTCGAAGGGGTTCAGTTTCGACGCGACATCGGTTGGCAAGCACGCTCGCGCTCCTGCCCTTGATCGAGAATGCCGTGTTGCATGGCATGTGCGCCGGGAAGGTGCTGACCGTCACGATGAAGCTCGAGTGCGATCGAGCGCACGTTCGAGAAGTTGGACGACGGCGCCGAAGGACTCGTGCTCACCCTCTCCTCGGGCACCCGTGTTTCCGTCTTTTACGTGAGCAGAAAGACGGCCTCAGAGACCGCCTCGCTGGTGCCGGACCCCAATCAGTGCCTGCGTTGGCTGCGATTCGACGAACGCTCCGATCTCGCTTGCCTTTTCGCCGCTTCAAATGTCCTATACGCCGAGAGCGTCGACTAAACCGTTGAAGAATCTAATCTCCATTTCAGTGAATTCCTTCATTCGGCGACATTTTCATTGATGGTTATACCCTCGTTTCTTAGATACCAAATCAGAGTTTCCTTATCTGAAGCGTCACCCCATTGCGATATAAGCTTTTTTAACTTCTTGTGCTCATCATCACCTCCGAAGTTCCACAAGCAAGCGATCAGGACATGCGACATTGTTACCAATCCGAATATTCTTGCTCCCCTTGCTTCATTCGAGATAATTGCTTCCATGACTTTATCCGACAAATTGGGTTCGGACGTTACTCTTCGACATAATGCGGCCCATGTTCTTGTATTCTGCAGTAGCCCTCCGTGACTAACGGTAGCCAGTAGCTCGTTCGTATCCATAGAATCGAAGAAGGGGTCGCTCATCAGGTGCTTATCTTTCATATCATTTCTTCCTATCGTCCGAGCAGCAGTCTTCGTTCGTTTCTGGCTAAATCAAGCAACTCTCTCGCAGTTTGGAAATCGCGAGCACTCCTTGCTCGATGAAGTCATCGCAGCTCCTGGAAATGCTGGGATCGCCGAGGTGGCGCGTTGTGTCGCGGTGGATGCCGGAGATGTGTCCGGCATCGTTGCGCTGGCAAAAGGAGAAGGCGTTGCGCTCGTGGTGGTGGGCCCCGAAGCGCCTCTTGCGCGTAGGATTGCGGATGCGCTGCGCGCCGCGGAGATTCCGACCTTCGGTCCAAGCGCAGCAGCGGCCCGTCTCGAGAGCTCCAAGGTGTTCGCCAAAGAGTTGATGGCCGAGGCGAAGATCCCGACCGCACCGTTTCGCGTCTTCGACGATCCCGATGCGGCAGAAGAATACGTGCGGCGCGCGAATCGGCCGTTGGTCGTGAAGGCGGATGGGCTTGCTGCGGGCAAGGGCGTGATCGTCGGGCGCGACGTGAATGAAACGCTCGACGCGATCCGCATCATCATGCGAGAGCGGCAGTTTGGAGATGCGGGGGCACGCATCGTCATCGAAGAAGTCCTCTGCGGACCCGAGATGAGCTTTCACGTGATCTCCGATGGCACGCGTCATGTCGCGCTCGCTGCCGCCAAGATCACAAGCGTCTCTTCGATTACATAACACGCACATGGATGCACCGAATCTCGCGCCCTTCGCCGCCACGCGTTCCACTCGAGCTCGTCACGATCGACAACGGGTGATGGCTCCAGAACTCTGCGGTGTTCCGGAGTGGGTTCGTCAGCAGGAGACACGGATGCGCACAGATCGCGGACGACTGAACGGTCGAGTCGCGAGATATTGAAGGATCCACAAAAAATCGTGAGCCGTTTTTGGCTCATGGTGGTCCTTGAGAGAAAATATGAAACAGAACGTTTCGATGAGAGAGCCTCTCTGCGTTGCGCTTAGCCTCCTCTGCGGATGCACATGCGTGAATGGCACGACCGTTCTTGACCGCCCAGATGGGCGAACGCAGGACTCGGGACCGGAGACCGCCGTGGACGCAGCTTTGAACGCACGCGATGCAAGCGCGCAAGACGCTTCGGTCGATGCGCAAGTGGACTTGTCGACGCCCTCATGTGTGGGACGAGATGACGTAGGCAGCTTCGAAGGGCTCGTTCCGCTCGGAAGATTCCGATTCCCATACGTGTCCGCTGGCATCGAACCGGCCACGGGTCATTCCTGCCCACGCCTCTTCTTGCGAGCCGGCGTCGATCCGACATTCTCGGGCGATCACCTCGAAGTCGAAGCGTTCTACACGCGTGGTGAACCGGTGATGGCGGGAATCCGACCCGGGGCGATTCGCGTGTACATCGGCGATCAGGTTTGGAGCAGCGATGAGGGAATCGAGGTCGATGTGCAGCGCGCGGATGGATTGCTCGACACGTCCGTGCCGATGGATCTTTGGCGAGCCAGCGCCGAGATTCATGTTCGTCGAGCCGTTGTCGATATCGATGCGATGATCGTCGATGCGGAATACTGTAGAAACTTCCCGCTCTGCCTTTGAAAAGTCATGGTTGCCTTGGGATTTCGGGGTCGCTGCGACCGCGACACTCGCGCTCAACGGTGAGAAAGGCCAACGATTCGCTATGAACGCTGATACAAGCAGGCATGAGTGAGCTGCGTCATACCGATGCTCGTCAAGTTGATCTGTCGCTGCGAGCGCTGACTCGGGCATGGGCCATTCGGGCTAACAGGCTGTTGATAAATCCATCGGACACGATCCTGCCATCGGCCCGACTTG
>CAYZTA010000105.1:0-6101 GCA_964481145.1 uncultured Sandaracinus sp.
ATACAATCAAATTCCGATCTGATTTCGCGCACTTACGTTTTTCAACATCCTGCTAAGAAGCGCCGTGCATGCTCGTTCGATATTGGAAGGCTCAGAATCAAGCCACAGATCCAGATCCTTCGTCGTCCTCGCCTTCGACGAACGCCGAAAGCATCTCGACCAAATCGGGGGATAGGCTCATTGGGTGGCGCAGGCTCCATGCACTCAGCGAAAGCTCAATCGAGGATTCGAAACGCGCCGCAGGCCAGCATGTTGCCAAAACTCCCTGTC
This sequence comes from uncultured Sandaracinus sp., assembly GCA_964481145.1. GTDB lineage: Bacteria > Myxococcota_A > Polyangia > Polyangiales > Sandaracinaceae > Sandaracinus. The sequence continues at coordinate 271 of CAYZTA010000105.1, forward strand.
GGCATCGTCGAGCTCTTCATGGCTCTGAACCCGCCCACCGACCCAGTCGCGCTTCGAAACCTTCGAAACAGGCATGAATGAAGCCTAGCCGATGAGTAGGGGCGTTCACCGTGTCCAAAACGAGCCGTTGCCGATTCTCCTCGATTCCCTCATACCCGGCCCGTGGATACGCCGGAGCAACAGGAAACCATCGATCACGAGGGCATGTCGGGCTTGGCCGTGCTCTCGGGGTTGTCGCGCGCCAATGCGCGGCTCGCCGAAGCCATCTCCGCGATTGTTTCACGTTCGCGCGTCGACCTGACGGGGATTCCCGGCTCGACCCTGAGCCTCCTGCTCGCAAAAGCGGCCGAACGAAGCGAAACGCCGCGCCTCGTGGTGGTGCCCGATCTCGACGAGGCGCGCCGCGTCGCGGCCGACCTGACCTTCTTCCTCGGGACCGATCCCGAAGCGGACGACGGTGAAGGCGTCAGCGATCGAGGGCTCGCGCAAGTGCTCGTCTATCCGGGCGCCGATGTGAGCCCCTACGCCGAGGTGGCTCCCGACCGACGCGCGGCCATGGAACGACTCGCGGCGCTCTTTCATCTCGCGCAAGGGTTGCCGTTTCGATTCCTCGTCGTGCCCATCGCAGCGCTCGCGCGACGCGTGCCGCCCAAAGCTCGTCTCGTCGAACGCTCGATGGTCGTCCGCGCCGAAGACGAGCTCGATCGTGAGCGCCTCATCCAAGTGCTGACCGAAGGCGGTTATCTGCGCGTCCCAGTGGTGGAAGATCCTGGGACGTTCGCCGTGCGCGGCTCGATCATCGACGTGTTTCCGCCGCACTCACGGCACCCCGCGCGCATCGAGCTCGACGATTGGCTCGTCACGTCCATCAAGCTCTTCGAACCCGACGATCAGCGCACGGTCGGGACGGTGGACCGCATCTTCGTACATCCTGCGAGAGAATCGCTGATGGGTCCGGACGAGCTCGCGCTCGCACGGACACGCGTTCGCGATGTGTGCGACGCCATCGACATGCCGACGCGCAAGACCAAACAGCTCCTCGAAGACCTCGAGAGCGGTCGGAGCTTCTTGGGCATCGAAGGGTTCTTGCCGGCGTTCTACGAGCGCCTCGAGACCGTCTTCGACTACCTGCCGAAAGATACAGGGGCCGTGCTCTTCGACCCCGCGGCCGTGATCCGCGCCATGCGCGAAGAAATGGAGAGCGCCGCCGCAGATCGCGACGCCAAGGTCGCAGCCGTCGCGCCGATGTTTCCGCTCGAGACGCTCTACGCAGACGAATCCGAACTCGCCGCGCGAATCACCGAGCGGCCCCTCGCCGTGATCCATCGAGTCGTCGTGGGAGGCGCAGTCGAACCAGACGAATCACCACTTGCCGCGCTCGAGAGCGCCTCGCACGAAGACGTGCTCGACCTCGCGGCAGAAGACCAACTGCCGCTCACGAGCGAGCTCGCACAGAGACGCCAAGGCCAGGGCCGCGACGACGCGCTCCGCCCGCTCGCGCTACGGACGCGCGCCTGGCTCGACGCCGGCCTCCGCGTGCTCATGGCCGCGCGCACCCGCACCCAAGCCGATCGCCTCGCATCCCTCTTGCGCGGCTACGACATCAAAGTCGCCGGCAAGCCCGATGCATATTCACCGCGCCTCTTGACGAGCGCACCGCCCCACGCAGTCGAGATCGTCATCGGCGCAGTGGGCAGCGGCTTCGTGTTCGCCACCGAGGCCCTCGCGCTCGTCACGGAAGAAGAGATCTTCGGCACACGCGCCCATCGCCGTCGCGAAGCGGCATCGAAGAAGAAAAGACGGAGCGCCGATGCGTTCGTCGAAGACCTGAGGCAGCTATCGCCCGGCGATTACGTCGTCCATAGCGATCACGGCATCGGCAAATATTTAGGGCTCGAGAAGAAGACGCTCGGCCTCACCAAGGGCGAAGAGCTCCGCGGCGTCTCGGCGATGAGCGTCGAGGTGCTCGTCGTCGAATATGCCGGTGGCGACAAGCTCTTCTTGCCGGTCACACGTCTTCATCAGATTCAGAAGTTCGCGGGGAGTGAAGGTGCCACCCCGAAGATCGATCGGCTCGGCGGGCAAACCTTCAGCAAGACGAAAGCCAAAGTCCGCAAGCACGTGCAGGAAATGGCGGACGAGCTCCTGCGTCTTTACGCGCAACGTGCCGCGACCAAGCGCCCCGAGATGCCGCCGCCCGATCGCGCGTACGCCGAGTTCGAAGCGACCTTCCCCTTCGACGAGACCGCCGATCAGATGCGCGCGATCGAAGAAGTGCATTCGGATCTCGATCGTGGCCACCCGATGGATCGCATCGTCTGCGGCGATGTCGGGTTCGGCAAGACCGAAGTCGCGATCCGCGCAGCATTCCGTGTCGCGATGGCAGGCAGGCAAGTCGCGGTGCTCTGCCCGACGACGGTGCTCGCGCAGCAGCACTTCCAAACGTTCAGCGCACGCATGCGCCAATATCCGGTGCGCATCGAGGTCCTCTCTCGCTTCGTCGACGCGAAGGATCAAGCGCGCATCCTCGGTGAGATCAAAGAAGGCAAGGTCGATGTGGTCGTCGGCACCCATCGCCTCTTGAGCAAAGACATTCACTTCAAAGATCTCGGCTTGCTCGTGGTCGACGAAGAACAGCGCTTCGGGGTCACACACAAAGAGCGCGTCAAGAAGCTGCGCACCGAAGTCGATGTGCTCACGCTGACGGCCACGCCCATTCCGCGCACGCTCCAGCTCGCGGTGGGCGGCCTGCGCGACCTCTCGCTCATCACGACGCCACCCGCGGACCGGCGCGCCGTGCGGACCTTCGTCACGCGCTGGGACGACCACCTCCTCAAGGAGGCCATCAGCCGAGAGCTCGCCCGCGGTGGCCAAGCCTTCTTCGTCTATAACCGCATCGAGGGCCTCTACGAGCGCGCGCAGAAGCTCCAAGCGCTCGTGCCCGACGCGCGCTTTGCGGTGGCGCATGGGCAGATGGGCGAAGCCGCGCTCGAGCAGACCATGACTGATTTCGTGGCAGGTCGATTCGATGTGCTCTGCGCGACCGCGATCATCGAGAGCGGGCTCGACATCCCGCGGGCCAACACCATCCTCATCGATCGCGCCGACACCTTCGGCCTCGCGCAGCTCTATCAGTTGCGCGGTCGCGTGGGTCGCTCCAAGGAGCGCGCGTATTGCTATCTCATCACCCCTCCGATGAACGCGGTGACCGACGAAGCGCGCGCGCGCATCGAAGCCCTCGAGCGCTTCAGCGAGCTCGGCGCGGGCTTCCAGGTCGCTTCTCTCGACATGGAGCTGCGCGGCGCGGGCGATGTGCTCGGCGCCGAGCAGAGCGGCAACATGTCGTCGGTGGGCTTCGACCTCTTCTTGCACATGCTCGAAGAGGCCGTCGCGCAGATTCGAGGAGAGCCGATCGTCCACGAGGTCGACACCGAGATCACGCTCGACGAGCCGCTCTATTTGCCCGATGACTACGTGAGCGATGTCGGCTTGCGCCTCTCCTTCTACAAACGCTTTGCCTCCGCGGAGAGCGAAGCCGAAGTGGCCGAGCTCGCGACCGAGATGGAAGATCGCTTCGGCCCCCCTCCTCCCGCAGCCCTCACCTACACACGCGCCATGGGCCTACGCACCGTGCTGCGCGCATACCGCGTGGTCGGATGCGAGGCCAACCGCGAGCGCGTGACGCTTCATTTGCGTGAAGACACCGCCCTCGATCCCGCCAAGGTCATGGCCAAAGTCGCCATGCCGAGGAGCCCGTGGCGCCTCACCCCCGACATGAAGCTCACCAAGCGCTTCGGTGCCGAAGAGAGTGGGGATGCGCTCGATCGCATCGAGAGCGTCCTACGTGATATCGAGTCGATGAAAAAGGCGTGAGCGGCCGCGTCCCTGGGTCATGCAGCGTCGAGGGGGTCCTCTACGGGTTCTTCTGCGGGCGGCACTTGGGGAGCTTTCGCATCGGCTTTGGCCTCGGCCGCGCGAATCCGCCCAAGCGCGTCGGCAGCATCCACGCCCGCGAGTTCGAAGACCGCCTCGAGCGCGCGAATCGCACGGACCCACTGATGACGCGCGGCGAGCGCCTTGGGAGCGCTCATCGTCATCGCGCCGATCTCACTGCGCTCTTTCTCCTTCATGCCGATGCGCACAGCCGCTGCCTGAAGGTGCTCAACCTGCTCGAAGAGATTCGTGCCATCCGCCGTCTTCAATCGACGTAGCGTGCGCTCCGTCTCCGGACTCATCCGCGCCGCGCGCAGCTTCGCTTCCCCCGCTTGTTGGCCATAACTGAAGTTGATCGCCTGTAGACCATTCGAAAAAAGCGTGCCGCGCGCGGCGATGAATGAGTCGCGCGCCATGGCTTCGCGCGCCAATGCAATCTCGGAGACGAGTCTCGAGTCGATCCCCCGTATCAACTCATCATGGAGCCTGTCTTCCTCTGCGAGCTCATTCGTGAGCTTCTCGATTGCACTCTGGCTCGGTGGTTGCGCTTCGAGCAGCCCGCGATGCGCCGCTTCGAGGCTCGGCAAGAGCGCCGCGGCCATAGGGACCGCTTCGATGGCTCGCCGTTCGGGTGTTCCCCGCTTCACCAAATCCCCACCCAAATTCACCATATCCGAAGTCGACAACCGATTGAGCGCCATGGTTCGATTCCCCCCTACATGTGGCCGCTTGTGAGCCAGGCCGGAGGTCTAGACTGGCAATCCATGTCCGACCATAGGGGAAATCCCTGACAAGAAGTTTTTTTCCCAACCCGTCGAGGTCCCCGGAAATACCTCGGAGTTCCAAACGAGGCCTCGGCAGGCCCTGTCAAATACTCCAACGCCCCCCAAAGGGCCTCAGGCAGGCTTCTTCAAATACTCCAACGCTCTCCAAAGGGCCTCGGCAGGGCCCACCCAAGACTCCAACGCTCCCAACGAGGCCCCGAACAGGTCCTCCTGGCCATCCTCTCGCATCTGGAAGGCCGACGGGCGGCTCCCAAAAATACGTAAGCGGCGTCGGACGACCTCCACACGGTCGCTTGACGCGCTCGGGGATGCGAGGTCACCCTTCCCGGGTGGAACACGCCGTAGAGGCCCCGACGACGAATCGCCCCCCTTGGACTCCTGGTGGGTTTTCCATCGAGCGCGGCACGTGGCTTTCACGGGTCACCTGGGCGGTGCTGTTTGCGCTGCCGACAGCGGTGTTCATCACGGCCGCGTGGCTCACCCCGAATCCGCACGGCCACGGCACCCATACCCAGCTCGGTTTGCCACCCTGCGGTTTCCTTCTCTTTACGGGCTATCCGTGTCCTGGCTGCGGGCTGACGACCGCGTTCTCTTATATGATTCGTCTCGATTTCGTGGGCGCTTGGCTCGCCAATCCATTTGGCATCGCGCTCTTCCTCGCAACGGCGGCATTCATTCCCGTGGCTGCGCTCGGGTTCGTCCGCGGCTGGGGTGTGGTCGCCGCGCTCGATCGAATGCACGCCGAGAAGGTCGCGATCGTGCTCGCGCTCCTTTCTCTCGTGACGTGGATCACCCGCGTCAGTGTGCAGTGGATGTCGTAGCGCACCGCTTCGTCGAGATTCACGACGAAGAGAAACCTCTCTGGCTCGAAGCCACGCGGCCTCACGGTGCGCTCGCCACGGCGTTGCATCGCACCCTGCGAAAGGTGGCATCGGACTACGACGTCGACGCTTGGCTCGACATGCACGAGATGTTTCTGCTCGGCACCAAGGCTTGGCAACAGCTGCTCGGCACCGAACGTATCCGTGGTGCCTTGCTCGACATCGGCGCGGGGAAGGGCGGAGTAAAAGCCCAACAAGCCCCCAAATTAAATTACAAAGAAGCAGACCAAAC
>CAYZTA010000105.1:6111-9991 GCA_964481145.1 uncultured Sandaracinus sp.
TGTCAACTGCTTCCCGGCACCTATCGTATCCGTGGTGCCTGTCTCTACTTCGGCGCGGGTCGCGGCGATGTCACGGCCAAGCTCGCCCCCTTGTTCGATGACATCGTCGCGACCGAAACCTCAGCGCCCATGGCGCGAAAGCTCCGAGCCCGCGGCTATCGAGCCCATTCGATCGATCTCACAGAGCATACCTTGCCGCAACCACGCCAATTCCAAGCGGTCGCGCTCTTGAATGTCCTCGATCGATGTGCACGCCCTCGAACCTTGCTCGAAAAGGCCATCGCGCATCTCGCACCCGACGGAAGAATCATCATCGCAAGCCCGCTGCCCGCTCGACCTCACGTCGATGTCGGAGGCTACACGGTCGACCCCGACGAACCGTTTCTGGCCGACGGTGAACATTTCGAAGACGCATTCGTGTCGCTTACCCATCGGGTGCTCTCGCCGCTCGGGCTCGTCGTCGAAGCTTGGACCCGCGCGGAATATCTCGCGCGCGGCGATCGCGATTGCCCGCGACACACGCTCGACGATGTCGTCCTCGTGGCTCGAAGAGAGCTCGCCGTGGGATCAACTGGCCTTCGGCTCGGGGCGCAACCATAGCCAGGTCCCCACGCACGCCATGCAGACCATTGCGATCGCAGTGATCCACCACTTCGGGGCGACGAGCATGAGGATCATCGGCGCCACGTTCGATCAGCGCCTCCGCGGCAAAGCAATGGAGCTGGCGAAGGCGCCACGGTTCGTGCCGAAGAGCGAGGCGGGCTTCCAAGCTTCGTCACACGCGAGTTCGATGAATCTCTGCGTTGCGGTATTCTCGAACACGCTGCAGGCATGCTGGGTCGTGTGTTCGGTCCGCCTCTTCGAGGCTCGATCGAACGCCAAGCGACCCTCGCGCCGGCTTCAGCTACCGTTTTCCCAAGTCGGAAGTCCTATCCGCCGTCGGTCAGGAGGTCGCGGACATCACGCTCCGCGACATCGCGGCGATGCTCGGCCGCTTCGAGCCGCCGGCGCGCGTCGAGATGAGCCGCGTGGACGTCGGCAACGGTCGGCAGGTGATCGTGCTCGAGGCAGTGCCCTCCCGACAGTTCGCACCGTTCGTCTTCGAGTCGAAGCCGTACGAGCGCGTGGGCTCGACGACCACGGTGATGTCGCAGGAGGAGTACGGCATATAGGACATCTGAATTGGGAAAGCGGTAACGGTGAATCGGAAGCATTTTGTCGTTCTATTGAAGCCTGAAGAGAGCTCACGTGGGAACGAGGCGAACTGCTGAGCTTCGCTGCGGCTCACCTCGGTACCATGGGAGCCAAAGAGTTGGCCTACCGGATCGCCGCGTGGGAGAAGGCGCGCAACGACGCGAAGGCCACGATCGAGTGGACGTTCACGACTGAAAGGCGCGCGAGAAGATGGGACGCGCGAAGCCGAGCCTGCGAGCATATGCACCGCGAACTCGGAGGCGGCGGCGGAGTCCAGCGTCACGAGTTCGCTTGCGGTGCCGAGTGCTGCGAAGTCGAACGTGGCGAGCCCGGCCACACAGCCGGAGGTTCAGCTGCAGGAAACAGCAGAGTGAGCGCGGATACGGAGCCGAGCTTTACGACTCGTCCCCTGCGCACCCGAGCGAAGCTCGACGCTGACCCGCCTGCGAGCGATCAACAGGAGACAACGTCGCCGAAACGAACCCCCCGCGGCCCCGCAGCCGCTTCAAGGCACCGTCAACGCTCCTGAAGCAGAGAACGAAGAGCTCGAACAAGGCTGCGGAGCCGGTCAGAACCACTGGACAGGTCGCCGCGGCCAGCCGATCCATCGGGAGTTGGCGTGCTTCCTCGCCGAGTGGATCAGCAGACTCGATCTCAAACGAAATACAGACTTGGAAGCCGCTTCACTCGCGGACGCCATTGCGCGAATGAACTCCTTCGCATCCAGCGAATAGTCGACCTTCAAAGATGCGTGAGGTGCCGCTTTGCTCGACTCAGGAGCGGGCAGGGGCTTGAGTCCAGCGCTTTGGGTTTATAGAGAAAACTCGAAACGGTGGGACGGCCTCGATCTACTCGCTCTGATTCGGAGCTTTGATGTGTGTTTCCCTACATCCCCGCGTCAGACGCACAGGATGAGCGCCACGAATCACCACAAGCACTGGTGGCGCAGACACTCACTGCCTCCCACGCAGCCCCGCACCGGCGATTCGCCCAATCGAACTCAGTCGCGCAAAAGGATCGGTTTTCGATATAACATTCAAGGAATTGGCGCATCTCGGCTTCGCAGCCAGCATTCCTCGCACTGTGGGCGTCCCTTACACACCCCTCACAACGAACCTCGGAGCAGCTGAGTCCTTCGGAGAATGTGTTCATGACATCGCATTGGGATTGGCATAGATCGACAAACGATGTCTCCGTTGACGTCGACGTTCCACACGCAGTGAGAGCCAACATCATCAATACAATCCTCAACCAGATCATTCTATCCTCCACTCCATTGGAGCTCTTCGAGTTAGTTGCGCGCTTCAAGACATCGCACCTCGGCGCGATAGGTACGGCGCCCCCAGCGCACTCTGTGACGATCTCCAGCGCGGACTGAAACACGCCGCGTTTGAATGGAGACTTCACCACCAGTCGTACCAACGTACTCGTCATCTGCCACGGGATCAGACATCTGATAGTTTTGTTCGCCACAGATCTCGCGTGCGGTCGTGGCGAGTTCTTCGAGCGCTCGATCGATGCGGTTCGGTGCGCTCATCAACACGTAAGTGCCGTCGGCATCACGCGACATGATCTGTGCTCTATGCACGCATCCAATCACGAGTGTCGAAACGAGAACAAAGCACGAGAGGGCTGGAAACGACCAAATTTTGCGACGACTGGAGAGCATGAAGACGTCCTCGGCCCACGTGAGTTGCGAAGGGAAAGCACGAAAGTCCATTGGAATCAAGGCGCCCGTCCTCGATGATCGGCACGATCGGTTGATCACGGTATCGAGTGGCGCACGCGTCGAGCACTTCGGCGATCGTGGCGGTTTCGAAGCCGAGGCTCCAGAGTTCGTCTTGTTCGGAACTCGCGTCGAATGAGAGCCGATGCACGCGCTCGTGGAACTCTGCGAAGGCCTCGGGCACCTCCGCGTTCCATCGAGCCCGCGCGAGCTCTCGCAGCGCGTTGATTCGCTGGCGTTGAGCGCTCGGATTTGCAGGCGGCTCGATCGTGATGGTAAGCGTGAGCGGTCCATCGGGATCGACGTCTTGATCGATCGAGTGCTGGTCGATCAGCCGATGGCGCAGGTCGGGGTCGACGACTTCTCCGCGCGCGTCGAGCTTCGTCCGCAGGCGCTCCAGACAATCGGCGACGTTCACGCACGAGCATAGCCCGAATGAAGTTGGTGTGGCAATCAGTCCAAGACTCCTCAAAAAGATGCTCCAATGGTTGAGAAGGAGGCCATCGCCGCCTTCGGCCCACATGGGGAGGCCGAGGAACAACGTGGTGAAGGCTCCGACCGGCATGAGGGCGACCCGCCGAGGGAGACGCGGTTGTCATCACCCGAAGCCGGCAAAGCAGCACGGCCCCGAAGCGGCAGAAATGGCCGAAATTTCAATCGAATCTGTTCCCTCTGGGGCCCTTCGGCTCGGGGCGCAACCATAGCCAGGTCCCACGCACGCCATGCAGACCATCTGTTCGTCGCCGCCCACTTGGCGCGTCTGCTCACCGAGCCCGTCGCCTGCCAATCGCGGATCATCGGCGCCACGTTCGATCAGCGCCTCCGCGGCAAAGCAATGGAGCTGGCGAAGGCGCCACGGTTCGTGCCGAAGAGCGAGGCGGGCTTCCAAACTTCGTCGCACGCGAGTTCGATGAATCTCTGCGTTGCGGCATTCTCGAACACGCTGCAGGCATGCTGGGG
>CAYZTA010000106.1:0-9886 GCA_964481145.1 uncultured Sandaracinus sp.
TCGTTCGAGCGCGAGCGGTGGGCGAGCGATATATCGACACACGCGCTCGAGTCGCGTTCGGTCGCGACCATCGATGGCGACCCCGGGCCCAGATCTCATCGATCCGAGCTCCTTTCAGGTTGGCTTTACGTACCGAACGAGCTCTCGGTCGTGACGGTGGCCGAGCTCGCTGCCTGCACTCAACGATCGCGGTGACCGTTTCGCCAATTCAAATGTCCTATCCGCCGATCGCGGTGACCGTTTCGCCAATTCAAATGTCCTATCCGCCCTATCCGTTGCATGAGGCAAGCACCGGCTCTTCAGTGGTACGTCGGACGAGAAGCCGAGCACCTCTCGAGTTCAAACGTCCACACTCTCCCACGGATTCACGATCTTCAGGCGCGTCGTGGTGAAGTCGTCGACGTTGCGGGTGGCGAGTTTGGCTCGGGCCACGCGTGCGGTCGCCGCGATCTGGGCATCGGCAAGCGACATCGGCCGGCCCGCCGCTTCCGCCGTGGCCAGGATGTCGCCACACGCGTCGGCGGCAAGGACGTCATAGCTGAGCAGCGACGCGGCGAAGCGATGCACGAGCGCGTCGAGCGCGTGCGCCAGGGACTGCTTGCGCTTCCCCTCTGGCAACCTCGCCACGCCATAGCGCAGCTCCCCGATGGCGACGGTCGGAATCGCGATCGAATGTGCGTTGATGCGGAGCCACGACACGACTGCTTCCGAAGGTTTGGGTCGCATCAGCTCCGAGAGCACGTTGGTATCAACGACCGTCACAGTCGAACCGGGGGATGCGGGATACGACGCGTCTCAAGGAAATCAGCGACGTCCTCCCCCGGCTCGATCATGGCGATGAACCAATCGGGAAAGTCCGCCTGGTCATTGGCGGGCTCCTGCGCGGCGGAGTCCAGAATGGCGCGAACCTCCGCCTCAAGGCTGCGGCCCTTGCGCTTCGCCCGCTGCGCTAGGCGCGCCTTCGTCGAGGGAGCCAGGTTTCGGACGGTGAGAGAGCTCATGTCGGGATGATTGCATGCAATCATTTTGATGTCGAGACGCCACGAGTTCCTTGCTCCCAAACGTGAGCTTCCTTTATTCACGCCGAATCTCTGGACGAATGTCGCCGAGGTGTGTGAGGCGAGCTCGGAGATCCCTGTCGCTCCGCATCCTCACCGCAGCCATCAACGTGACGATCTGCGACCCCTTGATCGTCAAGCGCGGCCTCACATCGTCACCCGTCGCTCACCACGGCTGCATGAGCGCCAGCGCGGTGACCGATGCCGATCACGGTTCCGACCGAGCAGGGGCATGTCCGTTGCGCCCGACGAACACCACTGCAGACCCGTCACGCACGGGGCCCGCCCATCGAACTCGGGCTCGAGTGATTTTTATCGAGATGGCTCATAAAGCCGTTCGCGCATGGATATCCACTGAAGAAGGTGGGATTCATGAGACGAAGCGCGACGTTCGGGGTCCTGTTTTTCGCGATGGCGTGCGGTCAGCCCGAGGCTCATTTGGATGGTGCGCGTTTGGATGGCGGAGCAGAGAGCCACGAAGATTTGGCGGCTCTCGAGGGGCCGTGTGACGGTCAGTCGTGCTCGGGTCACGGCGAATGTGCGGTCCTCGCTGGCGCGACCGCGCGCTGCTTTTGCGAGGCTGGCTTCCGTGTTTCAGCGGATGGTCTGGCCTGCACCGAGATCGTGGCAGGCGACGAGTGTCGTGGGATCGACTGTTCGGGTCACGGCTCGTGCGTGGTGATCGATGGCGAGCCGCGAGCGCCGACATGCATTTGCGATGCGGGTTATCACGCCAGCGCGGGGATGACCGAATGTGTCTCCGATACGTGCACGAGCTTGCCGTGTGCCGAACCTGTCATCGCGATCGATGGGATCGTGACGCGGTTGGCCGTCGGTGGAGGGCACATCTATGCAGCGATCGGAGCTCGGATCGTCGCTGGGCCTCTCATGGGTCCGCTGACGGAGCGGTTCGACGCGAGCCAACAAGTCGGAGCTCTCCTTGCTGAGGAGGGTGGGGAGAGGGCTTATTTCTCAACCCCGGTGGGTGTGTTTCGCCTGGAAAGATCGAGCACGACCCCTCCATCCATGATCTTTCGAGCCGACGCTCTTCAGTGGCTCTCGTTCGATGGGCGCTCGCTCCTCTGCGGAACAGCGGCATCCCCCACGGGTACGGCCAACGGTGAGGCAAGCTATGGGCACACGCTGCGCTGTGGTTCGACCTCGGGGGCCGTCGAGCGCGGCAGAATCACGATGGGCGGACGGACGGCCGCGATCCTTGGACGCATGGGCACGGCATTCACGGAAGAGGACGTGTTCTACTCGGTCGGCTTTGCGATCCACCGGGTCAGCAAGAGCGACATCGCCGAGCAATGGGATCCGGCGCGACATCGACTCGTGCCGAATGTGTTGGTTGGAGATCTGGCGACCGATGGAACGTACATCTATTGGGTCAACGAGGCACACGACGACTTCGCCGTCAAGCGAATCGACATCTCCAATCGCGCCATCAGCACACTGAGCGTGCTCGACCCTGCGAATCGCCTCCCCGCCCTTCGAGTGTTCGTACATTCGGGCTACGTCTTCTGGGGGAATCAAATCGGCGTGTGGCGAGTCCCCGTCACGGGCGGCTCGGTCGATCTCCGCGCACGGGCTGGGCATCTGACGGCCCTCGCGCGCAGCGGCGACTATCTCTATTTCGCCGACCAATCCCAGCAAGCGATCTCGCGGGTTCGCCTGCATTGATCTCGAGAGCGCATTGAACGGGGAGCATTCGCCACGCCCGAAATGTTTTTTCGGGGCGGCTCATAAAGCTGGCCGCCCGAGGATATCCACATGAAGAGAGTAAGATTCATGGGACGAAGCGCGCCGCTCGAGGTGATTCAATATGTACCGACTTCCTGGCCGAGCGCAGTTCGGGAGTGGACTGCGCTCCTCGGTCCGAGTGGGGTCGAGACCGGCGCGGACCTCGAGCGCTATGCTCGCTCGAGCGCGACGACCTCGGGCGAGAGCCCTCGCGCGGTTCTCTTTCCGAAAAGCACGGACGAAGTCTCTGCGATCGTCGAGATCGCCGCGCGTTATGTCATCCCTCTTTATCCCATCTCTTGCGGCAAGAACTGGGGATATGGCGACGCCAGGCCTTCTGGCCCTGGACAGGTGATCGTCGATCTTAGCCGAATGAATCGTGTCCTCGAGGTCGACACCGAGCTCGGCTATGCGGTGATCGAGCCCGGAGTCACGCAAGGGCAGCTGTGCGCGTACCTTCGAGAACACAAGACCGGGCTCCTCGCGGACTCGACAGGAGCTGGGCCCGACGCGAGCGTGGTGGGAAATACGCTCGAGCGCGGCTTTGGTCATACGAGGTATGGCGATCACTACCAGCATAGCTGCGGAATGGAGATCGTCCTCTCGAACGGCCAAGTGCTGAATACCGGGTTTGGCCACTATGAGCATTCCAAGTCGAAGTGGATCTACAAATATGGTGTAGGGCCGAGCCTCGATGGCCTGTTCACCCAGTCGAACCTGGGCATCGTGACCAAGCTCGGCGTCTGGCTAATGCCCGAGCCAGAGCACTTCAATGCCTTCTTTTTCTTCGCCCGAGAAGAGCGTGAGCTCGGAGAGTTGGTCGATGCGCTCGGCGCGCTGCGTAGGCAAGGGATCCTCCAGAGCTGCATCCATATCGGCAACGACTTCCGCATCATGTCAGGGCGTACTCAATATCCCTTCGAAGAGGCGAATGGGATCACGCCGATGCCCGAAGAGCTGCGGCGGAAGATGCGTGCGCGACACCAGATCAGCGCCTGGACTGGCGCCGGGACCATCACCGGGACCCCCGAGATCGTGGCCGCCACGCGCCGCGCGATCCGGCGTGCGCTCAGGGGCAAGCGGGTGGTCTTCTTGGATGACCGTAAGTTGGCGATGGCTGAAGTGGCAGGTCGGGTGCTCGAGACGCTCGGGATCGGCAAGTCTCTGACGGAGCCGCTCGCGGTCGTGCGCTCTGTCTATGATTATCTGCGAGGGACGCCCAATTACGACGCCATGAGAGGCGTCCTCTGGAGGGTCCGTCGCCAGCACTCCAAAGCGGAGCTGACGGATCCATTGAATACCGACTCCGGACTTCAATGGGTCTCTCCTATCGTGCCCCTCTCGGGGCGAGAGGCCCAATTCGTGACGCTCCTGCTCTCACCCATCTATCGGCGCCACGGCTTCGACCCGCTGATCACGTTCACGATGATCACCGAGCGAGCCCTCTGCTGCGTCACCAATATCGCGTTCGACAAATCCGTCCCCGAGGACGTCCGTCGCGCGAGGGAGTGCTACGCAGAGCTGAGCGCCACCCTGCGTGACTACGGCTATCCGCTCTATCGCTCGGGCCCCGGGAGCTTCGGAGATCTCGCGCGCGGCTCGAGTGTGTATTGGGACGTGGTGAGGTCGATCAAAGAGACGCTCGATCCGGCGAATATCATGAGCCCCGGTCGATACGCGCCATAGCTCGCCACTCGGGAGATGCCTCTGGCGCGCACGCGGATGAACGTGCGCGATCCTTTTTACAAAATCGGGAGGTCCCATGAAGCTGCCTGCGTTCGTTGCCGAGCCGCTCGTTCGGAGAAAAACCGCGTTGCACGAGATCAAGGCCGACCGCTATCAAATCCGGCTCGCGCGTACCGCCCGCGAATATCGAGATGCGTTTCGACTCGTCCACGTGGGCTACGTGTTTCAAGGGATCGAGACCCTCAAAGAGATCGATCTGCGGATGACCGAGCAGCACGTCCTCTCCGAGGCCATCGTCCTCGTGGCTTACGAGGGATCGCAGATCGTGGGCACGATCTCGATCATTCAAGACTCCCCCGCGGGGCTGCCTCTCGATAAGGATTATCCGGCGGAGCTCTTGAGACTTCGACACACTGGCGCGAAGCTCTCTGAGATTGGGTCTCTGGCCATCGTGCGTCGATGCTGGCACACGGGCATCATGTCGCTCCTCGCGATGGCCGCCATGCGAGTCGCGTTTCGTGTGCACAGGAGCACCCAGATCGTGATTGGCGTGCACCCGCGAGCAGAAACGCTCTATCGATCGCTCTGGGACGCCCATTCGATAGGCGCCGCACGCAAGCACGCGGACCTCGGCGCGCCTGTGCTCGGGATGGCGCACGAGCGATCGAGCGTCGAGCGGCACATGGCTCGATGCTATCGGCGTCCCCTGCAGATGGGCGTCTCTGTGGTCGACTACGTGTTCGGCCAGCACGTCCCCCAGGGGCTTTATCTGCCAGAAGACGTATCGACCGATGATTGGTCGCGGTTCAAGATGCCTCGCGAGGTCTTTCGCGAATTGTTCATCGACCGCTCCTACCACCTGGCCGAGCTGAGCACTCAAACGTTTCGTCATCTGAGCTCACAGCGGACCGAGCAAACGGTGGGAGTGAGAGCCGAGCCGGCTCTGCCGGCTCCACAGACTCAGGATCGATGCAATGGTTGAGCAAGTCCTTCATGAACCTGCGAGCTCCTCGTATCGATTTTCGAGCTCGATAATGTTCGCCCCCTATGTGCTCGTCCTCTTCGCCTTCGGGTGCAACAATACGTTGTTGAATCTCGGCCGCTCGCGCGACGGCGGGCTCGATGCGTCCTCGCCGTGGAGCCGCCCGGAGCGGTGCGGCAACGGGATCGACGACGACCGGAACGGGCGAATCGATGATGGCTGCCCTTGTGGTCCCGGCGAGACGCAGTCGTGCTTCTCTGGTCCGCAGGCGAGCCGAGGCGTCGGCGTGTGCCGCGATGGTATTCAGACGTGTCGAGCGGTTGGGGTCGAGTGGGGCGATTGGGGCAGTTCGCCTTGCGAGGGGGCCGTCGTCCCTTCCGCGGAACAATGCGATGGAATGGATCACGACTGTGACGGTGCGCGCGACGAGGACTGTCCCTGTACGGCCGGTGAGACGCGCGAATGTGGTGCTGAATTCTTGGTTGGCGAGTGTCGCGCTGGCACGCAGACGTGCTCGGCCAATGGCACGTGGAGCGGGTGTGAGGGGGCCGTGGGTCCACGCGAGGAGATCTGTGGTGATGGGCGCGATGATGATTGCGACGGCGAGGACGAGCCATGTGACACGTGCATCCCAGAGCCCGAGATCTGCCGTGACGGAATCGACAACGACTGTGATGGCGAGGTCGACGAGCCGGCGTGCACTCCCGATTGGCTGAGCGATGGCGGAGCGCCCGATTCTTCATCGCCAGATGCGGCGACGAGCTGCGGACTCGAGCGTTGCGGGAACGGGATTGACGACGACTGTGATGCGCGGGTAGACGAGCATTGCGTCAACGCCAACACCTGCGGTATTTTCACTGATGTCGTGTATGTCATCGACACGACGACCGATTTTGCTCTGGAGGGGGTCATCGCAGGTGACGATGTCTTCCCACCTTCTCCATCGGTCCGGTCATGCGTCACCTCCTATGAAGATTTCACGGTTGGTTTCGTCGCCGCCGAAGATGGAATCTATGGACTACGACTCTATTCGCCCGATACCCAGTTTCAATATTGGGGCACCTACGCGCTCAGGGACTGTGAGACAGTAGGTTGTTCGACGCTCCATGGCATGAATGACATGCCATTGCAATCGGGGTTCCACCTTCGTCGAGGACAAACGGGGCTCATCGTGATGGAATGCGATCAGGCGCATGAATCCGCGAGAATTCACGTCACCTACGAGGGCCCTCTTCCATGACCGCGCCGGTTTTCGGATGGAGCCGCAGAGCATTCAGGCATGATGGGCGGGCCTCCTCGCTTTTCTCCGATGTCTCGACGGCTCGACCTCTTCAGAGATCGACTCCTCTTCACGGCTTCACTCCTTTGGATGAATGCGTGGAGCGTCGCGTATGCTCCGATCGCTCGGGCTGACGAGAGCCCTGCGCGCGTCGCGCTCTCTTGGGACGCGCCGGCCGAGTGCATCGATGAGAGCCGCTTGAAGAGCGCGGTCGAGGCCATGCTCGAACACTCGGTGTGGGCTCCGCGCGAGAGCGCCGATGTCGAGGTCGAGGCCTCGCTCGTCCGTGAAGAGCGTGATTGGGTGCTCCGCATGACGCTCCGTACGGGCTCGACGCTCTTTGGGACCCGCGAGGTACATCGCGGGGCTCAGAGCTGCCGCTCGATCGACGGCGTTATCGTCGTCGTGCTCGCGTTGCTGGTCGATCTCCCTCGCAGAGACATTCTTTTGCGCGTCCCGGCCGATGACGACGAGGCCCCTCCACCCGTCTTGGACATGCCGGACGATGCGCCTCCAAGCTTGAGCGAGGTCCCCGAAGTCCGGCTCGGGGCGGGGGCCTCGTTCGATGTGGGCACGCTTCCACAGCCTGCCTTTGGAGGGGAGCTGTCGCTTTATTTGAGCCCAGCCCAGCTCTGGCCTTTTTTCAGGGTGAGCGGTCGCGCTCTTGCGCCGAGCGATACGCCGCTCGACTCGAGCGGTGGGGGCGCGCACATCTGGCTCTTCGGTGGCTCGCTCGGTGTGTGTCCGGAGGCCACATTGGACGTGTTCATCTTTGGAAGCTGCGCCGGTGTAGGGGTGGATGGGCTCGTGGGGAGCGGGCTTGGGCTGGAAGATGTGCACGAGGCGATTGGGATACGGTGGTCAGCGCAGGTGAGCGGTGTGGTCGCGGTGAGGCTCGGCTTCTTCGACCTCAGGCTCGAGGCGGGCGTTGTGTTTACACTTTCGCGCGATTCGTTCGTGCGAGATCGCGGGAGTATGGTCGAGCAGGTCCTTCATGAGCCAGCGTGGGTGGCCTTCGGGGCGAACCTCGGGATGATCTTCCGGCTGGCGCCATAAAATGTGTGCGTTGCGGATATCCACTCTCGAGATGAAGAGCGCGCACAGCCTGGACGGTGCTGGTGAGGCGGTCGCAGCGATTTATCAGGAACACGGTGCGTTTGTGTGGCGAACGCTACGTCATTTGGGTGTGAGACCAGCCGATCTCGATGATGCATTGCAGGAAGTCTTCATGGTCGTGCATCGCAAATACGAGACTTGGGATGGCATCAGCGCCATTCGAACCTGGCTCTTCGGGATCGCGCGGATGGTGAGCATGAACATGCGCAAGCGCGCGCACGTCCGCCGGGAGCAGCCCGTGGCGAGCCTCCCGGAGGAGTTCGAGCCCAACCAACCCGAGGGGCTCGTCGGAGACGCGCGCGCTTTTGCTCGAGCGATGCAGATCATCGAGCGCCTCCCAGAGGATCTTCGCCTCGTGTTCATGCTCTACGAGATCGACGAGATGCCGATGAAAGACACGGCGACAGCTCTTAAAATCCCTCTTCAAACGGCGTATTCGCGCTTACATCGAGCTCGATCTCTTTTCGAAGAAGCGGCCCGTCAGTTTCACGATCGAGGGGAGGAATGATCGATGGAGCACGATGAAGAGCCGCGGCGCCTTTTCGAACACCCCGACCATGGGTACTTGATACGCGCGCTCCGCGATGACGTGCCCCCTGCCGCGACCTCGGCCCGGATCTTCGATTCGATCCGTGGAGGACCACGCGGAGGAGGTGGAGGTGGTCTCCACGTGGGCAAGCTCTGGCCTCGATGGCTGCTCGCCGCGGCGATCGGTATAGGCGTCATGACGATCGCGTACATGAGCGTGACGAACCGCGTCGAAGAAACGACGACCGTGCATGACACGGCTGCCGTCGTGGCGTTGGAGACGCCCGCTTCGGAACAAGAAAATTCATTACACGACACGCCGATCGAAGAGGTTGATTTGGCCGAGGAGTCTGTGCTGACCGGGGAGACTGCGCTGGCCAATGAGACTGTTGTCCTGGAGAGCGCCTCTGCGCATCGAGGATCGAGACAGGGGCGCGCAGCTCTTCCAAGCGAGGAAGAACTCATCGCCGAAGCTCGCCAACACGTACGGAGTCGTCCGAGCGAGGCGAGCCGAGTCCTCTCCCGTCATGCGCGGCTTTATCGGCAGGGCGTGCTCGCGCTCGAGCGCGAAGCGCTCCGCGCCGAGATCGTGATCCGCTATCGTGATTTGCGTGATGGTGAATCTGCGCTCGCCCGATTTGCGGCGGCCTATCCTGGGTCGGCACATATCGAGAGGTTGAGGCGTCTGCTCGAAGAGCACCCATGAAAAACATAAAGACATGAGGACTGGCCCCGCGAGGTCGCGATGAATGAGCATTTAGCATCCTCTCGGATGTTTCGGGTGATGCTCGCGCTCCTGGTCTTCGGTTGCAATAACGCCTTCTGGACGCCTGAGCGCTACGCGACGCACCCTGTCCGCGCGCTCTTTCCGTTTGATGCACGAGCGACACTTCATTCGCAGCCTGACGCAACAACGTGAGCGCGATACGAACGGAGACGATGCGCAAGAAGCCTCTCAACGCGCCTCGGCCGTCATAGCGCAGGATTCGTGCGCTCTCGCCATTGTTTGGGACGAGAAGATGGATTCTCACCTCTTGGAGGACTTCGTCGACGAAGTTCGTCCTTCGATCGATCGAAAGGTCGGCACCATGCTCTGCATCGATGGCTTGCTCGAGTCGTTCTGGGGCAATCGATTGGGCGAGAATGCGCAAAGCATCCTTGTGCACACGGCCTGGTCCAAGGACGCGTGTGGCTTGATCGAGGAGGCGGGCAAACCGCCCGATCAAAATCGACCAGTCTGACATGCGGAATTGCACTCTTCCATCCGCGGCACAATCGAGCCTGCCGCCTTTGTCTTGGAACGCCTACCGCAGAGGGCCGCCAAGGGCCGCAGAGGGGCAAGCGCTCGAATCAGCATCCTGAGTCATTTCTCTGCGGCCCTCCGTGCTCTTTGCGGTGAAACTCCTCTTTTTCTCCCTTGGCGGTTCCAAGATCGAAGTTAACCAGGATCGCGTGGAGCGCGATCCAAAATGGAGAAGACTTCTGATCCAATTA
>CAYZTA010000107.1:0-9566 GCA_964481145.1 uncultured Sandaracinus sp.
GTCCGGGACGTGAATCGTGATGTCTCCTCCGCAGCTCGGGCAGCGCAGGAGGCTCGCTCGAACGCGTTGTTCGGGGCGGGGGCCTGCTGCGCGGGTCGTGATGGCGAGCTGGTCGTGTGAGAGATAGTGTCCGAGATAGAGCCGCGTCGACGTGTCATCGATATCGAGGGTCGCGAAGCTCCCATTGGGACCACTCAAGTCCACGTAAGCGCTTTGTGCGGATGGAGTCAGCGCAAAAGGCAGCTCGCCCTCGGCGGACAAGACGCGCGACACACCTCGTTCGGCGACGATATGGGAGGTGCCTGTTCCGAGATCGATGGATGTTCCGGGAACGAGTGTGTTCCAAGGCGGAAAGGGAGTGTTGGGAAGCGCCGCGAGGGCCGTGAAGAACCACGTTCCTTGCGCACGTGCGAGCCAACCCCAGGTGCCGTTGTCGAGTTCGACGTAGAACTCATCCCAAGGGCCTTGGCCCTGATCGAGTTGAAGACGGCCGAGCACACGGAATCGATGTCCGGCGATCGTGCCTTCGTCTCCGATGGCAAGAGGAGGGACGGTGGGGACGAGGTCTGCGACCCGACCAAGGCTTCGAAGGTCGTAGTCGGTGCGAACCACCGCGAAGCGACAATGGGCGCAGATGACTGCCGCCGACGCGCCGAGCTTGAATTCGATGGGCCCGCCGCAGTTCGGGCATGGGGTGGTGCGTGCTCCCACGGATAGGCTCCCCGTCAGGGGACGCGGAGCTTATCAGAGGTTGTCGAGATGACGAGCGCTTCGTGTGGACCCCCTTTCGAAGCTGCGCAACCGCAGGGAGTTGAGGAGCACAGAGACGCTCGAGAGCGACATGGCTGCGCTCGCGATCACTGGCGAAAGAAGCCAACCGGTCATCGGGTAGAGCAAGCCCGCAGCGATCGGGATGCAGATGACGTTGTAGATGAACGCCCAAAAGAGGTTCTGACGGATGTTTCGCAGCGTTTCACGCGAGAGTCGGAGCGCGGTCGGCAAGCGCTCGATGCCGCCTCGAAGAAGGGCGATGTCCGCTGCGGCGACCGCGATGTCGGCGCCATGGCCGATCGCGATCCCCACGTCCGCCGAAGCAAGCGCCGGCGCGTCATTGATGCCATCGCCGACCATCGCGACGATGCGTCCACGTTCGCGTTCGTGCTCGACGACGGCCGCTTTGTCTTCTGGTTTGACTTCGGCGATCACACGCTCGATCCCGAGCTCGTCGGCGATTGCACGTGCGGTGCGCTCTCGATCCCCGGTGACCATGGCGACCGCGATGCCCATGCGGACAAGCGCATCCACCGCAATTTTGGCCTCGTTCGTGGCGCGGTCGGCGACGGCCACGATTCCCGCGAGATGTCCGTCGACCGCGACGAAGGAGGGGGTTCGACCTCGCGCGGCGAGCGCATCGGCCTGTGCCTCCAAGGACGAAACGTCGATGTTTGCGGTTTCGAGCCAGGCGCTCGTCCCGATGCGCGTGATTTTGCCAAGAACCCGCCCTTCGATCCCATATCCCGGACGACTGACGAAATGCTCGACGGGACGCGGCGCTGCACCGCGCGCAATGGCTCCGGCCACGATGGCGCGTGCGATCGGGTGCTCACTCTGATGTTCGACAGAAGAAATCAGCTCGAGCAACGCTCGTTCATCGCCGTCGAGTGCGATCACATCCGTGAGCTCGGGCTTGCCCGAAGTGAGCGTTCCCGTTTTGTCGAGCAAGACGGTGTCGACGCGACTCGCCGTTTCGAGAATGGCGCCCCCTTTGACGAGCACACCGAGCTCGGCGCCGCGGCCTGTGCCTACCGCCACGGCCGCCGGGGTCGCGAGCCCGAGCGCGCAAGGACATGCGATCACCAAGACCGCGACGAAGCGCTCGATGGGGACGGCGATTTCGGTGGGATCGATCGCCATCCAGAGGATGAATGCGCCCACTGCGATGGCGAGCACGGCAGGGACGAAATAGCTGCTGACCACATCTGCGAGCCTCGCGATCTCTGGCTTACTACCCTGCGCTTGTTCGACGGCCTCGATGATGCGTGCGAGGGCTGTGTGTTTTCCGGTGCGTGTGACCCGAAGAGTCAACGCGCCGCTTTGATTCATCGTCCCACCGAACGTGCGGGCGCCCGGCGCTTTGTCGACCGGCATGCTTTCGCCCGTGAGCATCGATTCATCCACGGCAGAGCTGCCCTGAATGACATCCCCGTCGGTGGGGATCCGTTCTCCCGGACGAACGAGGACGATGTCTCCAGGCGAAAGAAGCTCGACGGCGATTTCTTCTTCGCGATCGTCCGCGATGCGACGTGCTTTTTTCGGCTGCAATGCCACGAGCCCTCGGACCGCATCGACGAGTCGTTTCTTTGCACGCGATTCGAGCCATTTTCCGAGCAACACGAAGGTGATGATGGCGCCTGCGGCTTCGAAATAGACGTGAGAAGCGGCGCCGTGGGGCGCGAAGACTGCAATCGTGGAGTACACGAACGCAGCTCCTGTGCCGAGAGCGACGAGTGTATTCATGTCGCTCGTACGATGCTTCGCGGCGAGCCAAGCGAGTCTGAAAAAACGTCGACCTGGCCCCGCGATCACCGCCGTAGCGAGCGCGAGTTGGAGTGCTCGGCCGAGCATGCTTTCGGCAAAGGGAATCGTTCCGTGGGACATCCCGAGGACGAGAAGTGGCACGGTCAACGTGGCGCTGACGATCACATCGCGGAGGAGCGTCCGATGTTCCCTTTCGTCGATCTGATCGCGTGTTTCTGCTTGTTTTGTGAGCGCCTCGACATGATAACCCGCCTTTTCGATGGCGAGCGCGAACGTGTTTGGATTTGCAATGGCCGGGTCGAACCGGACGGTTGCCCGTTGAAGCGGCAAATTGACGCTCGCCTCTTCGACGCCTTCGATTTTCGAAAGTGCTTTTTCGACCCGACGAACGCATGCCGCACAGGTCATCCCCACGATTTCTAGTTCGACCGCAGTTTTTGATGTGTGGGTCATGTTTTCCATGATCTTCAGTGAGACGAGGCCGCCGTTCGAGAGGGACGGCGATACGATCATGGGGTAATCAATCGGGCTGCCAAGCGTCTTCCGAGGAGGAGGAAGAAAAATGAACGAAGAACGAGAGACGATCTTGAATGTGACGGGCATGACGTGCACGTCGTGTGTGCGCCATGTGGATCACGCGCTTCGCGAACTCGACGGGGTGAGTCGCGTTGAGGTGAAGCTCCACGAGGGCAAGGTCTTGGTGCAACACG
This sequence comes from uncultured Sandaracinus sp., assembly GCA_964481145.1. Taxonomy (GTDB): domain Bacteria; phylum Myxococcota_A; class Polyangia; order Polyangiales; family Sandaracinaceae; genus Sandaracinus. Next base: position 3,249 of record CAYZTA010000107.1, read on the forward strand.
ATGCGGCAAAGGTATCGATCGAAGCCATGATCGATGCCCTTCGCGAGGAGGGTTACGAGGGCGCGCCCGCGGGTCGGGAATGAGAGTGCGGCGAGGAAGCCATGAGATGGAGTCGGAAAGTCAAAGAGGTGGGGTGCGCATTGCTGTTCGGCCTTTCGGCATGCGGAGGGCCCACGGTCCCCTCGGTCTGGCCGACTTCGTCACCGGCAGCTCCCGATGCGGAAAATGCGCCTCTTCCCACGCTCGGATCGAGCTTCGAGGAAGCTCCTCTCTCGGAGGAGGAGATGCACGGAGGCCATTCGCATCATGGTCACGATTCGCACCGACACGAAGGGCACGGGCATGCGCATTGACGCTTCGATAGGGGTTTTGGCGGCGACGCTGTTCGGCACGGTCGGTTGTGTGAGTCATTCGATTCGAGAGGACACCGATGCGGTGCGGGCCACGCTTCGAGAGCGCTCTGAGCTCGAAATCATCGATCGTGACCCCGAGGCGTTTGCACGGACCGAGCCGATGATGAGAGAGCTCCTCGCGCAGCCCCTCGATGCCGAACAGGCCGTCCGAATCGCGCTCGTGAACAATCGTGATTTGCGCGCCGAGCTTTACGAGCTCGGCATCGCGCGTGGTGCGCTCGTCCAAGCAGGTCTCTTGCCGAATCCGAGGATTCACGGCGAGGTGAGGGTGCCCGAAGATCAGATGCAGCCTGCCCAATGGGATTTCGGTTTTGCGATCGATCTCACCTCGATGATCCTCGCGCCGATCCGCGCACACGCAGCATCCGCGCGGCTCGATGCGGCACGGTTTCGTACAGCAGGCGCGGTGCTCGACCTCGCGTATCGCACGCGCATCGCGTTTTATCGCTATCAAGCGAGCGAACAACGACTCGAGCTGCTTCAGACTTCGATGGAAGCGTTCACCGCTTCTGTGACGGCAGCACGCGCTCTGCGCGATGCAGGCAATGTGCGAGATCTCGATGTCGCGATCGAAGAGGCTGCTTGGGAAGAGTCGCGTATCGAGGTGGCGCGTGCCGAGCTCGAGATGCTCGATGATCGTGAGAGACTGAACGTGCTCTTGGGCCTCTATGGTCATGATGTGTCGTGGGAGCTCGCCGGCCGAATGCCCGATCCGCCCGCGGATGAGCTCGACTTCGAAGCGCTCGAGTCACGCGCGATCGATTCGAGTCTCGAGCTCGCGTGGACACGCGCAGAGCTCGAGGCCATTGGGCGCAGCATCGGTATGGCCCGCGCGGAGGGATTGATTCCGGACATCGAAGTTGGATTTCACGCGGAATTCGACGAAACACGATGGGAATACGGTCCCGAGATCACGATCGGAATCCCCGTCTTCTCGAGAAACCAAGGGACGATCCTTTCGCGTGAGGCCGAGCTCGAGGCGCTTCGGGAGCGGTATGTCGGATATGCGATTGCGATCCGCGCCTCCGTTCGTGCGGCGCGCAACCGTGCGGCCTCGATGGACATGCTCGCGCGACGTTATCGTGAGGTGCTCTTACCAGCGCGGGTGCGCGTCTTCGAAGAGACGCGGCTTCTTTATAATGCGATGCAGCTCGACGTGTTTCGTTTGCTCCAAAGCCGACGAGAACAGATCGAAGCTGCAAGAGAATACATCGATACATTGCGCGAATATTGGGAGGCGCGAGCCACTTTGGAGCAGGTGCTCGCAGGAAGGCTCGCGGGCACGATCACGTTGGCAGAACCCGAGCTCGGCGAACGACGAGCGATGTCCGGTCGATCACGAAGCTCTGCGGAAAGTGGGCATTGATATGGTGAATCGACGAACGTTCATGGTCAGCGGCGCCCTCGCAGGGGCTGCGCTTCTTTCGGAAAAAGCTGCGGCTCAGCACGCAGGACATGCGCATCATGCTGCGCCGGGGAGCGCCGCTGCAGCGCGTGAAGACGCTTCTCAGGGGACGCGGGCCGAGCAAAGCGAAGGATCGTGGGTACCTTCCGTGCGCCCTTCCCACACGCCACTCGTGCCGGGAGGACCGATTCCGGTCCATGTGCCCAACGGGACGAAGCTCGCGTGGCGCGTGATCGATGGCGTCAAGGTCGGACACATGGTGGTCGCGCCTTTCGATCATGAATTCGCGCCTGGTCTCCGTGCACGTGTCTGGGGATACAACGGTCGCACGCCCGGTCCGTTGCTCGAAGCCATGCAAGGCGATCGGGTGAGGATCTTTGTCACCAATCGCCTGCCCGAGCCGACGACCGTGCATTGGCACGGCTTCATTTTGCCGAACGGCATGGATGGCGTCTCGGGGCTGAATCAACGTCCGATTCCGCCCGGCGAAACGTACAAATACGAGTTCACGCTGCGTCATCCCGGCACATTCATGTACCACTCGCACCACGACGAGATGACGCAGATCGCGCTTGGATGCGTCGGCATGTTCGTCGTTCATCCTCGCCGTCCTGTGGGGCCCCGCGTCGATCACGATTTCGCGCTGATGCCGCATGAATGGCGCATCGATCCCGGAACTGGACGCCCTGATCCCAACGAGATGCTCGACTTCAACGTCTTCACGTTCAATGGCAAAGCGTTTCCTGCCACCGAGCCGATGCTCGTGGGGCGTGGCGAGCGCACGCGCATTCGGTTGGGCAATTTGTCGCCGATGACGAGCCATCCGATTCATCTTCACGGTCATAGTTTTCGAGTGACGCAGACCGATGGTGGTTTCGTCCCAGCGAGCGCTCAGCAACCCGACGTCACCGTCATCGTTCCGGTGGGCGGAGTGCGTGTGATTGAGTTCGTCTCTGAAGAGCTCGGCGATTGGGCCATGCATTGCCACATGACGCATCACGTGATGATGCAGATGGGCCATGATTTGCCGAACATGGTCGGTGTCGATCCTTCGGTACTCGAGCCGCGTGTTCGTCGCGTGATTCCCGAGTACATGTCGATGGGCACGACGGGAATGGGCGGCATGGGTCAAATGGATATGCCGATGCCGCCCAACAGCATTCCGATGCGAGGCGGACCAGGGCCGTTTTCGTACATCGATATGGGCGGGATGATGACGATCGTGAAAGTGCGGGAGAACGTCGCGAACGCCGATCTTTCGAGCTGGTATTCGAATCCGCGCGGAACGGTCGCCGAACGAGCGACACCCGATGAACTGCGTTCGAGCGGCATCGATCCCGAGGCTGCTCCCGAGTCCGGCAACGCAACGTAAGGGCCGCTTTACCTTGGCCTTTTCTCGTATAGGCTCCCCCCGTGCCCCGACACGAAACACTCTTCGAAGAAATCAAGCGCTACGTGCGCTTCGATGATGATGACGCAAAGGCCCTCGCCGTGTTCGGGAGCTACGCGGCTCCGAGATTTCGCGCGATCGCAGCCGAGTTCTACGAACGAACGCGCGCGCACGAAGACGCGCATGCTGTCTTTCGAGACGAGGCGCAGATCGAACAGTTGCAGCGAAGCCTCGTGCGCTGGATGCATCGAATCTGCGAAGGTCCGCATGATGAAGCGTACTTCCAAGAGAGCGCGAAGATCGGTCGCGTTCACGTCAAGATCGGACTTCCGCAGCGGTACATGTTCACCGCGATGGCGCTGATTCGCGAGTCATTCGAGACGATCGCTTCAGAGCTGCCGCAAGACCAATGGCCCATGGTTCGTCGCGCCTTGGCGCGGGTGCTCGACCTCGAACTCGCCATCATGCTCGAGACCTATCGCGACGACTTCGTCTCGAGGGCTTCGCGCCTCGAACACGTGGCGCTCGAACGAGCCTTGGCGAGAAGTGAGCAGCGTCAGGCGAACGTCTTCGAAGTGGCCCATGTGCTCGTGGTCGGCATCGATCGCGATGGGCGGATCACCCTCTTCAACCAAGAAGCCGGTCGAGTCACAGGATGGGCTCGAGACGAAGCGCTCGGCGAAGATTTCGTCGAATTCCTTTTTGGACACGAACTGCGAGATCTCGCGCGTGCACGCGTGGCGCGCGCGTTTTCTGGAGAACGTCGTGATGAGGTTTGGGAGAGCGAGATCACGACCCGTGCCGGAAAGCATCGCATCGTCACTTGGCACCTCGCCTATGCACCGCACGAAGACGGTGAAGACGCACAGCTCTACGCGATCGGCACCGATGTGACCGAGCAGCGCGCCCGCGACGAGTCGTCTATCCGCAGTCAAAAGCTCGCAGCGGTGGGGACGCTCGCGGCGGGGCTCGCACATGAAATTCGAAATCCTCTCAACGGCGCGCTGCTTCATGTGACCTTCCTCGAACGAGCGCTTCGTAAGCAAACGGACAACAAAGACACGATGGAAGCGATCGCGCTCGTCGGCGACGAGATCCGTCGACTCTCCGCGCTCGTCAACGATTTCCTCGTGTTTGCGCGTCCCGCGCCCGCCAAACTGCAGCCCTCGGGGCTCCGAGCCATTGGAGCTCGTGTCGCCGAACTCGCGGCTGCGGATGCCGAAGCTGGACACGTCGTCTTGCGCACGGATTGGGGAGGGTCCGACCCGGAGCTCCCCCTCGATGCACCCAAGATCGAACAGGCGCTTTTGAATCTCGTGCGCAATGCGATCGATGCAACCGCGAGCCAGGGAGGTGGAACAGTCACGCTTCGCATGCGGCGCAAACCACGGCACGTGATCGTCGAGGTGGAGGATGACGGCCCCGGGTTGCCGGGATCCGATGCGCCTATCTTCGATCCTTTCTATTCGACCAAGCCGCAGGGGACTGGACTCGGCCTCTCCATTGTTCATCGCGTGGTCACAGACCACCACGGCACGGTTGCCGTACAGAGCACGAAGGGCCACACCGTATTTACGATCTCGCTGCCCCTCGCAGAACCGAGTGGCGAAACTCTCGAAGAGGCCGAATGACGAAGAAGACTCCCGCGCGCGTTCTCGTGGTCGATGACGAGGCCAATGCACGCTCCGGCCTCGAGAAGCTGCTCCGTCTCGAGCAGTACGATGTCGACCTCGCCGAAGATGGCCTCGCCGCGCTCGAGGTCGTGACGGATCGAATCCCCGATATCGTCGTGACCGACTTGAAGATGCCGCGGATGGACGGCCTCGAGCTCTTGGCTCGACTGCGAGAGGTCCATCCTGACCTCCCCGTCATCGTCGTCACCGCGTTCGGAGATGTCAGCACAGCCGTGCGTGCGATGCGCGAAGGAGCGGATCACTACCTCGTCAAACCGGTCGATTTCGATGAGCTCGATATGGCGATCTCACGCGCCCTCGAGCGGCGTGATCTTCGAGTCGAAGCCGAGCAGCTGCGAAGGCAGCTTCGTGAGCAAGATCATTCAGGACTTGCAGGAATTCTCGGCACCTCACCTGCGATGCAGCGCGTCTATCGGGTCGTGAGCCAGGTCGCACCAGCACGCGCGACGGTGCTCATCACCGGCGAGAGCGGCACCGGAAAGGGGGAGCTCGCCCGCGCGATCCACGAGAAGAGTCCCCGCGCGAACAAACCTTTCGTCACGTTGCACTGTGCGGCGCTCGCCGAAAGTTTGCTCGAGAGCGAGCTCTTCGGACATGAACGGGGCTCGTTCACCGGCGCGGATCGTCGACGCATTGGGCGCTTCGAACAGGCCCACGGAGGGACTTTGTTCCTCGACGAAGTCGGCGAGATACCACCTTCGATTCAGGTGAAACTTTTGCGCGTGCTACAGGAGCGCACCTTCGAACGGGTGGGTGGAAACGAAGCGATCAAAGTCGATGTGAGGCTCATCGCGGCGACGAATCGCGATCTCGCAGCCGATGCCGCAGACGGTCGATTCCGAGAAGACCTCTATTATCGACTCAATGTGGTGCACATCGAGATGCCTCCCCTCCGGGCGCGCGGAAATGACTTGATGCAGCTCATCGAGCACTTCCTCGTGCGTTACGCGAAAGAAAACGACAAAGACGTCGAGGGCTTCACCGACCGGGCGATGGCCAAGCTCTTGGCGCATCGATGGCCAGGAAACGTTCGAGAACTCGAGAACGTCGTCGAACGTGCGGTGGTGCTCGCCGAAGGAGCGCACATCGACGAAGGCGAGCTTCCATTGGAGCTCTCCACATCGGGCACTCGGAACGGACCCCAAATCCCTGGCGCGACGATGGCGGAGATCGAGAAACACGCGATTCTGACGACGCTCGAAGCCGTCGATGGGTCCACCAGCCGCGCCGCCGACATGCTCGACCTCAGCGTGCGCACCATCCAATACCGGATTCACCAATACGGTCTCGCGCAGAAAGACAAGAAATCTATCCAGGATCGCGCCCCGCGCGATCCTGGATAGTCGTTTCTTTTCGGAGAGTCTGATGCAGACCCTCCCCCCGCCCGGCAAAGCCGGCTCGGGGACCCCCCTCCCA
>CAYZTA010000108.1:0-9460 GCA_964481145.1 uncultured Sandaracinus sp.
ACCCTCCGAAAAGAAACGACTATACAGGATCGCGCGGGGCGCGATCCTGTATAGATTTTCTCAAGCGCGTCAGAGCTCGCGGATGACGCTCCACCCGATCCAATAGAAGAGCACGATGGGGATCGCGATGCTGGCGACGGCGAGGAGCAGACCCAGCCCCACGAGCAGGTGATCGACCACACTGGGTTGGGCTTTTGGATCTTGTCGATATCGTTTGAGGATCTCGAAGTTGCGGCGATTCGATCGGAAGAACATGTCGAAGGCGTCTCCCACGAACGGGAGCGCGCCGAAGAGGGTGTCGATCGCGATGTTCATGACCATGCGCAAGATGGCGATCGTGGGCAGCCGCTCTTTCCACGCGAGGAGCAAGAGAGACATCGAGCCCGCACCGGTGAGCGCGTCTCCCGCTCCAGGAATCAGAAAACCAAGGATCGGATCGAGGCCGATATGGATGTTGGTTCCAGGAATCCGGAGGGTCTCGTCGAGCGCTTTGACGAGGCGTTCGGCCCAGGGTGAGAGCTGTTTGATCGCCAACTGACGCAACTCGGGCGGCACATCGTCGCCCATGACTTCGTCGACGGCGCGCTTCGTCAGTCGTTCGACCCGCGTAATTCCTGACGAAGTGCGCTCACTCATATCTACCCAGCCCGCACGTCGAGCCAGTCACGGACGAGAGGCCACACCGTGCGCGTCGATTCCCGACCCATGACGAGATCCAGATGGCCAAGAGGCCACACTCGGTAGGTTTTGTCACGCGATTTGCTGGCATCGTAGGCCGGTTTGACCGATTCGGGCGGAGCGAGTTGATCTTCGCTTCCGGCGATGACGAGCAGGGGTCTATCCAGCATTTCGAACGCGGTGCCATAGTCGATCATTCCATCGAGGCTCTTGAAGCCTTGTTGGCTCCCCGCGCGAAGAATGTCGAGAGCCACGCCCAAGCTCGTATGCTCGAAGGTCTTGCTCAGATATTCATCGAGCACCTCGCGCTCGACGCCGCCGGGCACCCAACCGCGGATCGGCAGCGGCAAGATACGGTTGTCCCAAAGCGCCGAGCGCTTATGCAGGTGCCTGCCCACGAAGCGGACGGGCAGCGCAGGATTCGAGTCGAAGAGGCCAGTCCAGCCGATCGCTGCAGCGGCTTCCCGCAACACCAAGAGGAGCGCGCTGCCTTGCCCAAAGCGATAAGGTGAACCGATCGTCACGATGCCACGGACGTAGTCGCGAAGAGACGTGCTTCCAGCAGCATATGAAATCAGACCGCCCATGGAGTGACCGATCAGATAGACGCGCTCAGCTCCCGAGAGCTCCATCGCCTCACGGACGAAAGCAGGAATGTCTTCTTCGATGTATTCGTAGATGACGCGCGGGCGCGGTGATCCAAAGCGCCGCGAGCGGCCATGGCCGCGCAGATCGACGTTGAAGACATCCCACCCTTCACGCGCGAGATAGTTGGCAAAAGAGCGCCGTGAGGAGTGCCATGTATATCGATTTTGGCCGAATCCGTGAATCAACAAGACCACGCCACGGCTTTCTTTGCCGCTGGCGCGCTTGCGCACCATCCCGAGGGGATGGGGCCCGGGCGTCATCACGACGTCTTTGATGAAGAGCGTTCGCTCATCGCCATCGACACACTGTTCGACTGTCTCGGTGCGGAGGATCATTGGGCGTGGCCTTTCGCCACGGCGCTTCGTTTCGTCATTCCGGGCTGCTCCCACCCACCCCCGAAAGTTGTCTTTGGATTTCGCGTCGCAAGAATTCGTCTCGCTCACGCACGAGACGGGTCGAGAGCGCGCGAGCGGCCGCCTCCCCGCAGCTCGCATCGTGTGAATGTGAAAGAGGACCGATCGCGCGAACTGCAGCTTCGCGCACCGCCACGTCTTCGTGGTCGAGAAAAGGAAGGAGATCGGGGAGAACGGAGCTCCCAAATGCGTTCGCGATGCCCAACACGGCTTCACGCAAGATGAGGGGCTCGTGGCTTCGCAATGCGCGTTGCAGCAACGCCCGTGATTCTGGCGTCGTGAAATGCGCTGCAGCTTGGACCGCACGGATGCGAACGAACAGGGGTTGTGAGTCGTCTTCGGCCCATCGTCTCAAGGCGGGCACGACGGAGGGCCCAAGCGCCCGCCACTCATCGCGGCTCGGTCCGCGTTCGAACGCCATCAGAAGGGAGCGCAACGATTCGGGAGAAGGACGCTCCTGCCCTGTGCGTTGGGGCGCTTCCTGGGCGGATGCGAAATGAGGGGCTCCAGTGAGGAGCAACGCGAGCATGCACACTCGAATCATTAGAGGACAGTTTACATGATCTACGAGAGCAAATCCCGAAGTGCAGCGCCGAGCTCGGGAAAACGGAACTCGTATCCGCTCGCGAGTGTTCGCTGCGGAAGGATTTTGCGAGAGCCGAGGATCTCCGAGCCAAACTCGCCGAGCGCCGTTTTGATCGCGAATGAGGGTGTTGGGATGAAGGCTCGCCGGCCCAGAATTCGGGCCAATACGTCTGCAAATTCGGCTTGTCGCACGGGCGCGGGAGACGTCGCGTTGAGGGCGCCGTGGAGTTCGCCGTTGCCGATGGCATGCTGGATGATGCCCACCACGTCATCGAGGTGAATCCAAGGCCACCACTGTTTTCCCGAGCCAAGTTTGCCGCCGAGGCCGAGCTTGAAGATGGGCAACATCTGTTCGAGAGCGCCACCCTCTTTGGCCATGACCAATCCGAGCCGGGGAGTCACGACACGGACACCGAGATCTTCCGCGCGCAACGCTTCTCGTTCCCATCCGATACAAACATCGGCGAGGAAATCACCTTGGGCGGGAGGATCAGATTCGACGACGTCGCGCTCTCCGGTGTCGCCATAATAGCCAATGGCGCTTGCCGAAATGAGTGTGTAAGGGCGCTGTCCTTCAGGTTGCGAAGCGATGGCCTCGACGATGCGCCTCGTCCCATCGATCCGGCTCGATCGGATCGCGCGCTTGCGTTCTTCGGTCCAGCGGCCCGAGACGCTTTCACCGGCGAGATGCACGACCGCATCGACGCCTTGAATCGCTTCCTTCGGGATGGGCTCCGATGGAGACCACAGCCAGGTTCGGCTGAGCGCGGCGATCTTCTCTTGAGCGCGCACTGGATTGCGAGAGAGTGCGACGATCTCGCAGCGGCTCATCAGAAGCGCTGCGGCGAGGCGAGTTCCCACGAGGCCCGTGACGCCAGTGATCAGAATGCGCAGTCCGGGCTCTGTCATGCGCGTGCCGCCGTAGAAGCTAGGTCGCTCCATGTTTCGTGTGCTCTCCGTGCGCGAACGGCCGAGCCGCACACGCGCGCATCGTGTAGCACGAACTGCCTGGTGAGGGGCGGATGAACGTGCTAGCCGGGAGCGTCGTGATGAGTGCGCATCACGTTCCATCCGAACCTGACGAGCTCGAGGCTGCTCTACGCGATCGTTTTGGTCTGCCGAGTTTTCGTCCTTGGCAGCATGAAGCGATTTCGGAGATCCTTTTCGGCGCTGGGCGCGCATTGGTGATCGCGCCGACGGGCGGGGGAAAATCACTTTGCTATCAGTTCCCTGCGGCGATGCTCGAAGGCACGAGTATCGTCATTTCACCGCTGATCGCGCTCATGGAAGATCAAGTACGCGCGCTCGAGGCACGCGGGATCGCCGCGACGTTTCTCGCGTCGACGGTGGATCCCGAGACACGTCGAAAGAGGGAGCGGGCGCTTGCGGAGGGGCATTACAAGCTCGTCTATATCGCGCCAGAGCGTCTTGCTTACGCGGGGACGCTCGAGCGTTTGGCGAGGCTCCGTCCGCCGCTCGTCGCGATCGATGAGGCGCATTGTATTGCTCAGTGGGGCCACGATTTTCGTCCGGATTATCTCCGGCTCGGAGAGGCGCTCGAGACGATCAAGCCGCCAAGAATTTTGGCGTGTACCGCGACGGCGACCCCCACCGTTCGAGCAGAAATTTTATCGCGACTCAATCTCCCCGAAGGAGAAACCAAAGTGGTGCTGCGTGGGTTTGCGCGGCCCAACCTGCATCTCGCGGCCTACGAAACGGAGGGCGTTCGTTCGCGTCGCAAGTGGGTGCTCGACACGCTCCGGGATGCGCTCGGTGCACCGCTCACGCCGCTCGGGGGCGCCATCGTCTACGCCTCGACGCGAAAGTCGACCGAGGACATTGCGGAGATCGTTGCGTCGAAAGGTTGGCGTGTCGCGGCTTATCACGCGGGGCTCGAGCCCGAAGAACGAACCCGGGTGAGCGATGCCTTTGCGAAGCGCGCGCTCGACGTGGTCGTCGCGACGAACGCGTTCGGCATGGGCATCGATCGCGCGGATGTGCGCTGTGTGATTCATGTGCATCCCCCTGGTTCGATCGAGGCGTATTACCAAGAGGTCGGGCGCGCGGGCCGTGATGGTCAGCCAGCGTTTGGAATCTTGCTCAGCGGTTCGGCCGATATGGCGTTGCGCAGGAGGCTCATCGAGCACGGAGGACGAGAGGGCACTCCGGTCGACCCTGCGGAAGCGAAGCGGCAATGGGGGCTCTTTCTCGAGCTGATGCGGTACGTCGAAGCCGGGAGTTGTCGGCACGACTTCATCCTTCGACATTTTGGGGACGAGCAAGAGACGCTCGGTGGGTGTGGACATTGCGACGTATGTGAGCGGCTCGAGAAAGAAGGCGAGGGCGATCGCAAAGTCGGCGAAGCCGAATCCATCCTCGTGCGCAAAGCGCTTTCGGGGATTGCGCGTGCGCAACGTCGCGCGGGGCTCTTGGCGATCGCCGACATGCTGCACGGTGTCGAGGATGAGCGGCAGCATCGTCTCGGGCTTCGAGGGCTCAGCACCTTTGGGCTTTTGCGAGATCATTCCGTGCAGTGGATTATCTCTCTTCTGCGCCGCCTCGTGACGGCGGGTTTCGTCGAGGTGACGACGGGTGTCTACCCGATGCCTTATTTGACGCCGCTGGGTGTCGAGGTGATGCGCGGAACCAAACCAGTTCGCGTGCTCTTACCGCCGCAGGAGAGGCTGCGTTCGAGCGTCAAAGGGTGGCGCGAACGAGGCCACAAGAGCGATGCACCAGAAAAGCCCATCCTCGTGGGGGATGCGCAAGCATGCTTCGAGCGATTGCGCGCGGTGCGTTTGGAGCTGGCCAAGGAGCATCGAGTGCCCGCGTACATCGTTTGCCACGATCGCGTGCTCGTCGAAATCTCCGAGCGAAAGCCGCGCACGCTCGCCGAGCTCGCGAGCGTCAAAGGAATGGGGCCGGCGCGAATCGCGTCGTATGGCGAGCGGTTCCTCTCGGCAGTTTCCGACTGAAAAGCAAGCGTGCGCACCATGACAGCACAGCGCCATGGTGAGGTGCGCTCTCGTTCACCGCGCCAGACCTCGCCGGTCGGGAACGATTGCCCGCCTTGCAGCTCGAGTTCATTCCGCCTACACCCGGGCTGCGCGGCGACGCGCACTTCAGGCGCTCCTTGGACAAAACGCGCGCGGGCGCTGGGAGATGGCGGTGCACGACGATGCTGGAGTCGACACCGGAACATTTCGTGGGTTTGCGCTTCGTCTGAGCTGCCGCGAGAGTTCGCTCGCGGCAAACGAGCCGACCGCGACCCAGGAGGAAGTCTCCACGAACGCCCCGCCGGTCGCACTCGAAAGGCCCCGCACATCACGCCCACGTACGACCCGCGTGACAAGACCACGCATCCCCACGGCGTCCGCAATCGACCCTCCACCAACACCTCCCCAGCCCTGGCAATCACCAACCGGTCGAAGCAACAGCGGACCACGACCACCACGCCATGAGCCATCAGCGAACAAGAAAAAGCCGGCATAAAGACCGGTGGATCCTCGCCGAGCACGAAGATGGACTGTCCTTTCGGCACGCACGCTGGACGCTATCGATCGATCCAACTGGGCTCGTTACACAAGACGGAACTCTGGAAGATGAGAACGGCCACGTCGCAGAGATTCGTCATGAGCTCATGCTCGACGCGGTCCAATTGAGATCGATGCGCAACCTTACCGAGAACTTTCTGGATGATCTGAGCGTACCGCCAGCCGTCGATCGTCAGATGACCATCGATGATGCAGAGCACCAGAAGATTAGTATTTGGGACGGCGAGGTTTGGCACAGCCGCTGTCTACGTGGCGCGCGTCACTGCGCTCATTCAGGCGAGATCGATGCCCAGCGATTCATCGACGTCTGGGATTCAATTCACGAATATGCAGCATTCCGTTGAGAGACGTAGCTCCTCTGCCAACTCGCATCGAGACGGGCCGCTCTCGACGAACTCGTGCGCGACACTCCGCGGGTTTCGAACGAGCGTAAGCGTGAAATCCGTGCAAGCTGGGAACGCAAGTCAAAGGTAGCTTGAAAGCGTGGGGATCTGAGCGATGAGGCGAACGGTGTTCTCTGACGGGGTGCGCACGTGATTCAACCGGCAGACCTTCGGACGAAATCCGCCATCGACGTTGCGCGTCGTTGTCTTTGCTTGGAGATCATGGGGCAACGCGCAGCTCTCGAGGCTTCGGATGAGGACGTGAGCCACGAGGAGCGCGAGCGATTTCGGCAGCACTGGTACGCGCAGCTCGAACGACAGGACCTGCTGTCCACTCTCATCGAGAGCGAACGTACGATTCTCGAAGCGCCCATCTATAGCGTGAGAAGCGAGATGCTGGACGAACTCGAGGCGAGCCTCATGGCGCTTCCGATCTTGCTTTGGACACTGGGCCGCATCGCCGTATTGCCCGAGATCGTTCGGCTCATTGGCGAGCACGGCGAGCTCGCGGACGAGTACGGATTTCTTGCGGGCGAGGCAGACACGACCGCGCCGATCCATCGAGTGAATCAGGCCGAGCTGCGGCCGACGCAGGAGATCATGTCGGCCCTTGCGGCTGTGCTCTCTCTACGCGCAGAGCGCGAGGCAGATGTTCTACTAAAGGAAATCGACGTCTATCGGAATGACGAACACGGCGATTCGAGGCTTCGTCGAGAAGTCGGGGAAATGTCTGCCGCGGTGCTCCTCTGGGTGCTCGAGAACGAGATGCGTTGGGGTGACGATGTCACGATGCGAGTCGAAGGGATCGTGAGCGGTTCCGATGCATGATGATCGCACTGGGAGATGTCGAGCGATGCTAGACGTTTCCCGATGGTTTGGGTCCTGGGGCCGTGACTCGAATACGAGAATTCGCCAAGCGCGCGTTTCGTGTTCACAATTGCCGTCATGAGCCGAGCGGCGCACGCATTTCTGTGGGGAACGATGGTCATGGTCGGTGCCGTTGGAGGCATCGCAATCGCGCAAGTCGATGCACATGAGGCGGAAGGCACTCGCCCCGCGTGTGTCGTCGCGCGTGGCGAAGCGCGGATGCAGGCGTACGGATGGGATCATGTCGTTGTGGTACGCAATGGTTGCGCGTCGCGAACGGTGTGCGAGATCACGACGAGCGTGAACCCGTCGCCCACGACGGTTCCGATCGCACCGAACGAGACGCGAGAAACGCTCATGTGGCGTGGCTCTCCGGCGCGCGCGTTTTCGGCTCGAGTCGACTGTGAAGCAGAACGGTAGAGCGTCGACTGCGCTTTCGATCGCTCGCATCGCGATCGCAGTGGCAGGGCTCTTTGCGCTCGCGTGGACGATCCGGGACGCGGGCGCCGAACGCATCGCGGAGGTCTTGCCGCGCGCAGCGCCTTGGATTCCGCTGGCTGTGCTGCTCGAAGCGCTGCGAGTCGGGGCCGATGCGCTTGCAACGCGCTTCGTTCTTGCGGAGCGTGGGCGAGCGATTCCGTTTCGGGTGCTCTATTTCGCGCAGCTCGCGGCGCAAGGCGTGATGGGAGTGTCTCCTGCTGGACGCAGCGCGAGTGAGGTCGTCAAAGCGACGCTCCTATCGTCTTGGATATCGCCGCAGGTCGCGGCGGCGATGGGATATACGAACCAAGCCAACGTGCTCATTAGTTCGGGGGTATTTTCGCTGCTCTGTTTGGGGGGCGTGATCGCGAGCGCGCCCGATCCGATGTTGGCGTACGCGACCGGGATTCATTTCGTGGTGCTGTCGGTTTCGGGCATTGGAATGCGCTTCGCTGCGACGAGCCCGAGGACCGAACGTTTGCTCGTGCGACGATGGCCGAAGATGGGCGAGAGGCTTCGACTCTTTCATGAAGCCTCTCGCGACACCTCGCTCGTGGCGCCGTTGCCCGTGTTTGCGATGCTCATGGGCAGAGCGCTGCAGACTGTACAGTTCGCAGTGCTGGCGCACGCAGTCGGGATCGATGTGACGGTGGCCGGTGCATTTGCGGTGCAGGCGGTGAACCTCGTCGCTGCAGCGACGGGAGTGTTCGTCCCGAGCCAAGTGGGCACGGCCGAGCTGGTCTTTCGACTTTCGGCCGATGCACTGCGGACCACTTCGGCGATCGCCGTCTCGCTCGCGCTCGTGGCCCGCGTTCCTCAGTTCACGTTCATCGCCGTTGGGCTTTTGGTACTTCTCTTGTGGCGCAATCGACGCCGCGCGGGGACGGCTTGAGTGCCATGAGTCAACGCTTCATCAGCTTCGACAACTTGCCGAAGATGCCTCCGATGCTCGATTTCGGCGGCTCCCATGCTGGCGGTGATGCTGGGCCTTCGTAGAGGCCGAGGTCGCGGAGCACTTCCTCCACGGGTTGCTTTCGATCGAGCTCGACCGTCAGTGGGCGTTTGGTGCGCGCATCGCGCGCATCGATGACCATCATGCAGTGCTCGTCGAACGAGAGCTTCACCTCGACTTGGCCTTTGTTCCAAAGGCTTTCATCTTCGATGACCACCGAAAACAAGTATTCGTTTTGCCTCGCATCGGGGTGCTCGCCCTGGAAGAGGGGAATCGTGACGGCGCCAAGCGAATCGGCCTGAACGGTGAGGGTGCGCTCGGTTGGAAGCCGCGTATTTCGCTTCACGATGGGCTCGAAACGACAGCCCGAGGCCGCCCGTCCGATGCTCATGGGGAGAACGTCGACGAGGGTCGAGCCATTGGATGAACCGAGCTCGTGTGCGATGAGCGCCGCGCCGAGCGCAACGGCTTCGTCGGGGTTGATCCGCTTGCTGGGTTTTCGTCCAAAAAGAGTCGCGACGGCGTGTTGAACGGAAGCAAGCCGGGTGGTGCCGCCGACCAGCACCACTTCGTCGATCTCTTTCGGTTCGATTCCTTGAAAGTTCATCACGTCGAGTGCGATCGCGACGGTTCGATCGACGAGGGGGCGCGTGAAGCCATCGAACGTTTCCCTCGTGATCTCCACCACGAGATCACGCGATGGATCTCGGGTGAATTGGTGGATGCGCGCGACATATTCGGTTTGCACCGAGAGCGCTCGCTTGGCCGCTTCGGCGGCGTCGCGCAACCGCGCGATCTGTTCTGGGTTGGGTTCGAAGGTGATCTTCTCGAGCCTTTGGAATTCACTTAGTACAGCTCCCCACTGAAGAGTGATCGGTTTCTTGTTTGATCCTGGGATCG
>CAYZTA010000109.1:0-9131 GCA_964481145.1 uncultured Sandaracinus sp.
GGCTGGTCATGTCGCGCGATTCATTTGATCGCCAGTCCATGCGAAGCTGGTTAGCGCAGAGACACCCCCACAGCGCGAAGTGCCTCCTCAACGCACCGTGCCTCCTCAACGCACCGCGCCTCCTCAACGCACCGCGCCTCCTCAACGCACCGCGGCAACCGCAGCAGCGCACGAACCATCGGGCCCGACCCGCATCCCTCTGCGTTTCGGCCTCGAAGGCGCGATCGGCCTCGCGGATGCCGACCTCTCACTCGAAGGACCCATCGGCAGCTTGATCGCCACCGCGGGCGTCGCGTTCGATCGCAACTGGGGCCTCGATGCTCGCTTTGGGCTCCTCGGCGGCTCGAGCGCGCAGCTCCAAGATCCGATGCGGCTCGATCGCAAGGACGCACTCTCGACACCGGGAATGCTGATGATGAGCGTGGGCGGCGGCCCACGGCTCACGGTGTGGAGCGACGAGGACAGTCGCCTGGGTTGGCGCTTCGAGCTCGCTGGCAGCTACGCTTACATGCAAGGCTCGCGCGATGACGCGCTCGATCCGCAGGCGATCGTCGGCCGACACGGCGCGATGATCGAGCTCGGCCTGGGCCCCCAGATCGGCGAGCGGCTCTGGCAAGGACCCTACGCGCTCGCGTTCGACTTCGCGCTGATGCTCCGGCTCCAGCAAGGCCTGGGCGATCTCGCCGAGTACCGCGCGATCCTCCTCATGCTCGCGATCGGGTTCGAGGCCGACACGCCCGAACCCCATGGTGCTCCCGACCGCCCCGCCGACTTCCAATACACATTCGGCGTGCACGGTGATCTCGGCTTCGGAATTGGTGGCGAGCGCAGCCGCGGTATCGACTCGCGCCTCTTCGCTGTACGGTTCGGGCTGCACTTCGGCATTCCGTTCGGGAGATGGTTCGAGCTCCGCGCGCTCGGTGGCATCGGGCAGCTCTCGCTCCTCGGCGAGGAGGAGGGAAACGTCGTCATCCTCGACGTGGGCGGCGCGGCGCGGCTGCGCTTCGACGAGGTCTTTCCGATGTATCTTCAGGCTGGCGCCGGATACGCATTCAACTACGGCCCCACCGCGATCGAGGCGCCCTCGAACGCGTTCGTCGAAGGGGGCATCGGCGCACGTTTCACCGACTGCTCGGGCAACTCCGATGGCGCAATCGAGATCGGCGTCAGAGCGCGCTTCAACGTGACCGGAGATCGCATCGGTGATGCGCTCATGTTGACGTTCGGTTACGAGTACGGCGGCGGCACGCCGATGTATGGCGCGGGCGAGACCTGGTTCTGCCACCAACAGGCCCAGGCGGCCGCACGAAGCGCGGCCCAGCGAGAAGCCGATGAGCGAGACGCAGCTCGGCGTGAATCGACTGCGCGAGATGTCGTCGTCGAAGCTCCTGCGCCACGGGGTCAGGTGGTGATCGCGACACCGCCTCCGCCCGCACCGACCACCTTCGAGGTGGTGATCGGCCTCGCTCTCCCCGGCGCTGAGGTGCGCCTCTCGCTCGACGCACTGCCGCTAGGTGCGCTCGTGTCGGGTGGCATCGTGGACATCGAGATCTCGGGCCCAGCTTACGCCTTGCCGCGCGTCGAGGCCGAGCTCCGCGCGGCCTTCGGAGCACGCGGCGTGAGGCTCCGAGGCGTAGCGCACGTCACAGGCTGGGATCCGACGATCCGGGCGCGCATCACGCTCTATCCGCCCGGAAGCCGGTGAGCTCGAGGTGCACACGCTGGCACGTTCTGGGAAGCGTCATCGGCGAGGTGCCTTTTGTTCTTCGGCTTCTGTTCGGCAGAGTTCGGGAAGGGGAGGCTGCGTCATCGACAGGCCGCGACGACGTGGTAGCAGTCGGGGTGTGATTCGCACGGTCTATATGGGCGCCATCGGACCTCGATGGGTAGGCGGCGGGCATGGACAGCTCCATGTGTTGCTGCCGTCGCCCGTCGATTCCGATGCATGCCTTGCCGATGCGGGATTTGGCGAGTTCGCGGATAGCGATGAAGTGTGGGATCGCGGTTTCGATGCGCTCGTGCGCGACGTGGTCGATTCACTCCGGAAACACGCCAAAGGGGTGAGTGTCGTCGCACCACGTGGCAAACTCGATCTCACTTGGAGTGGTCGTCTCGTTCGTTTCTTGCGCTTCCAAAACGAGCCGGACCCTGTGAATCCGGATGGTCTCGAAGCGGTGGATGCGCTCTTACATGCGGCCCGTGATGATAGCTACCTCCAATTCGCGGCTGTCGACTTTCTCGATGCATCTCACCCGGTCGTCGCAAGAGTCTTCATAAGTGATGGGCATCCGCTCATCTGGATATGGCTTGCGGATGACTGGGCGTATCTCTGGGCCGAGCTCGCTCGAGCATCGGCCGGTGCATTGCCCATGGAGTCCATCTCGCTCGCATGGGAACGGCTCGTGCCACGGCAGTTCACGGAGGAACTGCCTCGCGCCAGGATTCATCGAGGTGACTCCGCGAGCTGGACCGATGGAATGAACGTGCTCGGATTCCACGCTGGCCTGGGGGTCACGCCCGCAGAAGTCTACCTTCCGCCGGAGCGGGAGTGGGCGACGGTTGCGCCTATTTGGGCAAGGGAGAAGCGATCCGCCATCGTGCGTGACTTCATCGCGATAGGCGTGCGTGTGGTCGATACCCCCGGTGCGGCGGTCTGGGAATCAGACCAATCGATGAAGTAAGTGACCAGCATTGCTCTCAAGCCGGTCGGACCACGTGAGCCGTGGATGAGCACGATGGGTGCGTCTATTGCGTGAAGTCGACGACCATTGCCAACCGCGCTTCGTGGCCGTCTTCCACATGGATATCCAAAGCGACCCCTTCACACCCCTCATAGGCATAGTCAACGCGTTCCGTCGTGGTCACATATTCGGGAGCTGACGGATCGAAAAAAAGGTTGTCGGGGTCGGGGCGATGGTGTTCTTCGGTCGTCACTGTGGAGCGTCGCAGGCGGCCGAGCTCATCGTACTCGCGCTCGAGCCGGCGTGAGTTTGCATCGCCCCATTCGGCGACTTCAGTCACAAGAGCTCCCGCTGCGTTGTACTCGGCGCTGATGCGCTCGCCGGTCGGAGTGATGAGCTGCGTGGCGAGACCTGCGGGATCACGGCCGATCGAAAAGTTCTGGACCGTTCCATCGGACTCTGTGAGGCGGAGGCCGATTTGCAAGCCGTTCTCATCACGAAGGATCTCGGCTGCTCTTCTACCATCACAACGCGGACAAGGATCGGGCGTGATGAGAACCGTCCCATCGGCTTGATGGGTGAACACGAGTCGATGCGCCGCGGGACCAGGATCCATCGTGAGCGACGTCAGGCGTCCGTGAGCGTCGTACGCGAGCTCGATCAAGCGTTCACGGTCACTGTAGGGAGTGATGCTTCGTCGCCGCACGACCCGCTGCGCTGAATCGAGCTCTTCGAGTTCGACGATGTGCCACTCATCGGGCCGACGCGGATCGTGTGAGGCATATGTGGAATCGATACGGCGGAGACCAGGTGCAAGAGTGGCCCGCGTCTGGCCCTCGATCCTGAATACGCCGGTTCTCTCTCGGCCCCACGAACGTGCCCATTGATGCATGCCATCCGGCGATTCATAGCGCTCGTTCTGTACGCGGGGCCGCAAGTCACCGATCTCCTGCAGCGTGAAATGAGCGTCGGCGTCGCGACGCTCGAATGTGTGCACCACATGTGCGCGACTGAATCTCGGATCATCCACCGGTCGGAGCATCTGACGAAGCAGAGCCAACGTGTCGATGTCCGCCGCATCGCGCATTTCAAGGACGCCGTCGAATCGGTCATGCTCGACTTGGATCGTCGCGCGCAACGACACGGAACCATCCGCGCGGTGAGTGATGCGCAGGTTGGTGCCAGCGTTCGGCATGATGCGGTGTTCGGTGTGCCTGCGTTCGTCCCCGGTACCGTCGTGTACCGCGATCCGGACGCAGCACGCGTCGCTACACTCATTCGAAGCTTCGGCTTCCAAACGAGCAACGGCGGCTTCTGTGAGGGGCACCCTGGTCCAGCCTTCACGACTCACCGTCCACGGCGTGCTCGGAGCGGGCGCACCGAGGCTGGCCCCACATCCAGCAGTGACGATGAGGAGTAGGCAGGAGCAAATCCTCACGATCGGCTCCTCAACCATTGCTGCCGCGACTGGAGCAGCAATGACGGAACCGGTGCCCACGCACTGAGGGAGTGAGAACAGAAGTGCTGACTGAGATGACCGCGACTTCCATTGAAGAACGCGATGTGACGAGACCCGACGTCGGACGCGTCGAAAGATCCGCTGTTGCACATCATGTGCAACACCGATGCTTCATCTCCATCGGATAGCGACGGCGGACCCTTGAAGATGCGCACGAGCCGAAACCGAAGTCGTTGCGATCCGAGGTCCGAATCGCTTGCGGGTCCGACTTCGACAAGCTCGGCCTCTGCGACAACGGCGGCTTCTTCGAACGCTTCCTCGGTGAGGCTTCTCCGACACGAGCACGCCGATGCGCTCGCTGGAAATGCGGCGGCAAGGAGGACACAAACGAGGGCCAAGGCGCTGCGATTTGGCAATCTAAGCTTCATGACGAAGCGCCATCATACACGTGAAAACTTCAGGACCCACGCGACGCGGCGCGAAGTGTCCGGTACGACTTGAAGAAGCCGTACCGGGTCCTCGCGGATATTCACGGTCCGCTCGCCAATCGAACGCTCACTCGGCGGCGGGCGTGTCCGGCTCCTCGGGCGTCTCGGGGTCGCCACTCGATCCGCCCGAGTTGCGCAAGAAGCCGAGCGTGCGGAGCAGGCGGCGATCGCTGATCGCGATTCGCGCGATGCCGCTCCACTCGAGGTACCAGTTCCACAGATCACGCTCGAGCATCTCTTCGCGCTCGCTCGGGACCTCGCTCGTGCTCGCATCGCTCGATTCGACCTTGCCGACCTTCCCGAGGAGCGCTCGCGCTTCGGCTATCACTTCGGGATGGAGCCCGCGCTTGGTCAAGAGGTCCCGCGCTTTGCGTCCCGCCGCGCCGAGGCGTGAGGCCGGCCAACCACTATGCCGGAGCAACAACAGGCAGTCCGAGAGCACGCGCAGCGCGAGCCATTCGTGCATCGTAGGTCACGACCGTTCGAAGCGAACGCTCCAGAAGCAGAGCCGTAGCCAAGTGAATGGCGTCGAGTGATCGAAGATCGTCGGGCTGCAGCATTCCGGCGTCGGATAGGATCTTCGGGCCGATCCGGATGAGTTCGATCCGCATGAGGACGTCCTGGGCTCGCTTCCAAGCGGGGGCTCCCAACGGGAGCATCGCCCGCAAGACTTCTGTTCGAGCGAGTGAGCTCGAAACATACGGGCCTCGCCGACGTAGAAATGTGCGTAACGTGGACGACTCTTGCTCGCGAACGACGAGCTTTACGATCGCCGACGAATCGAGGTAGGTCGCCCGTTCAACGCTCACCGGCCCTCAGTTTCCGAAGAGCACGCGAGGCCGGATTTTTCCCTCGAAGCTCGAGGGGCTCCGCGAGATCGTCAAGGCTCCCACCCTCGAATGAGGTTTCGCCTTGGGCTCGCAACATCTCGAGCGGCCCACTCTCTTCAACAGGCAGCGGACCTAGGAGTGCCACCGCTCGCCCTCGATCGGTGATTTGGATCGCTTCCCCTTTTTCGACCCGGCGCAGCAACGCGCTGGCATGCTGTCGCAACTCGCGAATCCCAACCGCACGCGCACTCATGTGCTATTTGTAGCACTTGGGGTTGATGGTGTCCAATGGGACGGACGCGCGAAGGCGTCGACACGACCGGGAGCACTTCCGCTGAGGGAGAGGCCGACGACTTCGGTGTCGGTCCCGCGAACTCGCACGAAGAGCCGGCCGTCATCATCGTCGAAAGCTCCCTCCATCGTGGATGCACATTCCGCGTCGATGCTGGGGTACATCGCCTGAAAGACCTTCTCCCAATCACTTCCTTCCGGCTCGCACTCGACGGAGCCATTGGATGTGCCGTGCCACTCCTGCGCTTCTCGTCCATCGACGAGGAGGAGGGCAGCGGATGCCACGACCGAAGATTCTGGGAAATCGCCGTGTTCCGCCTTGCTGCCGTATTTTCAGCCTTCAGCAAGGCTGCGAGCCTTTTGGGGGGATGCATCGACGCCGAGCTTCGCAACGCGATAGTGCCCTCCCGACTTAGCGGCGAGCTTCTCGATGAGGGGTCCGTCAAGCGCACACCGTTCGGGGCTCGTGACAAGCTTCGTGAAGCGGCTTGTGAATACGAGGGTCAGGCATGGTACACCCATGCGTCATGGGAATTGACGCCGTTGCTTTGATCCACTGCACCACGCCAGAACTCCTCGCAAAGTTGGCGACAGGCCCCCTCGGCGATGACTTCGCCGAGCAACTCAAGCACATCGAGGAAGCCGTCCAAAAAGGAGAAAACATCCCGCTCGCTGTTCCGCTATCTGTTTTGGGCGTCGGAGCCGACTTCGCCAAGATCTATACGGGGACACGGTTTCAGGATCTGCAAAGCGATCCAACCTTCGCGCAGATGCTCGCCCATCGAATCCTTGAAGCTCTTCCCGCTGGCGCCCACCACGATGAGCGAGGGATGCTCTTCTACCCAGATACCGCTGAGCCCTTTGCGGAGACCTACGCCGAAGCAGTCGCTGAGCTCGCAGAAGTCCGCGTGTGGGCCTCCGCTACTAGCGTGGACCCAGAGGCCCAACGAACGTGGCTGCAAGCGAAGATGGGCAAGATGGAGGAGGACATTGCGAATGCGCAGGCGATGATTGGCAGCGCCGATGCTGATCGAATGAAGATGGTGAGCGAGGCCATGCGCAACGCAATGCACGCCTATCTCGATGAGCAGGACGTTTCCCCTCCAAAGAAGAGAGGCTGAGCTGCTGGCGTGTAAGGCGTCCGTTCACTGGTAAGGGTCTGGCGCAATCGGTTCTGGTGCAGGCGCCGATCGCGTGGCTCGATCCGAAACGGGCGTGAACGGATACCTTTGGTCAGGGCGCAGAAGAGCGCGTGTTTCGGAGGGACTCGGTCGCTCCGCGGAGCGTGGAGAAAAGCTCCTCGTTCGAAGCGCCGTAGAAGATGTGTGTGCTCCCGGCAAGCGCTTCAGCGCGGCGCATGCCGTCTTCGCAGCTCGACTATCGCCAGCCCGCCGGAGATGTGCTCGTGAGATCCATCGTGGGGAGCGCTGGAATCGCGAGGTCCTCTCCGCGCGGATAGACCCAGAGCACATCGCTCCACGAGACCGATCCGCGACGGACCACCAAACGTTGCAGCGGATCGAGATCGCCCTCGCTGTTCATCAAGCGATGATCCTGAATGAACCTCTCGCTGAGGAAATCGGTGAGCTCTCCAGCGTAGAGCACGCCGTCATGAGGCTTATCGTCCGCATGTCCAAGCACGCCGGCTCGCAAGTACCAAGACAAATATCCGCCAGCGCGCCGAGGCTCGGCCGTTTCGCTCAGCACGTCTTCATCGCTCGAGAAGAGACCGATACGCCCCGGCTGACGCACGAAATCATCCGCGAAGCCCCCTGAATAGCATGCATCGATCGCGAGTATGATCGTTCCGGCGTGCACCTGATCGAGCGCAGTGGCGATCTCGGTGTCGGTCAGCGGTCCATCGATCATTTGCATGGTCTCATCGAGCCCATCGAGCTCACCGGGATCTGGACCGCAGGCTGTACGTTTCCGTGCCCTGACCAAAACACCATGACGACATCGTCGGGTGCAGCTCGCTGAGCGAGGTGTTGTAACCCCGCGAGAAACGCCGCGCGTGTCGCCATTCCATCCACGAGCACGGTTTGCTCGAACGGTGTTTGCAGATGCGCCGCGCGCAGCGGATAGGACTTCCGACTTGGGCGGATAGGACTTCCGACTTGGGAAAACAGTCGCTTGGCGTCCGATCGAGCCTCGAAGAGGCGAGCGAAAGCTCCCAAGGAGGGCCGCACCGAATTTGAGCGCCCCCACAAAACCTCGCCACTTGGGAACGGTTGCCCGCCTTGCAGCTCGAGTTCATTCCGCCTACACACCGAAAGTTCGAAGTCAGAAGGACGGCGCTCGATGGACCTCAGTGGAACTCATATGCTTGAAAGGGCATTCGCCGAACGATTTCGATTCGCAGTGAATCAGCATCTTTCCGATCGGTCGGACGCACCTCCTGACATCGAAGTCTTTTGGAAAAGCCCAGAACGATGGATGGAGGGTTGGTTTTGGAAGCAACACGAACGCTGGGACGATGTTCTGGTACATCAATATTTCCGGGTGACAGAAGGTTCGGCGATCCGGAATTTGGAGTTCGATTCTGAGCTCGGTTCTGACCTTTTTGCCGCTGCGTCCCAAGAGCCCGCATCAGATTCCGTTTTCACTCCGCCGTCCCTTCCTCGACCGTGGCATCGGATTACACGGAGCTCGGCCGACCCTTGAACCACAGTTCCGAATTGGGTCGACGATGAAGGAGAAATCGAAAGCGCGGGCAGCCTCCAATCGACTCAAAAGAAAACTCGTAAGTGTGGCGCCATGGGTCTTGATCTTTCTGTGACTTCGACGTGTATCCATCGCATGACTGAGCTTCCTTTCGACGTGACGAGCTCCTCGCATGCCCGCGATAACAGAAGGCATGCCGTTGGCGTTTTGTGGATGTTCCGGTCTATGACGGTCTATGACCGGAAGAGTTTGTAGAAAGGCCGTGTACGAGCTGTGCGGAGTGGATGCTCTTTCGAGACGAACGTCGTTCGATGAGTCTCGATCCGCGCCGAGATGTCATTCGGGGTCTCGGCGCTGATTTCGATCGACCCAGATGATGTCATTCGAGGTCTTGGCGCTGATTTCGAACAGGGGCGAGATGCCTTTTGGGGTCTCGGCATTGGTTTCGATCGGCTCACATGATGTCATTCGGGGTCTCGTGGCTGATTTCGATCGACCCAAATGATGTCATTCGAGGTCTTGGCGCTGATTTCGAACAGGGGCGAGATGCCTTTTGGGATCTCGTGGCTGATTTCGGCCTGGTTGGGGAGGGTCGGAGGTGTCCACGAACAGGGATGCGGTGTTCATCTACCGCAGGAGTGAGCATCAGCGCCCAGGACATTCGTATCCGGTGCGCGAGCCAGTGGAGCACGCGGAGTCGCCCCCTGACAAGCTGACG
>CAYZTA010000110.1:0-9060 GCA_964481145.1 uncultured Sandaracinus sp.
TCGCACGTGGCAGGATTGAACGTCTGCGTTGACGGCGCATGCGTCGAATGCCGCAGCAACGCTGATTGCGCATCAACAGAAGGTTGCAACCTCTCAACGAACACATGTCGTCCATTTACGCTCGGAACCGGAACACGCTGCAGCGAATGCGTCCGCGACGACGAATGCCAAGCCGGCATGCTCTGCGTCCCAATGCGATTTGGTGCAACGTCGGTCGGTAACTTCTGCGCATGGCGTCAGGATGCAACCGGAACTGGAGCTCCAGCAGGAAACTGTTTCAACTCCCCACCCTACGTGCGCAACACAACGGCGACGAGCGTCGACGGCATAGTCACAAACGTCTGTGTGCTCCGCACGAGCACGTGTGCAGCTCACAGGCACTTTAGTCAGCCACTTTGTTCTATGGATGCAGACTGCGGTGCACCATCAGTGAATGACGGCTTCTGCGTCATGGGTTCCCATTGTACTGCCGGATGCACCACTTACGAAGATTGTCCGTGCACCGACATATCATGCACATCGCAATATGATTGTGTCGCGGGCACATGCAGTCTTTCGCGAAGATGCGACCGCACCATGATGCCAGCCGTGTGTGAAGACTGAAACTTCCTGCCGGATTGCTATGTCTTCCTCCACTCCCACATTCCTCTTCGTACTCTGCCTTCTCGGCGCTTGCGATACTGCAAGTTGCCCAGAAGGCAGCATTCCCGACACAGGGCGATGCATCACTGCCAATCATGTAGGAATGGATGGCGGCAATCGCGATGGCGGGGACGCCGAACGCGACAGCGGACGACCGGATGCGGGACGAGACGCTGGACCGTGCGGAATGGCTTGTACGGGGGATACGCCTTATTGCGACGAAGCGAGCCGAAGCTGCGTCGAGTGTCTGGAACGAAGCCAATGCACGACGACAGCATTGCCGGCATGTGTCGATGGTGCATGCGAAGAGTGTGGCGCCAACACCGACTGCTCAACAGCTGCGGCCTCACGATGCGAAGAGAACAGCTGTATTGCATGTGCAGGAGATGAGGACTGCTCGCACGTGGCAGGATTGAACGTCTGCGTTGACGGCGCATGCGTCGCGTGCCGCACCGGAAGTAACTGCGCAAGTGGCGTATGCTTGCTCTCGACGAACACCTGCGCTCCGACGGGCGGAACCGGAACACGCTGCAGCGAATGCGTCCGCGACGACGAATGCCAAGCCGGCATGCTCTGCGTCCCAATGCGATTTGGTGCAACGTCGGTCGGTAACTTCTGCGCATGGCGCCGAGACGCAACCGGAACAGGAGCACCCGCGGGAAATTGCTTCAATTCCCCTCCCTATGTGCGCGACGTGACGGCCACGAGTATCGACGGGGTAGCCACAAGCGTCTGCGTGCTCCGCACGAGCACGTGCGAAGCTCACGAGGATTTTAGTAGAAAGGCCTGCACGATGCCCGGCATGGCGGATTCTGACTGTGGTGCACCATCGGTCAATGATGGGTTTTGCGCACCAGGGTCTCGTTGCACAGTCGAATGCACCACATATGAGGACTGCCCCTGTATCGGACCATCATGCACTCGACAATATGATTGCATAGCTGACACGTGCAGTCTTTCGCGAAGATGTGATCGCACCGTGATGCCAGTGGTGTGCGAAGATTGAGTTTTGGTCAACCGTCATGCGCTTCTCCATCCTATTCCTCACCCTCTGCCTTCTCGGCGCCTGCGATACTGCAAGTTGCCCAGAAGGCAGCATTCCCGACACGGGGCGATGCATCACTGCCAATCATGTAGGAATGGATGGGGGGCACATTGTCCGAGACAGTGGCACGGATGCAAAGGTTGATGCGGACGCAGGTGCGTGTGGGGCGTGCAGCGGGGATACGCCTGTATGCGATGAGGCGCGCGGAGAATGCGTGGAATGCGTAAGGGGCGCGGATTGCGAAGCAGCGGATGCGCCGCTCTGTGTGGAGCATGCGTGCGTGGAATGCGAAGAAAATGGCAATTGTGATTCGGTGACGGCGTCACGGTGCGGAGAGGGCAACGCGTGTGCGGGATGTGAAAGGGATGAGGATTGCGCGCATTTGAGTGGAACTCCGGTGTGCGACGAGATGAGCAGCACGTGCGTGGAATGCATGGCGAGCACGGATTGCGGCGGGAACGTGTGTCATCCGAGAGAACATACGTGTACTGACCAGAGGGCGCGTTCGCTCGAGGTGTGCAGGGCGTGTGTGCACGATGAGGAGTGCCGTGAAGGTCAGTTGTGTGTGGAGATGTTTTATTCGAACCCTCCTCCAGAGCGTTCGGTGGGAAGCTATTGCTTGTGGCGTCGGGATGCGACGGGTGGGGATGCGCCGAACGGAGCATGTGGTCTTGGAAGCCAGCCCTACGCAACGGCGCGTGCAGTAACGAGTGTGGACGGCGAAAGCGCGACGATTTGTGAGCTGGCGACTACGACATGCCCTGCGTTGCTCCAGCATCGGACAACCGTTTCCGGCTGTGATAGCGCGACGATGGAGGCGAATATGGCGTGTGGCGTTCCGGACGTGAGTGATGGCTATTGCCGCCTCAACAGCGCCAACGAACCGCGTTGTACGTATCCGTGTGGTGGAGTCGAAGACTGTCGACTGGGTGCGACGTGTGTTGTTGCTGCAAATTCGTATTGCTCGATTTGAGAGGCGATTCGATGTGTATTCGGCCTTGGGTGGTTGCCATGTCATGCCTGATTTGTGACGGGATGTTCGAAAGCGGAATGTCCCGCGGGTTCGAGACATGTCGAAGGCCGATGCATCACCGAACATGAGGCGGAGGCGGACGCGGGGGCCGATGCGGAGGCGGATGCGAGTGGTGAGGCGTGCAGCGGGTCGACACCTGTATGCGATGAGGCGAACGGCGATGATGCGCACGATGCTCGAGAGCGCCTCTCTCGAGCCGATGTCGGTGCGCGACGCGCGAGCAGCGATGATCCGCGCGAGGGTCACGCCGTGCGAACAGCCGGCATGTGTGTCGGAGATGCTCCGCACGCTCGAGGCGGTGATGGGCGCGGGGGTTGCGATTTGGCCGCATGAAGAGGGGATTCAGGTCGCGGTGATGTTGGTGGATCCCGAAGGCCGCCATGCGAGTGGTTCACGGGAGCTGCCTCTGGGCGCGCCAGGGGTGAATGATGGGTTCTGCGCACCAGGACCACTTTGTACAGTCGAGTGCAGCAGTTACATCGATTGCCCGTGCACCGACATATCATGCACGTCGCAATACGACTGCGTCGCTGGCGCATGCAGCATTTCTCGAAGATGCGACCGTACGATGATGTCTGTGGTATGCGGATGACATCTTTGCTTCTACATGTCCCCGTCTTCCTCCCCCCTGCGTTCGAGCGTGATCCGGGCGTTTACAACATTGAAACCGGATCGACATCCAAGGTGGCCCGCGCACCCGAGAGGCCTTCGTCGATGCGCTCGAGGACGTGCAACGTGACCCGTCGCAACGCCGAACGTTCCTTCGCGCGCAGGAGGGCCCGAAAGCGATAGCGCCCGCGCACTTTTTCGATCGGAGCGGGCGCGGGGCCGAGGACCTCGACGTGACCCTGTCGCACGAACGCATGGGTGCGTGCATGTTCCACCAAGAGGCGCGCGGCGCGCTCGGCTCGATTCACATCGCCATCGTCGATACGAATCGCCACGAGGCGGCCGAAGGGCGAATATCCAAGCTCGCGTCTTGCCTCGAGCTCGCATGCTGCGAAGCGCTCGTAGTCGTGTGTGCGCGCAGCGACGATCGCGGGATGTTGCGGCTGGTACGTTTGAACGATGACCCGCCCAGGACGATCGCCGCGACCCGCGCGCCCGGCGACTTGCGTCAGCAACTGAAAGGTCCGTTCGGCCGCGCGAAAATCCGGAAACACGAGCGACTGATCTGCGAGCAACACACCCACCAACGTCACGAACGGAAGGTCGTGGCCTTTGGTGATCATCTGCGTGCCCACGAGAATATCGACTTCGCGCCTTCGCACGCGATCGAGCACGTCCTCGATACGAGCACCGCTCGCGGTGTCGCGATCGAGCCGCGCCACGCGCGCAGGAGCAAAGATCCGCTGAAGAAAATCTTCTAGCTTCTCAGTACCAAGGCCGATTGGCTCGAGCGAGAGCTCGCCGCATTTCGAGCACGCCTGACCGAGCCGCGCGGTGTAATCGCAGGAATGGCAGCGCAAGAGCGCGGCGCGGCGATGCTCGGTGAGCGGGACACTGCAAGCCGGACACATCTCGACTTCGCCGCAGGCTGCGCAACGAAGGCTCGGCGAATATCCACGTCGATTCAAAAAGAGAAGCGCCTGATTTCCAGCGGCGAGACATTCCTGAATCGCGCGATAGAGCGGCATGCTGAGCCGCGCATCACGAAATGGACCTGGGCCGCTCTTGGCGAGATCGACGAGCTCGACCTCGGGCATGGGCCGCGCGTCAGGACGCGCTGCGAGTCTCAACAAGCGATGACGCCCTTCATCCGCCAGGCGGAAGCTCTCGAGCGAAGGGGTCGCGCTCCCGAGCACACAGAGCGCGCCCGCGCGATGTGCACGCAAGATGGCGAGGTCGCGTGCGTGATAACGGAAGCCTTCTTCTTGCTTGTACGAAGGGTCGTGTTCTTCATCGACCACGATGATGCCAAGATCGCGCACGGGCGCGAAGATCGCGGACCTGGCGCCGATCGCGAGCGTGAGCGCGCCGCTCTTGAGAGCGCGCCACGCATGGGCTCGTTCCCGCTCGGTGAGCGCGCTGTGGAGGACCGCGATTCCATCACCGAACCGCGCACGGAAACGACTGACGAGCTGAGGCGTGAGCGCGATCTCGGGGACGAGGAGCAGCGCTCCTTTCTTCTGCGCTCGCGCTTCGGCGATCACCCGCAAATACACTTCGGTCTTCCCCGAGCCGGTCACTCCGTGCACGAGAAAAGTGGCCGGACCGGCTTCATTCAGTGCGCGCGAGATTGCCTCGATCGCATGCGTCTGTTCGTTCGTCGGCGTGTGCGAGACATCGGGCGGCGCAGGCTCTCGAAAGAATGGATCTAAAAAATCCTCGCGTGACTCGGTGGTGACGAGCCCCTTTTGCTCGAGCGAGCGCACCGTGGCGCGCGGCTCTTTCACGTGTGCTGCGAGTTCATCGAGCCGCACTTCACCACGCGCTTCGAGAAGGGCCATCACCTCACGCTGCCGAGATCCAAGTCGGGTCGGTCTTTCGACGTCGGGCACGAGGCGAATGAGGACGACCGTGCGAGTTGCGATACGTGCCCCGGCGAGTTCGGCCGCCTCATCCAAAAATCCACTCGTACGGAGTGCCTTGACCGACTCGGTACGAAGCGCGGGCGATGCCACGCGAAGCACCTCACCCAACGGATAGAGATAATAATCAGCCGCCTCACGGAGGAACGCGAGGAGCTCCGCCTCGAACACGGGCTCTTCGTCGAGCAGACCCGCAAGCGCGCGCAGCTTGATTCCTTCTTTGGGCGTGTCGTGCAACGCCGTCACGATTCCTACGAGTTTGCGGCCGGCAAAAGGAACCGCCACGCGTGAACCGATCGCCACTTGCGATGACATCGCGCTTGGCACCGAATACGTGAACACCTGCCGCATCGGCACTGGAAGCGCGACATCTGCATATCGTTGTGCGCGAATCTCGGAGTTGGCTCCGAGCAGCAGCTGTTCTTGAACGGTGGGCACGCGATGCCCGACAGTCTTAGCGCGAAAATGGACGGGGGTTCGGGTCTTTGTCTGGTTGGCTGTGCTATGGTGGCATCCAACGTGCGTGGTTCGAGTTCCGGTTGACCCGTACGGTTTATTTTTGCCAGCAGCTGTCTTGGCCTTCGTTGTTTCTTGTTGCCTCGTGCTGCGGCCTCCTCAAAGTTCCCGATTTTTTCATCAGCGGGTCTGAACTGGATCCGGGCATAAGCTCGAACAGACCCGCCTACGGAGTGTTCCTTTGAATTCAACGTTTGAAAGCCTTGGGCTCGTGCCCGAGCTGGTGCGTGCTGTCCATGACGAGGGCTACAGCGCACCCACACCCATTCAGGCTCAAGCCATTCCCTCGATTCTGCAAGGCCGCGACATCCTCGCCGCGGCGCAAACCGGTACGGGCAAGACCGCAGGTTTCTCTCTGCCCATGCTGCAGTTGCTCTCGAGCCGCGCACAGCGCCCGGCCCCCACGACCGTGCGCGCCCTGGTGCTCACGCCCACACGCGAGCTGGCAGCCCAGGTCGAAAACGCCGTTTGCACCTACGGCAAACACCTCAAGCTGCGCTCGACGCTGGTCTTCGGTGGCGTGGGCATGCAGCCTCAGATCGATGCGCTGCGGCGCGGGGTGGACGTGCTGGTGGCCACCCCAGGTCGATTGCTCGATCACGCCGAACAACGCACCGTCGACCTGTCCAAGGTCGAGATTTTGGTGCTGGACGAGGCCGATCGCATGTTGGACATGGGCTTCATCCACGACATCAAGCGCGTGCTCAAACGTTTGCCGCAAAAAAAGCAAACTCTGTTGTTTTCCGCCACGTTCTCGGACGAGATTCGAGCGTTGACTTCGGGCTTGATCCACAACCCCGTCACCGTCGAAGTGGCCCGTCGCAATGCGCCAGCCGACATTGTGGTCCAGGGAGCCTATCTGGTCCCCAAAGAGCGTAAGCGTGAGCTGCTGCGCGATCTCATCGTGGATGGTCAGTGGCAGCAAGTGCTGGTCTTCACGCGCATGAAGCACGGCGCCAATCGTCTGGCCGAGCAACTCATGAAGGATGGTTTGCAATCGGCGGTCATCCACGGCAACAAGAGCCAGAACGCGCGCACCAAAGCGCTGGCCGATTTCAAGGCGGGTCGCGTTCGGGTGCTGGTCGCCACCGACATCGCCGCGCGCGGTTTGGACATCGAGGCCCTTCCCC
Source organism: uncultured Sandaracinus sp. (assembly GCA_964481145.1). Lineage (GTDB taxonomy): Bacteria > Myxococcota_A > Polyangia > Polyangiales > Sandaracinaceae > Sandaracinus. The sequence goes on from CAYZTA010000110.1 coordinate 6,898, forward strand.
ACGTGGTCAACTACGAGCTGCCCAACGTGCCTGAGGATTACGTGCACCGCATCGGTCGCACGGGCCGCGCAGGCATGCCGGGGCATGCGGTGGCCCTGGTCTCGCCCGATGAAACTTCATATCTGCGCGCCATCGAGCGCCTGCTCAAGAAGCCCATCGAGCGTCTGACACTGCCGCCATCGTTCGTCGCGCGTGGACCCGAGGTGCGTCCTACAGACGCGGTTCAAGTCGATCGTCCCCATCACGACCGCCGCCCCGTCGCCCCCCACCGCAAGCGCAACGCGCCACGGCAACGTACCCAGGAACACCCTGCACGCGCACGCCCCCGATCGTCTTAGGGAATTCGTGGCGTGACGAACGACTCAGGATGTTGGCCGTACTCGCTCGGCCGACATCCGCCACACGAATGAGGTTCGTCCGTTGTCGCGCTCCACGGTCAGCACAGCACCGAGCTCCGCCGAGCGTGAGATAAGGTGAGCCAACCCGCCGCGGCTCGCGCCGAGCGCATCTTCGGGTAGCGGGTGGCCGTCGTTCGAGACACGGAGCTCGAAGGCCTCGTCGAGAACGATGCGCACCTCGATCTCCGAGGGCCTCGCATGCTGCGCCGCGTTCCGAACCGCCTCGCGGACGAGGAATCCAAGCTGCTCGTTCACCTCGCGACGAATCGTGCCTTCCCCGCGCCGCGAGAAGACCAGCTGGCACCCTGGTGGGAGCAGCGCGCGGCACTCCGCTTCGAGCTCGTTCGCGACGACCTCGAGCGGCGCGTCCTCGCGACGGATCCCGCTCACGAACGTCCGTAGCTCGCTGAGCGTCGCACGGGCACGCGCCGCGAGTTCGTGAAGGCACTCCGGCGTCGCGTCACCCGCGGCGAGAGCATCCGCGCTCCAGGCGATCGCCGCGAGGCTCGCGCCGAATCCGTCGTGGAGGTCGCGCGCGATCCGAGTCTGCTCGCGTTGCGCGATCAACCCTTCGAGCCGTCGGCGCAGCACATCGCGCTCGACCTGCACTTCCAGGAAACGCTGGCTGACGAGCGCCTGCGTCCTCGCGAGAAACACGAGGAGCGCGCCGAAGAATGCGACGATCAATGCATCGGTGGTCTTCCCTTCGAACGCGAAGGCGAGCGCGAGCGCGCCAAGGCAGACCGAGTGCCCGAGCCGCGTCACGCGCGAGCCGAGCACCTCCTGCGTATTGTTCATCAGGTGAAACACGATGATCAGCCACAAGACGCTCACCGCGCTCCCAGACGCGTGGACGAGCGCCGCGCCGATCGCGGCGCAGACGAGCGACTCGACCCCTTCAGCGATTCGATGGGCGCGCCCGAGGACTCCGCCGGGGGCGCGCGCGGCGATCGTCGCGGTGGCGATCGCGACGAACTGGACGATCATCGCGGCGCTCAGCGCACTCGGCGTGATGCGGAGGACATCGTGCACGCTCGGGAGGAATCCGAGCCCCACGAGCCCTGCACAGAACAGCGCCATCGCAGCGAGGAACGGCCAGGTCCGCTGTGGGGCATAGGTCTCGAGGTAACGCACCTCGGCCGCTCGGCGGAGCTCGTGCGCCCGCTCGGCTGCGCCGTTCGAGTGCGCGCTGACCCCCGAAGCGATAGCGACTTCCATCCGCGGAAAGTATCACGGGTCGGTCATGGGATGGACCATGGGATAGACGTCCACGTCCGCTCTCGGCATCGTTTCAGCTCGATCGAGGAGGACCGTGAACATGACGCATTGGAAGCACGTGGGGTTGCTGATCGCGCTGGGAATTGGGCTCGTGGCCTGCGGCGGAGATGGTTCGGCGGACGTGGATGACGCCGCCACACCCGCGGACGGAGGGAACGTAGGTGATGATGCCGCGGTCTCCGCGGACGGAGGTCACGACGGCAGCACACCCCCGCCGATCGACGCTGGCCCTCCGCCGAACTGCGAGCCACTCGATGGAGAGCCCGCATGGATCATCCTCGACCCTGGGCTCGACGGGCTCGAATCCCCCGCGACGGACGCACCGCTCTCGCGTTTCGACGGGCTTGCCGGCGTCGCTTATGGCGCAGGACGCTTCGTCGCGATCGGTTACGGCGTCGCGACGCAGGAGATCCGCTGGGCGACGAGCGAGGACGGCGAGACATGGACCGAGCACGAGCTCGAAAACGACGTCGACGACACCGAGATC
>CAYZTA010000111.1:0-8802 GCA_964481145.1 uncultured Sandaracinus sp.
TCGTCCCAATATTTCCGTCAAAGATCAGCGATTTCGTATTTTGGGACGAGCTCTATCTATAATAGCTATCTCGTCATGTGTCGCAAACTGCGATATCTCGCCTTGATGTGCATGGCCGCGTTTTCGTTCCGTTGCGGCGCAAATTACTTCCAGTTACATCCCTGGAGATGATCGACGACTTCGGCCTCTCGCGCTCCGAACTGCTCGCCCTCGGCGAACGAGCGCTCACCGACTACCGAATGCGCATACCCTGTCCACCGGGTGCCGATCGCGTGTACGGCCTCGCCCTCCGCATGTTTTCCGCGTACCTCGCAGATATCAGTGCTGAGGGTGACGCGTGGAGCCTGCTCCAGCGCGTGCTCCGCGAACTCGATCTCCCAGCCGCGTCCTGGCGCGAGCGCGGCTTCGTTGCGCTTGATCCAGCCCTCGTCGACGAAGGTCGCGCGCTACGCGAGATGCTCGAGTCGGAACTTGGTCCGCGCCGAGATCTTACCCAAATCTGGCTGACCAGTGTGATCCTCGCGCACCTGGAGTCGGGTGCACGACCGGACCGAGTCGCGCAGTCCCTCACGACCGGCCTGAGCAACGCGGTCATCGCCGATCTCCCGACCGGGGACTGCGATTAGCACGCCCTTCTGAGCGGCTTGATGGCCTTCAGGGCTACCGCGAGATCCGCTTCTTTAGCGGCCGAACGAAGTTCAAAGGCTTGCTGTAGATTCATCCAGAACTCGGGCGTCGTGTCGAACACGATCGACAAGCGAAGCGCCGTGTCGGCCGTGATCGCCCGCCGCTCTGCTACGATCTCGCTGATACGATTCGCCGGGACCTTGATTGCATCAGCGAGCCGGTTTGCGCTGAGATCGAGCGGCGCAAGAAACTCCTCACGAAGGATCTCGCCGGGGTGGATGGGGCGCATGTTGTTTTTCATGGTTTCCTCCTCAGTGGTAGTCGACGCATTCCACATCGACCGGGCGTACAAGTGCGAGTGATTCATCATGCTCGAAAAATCAGTAGCAACCCAGAATGACGAAGGCCCGCGTTGACTTCCTTGGTGGAAAACGCGGGCCGTCAAAAGCTTGTCTTTTGAATCGTGTCAGGGGCCGAAGAGCGAGTCGTCGAGTGGGGGGCGTTGGCCGACGGTGGGCTTGGCCTCCGAGAGAGGGCGGAACTCGCTGGCATCGGTGTCGTACGCGAAGATCTCGCCGGTCGTGAACTTGTAGACCCAAGCATGGAGATGGAGATCTCCCGATGCGAGATGCGAGGCCACACAAGGGTGGGTACGCAGGTTGACGATTTGTTGGAGCACGTTCTCTTGAATCGCGATATTCACCCGAGCTTCGGGTTCGCTATCAGCGTAACAACGCGAGATCACGCGGCGAGTCGGTTCCGCGAGTTCGAGCCAAGTCTTCACGGCGGGCAGAGTGTCCGTCGAGCCAGGTTCGAGCAGGGCCTTCATCGCTCCGCATTGTGAATGGCCGCAGACGACGATGTCTTTGACGCCGAGCACGTCGACGGCGTATTCGATCGTCGCGGCTTCACCGTTCGCGCTGACGCCATGCGGCGGCACGATGTTTCCTGCGTTCCTCAGGATGAAAAGATCTCCGGGGGCGGTGTTGGTCAAGAGGTTCGGGTTGATGCGCGAATCTGAGCACGTGATGAAGAGCGCTTGCGGCGACTGGCCGGAGCCGAGCCGGGCGAAGAGCTCCCTGTGCTCTTGGAACGAGTGACTTCGGAACTGCTGGTATCCCGTAACGAGCTTCTTCATTCCTGGTGTCCTCCTCAAGAGCTCCTATTCTGCTTCCGAATGGACGTGCCGGCCAGGTAGGTAATTTCGTAGGATCATGACGATAGGAGCGTCAGTTCGTGGAGTGGCTAAACTATCATCACTTGCTTTATTTTTGGACGGTTGCGCGAGAAGGCGGCCTCTTGCCGGCCGCGCGCAAGCTGCGCGTGACTCACTCGACCGTCGGCGCACAAGTGCACGCGCTCGAGGGGGCGCTGGGCGAGAAGCTCCTCGTGCGCTCGGGGCGCCGCCTCGTGCCGACGGAGGTCGGTCGGGTCGTGTTGCAGTATGCCGATGAGATCTTCGGGCTGGGACGGGAGCTCGTCGATACGGTTCAAGGCCGGCCGACGGGAAGACCGTTGCGCATCTCGGTGGGTATCGTCGATGGGTTGCCGAAGCTCGTCGTGCGCCGCTTGCTCAAGCCGGCCCATGAGCTCTCGACGCCGGTGCGCATGGTGTGCGAAGAAGACCGACTCGATCGTTTGCTCGCGGAGCTTGCGGTTCATTCGATCGATGTGGTCTTGAGTGATTCTCCACCGACCAAGACACGTGGAGTTCGCGTGTTCGGCCACCTTCTTGGGGAGTCCGATGTGTCGTTTTTTGCGGCACCCCAATTGGTGCAAAAACTCAGGCGTCGATTTCCTCATTCACTCGAAGATGCGCCAGTTCTCCTCCCTTCCGAAACGAGCGCCCTTCGCCGCTCTCTCGATGCGTGGTTCGCGCAGATTCGGGTGAGCCCTCGCGTGGTCGCGGAGGTGGAGGACAGCGCGTTGCTCAAGTCGTTGGGGCAGGATGCGCTCGGCGCATTTCCAGCGCCGAGCGTGGTGCGTGACGAGGTGATGCGACAATACGAGGTGCGCGAGATTGGAGTCGCGCGCGGCATCACGGAGCGCTTCTTCGCGATCACGGCGGAGCGTCGCTTCGACCATCCTGCGGTGGCAGCGATCACCGAGCGCGCGCGTGCAGATCTGTTTCGCGCAAAGAAGCGCACGAGCCGGAAGCTCGGTTGAACGCGATGCGTTGGCGATGGTGCTCACTTGCACGCCAAAGGTTTGGCGATAGACGAGAAGGTTCCTCGATTTGGCGTAAAACTTATGCTTCTCACGATCACGACCACGCAAAAACCGGCGACGGATCTCGGGTTTTTGTTGGTGAAGAACCCTGCACGATGCCAGTCCTTCTCGCTGGCGTTCGGCAAAGCACACGTGTTTTATCCGGTGGCGCGCGAAGACCTTTGTACCGCGGCGCTTTTGTTGGATCTCGATCCGATCGCGCTCGTTCGAGGTCGCCGGGGATCGAAGGGGGAAGGGGCGGTGCTCGATCGAACGACAACCTCTGTGGACCAATCGCCGAGACGAGCATGGTCCGTTCGATATCATCGGCGATGTTCATGGCTGCTACGACGAGCTTCGCGAGCTGCTGTTGCGTTTGGGCTACGAGTTGAGTGAGTCGAGCGCAACGCCTCCGAGCGGACGCAAAGCCTTGTTCCTCGGCGATCTCGTGGATCGCGGGCCGAACTCGCCGGCGGTGCTTCGTCTCGTGATGTCGATGGTGAAAGACGGGACAGCGCTTTGTGTTCCGGGCAATCACGACGTGAAGCTTCAACGCAAACTCGCGGGGCGCGACGTCAAAATCGCGCATGGGCTCGCCGAGACCTTGGCGCAGCTCGAGGCGGAGTCGGCTGAGTTCAAAGAATCGGTGTCTTCGTTCATCGATGGCTTGGTGAGCCACTACGTGCTCGATGATGGGAAGTTGGTCGTCGCGCACGCCGGCCTCAAGGAAGAGCTCCAAGGGCGCGCCTCTTCCGCGGTGCGTGCCTTTGCGCTTTATGGTGAGACCACGGGTGAGACGGACGCGTTCGGTCTGCCCGTTCGATATGATTGGGCGAGCGAATATCGCGGAAGGGCGATGGTCGTGTATGGGCACACGCCCGTCCCCGAGGCCGAATGGACGAACCGCACGATGTGTATCGACACGGGATGCGTGTTTGGCGGGAAGCTGACGGCGCTCCGCTATCCGGAGAAAGAAATCGTTCAAGTCGCGGCGCAGCGCACTTATTACGAGCCGGCGCGGCCTCTCGTGCCGCCGCAGGCCGAAGCGGAGCGTGCGGCCGAGCGGCCTTATGGAGATTTGCTCGATATCGGTGATGTGACGGGAAAGCGCGTCATTCCAACGCGGGTGCACCACAAGGTCACGATCCGAGAAGAGAACGCGATGGCGGCGCTCGAGGTCATGAGTCGTTTTGCGGTGGACCCGCATTGGCTCGTGTATTTGCCGCCGACGATGGCGCCGCCCGAGACATGCAAAGAAGGAGAATATCTCGAACATCCTCGAGAAGCTTTCGCGTATTTCCGACACGAAGACGTCGCGAAGGTCGTGTGTGAAGAGAAGCACATGGGCTCGCGGGCGATCTTTGTCGTTTGCAAGAACGGGGACGTGGCGCGGCGACGATTCGGTGTCGCGAATGGACAGAAGGGCGTCGTTTATACGCGCACAGGTCGCCCTTTCTTTTCTGATGAAAGCCAAGAGAGCGAAGTCGTTCAGCGCATCGGCGATGCGATGGAACGCGCGGGGCTATGGGAGCGTTTCGAGACCGAGTGGATTTGTCTCGATGCGGAGATCATGCCGTGGTCCGCGAAAGCACAAGAGCTCTTGCGTACTCAATATGCTCCTGTTGGAGCGTCTGCGAAGGCGGCGCTCGATGCATCGGTTGCGGCGCTTCGAGCAGCCGCCGAGCGGGAGGATGGCAGCCGCGCGCTCCTGACGCGATTCGAGGCGCGCCGGGCGTGCATCGGCCCATACATTGATGCCTATCGCCGATATTGCTGGAGCGTGAAGAGCGTTGCGGACTTGAAGATCGCGCCTTTCCATCTTCTTGCGACCGAAGGGCATGCTCATACCGACAAAGACCACGTGTGGCATATGGAGGTGCTCGCCGAGCTCGCCCGCGCCGAGCCGGAATTGTTATGTGCGACTCGATACGAAGTGATCGACTTGACCGATCCCGAAAGCGAGAAGCGCGGCATTGCGTTCTGGGAGGAGCTGACCGCGGGTGGTGGCGAAGGCATGGTCGTCAAGCCCCTCGATTGGATCGTGAAAGGGCGCAAAGGGCTCGTGCAACCGGCGGTGAAATGTCGTGGGCGCGAGTATCTGCGGATTATTTATGGCCCTGAATACACGCTCAGTGAGCATCTGACGCGGCTTCGCGAGCGAGGCCTATCGGTCAAGCGCTCTCTTGCTTTGCGCGAGTTCGCGCTCGGCCTCGAAGCGCTTCATCGTTTTGCCGAAGGCGAGCCGCTCTATCGCGTGCATGAGTGTGTGTTCGGGGTGCTCGCGCTGGAGAGCGAGCCGGTGGATCCGAGGCTTTGAGTGGTTCAAGGCACTGCGGCCGGGCGCTGCACGAGCCAGAGCGCGAGCAGCACCACGGGGATTGCTAGCGCTCTGCGGAGGTCGATCGGTTGGCGCTCGATGCCGAGCCATCCGAAATGATCGAGCGTCATCGCCATGAGGATCTGTCCGGCGATCGACGCGAAGATGAGCGCCGTCACGCCGATGCGGGGCACAGCGAGCGTGAAGCAGAGCACGAGGAGCGAGCCGCAGATGCCGCCTCCGATCCACGTGTACCAGGGAGCCGCCGAAATGCGGCCGAGCAACGACGGCGCGTTGCCCATCGCGAGCGACATGATCGCGGCGACGATTGTGCCCACGCCGAAAGAGATGAAGGTGGCCCAGTTTGGACCGATGTGGCGGGCGAGACCTGCGTTGAATGGCTGCTGAAGAGCGACCATCGCGCCTCCGGCGATCGTGAGGATCAGGAACATCCAGCTCTGCATGCGCGGAAGAGTAGAGGTTCGCCAGGCTTCCGGCGACCTCGATTTTTCTGATCGGCCAGGGCGATAAGTCACTCGAAATGGGCGCGGCGGACGCGAACTAGAAAGTCATTTGCGTGGGCGATGTTGGCGGCGTCCTCGGGAAGCGGAGAATGATCGCGGGCAGTGTCGAGCTCGGCGAAGAGCATCATGATGTTTGCGCGCCATTCGTCGCGCTCGGGCGGCGGCAGAGGCGTGCGCTCTCCGGCACGCTTTCGTTCGATGAGCTCGCGCGCGCCTTCTCGAGGGTGCACGTCGAGGAGGATCTGCAAATCCGTGATGAGCTCACGAGTCCTCAACAAATGCGCTCCGGTGAGCGCCGTTCGAAGGACGTAGAGCAGGCGCTTGACGGTGGGTTCGCGATCGAGCTCGCGAAGCTGGCTCTCGGCGAAGCCCCGGTAGTGGCGATGCACACGTCGACTGAGGGATTCCCTCGTGACGACGCGGAGCTCTTCGAGCAGTGGTGAGCTGGCCAGTGCGGAGTTTCCGAGGACGCGCTCGATGAAGTTTCCGTTTCCTCTGAGAATGCCGCCGAGCGCGTGGCCAAGCTCGTTCGAGGTGTAGTCGATCTCGACGCCTTCGATGATCTCTGTGCGATCGAAGGTCGGAGGCGGAGGATGGAGGCCGACGAGCGAAGTGGTGTTCGCGACGTGAATGGCCTTGAGATCGAGATCGCTATCGGGCGAAGGGAAGCCATACGCGTGCGCGCCCGACAAATAGACGACGACGTGTTCGCGGCGAATTTCTTCTTCGGCGATCACACGCAGCGCGATCTCGGAGGCGTGTTCATCGAGGAGAGAAAGTGCATTCACGGGGCATCACCTCGTTCTTCTACCCAAGAGACCGGAGGAACGGGCGGCGCATCTGCGCCGAGAGGACCTGGGCTGCGCTCGATGGCTCGGCGCGCGAGCTCGTGTCCGATGTGGCGCAAAAGCGCATCTGCTCGGCGTAGGTCGCCGCGTTCTGGAAGCTTGCTCGAATCGCGCGCGTCTTCGAGCGCGCGGCCCTTTGCTTCTGCTTCTGCGAGCACATGTTCGAGCGCGATCTCTCCGCGTTTGATCGCCATCAAGCGATCACGTACGGGGCCTGGCTCGATTCGAAAATGCGCTTCTCCCGTGCGGAGCCATCGCTCGGCCGTGACGAGCAAGCGCAGCAGATTGTAGGCGTTCTTCGGTCGAAGCTCGCGGGGGAGGGCCAGCTCGAGAGCTCGCTCGCGCGCGAAGTGGCGCAGTGAGTCGAGGTCCGAAGCTGCGATGAGGCCTTGATCGTGCATCGAGCGGTAGAGCTGCTTGACCCATTGTCGTGCGGCTGCGTGGCGCGCCGCTTCGTCGGGCGCTGCACGTGGAGTTTTCTCGGCGAGACGCCGGGCGAGCTCATCCAGGTCGAGCTCGGGCTCGTCGCGGAGCCATTCGATCACGAGGTGTCGATGCTCCGCGAGGCGCATCCCTTGCTCGAGCCGTCGGAGCTGCGCGATCGCATAGCGCGCGAAGGTGCCGTAGATCTCGCGTGAGACGAATGCATCGCGCGCGTCGAGGAGGAGCTGTCCGATCGGATCGAGCGCTCGGGCAGAATCGACGAAGAGCATCTCGAGCGTGTTGGGATCGGCGCGGAGCGCTTGGCGCACCGTCTTATGGACAGACCAATACGTCTCGCTTCCGGTGGCGCTGACGAGATCATCAGGCGGCGGAACGAGCCCTGTGGTCCACGTCAGAGGGACTGCAAAGACGCCTCGATGATCGGTGTCCGAATGTTCGTCATCGAGCCCCCACGCGCGCGACCCGACGATGCTGTCGAGCACGACACAAGGCCGGAGCGCATTCCAAGCAGCCTCGCGACGTTGCGCAAAGAGCGCTTGTCCGACGCGCCTCGCCGCGAGCTCATGACGCAGATAGCGGAGCGTGCCGACTCCGACGATGGCCACATCGATGGAGTCATCGCGCGTGCCGACGACGCGGCCCACGCTCCCTTCAGGAGCTCGGCGCTCACCATGCTCGCGCGCGACGCGCGTGACGACCTCGGTGCCGTGCGGCAGAGGAGCAGCTCGCTCATCGAGCTGCGCGAGCGATTCGATTTCGAGGCGCATGCATGGAAGTTACCATGGCCTCACCGAGTGAGCGTCAGCGTGCCACTTCGACCTCGGCCCAGAGCGCGCCGCGCAGGTCTCCCGCAGCGTAGCCGATCGCGCGATCGGCGGGGTAGCGCTCGCGCAGGATCGCGGCGACCTCGGGCGCGATCGCGTCGCTCGGGCCGTGGCAGCTCAGGCATGGGCCCTCGACCGGGATCGGGCGGAGGACGCGCGCGTGGTCGCCGTCCACCCGCGCGAATCCCTCGGCGCCCGCGGCGGAGAGCTCGCCCTGCGCGGCGAGCCACTCGGCGACCCAAGGCGGGGCTTCGTTCGCCGGGTTGCGGAGGCGCAGCGAGCTCCGGCCGACCCTCGCGCCGTGCTCGCGGGAGACGTCTGCTGCCATGCCCTGCGCGGCGTCGGCGCAGACGTTCATCGCAGCAGGAGGGCCGCCCTCGCTCATCGCCGCGAGCAGTCGGCTGCGCAGCGTGCGACCGAGCGCATCGGCGGCCGTGTTGGCGCGCTGCAGCGCGTCAGCCTCGGCGCTCTGCTCGGTGGCGGGAGTGGGCGCGGGCTCCTCGCGCTCGCCGCCGCATCCCACCGCGAACACCGATCCCAGCCCGAGCGCCGCCAGCAAGAGCGTCATTCGTGCCTGCACGTACGTTTCAGTGTGTCTGGATGACGCGTTCTGCATTTTCGTTCGACGACGAACCCAAATATCGAAGTCGCCCGTGGCGCGCGGATGCCCATGGGCGGCGAGCGCGTGCGCACCAACCACAATGGATTCGACCTCCGCGCATCATGTTCGTCACGGAGAAAATAGCGCTGGATGGGCCAGCTCGCCCGCTTCTGGCGTCTTTTGAGAGCCGCGTCCATGCAGGAGGAGGTATCACATGCATCGACGGCGCGCTTCACATGCCGCAAACGCAGACGCGAGAGCCTACGTAAAATAAAACACGAGGAGGGGATAGGACTTCCGACTTGGGAAAACAGTAGCTGAAGCCGGCGCGACGGTCGCTTGGCGTCCGATCGAGCCTCAAAGAGGCGGACCGAACACACGACCCCGCCTCGCTCTTCGGCACGAACCG
>CAYZTA010000112.1:0-8381 GCA_964481145.1 uncultured Sandaracinus sp.
TCAGCCTGACAAACAGCCCTGTTCATGGACCGTGGCCGTAAGTTTCAGGTCAGTCGCGGAGCGGAGTTGGGAGGGGGGTCCCCGAGCCGGCTTTGCCGGGCGGGGGGAGGGTCTGCATCAGACCCTCCGAAAAGAAACGACTCTACAGGATCGCGTTCAACGCGATCCTGTATGGTGCCATGACTTCGCGCGCCGCATGTCGGTAAACAAAGCGCGAGGCCCATTCCGATGGTGATGGAGATCAAAAGCAGAGCGACATATCCGAACGCGATCTGCATCCAAGCTCGATGGGTTCGCGAGATGGGATGATGCACCGGTGCAGGTGCGCGCCCGTGGGCTGTGTGCTGAGCGTGGGCTGTGTGCTGAGCGGGGGGGCTTGCACGATTCGAGGGGGACTCTTCTTCGTTCGGAAATGAGAACTCGTTCGAGTCGCTCGTGAGCTCGTGGTGATTCGACATGAACGGAGGCGAGGCGTTGATGATGGTCGGGCCTTCGTCGTAGTCATCGGGTGGTGAATCGGGAAATGGACTCGTCACCACGGGGGAAATCGTATTCGTCTCGGCTTGCCCCGTCGGGGCAGAAAGGAAATCGTCTTCGCTATCACGTGCGCGAGGATTTGGCGGTCGCTTCGTTCGTGATGAAACGGTTTTGCTCGCGGTGTCGTTTTCTGGTGGAACGAGGCCTGCGACGCGCAGTTGTTCTGCTCGCAAGACTCGCGACACTTCGTCGGGTAGCTCATGTCGCTCTTGATCGAGCGCATCTCCCATCGCGTTCAAGAGCAAATCGGCCAAGTGCGCGCTGTCGATGCCCGCCGAACGCGAGAGCGCGCGTACGAGCGCGCGTTTGAGGTCTTTGGCGTTCGGGAAACGCTCCTCTGGTTCGGGGGCAAGGGCGCGCAACACGACGGAGTCGAGCTCGGAGGGAATTTCAGTCGCATAGCGACTCGGGGGAGGGATCTCGGGCTTGCGCACCTGCTTCAGGACTTCGATCTCCGTCTCTCCCGAAAAGAGTCTCCGCATCGTGAGCAATTCCCAAAGCACGATGCCGAGGGCGTAAATGTCTGTTCGTCGATCGATCCTGCCCGTCGTGACCTGTTCGGGCGCCATGTAGCGGACCTTGCCCCGAAGAGATCGCGTATTCGATTCTTGTCGACCCAGCTTCGCTTTCGCGATTCCAAAGTCGATCAATTTCACATGTCCTTTATGAGACAGCAGGATGTTTTGGGGGCTCACGTCGCGATGGACGAGATTGAGCAGTTGCCCATCATCACCCGTGGTTTCGTGCGCGGCGTGAAGCCCTTCGGCGACACGAGTGCATATCGCGACTGCCACGGGAGGGGCCAGACGCTTTTTGGAGCGACCGAGCGATCGCATGAGCTGTGCGAGCGAACATCCGTGCACGTACTCCATGACGAGAAAGAACACGCCTTCGCGTTCGCCGAGCTCTTCGACATGGACGACGTTGGGATGATCGATGCGCGCGGTGAGCTTCGCTTCATCCACGAACATTCGGATGAGGCCCGAGTCGTCCGAGAGACGAGGATGAATGACCTTGATCGCAACCAATCGTGAAAACCCCGCGACTCCCGTACGACGCGCCAAATAGAGGGAGGCCATGCCGCCTGTTCGGAGGTGGGCAAGGATCGTATATGCACCGATAACGTCGCCGAGGTGGAACACGATAGGTCCAAGTGTCTTCGATGAGGCTACGGCGGATTCACCGCTGGGCGCAAATCTCATCGACATGAGCCGAGCTGTTTCGTGCAGAATGAAGAGTGACTGAGGTGATCGCGGCCTTCGCAAGGAGCGTGCGGCATGCAGAACGTCGGATGGATCCTCGTGGGTGGATTGATCGCGCTCGTCGTTGGTTGTCCAGGTCCGAACGAGCCCATTGCGATCTCTCCGACGGTGGATGGTGGAAGACCGAGCCGTGAGTCCTTTTTCCTCGACCCGCGCATCCATGCGTCGATGATGACTTCGCGCGCGGAGCTCCCTGTGATCAGCGGCGGCACGATGCATTTGCTCGAAGGAACTCGCGCGGTGATCGTGGCGGATCCCGATCGTGATCGGATCGTCGTCGTCGATCTCGTGGCGCGTCGCGTCCTTGGAGAGGCTCACCTCGAGCATGGTGCCGAGCCGACACGCATCGCAGAGGATGCGCATGGTCATGTGCACGTGGTGCTCCGTGGTACGGGTGAAATCTATTCGTTCGATCCTGAAGCTGTCGATTCCGGATCGACGCGATATGTCTGTCCGATGCCGCGCGGCATGGCCTATGATCCAGAGACGGATCAGCTCCATGTGGCGTGTCGAGGCGGCGAGCTCGTCACGCTGACGAGCTCGGGACCTGTGATTCGCACGGTGCAACTCGAACGAGATCTGCGTGACGTCGTGGTGCATGACTCGCACGTGTTCGTGTCGCGTTTCCGCAGCGCGGAGTTGCTGGAGCTCGATGCCGAGGGGCGTATCTCGACGAGGCGTGTGCCTGGGGCCGTGATGTCTCGCCAGGCGCGTGAAGGCACGAACGTCGAAGCGCGCTTCGAGCCAGCCGTTGCTTGGCGCACGCTGCGCACCCCGAACGGGGATATCGCGATGGTGCATCAACGCGCCAGCGATCAAGATGTCGCGATCGAAGAAGGCGGCTATGGCGGGGGTACGAGTTGCCAATCGAGCATCGTTCAGTCGACGGTCACGTTCTTCCGTGAAGACGGCAGCGTCACGCTCGGGCCCGATCTCTCCTCTGCGACGTTGCCAGTCGACATCGCGATTTCACCGGAGCTCGCCGATGGCCGCCAACGCGTCGCGGTGATCGCTGCCGCCAACGAGCGCGGCGAAAACTCAGTCGTCGTCTTTCATCGCGCCCATGTCGAGTCCCGCTCATTCGGCGAGTGCGCATCCACCGATGAGTGGATTGCGTCACCCATTCCGAACCCCACCTCGGCCGTCTATATGTCTGACGGAACACTCGTCGTCTTGTCGCGCGATGCAGAGGAGATCGAGGGGCGTTCGGGCGCACATTTGGCGCTCGTGAATCTCGCGAATGAGGTGAGCTTCATCCACCTCGGTGGCGAGACTCGATTCGACGTGGGACACGCGATTTTTCATGGAAACTCAGGTTCCTTCGTCGCGTGTGCGTCGTGTCATCCCGAAGGCGCAGAAGACGGACGCGTGTGGACCTTTGCTGGCATCGGGACGCGACGCACGCCAGCGATGCACGGCAACCTGACCGGCACCGAGCCTTTCCATTGGGACGGTGACATGGCCGATCTCGAGCACCTCGTGCACGACGTATTCACCGAGCGCATGCAAGGCCCAGCGCTCGACCTTCGACAGGTGGATGCGCTTGGTGCTTGGCTCGATGCGCTTCCTGCTCCCGTCGTTTCGCCTCCCGCCGATGTCGCATCCGTAGAACGTGGCTCCGCGCTTTTTTATGGCTCTGCGCAATGCGCCACGTGTCACGGTGGAGGGCTCTTTTCGAATCACTCGACGGTCGACGTGGGCACGGGTGGCGCATTCCAGGTGCCGTCTCTCACGGGCGTCGCGTTTCGTACACCCGTGATGCATTCGGGCTGCGCGACGACATTGCACGATCGTTTTCGGGATGATTGTGGTGGCGGTGATATGCACGGACGCACGAGCCATCTGATGCCCGAGGACGTGAACGATTTGGTGAGCTTCCTCGAAACGCTGTGATCAGCGTGTGGGGCGTTGCCGATTCGTGAACCACGCGCGCATTTGATCCATTTTCCGCCGCTGCCCATCGGGGGATCGGCGTCGGCAAGTGGCGGCTTCCTCGGATCCGTTCTCGGCGCCCCAGCGAAGTTCGACACAATCGTTGGGGTTCCAACCGATTTCGAGCGCTGCTCTTCGCGTCACGAGCTCGGCGAGCGTGAGCTCTTGGCGCGAACCGTCGCTGCGCGTGTAGGAAAACCGTCGTCGTTCGAGCTCTTCGCGGAGACGCTCGGTCGCCGACGCGACGGCTTGTTCGAGCATCGGGCCCGCACTCAAACCAAAGTGCGCGGGATTGCGACGGAGTGATTCAGGGAGTCCCAGCACCGTATCGATGGCCACCAAGAGACGCATGTCGCGCGATGGCGTACTGAAATCTTCCCAAGCGCCTTCAGTAAGAAAAATATCGGTGCCCTCAGGCATCTCGATCACTGCATTGGGACGCGTGCGAAACCACTCTTCGACGTTGTCGATCGAGACGACGCGCCTCGCGACCGACTCCGCGAGCGCATCGATGAGTGAGAGTTGCATCGCGTCCGGATCGAGCGCGCGAGGATGGATGAGCGACTCCATGCGCTCGTAAAAATCATCCTGCGTGCCGCGATATTGTTCGCTCGAAAAGGGCGTCGTATCGCGCGCATTCCGGAGCTCTTCATTGGTGCGCGTCGTCCAAGAGTCTTCACGCCGATCGTAGAGGACTGGGCGGAAGGCTTTGAACCCTGCGCCGACATCGGTCGTGTCGGGCGTGAAGAGGAACGTTCCTCGCCAGAACGTGCGACGTCCGATCGTGCCGTCCGGCTGCGCATCGGCGCCGAAAAGCACACCAGGACCGCTCGCGCCTTGTGGCTGCCACGCACTCAGGATGAGGAGATGTCCGTAAGGGTCCGAGAACACCGTGCCGGGGCGGAGCGCCTCACGCGTGAGTGGAATCGGATAGAGATCGGTCGCGTCGTCGTTCGGCGCGGTGCGACCGCTCGCCGAATGCACGCCCGGTCGCACGTGACGTTCGATGAAGAACCGAAACGCTTCGACTTCGTCGGTGTATTCATGGGGCATCGCAGACGTGACGATGTCTCCACACGCCGGCGGCGTACCTGGGCGACCGCGAGTGCAGCGCCGGAATGCAAAAGGCAATCGCAGCTTCCACGCGAAATATGCGCGGAGGAAATAGGGGAGATCCGCGCAATCAGGCACGAGCTCGAGGCGTGCTTCTTCATTTTGTCCAAGGTGATCGAAGAGGAGATTGTGCTCGCGATCACGGAGCAGCTCAGAGAGCGAGCGCCAGGTGCGATCGTCTGGAGGATAAGCAAAGAGCTGCTCTACGAATGCCGCGTAGAGATTCTCTGTGTCTTCTTCCCAGCGCCAGCGCGGAACCCAAATGGCGTCGGTCGGTTGGATGAGCCGCCGCTCGCTTCCGACGGGAAGTGGAAGGGCGTCGCTTGCGCTGCGCGGGTTTTGCGCGACGTGCACGCGATCACACGCGACGAGGTGTTCCCCATCACCCACGGCGATCGTCCATGGGCCCGCGGTGGGACGTCGAATCTCGCCCCAAAACGTGAAGGGAGGACCCCCGAGGCGATGAATATCGGTCGGCCTCGTGATGCGTCCGCTCGGATCACGAACTGCGATATCGATGGCGCCGATGTCTTCTCCGCTCGTGATGACATATCGCAGTGGAGCGCCCACGTGAGGCATGGCAGGCATTTGAAAAATGCGAGTACGAACCGAGTCGGTGCATGCGCTCGCGGTTTCGGGAAACATCACGGGCAGGGCGCGGCGAAGCGTGGCCACACCCGCGAGTTCGGGTCCAGGGCTCGCTCCGATCACGATGATCTTGTCGAGGCGCTCGATGAACGCGCGCCGTGAAGTGCCTCGGCCGAGCTCGAGATTGCTGACCGTGACGCGGTTCACGCGAAGAAGTGATTCGCCACCCTCGGCGCAAGGTTCGAGGTACTCAGCAAAGGAATGTAGAACGCGCGGTTCACCATTCGGCGTGCGGCCGAGCCACATCATGATGTGCCCTGGAAAATGCAAAAGCACGATGCCGCGGCGTGCTGCTGCATCGAGAAGGCGAAGACGATCTGCGTCGTTCGTTTCAGAGGGGACGTCGATGACGAAGGTGCCCGCCGTGGCTTGGCGACTGCTATGGCGCGGCATCTCGATGCCGAAAGTCGCGAGCGTATCCATCACGAACTCGGAACAATCGAGTCCGCCGTCATGTCCACCCCATCCATAGGGTTGTCCAAGATGCCGAAATGCTTCGGTCAAGAACGAACGCCACGTGAGCGGACGCCTGACGGGCTCGCTCTGATCTGGTGAGAGGGCTGTGCTGCGATGAAACCCTTGATTCGATGCGAAGTGGAGTCGATCGGGAGATGTTGAATCGATCGGCAGAAGAAGATTGGGATCGATATCGATCGCAGCGCCATCTTCGGCGCGCAGCGTCATGGGCGCGCGGCTGCGTGCGCGAGGCGCGTGGGTCCACACCGCGATTTCATCTTCGGGGACAGGAGGAGAGAGCGCAGCGTTGGCGGCGATCCAACCGAACGCATAACGCGAGCGCACGAGGAGCATTTCGCCCATCCGTGCGAGCACTTGGATGGGCTCTTGCCGCTCGATGGTGCTGCACGCGTTTCGATCGAACGCAAGATTGGGCGGCGACGAATAAAATGGCTCGGAAGTGGGTCCGCAACGAAGCGCGAGGGGAGCTGTCGTGACGCGGAGCTCGGGCGCGAGCGCGATTGCGGAAGGGGAGGCGAATCGCGTGATGAACTCCGCATCGAATCGTTGCCCTTCGGCATCGACGTAGTTGCCCGACTCGAGACGCTCGCGAAGATAACCAAGACGCTCTTGGACTTCGCGGAGCATCAGCTCGTGAGAGGGCGTGGTCGCGAGCGCATCGCGCGCAAAAGGAAGATCGTCATCCGCGCCGAATGCGAGCGCTGCGTTCTGTGCATCGATCGCCGATGGGTTCAAGAGTTCGGTGTCGAGATCTCCGCGTGTTCGATGGTACTCGAGCCAGTACTCGAGCGAGAGCTCTTCGGCCGCGATGCCGGGGAGCATCGAGGGTGCATCGCGATCTGGCGCGCATATCGTCGGGTGCTCTTCGGTGTGCGACGTGGATTCAGCCGGCGCCTCAGGCGACTCCCCGCACGACGTGATGAATGCCATCGCGAGGACGGCGAGCGCTAAAAGACGGACCCACACGCCCGAATTGTAGAACTTCTTCGCGAGCACGTCCTGGAAACGTACCTTGGCTGCGTTTTCGTTCCCGTTGCGGCGCAAATTACTTCCAGCTACACCCAAGAGCTGGCCGGGCGGCGGGACCGAGGCCGAATATGAATGAGCGCCACCTTTGTCCTTGCTGCGGACACCGCACTTACGCGAGCCCAGCGGGCGGTACGATGCAGATCTGTCCGGTGTGCTTTTGGGAGGACGCGCCGGGTGAGCGTTTCTTCAACGGCTCCAACCAAGTCTCGTTGGCCCTTGGCCAGCGCAACTTCGAAGCCTTCGGCGCCTGCGAAGCCACGTATCGCAACGAGGTTCGGTCGCCGACTCCGCAGCAAGCGCGCCCTGCGGCGTGGACCTCGTTCGAAGCATGTCACGCACGGATCCTCGAGTTCATTGAAGCCGCATATGCGGATGTCACGCTCGATGGTGGAATAAGCATGCACCAACGCGAAGCTCTCGATCTCTACTGCACCGAAGAGCAACTCGAGGCGGCAGCCGCGCTCGATCCCGAGACCCGTTGGCAGAGCATCGCCATGGAGAAGATCCAGCGTCTGGGCATGAGCTTGGTGTTCTTCGATCCGCGAGGGATCCGCTTTCACCTTCCGGCGTTCCTTTGTTGTGCGCTGCGCCTCTGGCACATGTCGAAAGACGGTGATTGCTCCGATTCGGCACAGCTGATCTATGGTCTTACAGACGGACCTCGCCCGGCGGAGGGTTGCTACGCAGAGGCGTTCTCCCTACTGAATCCACAGCAGCATCAGGCGGTCGCGGCGTTTTTGCGCTTCGTGGCAGCTGTCGGCGACATCCCCGCGGACGACGCGAAGGAGGCGTTGCGTCATGGCTGGGACCTGTGGACGCCCGATTTTATACAATTTCCGTACAATCCGACCCTCGAGCCATGATCTCTTTTCGTCTGGAGCGGTGCCGCCTGCGTTGGCGTTGGCATTGGACGTCACTGTGACCAGTCGACGACGGTGAGGCCTTGGTAGTCGTGAAAGTCTCTCATGTTTGCAGTGACGAGGGTAAGCTGACGGATCGCGGCGATCGCCGCTATTTGGCCGTCGAAGATCTCGACAATGCGCCCTGCTGCCAAGAGTCGTGCGCGTTCACGCGCATGCCATTCTGCAGCTTGGACGTCGTACTCGAGAATGGGCACGATGTCGCGCCAGCTATCGAGCGCGTCCAACAAACCTTCCTTGCGCCGCCCAGATGGGAGTCGCGCGATTCCGAACCGGAGCTCGTGCCACGTGATGGAAGCAATCGCCACATGACCTTGGTGCAAGCTCAGATGCCTCATCACACTCCGGCGAGGCGTTGGTCTCAACGTTTCGGAGACCACATTCGTGTCCAAGAGGAAGCGCACGCTTAGTACAGCTCCCCACTGAAGAGTGGTCAGGTCATTGGGCGGCCTCCGCACGGCGG
>CAYZTA010000113.1:0-7797 GCA_964481145.1 uncultured Sandaracinus sp.
CGATCGGACGCCAAGCGACCGCGCGCCGGCTTCAGCCACCGTCTTCCCAAGTCGGAAGTCCTATCCGCTCCGCCGAAAATGGGAAATTCACGTGCTCGGAGTGCGCCCCAAAAGCGGCGGTCGGCGCCAAACTGGAAGTGCCTGGCGCAGATTATCGAATCGCAGCCGGCGACACGTTGCTCCTCGCTGGCAACGAGCAGGCGATCAACCGTTTCGTACGGGAGGGGTGAATAACGTGTGCGTCCGGCGCGATGGAATGGATCGGCCATCGGCGCGAGCGGACGCTCCCGCGGAGGCACGGCCACCGCCGAGCGTGTACACTCCGCGCCGATGAGACAGCACCTCTCGCGCATCGGTGTCGTGCTCGCAGTCGTCTTCGCGGGTTGCGGGCAACCTTCGTTCGAGCTCGATGCTGCATTGCGCGCGGACGCAGGCGCCGTTCACGATGCAGCGAGCTCGAGCGACGCAGGGCTCGATGCTGCCGTCGACAACGACGCGGCCGTTGACCACGATGCTTCGATCGACTCGGGCCAGGGCACCATCATCGACGACGCTGGATCGCTCGCCGACACCGGGCCGGACGCTGCGACGTCGTCCGACGCAACCACGACCGGCCCGCGCGTGTTCGACGTGCGCATCCTCGCCGACAGCGCGTGCTCGGAGCTCTCGTTCGACCCGCCCTCGATCCGCGTGCCCGAGGGCACATCGTTCACCGTCCGCTGGATCAACGCGACCGGTTGTACCGACGTCGACGTCGACAAGAACGGAGACGTATCGATTGTGATCGGACTGCCGCCGGGCGCGAGTTACCACGACACCGTGCGCGCGTGGTGCGGCACGCTCTTCACAGGGACGTTTTACTTCCGCGCCTACTACGCGCCGAGCTCTCCGTACTACCTCGACGTCGACTGTTCGGGATGAGCACGCGCGCGATGGAGCACGATCCGCGATGACCGAAGTCTTCGTTCGACAGAGCTCGATGCTTTGCGCGCCGCGCGAGCTTCGTGACAAGCATCGTCGGAGACAGCGTGCGCCGGTCGAAGTGACGATCAGACTGAGCGCAGCACGCGACACGGATTGCCGGCGGCGATTACGCCGTCCGGCACGTCTCTCGTGACGACGCTGCCCGCGCCGATCACCGAGCGCTCACCGATGCGCACGCCGGGGAGCACGATGGCGCCGCCGCCGATCCACACGTCCTCGCCAACCTCCACGGGCTCACCCGACTCGAGGCTGCGTCGCGCGATCGGATCAAGCGGGTGCGTCGCGGTGTAGATCTGGACCGAAGGGCCGATCTGCGTGAATCGACCGATCCTGATCTTGCATACGTCGAGGAAGACGCAGCCGGTGTTCACGAACACACGCTCGCCGAGCTCGATGTTGGAGCCGTAGTCACAGAAGAACGGCGGCGTGATCATCGCGCCGTCGTCGATAGCGCCGAGTAGCAGCTCGATCACGCGCCGTCGTGCGGCAGCGTCTCCGGGCGGCGCGCCCGTGAGCGCACGACAGAGCTCCGCCGCACGCACGCGACGCTGGACGAGATCAGGATCGCTCGCGTCGTAGGGCTCGCCGGCGATCATCTTGTCGTGCTCGGTCATCGTTCGATCATAAGATCCGAGACGGGCACGCGCACCAGCGTCGAAGACTCAGCGCACGGGCTGGAGCGGCCAGCGGCCCCTCACGACGCGGACCGTCAGCACGTACGCGACGAGCGCGATGCCCCACGCGAGGTTCGGGCTCAGGCCTGCGGCATTGCACGCGTACTGCGCGGCGAAATAGACGCCGAGGGTGATCGGGATCGTCGCGAGGTCGCGCAGCGAGTTTCCGACCGGGTCCTCGAAGCGGTGGCCCGACTGCTCGAGCGCGCTCTTCTGCTCGGGCGAGAGGACGTACCAAGTCCGGCCGCCGGAGCGCTGCCTGTAGAGACGGCGCGCGTCGCCAGCTCCCTTCGACGCGTCGTTTGCGAGCTTCGCGAGCCGCAGCTCGATCGCTTCGCCCGCGCGCGCCGAGCCCGAACGCACGAGCTTGTCGATGAGCGACCGAGTGTCTGCGTCGGGCGACCAGGTCACGCTGTTCTTCGCGAGGAAGTCCGACCAGCGACGAAGGTTCTCTTCGTTCGAAGCGGGCGACCACGTGCCGGTGAAGGTGGCGTACGACGTGAGGTCAGAAGAAGTCACGGACCGAGGATAGTACTTCGGCTTGCGACGGCCTGGAAGCGCTCGCACTCGCAGACCGTTTCGTACGAGGAGGGGGAATGACGTGTGCGTCAGTCGATCACGAGATGTTCGACGATCATAAGGCTCGTCTCCAAAGAGACGATCGAAGAGGCGGTCTTGGCACGACGCGAAGCGCGCGCTCACCCAAGGTGTGCTCGAAGGAGCGGATGCCGCAGGCGCGCTCAGCGCAGCGGAGCTCGTCGATCTGATTCGTGGTGGGGTATCTTCCGCTCGATGAATGCAGACTCTCGCACGCTCCAACGTGATCGAGCCACCGATGGGACCCGAGAGACAACGCACAAGCCGCAAACGGATTCATGAATGTCGTTCCAAACCAATGGCAGGGCTGTGAGTGCCAAAAGGAAAGCCAATCATGAAGCGATGGATATGGAGATACGTCCTCTCGTGCGTTTGGGTATGCGCTGCGTGTGATCAAGCCGCATCGATCGGAGAGCGCTCCGATGGTGGTCGCGCGGGGGAAACCTGGATGCGACAGTTTGGGACGAGCCACCGCGATGAAGCCAAATCGGTGAGCGTCGATGCGGCTGGTGCGGCCTACGTGGCAGGCTCCGTGGGCCCCGACCTAGCCCTCCCCGGTCAGACGAGCGCAGGTGAATCGGACGCATTCGTTCGGAAGTACGACAGCGCGGGGACCGAGCTCTGGACCCGCCAGTTTGGATCGAGCGGTTGGGACGTCGCTGGATCGGTAAGCGTAGGCGCGGACGGTGCCATCTATGTGGCGGGCAACGTCAGTGAAGCCCTCCCCGGTCACTCGCCCGAGGCGTCGACATGAAGGCTCGGCTCTGAGAAGTAGCGTCGCCTATCGTACCGGCGCACTTCGCACGACCATGGCGCAGCTGCTGGTACCTCCCTCTTCACAAGCTTGCTCGTAGAGTCGCCGTCTCTCCTGGGGACCGGATCCTAGGTTTTAACTCCGCGTAATTTCAGGGAGTTTTCATGACACGCGCAATTTGTCATTTTCTAGGCCTTTTCGAGTATGCATTACTTTTCTCTTTGGTTTTCGACAGATCGCGCGGTTGGCCGGAGTTCTTAGTAATTTCAAGTACTTGAATGGGGGGATCCTGTCCCCCATGGGCGCGCTGTGGTATCTGGACTCGAGGGAGGTGTGCATGAGTTTGGTTCGAGAGTTTCACCGGCATGTCGCAGCTACAGACTTTTCCAAGGCGGAATCTCTCGCGAGGACGGTGCTCGACTCTACGAAACCAGAAGACGAGATCGAGCTTGCGCGGTGGACAGCGCGTCTCGCATCGCCACGAGACGCCCCGAGCTCGCAACAACACCACTCATGGAAGAAGCACGACGGGGTTTTGCCGAATTCACCGAACCGTCGCTTCACATCGAACTGGCCCTCGTTGCTCACCGCTACGCGCTTGCCAGTGAGGACTTCGAAGCTGCGTATCACGCTGGATGAAGCCGATACGGAAATCGAACCGGTGCAGAAGAAAAAGGCGCAGACATCATGTTGACCAAGGAACAGTTGCAGGAGCTACTGGCCGATCTTGAGTCAGATCGCATCGAACGCACTACCTCCACCACCAATACCGACAAGTTTGCCCAGGCCGTCTGCGCGTTTGCCAACGACCTGCCCAATCATCGCCAGCCCGGCTATTTGCTGGTAGGTGTCGATGATGCGGGCAAGCCTTCAGGTCTGGCCGTTACGGATCAGCTTTTGCAAAATCTCGGCGCACTGCGCTCCGACGGCAACATCCTGCCGCTTCCCGCGCTGGCCGTGGCTCGCTTTCAGCTCGAGGGCGGCCAGGTGGCCGTGGTCGAAGTTCAGCCCTCCGACCTGCCGCCCGTGCGCTACAAGGGGCAGGTCTGGATTCGCGTCGGCCCGCGCAAGGCCATCGCCAACGACCAGGAAGAACGCATCCTGATCGAACGCCGTATCGCCCAGGCCCGCACCTTCGACGCTCAACCCTGCATCGAGGCCACGCTGGACGACCTCAACGAAGAACGCTTCCTGTTCGGCTACCGCAAGCGCGTCATCGCCGAGGACGTGATCGCCGCCAACGGGCGCACACTGCCACAGCAACTGGCCGGCCTGCGCTTCTACGACTCGCGTCGCAGCTGCCCCACCCACGCCGGCGTGCTGCTGTTCGGCCACCGTCCGGTGCATTTTCTGCCCGGCGCCTATGTGCAGTTCCTACGCCTGGTCGGCACCGATGCTACCAGCGAGGTCATCGACGAAAAGCAGATCGCTGGCGATCTGATGACCGTTCTCCAGACACTGGATCTGCTGATCGACGTCAACATCCGCAGCCGCCCGGTCTTCGTCACCGGTCTGCGCGAGGAGAATCGCAGCGACTACCCCAAGCTGGCCGTGCGCGAGCTGCTGCTCAATGCCGTCATGCATCGTAACTACCAGTCCAATACACCCGTCCGCTTCTACTGGTTTGCCGACCACATCGAGATCAGCAACCCTGGCGGCCTCTACGGCGAAGCCGCCACGGGCGTCTTTCCCGAGCGCAACGACTACCGCAACCCCGTCATCGCCGAGGCCATGCGCGCCCTGGGTTACGTCAACCGCTACGGCCAAGGTGTGCTGCGCGCGCAAAAAGCCCTACGCGACAACGGCAACCCGCCGGCCGATATCCGCCCAGAGGCGGATTGGTTCAGCGCGTCGATCGCTGCTCGGAACGAAAAAGAATAGGAGATCATGAGCAGTCCTCAGCTCCTCTGGCGTAACACGTCGCGGATCGAGAGCTCGACGATCTCGAGCAGGCTCGTGAGCTCGTCCATCGGGATGTTCAAGGGCGGCGCGACGTAGACGGTGTCGCCGAGCGGTCTGAGCTCTCCGCTCTTGCCCGAGTAGCCGCCTTCGCCGAGATCGGCTGCGCCCACCATCCCGAGGCTGCGGACCCGGACGACCCCCGGGATCTCCGCGATCTTCGCGAAGGCGCGCTCGATCTCGGCCGCACGCAATCGCACTCCATCGACGATCGACTCGTCGCGATAGATCGCGAGCACCTCTCGCGCGATGGCGGCTCCCAAAGGGTGGCCGCAGAACGTATGTCCGTGCATCAGCGCTCGCGCGGCGCCGCCGCGGATAGGACATCCCAACGGGCAAAAATGGTAGCCGAGGCTTGAGCGACCATCAAGAACAGCAGGCGCAACCGCGAGCGGAGCCCCTGTGTTTGGCTCCCATCGAGTCTGAAGAGGCGACTCGGAGGCACCCATCGACTCGAAGCGAGACGATTTGCTCAGCCAGTGAAAGACAAGGAGAGTTCTCGCGGGTCGATGCGTCGCGGGACTGGCGGAGGGGCTCTGGCACTGATTCCGAGTTCGGAGAGAACACGCGCGGCGGTGTCTTCGTCTTTAGCGACTTCGATATGCGCATATGACTCGCGCACTTCGGCGAGTCGACTCGGCCACGTTGCGCGACCGCTCGGCGCTCTGCACGCACTGCTCGTTACAAACGAATCGTCAGTTGACGATCGCACGTCCTTTTCTGCCATGGCTCAGAAGGCAGGTGTACTGCCTCGCTTCGCTCATGCTCGCTACGCTCGGCATCGTGATCACGCTCGGAGCCGCGATCACACGCGCGAGATGGCGACACTTCATACAGCGGGTCTATGCGGGGCACGAGCCCGGATGGGCGGTGTTTCCTCGCGGCGACGTTGTCGAAGAGCATGAGCTCGTCCCTCTTGAGCCTGGTAACGCATGGACGCACGTCCTCGTTCGCGAGCACGAGGCAGGAGGCAGCGCACACCGGAGTACGAAGGCGCGTGTTGCATGGGCGCTCGTCTCGCCTTATTGACACTCGAACATGGAAGACGAGAAGGTAGTTCACGGAACGGTTCTGCAGGTGACCAGCACCATGGCTCGCATCGAGCTCGGTACTGGTATCGGCGAGCGGTTCCTCCCAGTGTGGGTGCCGATCGACACTGGTGAATTGAAGGTCGCCCAACCAGTCATCCTCACCATCGCCCCTGATCGATACTCCGTTCCAGGGAGTCGAGTCGCGAAAGTCCTCTCGATCGCATATCAGACGTCCCACGGTACCTGGACAGATCGAATCATCGAAAAGCCAAAAGCACCCGTCCCCGCACTCAAACGGACTTCGCCACCGCTTTGGACCGAGCTACTCGTCAAGTTCGGTCTAGCGGCTGCAGCCAATTGCGTACCTCCGCTGCTCTGGTCAGAAAACGCGGTGAATGCGCTTGTCCAACTCTACGATTGCCGCGAAGCCGCCGTGCGAGGCTTCCTCCACTACGACCACCGATGGCATACCGACACAACGGACATCATCGCTGACTTTGCGGCATCTCTCCAACTCGAAGGGCGTCTTAGACTGGTTTCACAGAAGTCTCGCCATGTCGCATTCGAGGTCGAACGCGGAGGGACATGGGAGCATCTGAGCGTGAACCTCGGCGCGGATCCCTTATCAGAAACACTCTTGCCAATGCTCGATCAATTGGCCGAATCGTTGGGCGCTACGCGCCGAATATTCGAACTGGACACCGGCACGGATGAGCTCGCATACCTGTCGCGCGCACCTGCCGAGGTCGAAGCGATGATTCGAGAGGGGCTTTTCGAACAAGCCGAAATCGAGCGAGTAGGGACCTCAACGGCGGCATACGACGATTGGTCGGATTTCACCCTCGATTGATCTCGTCTATCTGGGATGCGTGCCACGCTGCACGGTTGCCACCGCTCACGATCGACGAATTCGTAATGAGTCAGCGTCCTCAAGGCCATCGTTCGCGCTTGCAGGCTACTTGGCGAAGTCGCGTCCACGACGCGCAGGCCATGCCCTTCGAGGTGGAGGATGACTCCGGCCGCGCATCGATCGACGTCCATGGGATCGTAAGCTGCGCTCGACACGATGTCGTACGCAAAGAGCCTTGGATCCGAGCTCCTGACGTCCGCTTCACGGAGTTGCTCGCACGCTATGACACATCCGATGCGCCGATCCGTCAGCTTCGAGGAAGACTGCGCATACGCGAGGGCACTTTCGCGCCCGGCAGTGAGCTGATCATCCAGGGCCGTGGGCGCTGGGTTAACGTTCCCACCTCATTCGACGCGAGCTACCGAGACACGGCACACACGACGCCTCGTCATTGGTCCTGATGACGCCGAGCCGGTCTACGCAAGCAACGATCCCAGCGAGCCATACTGATTTCTGAAGCTCACGTACGACTTGAATCGGAAGAGATGAGATCGAGAGTACGTCCAAGTTTGCTCGTGTGCTGTCCGGCGCGTTCGCCCGAATCGATCCAAAGGAGCTCATGCCCACGCCCAATCCAAAGCTGGTCGATGTGACGGCTTGAGCTCGAACTTATGGCGAACATCAGCGAGCAGTCCTAGAGCACCGATCAGTTTGAAGGCCTATGCTTTTCGACAGCTTTCACGCCACACGCGGCCGCGTACCTTCGGCGTACGAAACAAGCGTCCGTTCATAAAAATAGTTGAAGCGCTGGGTTCTTTCGTAGCGTATAGGACATACGACCGCGGAAAAAGGTAGCTGAGGCTGGAGCGAACCTCAAGAGCAGGTGAGGCAAACGGCGATTTTGGTTTTCATTTCGTCCCAAGAGGCAAGTCGACGACATCGAACTCC
>CAYZTA010000114.1:0-7516 GCA_964481145.1 uncultured Sandaracinus sp.
GAGGTTCGCTCCAGCCTCAGCTACCTTTTTCCCAGGTCGTATGTCCTATACGCCGAAAACGGCTCGAGCGTGTTTGCCGCTACATCGCTCGCCCACCACTGGCACTCGACCGACTCGAAGAGCACGGCGATGGACGCCTCCGCTACCGCTTCAAGAAGCCATGGAAGGACGGCACCGAAGCCGTTTTGCTCGAGCCCCTGGACTTCATCGCACGCCTTGCGGCTCTCGTCCCTCCTCCGCGCTTTCACATGCTGCGTTATCACGGTGTCTTTGCCGCCAATGCCAAAGTCCGCGCCGAGGTCGTCCCCAAGAAGCCCATCAAGAAGGGCACTCAACTGCCGCTCTTCAGACCGGATGATGCGGGCTATCTCGCTCCGCCGCCCGAGCCCTCGAGACATCCGTGGCCCTGGCTCCTCAAACGCGTGTTCGCCGTCGACATCACCGTCTGTCCGAAATGCACACGTCGTATGCGCATCATCGAGGTCGCAAAAGACGAGGACTCCGCCGCTCGTGTTCTCTCCGAGCTTGGCATCAGTGCCAGAGCGCCTCCGCCAAAGCCGGCACCGCGCCGGCTCGACCCTCGACAACTCGCCTTGCCTTTTGCCGGTTGAGCAAATCGTCTTGCTTCAGGCCGAGGGACGACTCCGTCTCGAATCTCGACGTTGAGGCCCGAATCCTTGGGTTCCCCTGCTGCCGAGTCATCCCTTCGCCCTCGAGTGAGCCCAAAGGCCGCCGCCTGAACTCGATGGACCCGCGAACCTTGTCGCTCGATCCTGCCCCAGCTACTCTTTCCCCAAGTCGGATGTCCTTATCGCCCTTATCGCCTTATAAACGCTCCGGCGTTCTCATCCTGAACTTCACGGTCCTCTCTGCGTGCGTGAGCGGAGCGCCCTCAATGCCTCCTCCTCCCGCGCCAGTCGCAGAGGTCACGACAGGAAGCGAAGCGGCACGCGAGCAGCTGCCGGCCCACGTTGCCATTGCCTTCGCAGCGCTCGACGCGCACCCGCCATGCAGTCCGGCGGGATGGTGCCCTGAGCTGCCGTCCGCATCGACGCGCATCCAGGCGCTGTGGATTGGGGAGCGAGAGATCTTTGCGTTGATCGACTCGGATGCAGTTCTCTACTGGGATGGGGAGCGGTGGCATCGCGAAGCGGTTCCGCAGCCCGAGAACGCGTACCGAGAGTGGTCGCCACAGTTTGCAGGCGACCCGAGCGGTGTGTTTTTGATGCAAGGCCAAGACGGCGTATTCCGGCGCCAAGGAGATGTGTGGCTGCCGGTTGCAGATCTCGACGATCCACACGTCACCACGCTGGGCGATGGAACCCCGGTGATCTTCGGTGAAGACCGGGTTTGGATCGGAGACCCAACGCTCGAACCGACGCATCTCGATGGCGGGGTCGAGCAGGTCTGGGGATCTTCGAGAGAACGATGGTTGGCTTACTTCAGCCATTCGTATGACGACGATGCTTCCGCTCAATTCTATTCGTCGGTGCTTGCTGCGCCTTCGGTGCCACGCGGCCAGTGGCACCTGGTGGGCTGCTTTCACGACGTGTGTTTGTTTTCTGACGAGCACGGTCGCGCCGTGCACGCTCGTGATGGCTCATTCGAAGAAGTCGCATCGTTG
Organism: uncultured Sandaracinus sp.; assembly: GCA_964481145.1. Classification (GTDB taxonomy): domain Bacteria; phylum Myxococcota_A; class Polyangia; order Polyangiales; family Sandaracinaceae; genus Sandaracinus. Next base: position 1,625 of record CAYZTA010000114.1, read on the forward strand.
CCGTTCGACGCTCGAGCCGCATTCGTCACCGAAGTCGATTCCATGACTCGTGTCGTTGCGGACGGCGCGGTAGCAGACTTGGTGAACGGGAACTGGGTATTGCGGTCGAGCCCGGAAATCGGTCGGTCGATTTGGATTTTTGGTAGTACCTCGAGCCATGTCTACGCCGCATCGCAAGGCGATGGACCCGCTATTGTTTTGGAAGGCACCATTCGGAGTGATGTGCCGAATGAAACAACGATCGCCTGGCGTACCCTCGGCGCGCTCCCCGATGCCATGTCCGAGGTGCGTGTGGTGTGGGCTCGCGCCGAAAATAACATTTGGGTCGGAGGCAGCACGCTGGCGTATTGGGATGGCGCGGCGTGGTCGGAGATTCCGCTTCCAGGGCCCGTGTTGGCGATTGGCGGCAACACCGAGGAACGCGTCTGGGTGCTGGCGGACAGGTCGCTGTTTTCCATCGATCACGTCGGCGGCTTGCCGCGTCGTGTTGTTCATGCGCCGGATACAACACGTATCGCGGTTCATGGCGAGCACGTATTCTTATTGGATGAACGCGGCGCGCTGAGCGAGCTGCGAGAAGGGCGCATCGAGCCGCTCGCGGAGCTCGGAGAGCGGTTCTGGGATCTCCTCGAACTGCGAAGTGGCGAGGTTGTCGCGGCAGGTCCAGGCGGCCTCGACGTGTTCGATGGTCAGGTGTGGAGCAGCCTTCCGGTCGAGAGCCACGTCCCGATCGTGGTGCTGCGAGGTTCCGGGTTGAACGATCTCTATCTCGCCGGCCCGCGTCGCGCTCCGAGCGAGGACGGCGAGGAAGAGACTGCGAAGTTTGTTGAGGATCTGGAACTGCGCTTGTGGAGAACACTCGCTCGGTCTGGTCCCGAGCAGCTCGTGCACTTCGATGGTTCGGCGGCTCGGGAAATCCCCGCTTGCGCAGGCATTTCGGGAGCCGTCGTGAGGTCGGGCGCGTGGGTCGCGCACTGCGAGGACTCGTCTGAAATCGTGATCGGCACAGTGCACGGCGTGAACCGAATGGGCAACAGCGTGGAGTACGGCTACGTTCTCATCGATGCGGGTAGCGGGCATGCGTTCGCCCGCTCCAGGCGACGCGATGGCCTCTTCTGGTTCGATGGGCGAGAGTGGACACGCGTTTCCGGATCGAATCGGCAGCTCGTTCCGGAAACAGCGCTCATTGGTGATGAGCGCGGCCGCCTTGCATACCACGACCGCTCGCGAGTTACGGTGATGGATCGAGAGAGCGCTCATCATCTCTTCGAGGGAGAACTCAATTCGCGGAGGATCGTGCGAGGGCCAATCTTCGCGGAGGACGGCAGCATCATCGTCGGGAACGAGGAACGGTGGTTGAGCTCCGATGGAACGTCTTGGGGCGGCCCTTCGGACCGGATGGCGAGCATCGTCTGGGCGCGAAGCTCCGCCGATGTCTGGGCTTGCGGCGCAAATGGGCCCTTGCATTGGAACGGTCAAGAGTGGGACCCGGAGCCCTCTCCGTTCCGGATGCAGGCAGCGTCGGGAACCGAGAGCGCAACCTATATCGGAAGTACAACGGGCTTCATTTTGCGTCTGGAGAACGGGACCTGGAGCTACATGCATCTGCCGACCGATCAGCGGATCAGGTGGATCGATGCCACGAGCGACGATGACCTCTACGCGCTGGCTGGGCATGGGGACACGCTCTTTCACTTCGACGGACGACAATGGCGCTCGCGATCCATCGGAGAGTCCTCGGACTCTGCTCAAGAGTACTGGCGGCAGGGCACGGACCTCTTGCGAAGCAGTCACGAGAGCATCGAGCGATGCCGAGGCTGCCTTTCCCCTGGGCACCATTGGGTCCCCGCTCGCGCCCACGCGGTGTCGTTTGGTGAGGCCGAGTCGGTCTTGCCTATGGACGTGTGGGCGCGGCAACCCATCTACTTCGGAGGTATTCCTCAGGAGCTGCCGCGCGTCTCCGATCCATCGACGTGCGTCTCCACAGTCGAAGCGTTCGAGAGAGGCGAGGGCAACTTCCCTCGGGGCGAGTGCCGATCTTTCTTTGATTCCTCGCAAGTGATGATGGGCCCCGGAGGTCGCGTGGCGTGGAGCGAACCGGTCGGAGATCACTCCGAGAGCTGGGCGTTCACCGTGCGTGAGGGCGACCGAGTGGTGGATCGGCAGGAGCTCAGTGTCGCCACGCTGAGCCCACGTCTCACATGGTTCGAGGCGCGCCATCGCGAGGGCTTCCGCCTTACCGAGCGCATCTCGACCGGCGTGTCGGTAGCCGGCCCTGTCGATGCAAGCACCGGCATGCTGCGCGGGCGTTTCACCGGATGGGTGCTCTTCATGGAGAGCGACCCACGCGGATACCAATTGCGACTTGTCGCGCCCGACAACCGCCATGCATTCACTGTGCTCTCTCGAAGGAAGAGCTCGTTCTGGTGCGGCGCGCGTCCGAGCTCGGATTGCGTCGCCGAGGTTTCGATCCCCGAAGTTTTCGTGGGAGACGACGGGCTCGTGTTCGTGGTCGCGACGACGGGAGGAGAAGCCCACGAGCGATACGAAAGCCCAACATCGCGGAGAACCTATGTGCACGTCCCGCTCAGGGACGAGATGCGCGCGTTGATGGATATTCCAGCTCGGCCGTAACGCCGTCGGAGTGCACGTAAGATCCGAGCGCGATCGACCACCTGCTAGAGAACGTGCGCGACGTAAAACTTGATCATCGAAACATGTTCACGCGCGCTCGGATGAGTCGCCTTTCAACGAACGCGCGAACGCGCGGAACTCCAGTCCTCGGCGCCGGATGAAATCGGAGTGGTCGCGCAGCATAGCGCGAGGTGCGGAAATCAAATACCAGCCACTGCCCGAATCATGCGAGCAAGGTCGTCAGGAATCTCTTCTTGAATGAAATGGCCGGCACTCGTGACTTCCACTTTCGCCTGCGGAAGCGCTTCCCTGTGGCGCGCGAGTGCGCGACCAAGAATGGGATCACGCTCTCCCCATACGAGACCAGCCGGCCCGCGATAGGCGCGAACGAACTCATCGATTCGCTCGAGGAACGCCATCGAGGGATGGTCCTCGCGGTCGGGCACCATACGCGCTAGGCCAAGCGGCGCTGCGCGATCCCGCGGATGCCGGAGCGGCCATGCATAAGCCGCCTTTTCGCGGAGGCCAATCGAATGGCGATCACCTTGGATTCGGTCGAGTATCGGAATCGGAAAAAGAAACCCGCGGAATGCAAGGTCACTGACGATCGGACGGTGCGAGAATCGATGAAAAGCCGTGGTACGCAAAGGACGTTTGGGCGTGAGAACGGAGGTGTTCCCGAGTACGAGTCCACGCATGAAAGGCTTTCCGCGTTCGCTCCGAAGCATCGCTGCGAGTGGGTTTTTTCGGTTTGCTCGTGTATCTTCTTCCGTTCTTGTTCACGTCGGGAGCGATCGCCGAAGAAGTCGAGGCGCGGACCTTTCCGTTTTTGGCGTTGCGGCCGGCGGGAAGGGTCGCAATCGTGCTCGGGAAATATCTCGCTGGCGCGGCGATGAGCATCCTTCTGCTCGTGATCGGCGTGCTCGTCTTGCATGTGAGCTCGTTTGCGACCGAGCCCACGCCGATGATCGATGAGCTGCCGCAGACCTTGCGTGCCATGTCAGCGCTCTCGCTCTTGGCGCTCACGTATTGCGCGATTTGTCTCTTCTGGGGCGCGCTCGTGGTGGAAGCCGGAGGCTTTTTGTCGGTGCTCTATCTCGTCGTGATGGAGTTCGCGCTCTCGTGGCTCCCGAGTTTCTTGAGGCTCGGATCGATGAACTATCTTGCGAGTCAACTCGCCGGCTTGCCCAAAGGTGGTTTTTATCCGGATTGGGTTCCCGATATCGAGCTGTGGATATGTGGAGTCGTGATTGCCATTGCGACGGGCCTCTTTCTCAGCGCGGCAGCGCTCGTCGTGCGCACCTCGGAGCTCGGCTTCGGCAAAGCCTAGAGCGACGAGCTCTAGATCTTGCGCGCCTCTTTTCCGTGTAGAATCGACCTGGATTGAAGAACGAATCGCATATCAGCATCACACGCACGGCCGTGCGCGATGGTGAGCTCGCAAGGCATGCGGCGATGCGTGCGGAAGGCGGCCGAGCCTTCGTCGTGGCGAGTGGCATTGGTTGGCCACGCAGCTGGTCTCTTTCCACTTCTGCGGTGATTCGTGGTTTCGAAGCGGGGCTAGAAGAGACACGGCAACGAGGCGCGCATGGTGGAGGCCGCGCGCTTCATTGCGCAGAGCGAGCCCGCGGCCGGCTTGCGGCCGTTTGCGAGCAGTTGGTCGAGCGTCAGCTCCCCGATGCGGCATTCGTCGCTTTGCTTTTCGAAGGCAGCGACGTCCATGTGGTGAGCGCCGGACCGATTCGAGCTTATCTGCATCGCAAGGGCAAAGCCCAACGCCTCACTCCGCGTGAGGAGGCGACCGCTGGATTGCTCCACTCGACAATCCACCACTGCAATCTCGCGCTCGAGCCAGGCGATCTCGTGATGATGGGCTCGGTGAGTGCATTTACGATGCGTGGGATTTCGCAAGTGGCATCGGTGCTCGAGGCCGATCCACGCGCAGAGTCGAAGGTGATTGCAAGCGTGCTCACCGACCCCGCCGGTCAGGCGGGGGTCGGCGCTGCGGCAGCAGTGCTGCGCGTGCAATGACGTGAGTTCGTTCAGAACACGCAGGTCCCGGTCATCGGCGAACAACGCAGGCTCGGCTCGATCATCCGGCAGAGCTCGTAGAGTTGGGCCAGCTCGAGATGCTGACGCGAGGGTGGCGGCCGGCCGTCGGCCGCCGGCGATTCCGTCAGCTGTCATGCGGTTTTCACTTATAAATCGACATCATCGGCCCGGTCTCTGGTGTGCTGTGGCTGTGCTGCATGGCCCTGCCTGCCGGCGCTTGCGCCCCAGTCGCGATTCGTACGGATGGCTACGCGCGTCGTCGTCCCGAAGAGACACTGCTGTATCGAGTGGTGCAAGAGCACTGGCCCGCATTCCGCGAGCTCGCCGAAGAGCGCGGCGGATTGCCGCGCTTCGTCACACGCGAGTTTGATGAATATCTCCGCTGCGGCATTCTTGAGCACGGCCTCGTGCATCTGTGCTGCGAGCACTGCGGCCACGCGATGGTGGTGGCCTTTTCGTGCAAGCGCAGAGCCTTCTGTCCATCGTGCACTGCTCGGCGTATGTCGGACGTGGCGGCGCACTTGGTGGACGAAGTGCTTCCTGAGGTCCCGATTCGCCAGTGGGTATGCAGCCTCCCATGGCGGCTTCGCACGGCTCTCGCATATGACAGCCGTCTGTGCGCGGACGTGCTCGACGCATTTGTCTCTACGCTAACGCGCTCGCTGCGTCGCCGCGCGAAGAAGCATCTCGGCTTGCGCAGTGTGGAAGACGCTTTCACGGGTGCGGTGACGTTCATCCAGCGCAGCGACTCGTCCCTCCGAATCAATGTCCATGCCCATACACTCGCCCTCGACGGTGTGTACGTGCGGGATGCAGCTGGCGCGCTCGTCTTCCATGCGCTGCCGGTACCGACGGCGGAAGACATCCAAGATGTCGTCCGCCGTACTCATGCAGGCCTCACCCTTGTCCTCGCGCGCCACGGGCGCTCGTTCGACGGTACAGACGAAGATGCGTTTGCGACTGAAGAGCCTGTGCTTGCCTCGTGTGCCGGTGCATCTGCTGCTGACCTCGTACTGCTCGGCGAGCGTGCCGGACAGCGCACGAGCAAACTTGGACGCACACTCCATCTCGTCTCTTCCGATTCGAATGGTTCATACGCCGAGCTCGATGGTGTGAACATCCACGCCGGAGTCGCCATCAATGGTCGTGATCGAAAACGGCTCGAGCGTGTTTGCCGCTACATCGCTCGCCCACCACTGGCACTCG
>CAYZTA010000115.1:0-7470 GCA_964481145.1 uncultured Sandaracinus sp.
TCAAGTCGGGCCGATGGCAGGATCGTGTCCGATGGATTTATCAACAGCCTGCTAGATTGAATCAGCAGTCGGAAGCCAGTCACCAAAGGGGGATTCGTCCACATCACTCTGCGCTCCGAGCAGACTCAGGCGATGTCGCCCGCGACACGAGGGGCAGCGTTCGCGTCGTGTTCGGTTCGAGCGGGGATGAGCGTCAGAGGTGCGCGTTCAGCTTCGCAGATACGAAAAAAATGCTGAACTTTCGCTGTCTTTCTACGGCTCCTTCCACTCACCGTTCGCGATGCTGATCTGCTCGTTCAGAGTCCATAGATCGGGAGCGCTAAGGACATCCGAATGGGTGAAATGGCAACGGATGCAATCGCTCGCGGAGCCGCTTTCCGGTCGCGGAGCTGTCGATGGTGGAGCGCGCCGAAGAGGCGTTCGCGATCGAGATTGCGCGAGTCGTCGAAGAGCGGATGCAGATTGGCAAGCATGAGGTCGAGAGCGGCGGTGTGGTCGTGCGCTCGCGCATCGTCGAGGCATCGGTCCAGCAGGATGTCGCAGTCAGAGCCGAGCACACGAGATTGATGTCGAGGATCGGCGCAACCTGCGCGATTGGGATTTCGCATCTTCGGACTATCGTGCCCACTTCGATCGGACAATCGCCTCGAAGAGCACGATGACCTGGCAGCAGATCGAGCCTGCGTATCGGTTGGGTCACGAGCTCGGCAACGTGCGCGAAGCATTCACGCGCGCGCGTCGCGGCCGCACGATGGTTCAGCACGCTTGAGGGAGTTCCTGCAGCGGAGCGAGCCACCCGCCTACGCGGGGAGGCGCTTCGCGCAGCCAGTCATGCATCACTTGCGTCGACGATCCGTCGGGCTTCCTTGAGCCAAGGATGACTCGAGCCGAGGGGCGCCGCGATCTCGAGGACGCGTTTCGCGTGGTCGTTTGCGGCGTCGTTCTCGCCGAGCTCCCCGGCGTCGATGCCAAGCCCCATCGCGAGGTTCTTCGGGGGGTGGAAGCGAGCCCACTCGCGGGCATCACGGAACGCGACCACCTCGCGGATCAACTCTTCGATCGTCATGAGCGTTTCTCGTTGTGTAGCGGAAGCCCAGCATGTGCACACACGCGTGTCAATGTGCTCGGATGATGGCGCCTTCGCATCTTCTTCAGTACGATCCGAGTGTGGATACGAACGAAATCGGTCGCGCGATCGCGACGTACCCTCGCATCGCCTCTGCCTGGGTGTTTGGATCCGTCGCCCGCGGGGATGCGGGACCGCAGAGTGATCTCGATATTGCGGTGCTTTTGCGCGGCTCGCTCGATTCCGCCGATACCCGAGCGCTCTACACGCTCTCCGCCGAGCTCGAAAGGTTCTCGCCGTCGGGGCGCGTCGACATCGTGGTCCTCGGTCCGCAAGGAGTGGTGTTTCGACATCGCGTGTTGTCCGAGGGTGTGCTCGTGCTCGACGCCGATCCTGAGTTACGCCTCGACTTCGAAGAACGGACCATCCGCGAATACCTCGATTGGAAGCCGACCCATGACATCGCAATGCGCAGCACATTCGCCGGGCTGCGCGATCGCTTCGCGCCGCGAAAGGTCCAATCGTCATGAGCCCTGAGCAGGTCCAGGCGAAACTGGCGATTTTGGCGGCAACTCTGGAGCAGCTCCGACGCATGGACGTGAGCAGCCTCGAAGGCTTTCGAGCCGATGACCGCAACATGGACGCAGCGCTTCGGCGACTTCAGGTCGCAATCCAAATCTTAATCGATGTCGGCAGTCATCTCGTGTCTCGTCTCGGTCTCGGCACACCCGACTCGAGCCGAGATCTCCTCGAGCGATTGGAGCATGCGGGGCGTCTCCCTTCCGGCTCGACGCATCGGTTCGGACGCATCTTCGCGTTCCGCAATCGTATCGTCCATCTATACGATCGCGTCGACGAAGCCGTCGTGTTCAACATCCTCGTGAGCGACCTCGGCGACATCGAAGAGCTTGCGCGACACTATCTCGCCCAACTTCCCAGCTCTTGATTTCTTGGCACAGCATTGGAGCCGGGATGCCAAGCTCGTCATCGATCTCGATCGCTCGCGGGGCCGTTTTCCGGTCGCGGAGCTGTCGATGGTGGAGCGCGCCGAAGAGGCGTTCGCGATCGAGACTGCGCGAGTCGTCGAGAAGGTGCGTGTCGGCAAGACGGCGAGGAGCACAAGGGAAACGAGGTCGATCTCGCCAACCTTCCGCGACGCAAGCCGAACGGGCTCGACAGGGCGACCGAGCTCCCGAAGGGAGCATTCGCGACCGAGCGATTCCGATCGTCGAAGAGCAGATGCAGATTGGCAAGCGTGAGGTCGAGAGCGGCGGTGTGGTCGTGCGCTCGCGCATCGTCGAGGCATCGGTCCAGCAGGATGTCGCAGTCAGAGCCGAGCACACGAGATTGATGTCGAGGATCGGCGCAACCTGCGCGATTGGGATTTCGCATCTTCGGACTATCGTGCCCACTTCGATCGGACAATCGCCTCGAAGAGCACGATGACCTGGCAGCAGATCGAGCCTGCGTATCGGTTGGGTCACGAGCTCGGCAACGGCACCGACGCGCGCGTCTGCTGGGAGGCGCGCAACCCTGGGACGTGGGAACGCGTGAAGGATTCCGTGCGCGAAGCATTGCTCGAGCTCACGGGCCGAGGTTGCCGATCCGGATGGACCTTCCAGTACGCTTGCGTATCGCCCGGTCGAATGGAACGAATTCATCAGCGTGATCGTCTGCCTTCGATCGAGGTCTCGTAGATGGCTGTGAGAGAGCGTATGGCACGCGTTCTGGACTGGTGTTCGTCGTGATCGGCGTGGGGTTCACGCTTCCACCCGATGACGAGTTCCTCGGGTGGACGGTACCCATCGCGAAGCGCGCCGACTATCTGGAGATCACTCCCGAGACGACGTGGCTTCCTTCGCGCGAGGGTGTGCTCACGCCCAACGGATTTCACGCGCGCTTTCTCGGTCTCGTGCGCTCCTTGCGCAAGCCGGTGGTCGCTCACGGCGTCGGCATGTCGATGGGCAGCGCGGTGACCGACGCGGCGAGACAGGCCCGTTGGCTTGCTCGCATGCGCGAGGACCAGCGCCTCTTCGAATATGCATGGTGGAGCGATCATCTCGGCTCGATCGTGGTGGCGGGCGAGATGATGACCCTGCCGATGCCGCTGGCGATGAATGATCACACAGCGTCGCTCGTGCAAGCGTGCCTCGACGCAATGGCGGAGATCGTGCCCGACGCCGCCGTCGAGAACACGGCCTTTCATTTCACCCTCGGCGACCCGCTCCAAGAACCGCCATTTCTCCGGAAGATCCTCGGCGGACGCCATCATCTCGTTCTCGACCTTCACAACGTCTACACCATGGCGAAGAACCTCGATTTCGATCCGCGCGCATGGCTCGACGCATGCGATTTGGACCGCGTCATCGAGATTCACGTCAGCGGCGGTTCGGAGAGCCATCCCCAGTGGCTTCCATCGCGTCGCAGTTTAAGGCTCGACGGGCACGACGGTGCCGTGCCGGAGGAGGTTTGGTCGCTGCTCGAGGAAACCCTCCCTCGGTGCACGAACGTGCGCGGCGTGACCCTCGAACGAATGGAGGGCACGGTGCGGGACAGAACGACAGTGCATCATTTGGAGCTCGAGATGGAGCGCATTCGAGACGTGATCGCGCGCGCTCGAGGAGCATCGTCATGAGCGAGGCGGACAGGAACGCTCGCCTCGAAACGATTCTCGCGGCGGCGATGCGCGCCGAGGATCCCGTCGCTGCGCTCCTCGCGGCGGCCGAGCACGAAACGGACCTCGAGACACGCGAGGCGCTACGTCGAGTCGATCCCGACGGAGTGCGAATGCAGGCGCTGCTGATCGCGCGGCTGCGTTTCGAGCGACTCGTCCGGGCAAGCATCGAGGCGGGTGAGCGATTCGAAGCCTCTCCTCAAGAGTTCACGAAGACGTTTCGCCGCTACCACCGCGAGGTCCCGATGCACGCCTTCTTTCCCAAAGACGAAGCGCGAGGCTTTGCCGCCTGGGAAGCCGCTGCTCGTGATGCGCCGGAGAATGAAGGCGTGTGATTTACGGTTGAGTGTACCAATCGAGGAAGCGCTGGCTGAACGCCTCCACGTGCCCCATTCCGCAAAGAACGAGGGCACGACCTTCCTCAGGCGCGTCGCGCTGTTCTTGTTCGGTCTGCTCGACGTAGGCACCGCAGCCCGTATTGTTGATCCAGCGGCTGTTCGGGATGCGTCCCGCCCGCCACCGATTGATCCCGAGAAGATGTAAGCTCGATGCGAGCTCAGGCCGGGCTTCCGCAGCCTCCGCAACGATCGCGGGAGCGAGCGCAACGTCCTCGGGCGCGACCTCGCCCGAGGCAATCGCGTGTTCGATTCTGGTGAGGTCGGTCGCCGAGAGATGTCGGCGCGCCTGCGCGGCGCGACGCGAAATGCTTGCCGCATCGGGGGTGAGCGCCGCATGGATTGCGTCCGCAACAGCGGTGATCCGAGCCTGGACGTATTCGGAAGGGCGGGGATATCTCCACAAGGGAGGCAGCTCCGGAACGATTGCACGCACTGCACCTCCATTCGGTTCGACGAGAACCATCCACGGCTCACCGCTGGCGCGAGGAACGAGCCTTCGAAGGCTGCTCATGCTCGCGCACGCGAGCTCGACCTGTGCGAGATCGACGAACACGTCTTCGTGGCCGAAGTTGAGAAGCTCACTGAATGCCCGATTCCGGATCGAACGGTGTCGTGCGTCCTCGGGAATGATCAGCACGAGCAGCGGCCGTCCGCTTTGCTGCGCCTGGCGATACGCCGCAGAGAGCCCGGCGAGCTCATCGACCACGGTGCGTTGTCCGAACGCGTGCGAAATCCAAGATGGGAAAAAGAGCACGCCCGCACCGCTCGCGGCCACACCCACGACAACCTTCCTGCGCTTCATGCCTGCCTCATCCTTGCCGCATCTTGGACCGGCTCGAGGCACCATCCTTGGGTCAGTCGTTGTTTCCGCCGAAGCGCGTCGAGCGGCCCGTTGGGGCGAATACTGCCCATGATGCCGATGTGGTGTTCAAACGAACAAGCGATACGCCCACGCGCGAAGCCACCACGCGAACTCTTTTCGCCTCTCGTACCCAGGAATCTGTGACCACGTCGCGAGCGCTTCGGTGAGCGCCTTCTTTGCTCCGGCCTCATCCTTCGCTGAACGCAGCGCGAGCGCGAGCTTGACGTGCCTTTCGATCGAGCTGGTATTCATCGACACGAAGCGCTCGTAAGCATCGACGGCTTCTTCATGGCGGCCGAGTTTTCGCAATGCATCTCCCGCCACCAAATACGCCTCACCAAAGCGAATGCGCGCATCGATGCTCGCGCTTTGTACGAGCGGCTCGAGCGCGCGTCCGGGCGCAGCCGTTCGACATAGACCATCGCGAGATCACGCCGCGCCGCGCGAACGCACGGGCTCCTACGAACTACTACCGTCGCGTGTGTCGGCGATCGAGAGAGGCCTCCGCACTTGCGCCGATATCTCTGCGGGAGGCGCTCGTATCAATTCTTCTTCTTCTTCGCAGCAGCAGCAGGGCGGCCCTGCATCGCTCTCTTTGCGGGAGGGCCTTTCGTCGAGGCCGCTTTCTTGGTTGGACTTGTCTTCGCCAGTGTGCGCTTGACCGACGCCTTCGCGCTCGAAGCGCTGTCGTGTGTTCCACGTGCTTCGAGCTCGGCGACGAGCTTCTTCGGGGCCTGCGCGCGGTAGCTCTCGTCGATCCACGCTTGGAAGATATCGAGAGGGATATCTTCTCCCGGTGGGATCTTCGCAGTGACCCAGCCGCTCTTTCCGAGCCCGTAGCCGGTGGGCTCGGCGAACGGCAACTCGAGCGCGAGGTTGTTCGAATGCGGCAGCTTACAACCGATGCGGAAAGGCTCTCCTTCGATGCTGAGGTACGCGAAAGTCTTGTCTTTGACTGCGAGGTCGAGATGACCTGGCCACGGGCTTTTGGTGTGAGCGCCGGGATACGTGAGCCCGAATGCTCGCAACTTCGAGAGCGCAAGGTCGCTGGGATTCGCCCGTTTCGTCATCGGACGAGATTGCGCTGGTCGCGGCGCCTTCGCCAAGCGCTTCCGTCGCGTACGGTTCGTATTGTCGCTGCTCGAACGTTGTTGCGATGTTACAGGGCAGGTCCTGCCGCGAACAACTGGGCGATCTGCGTCGCGCTCAACGCTTGGCCATAGATACGAGCATCGGTGACTGCGCCTGCAAAGTAGGCGTCCGTCCCAGCCGCGGTCGCGAACGTCGACTCGGCAATTCGATCTTCGTGACGGAGACCGATCAGAATGTCCGAATCTCCTGCCGGGTACATGGCCATCGGACCAACGGAGTAGGGGCCCGCATAGACCACTCCGCTCCGATAGACAGTCACGTGATCCGTGTCGTCGTACACCGCCGCGAGCATGGTGAGCTCGGTCGAGGTTTCGATGGCGCCGCCGTTGTCGAAAGGCGTTCGAGAAGAGTAGTTGCTTCCTGCCAACCACTGCCCAGGCACGTGTTCGCCGAAGATGATCGCGTCGAAGACGTCGTCTCCTGCTGGCGCTTCGATCCCGTCGAGCACCAACTCGCCGTCGGTCACGACGGCACCACCGCTCAAGGTGTCGTCTGCGTCACCAATCGAATCATTCGCCGTGCCGTCATTGAACGTCCACTGATGGAGTGGGCGGCACCCGTTGTCATCGATGCCGTCGCAGTCATCATCGATGCCATCGCAGGTGTCGTCGGTGGCTGCCGGAGGTCCTTCCGTGCACGAATCTTCAACGTGACCTGCGATGCAGCGGAGCATCCCCGCCGCTGAGCACGCGCCCATGCCGCAGCTCGTCGCCACTTCGACGTAACCCTCGTCCACCGTTCCGTCGCAGTCGTCGTCGCAGCCGTCGCAGCCGTCGTCGGAACCTCTCGTCACGCACGCGTCTCCGGGTGTCGGCGCATCGATGGGAGCGTGCGCGTCCATCGGCAGCTGTGCGTCGAGCATCGCGCCACCATCTCGCTCCGAACCGGAATCGAGCGACTCCGTCGTGCTCGCACGTAAACCACAACTCGAGGCACAAGAATACGGCGTGCCGGGAGTGACTCTGATCGCGGGCATTCAGCCTCACCTTGCGGTAAGAGTCACCGGCCCGGTCGTGTGCGCACCCCCTTCATACGATGCTGTAATCTCCGCCACCCAGGGGTATTCCTTGGGGCGAATCGCCAAGCTTATGAGCCCAGGACCACTGTCAACGAAATAGTAATCAAACATCAACTCGCGGTTCTCCTCCGCGGTTGTAGCAGTGAATGAGTCCGCTCCGAACCGACCTCGCGGACGGAGCGTTGCCTCCTGTCGGTCCCGTCGGACCTCGAATGCAAACAAGGGTTCGCCACCGTCACGTTGGCTAGCAGGATGTTGAAAAACGTAAGTGCGCGAAATCAGATCGGAATTTGATTGTAT
>CAYZTA010000116.1:0-6702 GCA_964481145.1 uncultured Sandaracinus sp.
TCCACCAGCTCATCGAGCCGATCGATGCTCTCGGAGGTCACTTGCATGAAATCATCGAGCCGCACTCCGAGCTCCGCTTCGATGAACAAGGTCAACTGAACGAGGTCCATGGATCCCAAGATCCCCGTCGAGAAGAGCCGCGCATCTGGGCCGAGATCCGAAGGGGTCGCCACCGAGTGTCGCACCACGAAGTCCACGAGCTTCGCTCGGATGTGCTGCACGTGTGATCCATCCACATTCGCCACCTCGGGTCGAGGGCCGAGGGGTCGAGGAGGACCGCTGAGCTTCTTGGCAGGATTGCCTCCCCAAATCTCATACGCGCCGATCGTCGTGTTCGGGGCGATGAGGGACATGGCATTCACCATGGCGCCCTCGCCGATCCGCACCCCCGGCATCACGATGGTCTTGGCTCCCACCACCGCGCCTTTGCCGATCTCGACGCGACCCAACATCAACTCGCGGGTCAGGATCGCATGAGACAAGACCAGCGCCTCCAATCCTACGATCGCCTCTTCATCGATCGAGACGAGCCATGGCTCCGAGACGATCCCGCCGATGGAGATGATCCCTTGACCGAAACGTCCGCCCAGCAAGCGATAAAAAGGCTTCCGGAGCAGTGGAGGGACGAGGCCCGCGGAGAACTCGAACCACAAATGCGTATTGCACAAAAATCCTATCAAATTATACAAATAACAATCGATCGGGTGAGAATCGATCGAGAACACGCCTTCTCGCGGGAAACGCATCCACAGCACGACACGAATCGTGAATATCGTGAACGCCGTTTGGAAAAAGAAAAATAGCAGCAGTGACACGAAGAGATCCGTATCCATCCCAAGGAGACCACGCGTCACGTACATCGACGCCGCCGCGGCGCTCGCGAGGATCGTGGCGCTCACCGCGGGGGTGATCGTCAGATCACGCCAACTCATGAACCTCGCGACGGGCTGTTGTTCAGTCGCTTTCATCGGAGCTCGGCTCCTTTCTGCTCGACATCGGAGTGTGAGGACAGAAACCGCACTCGATTGGCAGACCGCGCAATTTTTCCTGAGGATGATTTGATCAAGCTCATGTGCGGCACGATCTCGACGTGACCCACCACGACTCCAAAGATCACGCGGATGGATTTCGCGATCTCCAGTCGGATTCGACCATGGACGCGTGTGTCCTCGATCTTTGTCTCGGCCATGATCACGAGGTCTTGGGTGCCCTTCTCACCGCTCTCCACACCAAAGGCGACGACCCGCCCCGGGTGGACTCCCTCGATGCTCGAGACGATCTCCTCCACGTCGCCCGGATCGATATTCTTTCCGGCACAGATGATGATGTCCTTCTTCCTCCCGGTCACGAAGAGGTGTCCGTCCATCATGAAGCCCAAGTCCCCAGTGAAATACCAACCATCGGCGATGGCCGCGGCGCTGAGATCGGTCCTGCGATAATATTCGGAGAGCAGGCTTACGCTCTGAATCGCGATTTCGCCGACGCTCCCATCCGGGATATCGCGTCGATGCTCATCGACGATCCGCACCCTCGTGTTCGCGAGCGGCCGCCCCGAAGAGACGAACTTGCGACCTTCGACCTCTCGAATCTGCACCTCTTCGTGAATGCCGCCCTGGGTGACCGCAAAGGTGTTCTCTGCCATCGCATAACAGGTGGTGAGCGCCGCGGGGCTGAGCCCGAGCCGCCCGAATCGCTCGAGAAACATCGCGTGACTCTCCTCTCGAACCGGCTCGGAGCAGTTGACGAACGCCCGCATCGAACGGAGATCGATCGACGTGATCCGCCTCTCGTCGACGCGCTTGGCCAGGAAATTATAAGCAAAGTTCGGGAGCCAACAGAGCGTCCCTCGCTCCTCGGAAATCGCCGTGAGAAGCAGCGCGGGATCTGTGACCCATTCGAAGGGCGACATCAGGACCACTGGGACTCTGCACGTGAGAGGCAGTATCAAACTCGTGATCAGCCCCATATCGTGATAGAGCGGGAGCCAGCTCACGATTCGATCGCTCTCATCGAGCGCGATCGCATCAGCGTAATTCCGCAGCTGCTCCACCACCGCGCGATTCGAGAGCGCCACTCCCTTCTTCAAGCCCGTCGTCCCAGAAGAGTGTTGAAGCAGCACGATGTCTTCAGGGCTCGCTTCATATTCCGGCTCGAAATGAGTGGGATGTCTCTCGGCCTCCTTGGTTCGAAGCACGATGATTCCGTTTCTCGGCCCGAGCTCGATCTCTGCCAGCACGCTCTCGTCGGTCAGCATCCAAGGCGTCCCCGAGCCCGAGATCGTGGCTTTGAGCGCGGGTAAATGATGATCGCGGAGAGTCTTGCCCGAGATCGGCGCGAGGATGGTCGGGACCACCCCTGCGCGAAGCGCGCCGATATATCCATAGAGCAGCTCTGGCCCATGGCCGAGCATCAAGACGAGCACGTCCTTGGGGCGGAGTCCTCGTTCGACATAGAGGCTCGCATATCGGCTCGACTCTGCGAGGAGCTCTCCGTACGAGAGGGCGAGCGGCTCGTGTCCAACTCGAATGATCTTGGCGAAGATGCGATCGGGCTCCTCGCGCGCGATGGCGAGGACATGGGCGAGCACGGTATCGACGTGATGATGCATATCGTGCCTCCTCAGCTCATGGCCCGGATCGATGCCCAAGAGCGCGAATGTTCAGGGCGCTCGTGCACTCCCAACAGACGAGCGATCATCGCTGGGAATCGTTCGTGCGGATCGCATCGGTGAATCATCGTTTGGAGCGTGGCTGCGCGTGTTCGAAACGACGCCTCTTCGAGGAGTCTCCGCGACGCACCTCGGATCTTCGCGTCGCTCGCCTGCCACGTGCCGAGCGTGAGCCCTGCCCCCATCTTCTCGATGGGCTCCATATTCATGAGTTGATCCATGTTCGACGCGATGCCGAGCACCGGGACGCCCGCGCGCAGCGCCTGCTGCGTCGTCCCCGAGCCGCCGTTACAGATCACGAGCGACGAGCGCGCCGCGGTGAGCCCTCCGGGCAAGAAGGGCGCGTGAAACACGTGGAACGAATTCGCGCCCGCTGCAGCTTCGAGCGTCGAGAACGCGCCCTGCCGCCCCGCAGATGCGACCAGCAGATTGACCGGAAGAGGTGCGAACGCGGACATGATCTTGGGGAGCATGTCGAGCCGGCCCGACGTGCCGAGCGCGACGTAGATCGAGGGGCGAGCCGGCAGGTGGTCCCACCAGCTCGGCAGCGGGACCTCGGGCTCGAAGAGCACAGGGCCGATATGGTCGTGGGTCGGGGGCAGACATGGCTTGTCGATGAGCTCGGGGATATCTGCGTATGCGACGTAATCAGCGTCGGTGTAGGCTGCACACAAGTCGTGTCCTACTCGGGGCAGGCCATGTCGATGGCGGACCGCGTCGATGGGGCGCGTATGAAAGGAAAACGCGAACGGAGCGATGCGCTCGAACAGCGCCTCGGCGAGCCGATTGCCAATCCGACGCAATGGCACATCGGAGAGGGGAAATCGCCGTTCTGCGTAGGGACTCCAATACGAGTCCGCGATGGCGAGATAGGGAATCGACATTCGTCGAGCGCTGATCGAGAGTGAGACTCGGAAATCGCCGACCACCAGATCAGGCCTCCACTCGCTCAAGATCTTCCAATCTTCGTCGACCGCGGCTCCCAATTCATTTACATCGAAGATCGGCTTGCCCTTCGCGAGCCGCTCGAGAAACACCTCGGTCGGCATGCTCTCGAGCGGGACGAAGCGCTCCACTTCCCCCAACAAATGACGGTAGCGTGGGGCCGTGATCACGCAGGTCTCGTACTCGTTCCGGTCGAGCATCCGGCTCAGCGCCGCTGCCCGGCCGGCGTGCGCGAGCGTGACCGCTTCGCCGAAGAAGGCGATACGTCTCTTGCGGCTCATGAGTCCACCTCGGACAAGGTATGAAGGCGGCGATCTCCATTCACACGCGCCGCGGCGCGCGTCAGGATGAGCTCTTCGAGCGAGCGACGAATCGAGCGTGACGTGGTCTTCTCGCTTCGCGAGATGCCGATTCGACCTGCGAAGATCAGCGCACTCGGCGCTCTTCCTCCGCTCACATCCTGCACGCGCTTGGCGAGCTCACGAGCGCGGGCCCTCAACACCTCGGACTTCGTGAATGGATGGTCGCGCTCCCCATAGGTGCCGAAGATGAGCGGCGCATTTCCTGGCTGCATCGAGAGCCCGAGGCGCGTCGCTTCGAGCCAGAAGCGCTGAATCGATTGGCCCGCGCGCACGAGGGCAGCGTCTCGTTCTTCGGCGTGCGGCAGAGCTCGGAATGAGATCATGAAATGGGCGCCGCACATCAAGCCCGGCAGCAGATCCATCTGGAGCTGCGCGCCCGCGGTCCCAACGAGGGAGTTGAGGAGCTCGGTCTTTTCGAAATCTTGGAGCGCCCAGCGCATGACCCGCAGCGTGAGGGGGTCGAGCCCCGTCGCCATCGATGGGATCCCCGTCGGGCTATAGCGCCTCTCGAAGTCGATGACTCGCTGATGGACGGAGTGCGTCTCAGGACAACGAAGGCGAATATCGGTCGCGACCGCGTTGAGGCGCGAGACTCGGAGCCGCTCTTCGAGCGTCTCGAACCACGTGAGCTGCAAGGACTCGTCGAGACACCCTTCGAGAGCTCGCCTTTGAGCTCTCGTGAGCGGCGTGATGCGATAGGGAAGTCGGTCTGTCGCGCGAGCACGAATGAATCGTGAAAGAGCGCTGCGTTCGATGGTGTTGCGAAGAGCGAGCTCGGCAGTGATCTCGTGCTCGTGAGGGGCTGTGCGTCGATATTGCCAGTCGAGCTCACGGCCCTCGTCAGCGGCAGCCAGGCGCATATTCTCGAGCAAACATCCCGCAGAGACGAGGCTGAACTCCCCATCTCGGTCGTAAATATCGTGCTCGGATTCGTCGGTGATATGGACTCGAACGCGGCTCTCGCCCGAGATCGAGAATCGCCACGGTTGGCCGTTGTCTCCGCTCGGCGCCCAGCGCGCGCGATCGAGGATGCGTTCGAGAGGCGAGGAAGGAGACGCAGTCTCCACGGGGCGCGCGGTTTGATGTGGCAAATAGAACTGCGCGCCGATTCGAGCTCGCATCCATTGCAGCGGATGGCGATGTCCGAACGGCAGATATCCATGTACGGTCTTGCCAGAATACGAATCGAAGAGATGATGATGAGGCGCGGGCTCGATGTCGGGTCGGCCCAGGAGAATCTTCGTCGCGCAGGTCCCCACGATGGCTGCCGCCAGCTGACAACCCATGGGGGTCGAGGGGGCCTTCTTCGCCTTGAGGTCGAGACGACTCGAATCGACGAGATAGCGCGGATGCTCCGGGCGCGGAACGAGCCCGCATAAAAACCGAAGCGCTCTCTCATCCGCCGTGCATCTTGCCAATCCGAAATAATCTTCGAAGGACATCGAGTCCGGCGTAAAGATGAGATAGGCGACGCCCATCCCGACCGGAGCGGCGGTCACCGCAGGGATCCCGAGCTCACGACAGCGCTTGAATAACTGCTCACGTGCATCGAGCGCGAAGAAATCGAGACCATCCACGAAAAGATCGGCCCCCGCGAGGAAGAGGTCGATGTTCGTTTCGTCGATCGCCTGCGCAAAGGTGTCGATATCGACCTCTGGATGGATGTCTCGCACCTCCGCGGCCATGACTTCGACTTTGCGTCGGCCCAAAGTCGAGACCTTGGCTCCTACCTGTCGATTGAAGTTGGCGATTTCGAAGGAGTCGGGATCTGCGATCGAGAACGCTCCGATTCCCAGGCGCGCGAGCATCAAGAGATGAGCCCCTCCGACTCCTCCCATCCCCGCGATCGCGACGCGCTTGCACCGCAATGTCGCTTGTTCGCGCTCCGTGATCCATCCCAGGTTACGGATGAATGCCATTTCATATTCGAATGACGGCGACATCTCACACCACCTTTCGAAGCAGCTGCAAAGTGGCTCGCAGAGTTTCCTCGGTGCGCTGGCGCTTCACGTGAGCTCGCGTATTCGCGCTGAGGCGCGACCAACGTTCACCATCGTTGATGAACAGAGCTCGGAAGACCTCGCGAGGCATCTTGAACTCAGACAAATCCGGATTCAGCGAGTCATTGGGGACCGAGACACAGGGCAAAGGTGGCCCGTTCATCAAATGCGCTTCGGCCACCTTCCCAGAGGCCATGGGCCTTGGAAAATGCGTTCGAACATGGCTGAGCAATCGCTCGCGACTCACGACATGTCCGGCCACCGGCGCCCTCAAAGACGCATGATCGCGCGGCGCCCCGAGCGGCTCGAATCCCCATATGGCGCGGTACATCCTCGATGCATGAGGATTGATACCGATCACGATGTGACTCGCCGAGAGCGTCCGGAACGCGACCCTCGTCGCCGCCAGCGCGAGGAGCAGGGCGACGCCGCTCTTACGACAACGCCCCACGACAGCGAACGACCCTATCTCGGCCAGCCGAGCCCCCGAGCTCCTGAGATCGGAGAGCTCCATTGGATAATCCGCATCGAGCGGAAGACCCGCTGGAGAATCTCCGGTGACGGTGATGGTCCCCACCGGCTGCCCCGCTTCGTATGCCACGAGCACGATCGCTTCACGCAGCGCGTGCTGCTCGGTCACGCGCAGATCCACCGGCCTCATCGGCTCGATCCCGAGATACGCGTAGCTGATATGAACGAGGCGAAAGGCGCTCTCGTATTCTTCGAG
>CAYZTA010000117.1:0-6694 GCA_964481145.1 uncultured Sandaracinus sp.
TGAGGTTCGCTCCAGCCTCAGCTACCTTTTTCCCAGGTCGTATGTCCTATACGCATCGTTTCTCCCGATCCGCCCCCGACCCCCCGATGTCTTTCGAACACCCCCCGAGCTCCCTCGAAAATGACGAAAGAAGCGCGCTCGTGGAGCGCGCTCTCGAACGCGGACGAGCTCGAGACCACGCCATCGATCGCTCTTTCGCGAAGCATCGCGGCGTCGTCCACACCCCCAGCGCGCTCGCGCGCTTCATGCTGAAGGCCACGGACGAAGCCCTGCAACACGAGCTCGGACTTGCGCGCGGTCTCGCGAGCGACGGCGTCGTCATCGTCGATCCCGCGACCGGCCCCGGCATCTTCATCGCGGCCGCGCTCGAGCGCGCAGGCCCACGCGGTGCGCCCCGCGCATGCATCGGCCTCGACGTCGACGAAGCCGCTCTCCGAGACGCCGATGAGGTGCTCGCGCCGTGCGCGCGCCACCATGGTTGGCCCTTGCGCCTCGTTCATGCCGACGCGCTTTCTTCCTCGACGCCCGTCCCAGAGCTCGCGGATCACGACGTGACCCGTGTCGTCATCGGCAATCCGCCTTGGGCCGCACGTTCCGCCAACCGAAAGGCCGAATACACCGAGAAGCTGCTCGAAGACTTTCGTCGAGACCTCGATGGCAATCGTCTCCGTGAGCGGCGCATCGGGGTCTTGTCCGACGACTATGTTCGGTTCCTTCGTTGGAGCGCCGAGCTCGTCCGCACCGCCCATCACGGCGGAGTCTTGGCGTTGGTGACCAACGCGTCGTTTCTCGATGGCCCTGTTCATCGCGCCATGCGCGCCGTGCTCGCGCAGTGGATGGATCGCATCGATATCGTCGACCTCGGCGGCTCGAGCCTCGTCGCGCGCTCGAGTGAGCGAGACGAAAACGTCTTTGGAGTTCGGCCCAATGTGGCAGTCACGATCGCCGTGCGGCATCCAAGCAAAGAGCCGCGCAAGAGCGTGCTCCGCATGGCGACGCTGCGCGGCTCGAAGGGGGCGAAGCTCGAGGCGCTCTCTCGAGACACGCTGAGCTATATCGAGCGACCTTCAGATGGCCCGTGGATCGCGCATCAGCGGCACTCCTCGCCTCATTACGCGACCTGGCCCAGCCTCGCTGCGTGGATGCCCTTTCATCGCGAGGGGCTGCAAACCAATCGTGACGATCTCGTCACGGCCAAATCGCGACAGGCGCTCATCGCTCAGCTCGAAACGTTCGCACAGAGCCCTGTCATACGCGCCACTGAGCATTGGGATCCGGACCAAGCACGAATCGTCGCGCGAGAGTTGCTCGAAGACCCAGCGCGCTGGGGCGCGTACACCAGAAAGATCGCGTACCGTCCGTTCGAGACGCGAGTCGCGCTCGTCCACCCCGCGCTTTGTCATCGCCCGCGCCCCAAGCTCGGAAGAGCGATCGACGCTTCCCCATTCACCTTGATCACGGCGCGCAAAGATCGTGGGCGAGTCGATTGGATGCACTTTGGAGCCGCACGCGTGATGCCTGATAATTGCTGGCTGTCGACGCGCTCTTCATGTCGAGCGCGCGCGTTTCCTCTCTCCAGTCCCGATGGAGCCCCCAACCTCGACGCGCACCTCGCGCGCGAAGCGTCCATGTGCCTCGGCCGTGCGCTCGACGCCGCGACGTTCGCCCATTGGGCGCTGGCGTGGCTCTCGTCGCGCGTCTATCGCGCATCCGAAAATGACGCGCTTGCAGCGGACTATCCCCGCATCCCACCGCCTCGCGACCTCACCGAGCTCGAGCTCTTCGCGACGCACGGCGAAGCGATCGCCCGCGCCTTTCTCGATGACGAAGAAAATTCGAGAGAACACGCCCACGACGCCGTGTCAAACGCGCCCAATGACTCATCCCAAGGCGCTGCCACGCTGCGGATCGGACATCACGACGTGCTCCCGCGTTGGCTCAAGGCCAATCCGCACGCGGGACATGAATCAGTAGCCCAGCTCACTCTTCGGCTCGGACGCCTCGCAACCGCCCTCTCGGATGCAGACGAGATCCTCGGCCCGCGGATCGAGGCGCGATTGCGTGGGGACGGCGTAGAGATCAGACACAGCTCGTGGTGTCCACCTTGCCCGACCACCATCGCGTGACCGGATTGAGCACTTTTCGAAAATCGGCTGCACATCCTCAATGGACATGCAGCCGATTTGCTATCCGAACTCGATCAGGAACATCTCACCAGCAGCTGCACTGAAAGAAGCTTAGAGAGGGCTGATTGGAGTGGATCGCTAGATGTGACGACGGTTTACCGCACGACGCGCACCACCCCGCGCACTCACTTGCGGCCGGGGGCCGACCGTAATTGTAAAGAGATCCGCCGATATAACGAAGCCCCCACAGCCCCGCGATCACCCCGCTTTCACAAGCTTGATAGGTCGCGACATAGTCCTCGGTATCGACCTCGAGGAACTCCTCGTCTTGGACTTCATCTTCGACATGGGCTGCACAGCCAGCGAACGATGCAAAGCTGAAAGCAGTCATGATGACCACAGCGAAAAGATGAAAAATGTTTGAGAAACGCATGAAGGGCCTTTCGTAGTAGAGCAGCAGATTGTTGTTGTACTAACCAACCAACTAAGGATCTGAAGAAAGCGTCCAAGCGACAGCCGAAGTCGGAACGACTGTCGAAGTTGAAATGACTGTCGAGGTAATGCCCAGCTGGAGCTGCATCGGCCAGCACGACCTCAGCGCGCCATGAGCGACGTCCGCAAATGCGAGCGCTCGCTATACGTGCGCCAATCGCGTCACGCGACTGACGGCTTCTGACCAGGGTGACGCGAACGGCTTTGTCGTCGTGCTCGCCCCGAGCGCGGTCGCATCAGAACAGCGGAGGCAGCTCGGCCAGCGTGCGCGCGTTGCCGCCCGCCGGGTACGCATAGCTCGCGTACGCGTCGGTGCCCCACACCACGATGCCGAACGGCGCCGCGCTCTCAGCGGTGTGGCCGCCGTTGACGCAGCTGCCGACGCCGGCGCCGGCGCGCACGAGGTCCACGGTCGTCACCTCGAGATCCTCGCTCCCGCCCACCGCCGTCCAGCCCGAGAGCTCGCCGACGCAGTCCACCGTCACCGGCGCGAACGCGCCGTCCTGGCGCACACGCACCACCGCGAGGTTCGTCGTCCAGTACGTCGGATCGGTGAAGAAGACGTAGCGCGACAGGAACTGGTCGGGCGGGAAGAGCACGACGAACTCCTCGTCGCCGAGCTGCGGGCCGAACATCGAGTCTTGCGCGCCTGGCCGCGATCCGCCGACGAGGTTCGCAGTGGGCATGACCTGCGCGAGCGCGAACGGGTGCATCGCGTCCTGCGCGGAGACGACGAACGCGTCGCTCGTCGTGAAGTCGACGACCTGCCCGCGACCGATCATGGCTGGCACCCCAGGCACCGCAGGATCGAGCGTCAACGTGGTGGCGTCGACGGCGCCCACGATGCGATACGGGATCTCCTCCGGCGCGAGATCCGCGCGCCGCGTCTCGTAGGGCGCCGCGACGTAGCGGCTGCCGAGCGCGCCCACCGGGAGGATCTGCTGGTGTGTCCCTTCGCCGCCGGGCCCGGGCGTCGGCTGCAGCCGGAAGAAGCGGTTCCCCGCGATCACCGCCACCGGCTGGTCGGCGCTCACGAGCGTGCCCGAGGTGTCGGCCGCCGCGCCAGCGGGCAGCTCCCACTGCGCGACCTCGCCCGCGTCGAGCACGACGCTCCCCATCGTACCCGCTGCGATCGCCGGCACCGCGCCGCCTCCCGGGAGATCGACCGTCGGCTGGATCGTGATCGTCGTGTCGTCGATGATCGCCGCGATCGCGAGCCACTGCGGGCCCGAAGACGACGCGGTGCCGGTGGGGGTCGCGATCACGACGTACTCGTCCGCGAGCGCGCTCGTCGGGAGCAGCAGCGAGGCACTCGGGAAGAAGCTCGGCGCGCCGCCGAACGGGATGATGTCGTATGCGCTCACCGGCGCGTCGGTGGTGATCGACCAGGCGGCGCCGGTGCCGCTGCCCATGATCACCGTGGCGGCGTCGATCGCGGGCGTGATCGGGCAGGTCAGCGGCATGCCGGTCTCGGGCATGACGGCCGCGGGGTCGCTCGAGAGGAACAGCACTGCGACCCCGCCTTCCGGAATGCCGGTGGCCGGGATCGGCGCCCACGCCGCGGGCGCCGTCGCGTTGTCGACGATGCGGCCGAACGCGCTTGCGTCGTGGCTCACGCCGTCGCGCGAGATCGTGACGCGCACGTCGCTCGGCCACGCGTTCGCGAGGAACACCGCGTGGCACGGCGGCAGCGCGGCCGGGTAGGGCGGCGGCGTGTGCGCGACGAACGCGCACCCGATGCTCCCCTCCGCGGCGGCCGCGGCGTCGCACGCGGGCACGCAGGTGCCCATCGAGCAGCCCTGATCCGCAGGGCACGTGCGGCGCACCGCGCCGCTGCTCGAGAGCACGTCGCGGAGATCCGCGCTGCAGCCCGACCCCACCGGCGGCCCGGCGTCGGGCAGCGCCGCGTCGAGCATGCTCGCGTCGAACGCGTCGGCGCCGCCATCCGCCGTGGGCACGCAGCGCCGATCGACGCAGACGCGACCGGTGGCGCAGTCGGAGGTGGCCTCGCACGCGTCGAGCGCTGGGCGATCGCACGCGCACGCGCTGGTGACGAGCGCGAGCAGCGAGGCAGCGACGAGGCGAGGCGATGGGCGCATCGCGCGACTCTACGAGGATACGCCTTGATTCTCCACATAGAAGGTGTGCTTTGTCGCCATCATTCCCCAAAACGAGAGCATCAAAACGACGATCCGATTCTGGGTCCCAACATTGCGTCCCGCGGTCTCGCTTGGGCGCCGAAGACGCCGTCGAGCTCGCAGTTCTTCGCGCTCGCGAGTTGTGTGCGTGAAGGCGGCGATACGCTGGGCTGGTCGCTGGTCGACGCGGCCCGCCTGCCCTCGGGCGCGCTCGGCGACGACGTCTCGGCGATCGTCATCCGGCGATCGTGATCAGAGCCTGGCGAGAGCATGCGGGAGATCGCGAAGCGAGCGCGCGGTGACTTCGTCATGTAGGATAGGCCCCGATGAAATCGCGTTTCGCCGCTTGCGTTTGCTTGAGCTTCTCTGCGTGCATCGCCGACGCACCTGCCCCGCGTGCCATCACGCTGCGCGATCCATTGGGACTCATCGACAACGTGTATGCGAACGGCAACGCCTTAGAGCTTTACGTGCTCCCCAATGGCTCCTATGCGTGCACCCCGAGCACCGGTGAGATCACCCCGGACTTGCCCGAGACGGATCCTGCGCCCGACGCGATCGTCGCGCTGCGGCTGGGCCAGGACGAGCTCGCGAGACGCGAGGTGATGGTGCCCGTGGGTCGCTATACCGTCTTCGCGCGCGGCAAGGGCACGGACAGCGTCAGCGGCGAAACGAATACGACCATCGTCCGAGCCTGCGTGAACGCCGATATCGCCGAAGGCGCCACCGTGGGCGTCACCCTCACGCTCGTGCCGGTGGTCGGAATGGGCGTCTGCGGCAATGGCGTGCTCAGCTCAGACGAGCAATGCGAGACCTCGCTCCCCGAGTGCGACTCCGAGTGCCGCACGAAACAAGAGGACCTCAACACCACCACGGCCCTCGCTCAAAACCGCGTCCGCGTCGCCGCGGCGAGCGAGAGGCGGGTGATCGCAGCTTGGGACTCCGACGCCTCGAGCGTTGGGGTCCGCCTCTTCGATCCCGACGCTCGCCCCCTCCACGGCTTCGGGCCTCTCGTGAACGACTTCGCGCTCGACAATCTCAGCCGCCCCGAGGGCCTGCCCGGAGTGCAAACGAGCGGCGCCCCCGCCATCGCAGCAGATGGCCGTATCGCGATTGCATTCGTCGATTTCGGCACGGGCTCGCCACACATTCGAGTTGGATTCTTCTCGGACACGCTCTCGCGCTCCGGAGGCTACCAAACACCTCACCCCACGAACGCCGGCATCCGCGCCAATCCCGCTCTTACATTCCACGCCTCGGGGCAGCTCTTGGTCGTCTTCGAGGACGGCTCGCCGGGCACGGGGCTCATGGCGAACTTGTTTCTGGCCGATGGCTCTCTTGCTTCGGCGGAGCCATTCAGCGTGGGAACGGGCCAGACCAACGGTCGCAATCCCGCCATCGCGGCGCTGCCCGACGGCTTCGTGGTCGTGCTCGCGGCGCCGGCAGGCGTCTATTACCAGCGCTTTGACGTCGACGGAGCCGCGATCGATGCGAGCGCACGAGCAGTGGACAGCGGAAGCAATCCACGAAGCCATCCGAGCATCGCCGCGCTCGCCGACGGCTCTTTCCTCGTCGCGTGGTCCGAAACCGGAGCGGCATCGGACCTGATGGGGACGGGCATCCGCGCCCGCACGTTCGGCCCTGACGGCGAGCCCAAGGGCGCGGCTTTCCAGGTCAACGAGCTCACGAGCGGCGATCAAGACCGCCCGGCCGTGGCGGCCTTTCGCGATCGTTTCATCGTGGCGTTCGAGAGCGCTGGCTCCATTCGAGCTCGGATTTTCTCGGCCTTTGGCGATCCGCTCCTCAACCGAGAGCGGCCTCCTACGCTTGGCGAATTCGAAGTTGCAGCCACCGGCGCCCGCCCCGCTGCCGCCGTGATCGGCCGACCATGTGGCTTTCGCTTGTGAATCGACATCCTCGGACCGGCCTCTCATGTGC
>CAYZTA010000118.1:0-6475 GCA_964481145.1 uncultured Sandaracinus sp.
GATCCTTAGTGCGATCGACGTGAAGGGCACAGGCGCGCGCTCGGGAGCGAGCAGGGTGAGCGGGTGAGGAACGAACGTGAGCGCCACGACATCGAGCGAAGAGCGATCGGCTTGCTGACGAGCTTCGGCGATCAGCGCGCGATGGCCCACATGCACGCCATCATGGTTGCCCGGAATCACGGCACTTGCTCGACCTTGAGTCATCGGTCGAGGATGATGGTCGCGCGCGCCCCAAGGGTCAATTGCATGCTTTGGATTTGATTTTTCTGCGAGACGCACCTATCGAGAAGCTCGGTATGTCGAACTCTTCGTCCGAGTGGAACGTTCTCGAACACCGCCCGATCGAAAAACTCGCTGAAAATCTTTGGTGGGTTTCGGGGGCGGTCCCTCGAATGTCTCTCAAACGCACGATGACGATCGTTCGTTTGCGGGACGGACGGCTCGTGATTCACAACGGAATTGCGCTCGAAGAATCAGCGATGCGTGATCTCGAAGCATGGGGAAAACCCGCGTTTCTGATCGTTCCGAATGGGATGCATCGACTCGACGCCCCCGCCTACAAAAGACGCTATCCGGAGATGAAGGTGCTCGCGCCGAGAGGCTCGCGAAAGAAAATCGAAGCGCTCGTGGCGGTCGACGCGATGTGTGAGGAGGTCGATCTCGGCGATGACACCGTGCGCTTCGAAGCGCTGGGTGGAATCGACTCCGTCGAGAACGCGATGATCGTGCGGTCTCGTGACGGATCGACCGTCGTGCTGAACGATGTCGTGTTCAACATGGATCGCAAAACCGATCCCCTGGGCTGGCTCATCACCACGACGTTCGGCTCTGCCCCTGGCCCTCGCGTCTCGCGGCTGGCAAAGATGCTCCTCGTCAAAGACAAAAAAGCACTGCGTGCGGACCTCGAGCGCTTCGCCCAACTCCCCGATCTCACGCGCCTCATCGTGGCTCACGAAAAAGTCGCCCACGGCCCCGAAGCCTCCGCGGCTCTTCGTAAAGCGGCGGAGTATCTTTGAGTTGCCGGGAGCGGGACTTGAACCCGCACGTCACTTTCGCAACGGGGGAACCTAAATCCCCTGCGTCTGCCATTTCGCCACCCCGGCGTGAGGTGTCCGACGAACGAATACCACGCTTGTGGCTATGCGGCATCGAGGAGCGCGAGCACGATGCTTGCCACATGACTCGCCGGTGCGGCCTTCGCACACCCGAGCCATGTGGCATCTTTGGCCTCCAGAAATCGCTCTTCCACTTCTGGAGGCGCGCCCCAGAGCACCAATCGACCTCCTGCTGAGATGCTCGCCGTGAGCTCGTCGATCAGAGAGGCATCGAGTGGGCAACTCGACCAATCGATCACGACCGCAGATGCGAGCTTGGCCCACACGAATTCCGCGATGGATTCAGGCTCCGTGATGGCCTCGACATCGACGTGTCGGCAGAGGGCGCGGGTGATCGCCGAAACGCGTTCGTCTTGGGACGACGCCACGAGCACCAATCGACCATGGCTGTGCCCGCTTGGAACCGGTGTGCTTTCGTGGAGTGTAGCAGCGGCACGTATCAGCACTTCGATCCCTTCTTCGAAGCGATCGGCGACTTCGGGGCCTTGGTGAGACTCGAGCGCATCGAGCAAATGACCATTGAGGAAAGCGGCGAATCCCTCTGAAATGGCAGGGATGTCCGAACTGCCCGCCATCAAGAGCGCATCGTTCAAGATTGCGTTCGTGTCGGCGAGCGGAGCGACGACTTCGAGTGCATCGAGTACGATTCGTCGTCGCCTTTCTTCGTGGCCCATGGTCGCTTCCATCATCGCGCTATCCCACCTCGCGCAGTGAAGCGTTAGCACGCTCCGATCGGCTCGCCACCACGCGATTGTTGCGCCATCTTCGCGTCGCGCGATGCTTTACCACTGGCTCATCCGTCCGTTGCTCTTTCTTCTCCCCGCTGAAACGGCGCATCACCTTGCATTCGGTGCGTTGCGCTTCGCGTGTGCGATCCCGGGCATCCGTTGGACGCTGCGGACGCTCCACCGACCGCGCGACCCCGCCTTGAAGACCCATGTGATGGGCCGCACGTTCGACTCGCCCATTGGGCTCGCGGCAGGGTTCGATAAGCGAGCTGAGGGCTACGATCCTCTCTTCGCGCTCGGTTTTGGTTTCGTCGAGATCGGCACCATCACAGCCGAGCCCCAACCGGGCAATCCGAAGCCGCGCATGTTTCGCCTGCCCGCCGATCGCGCGCTCATCAATCGACTCGGGTTCAACAACGGTGGTGCGAAAGAAGCCGAGAGGCGTTTGCGCGATCGCGATCGCACGCGCGGTATCGTTGGCGTCAATATCGGGAAGACCAAAGTCGTCCCTCCCGAGCATGCGATCGGCGATTACGAGAAGAGTGCTGAGCTTTTGGTGCCTCACGCCGACTATTTGGTCGTCAACGTCAGCTCACCGAACACGCCTGGATTGCGAGACCTTCAGTCCGCCACGAAGCTGAGGCCTCTTCTGACAGCTGTGCAACGCGTCATCGAACGTGTGGCGGAGCCCGATCGCAGACCGCCTTTATTCGTCAAGATCGCGCCTGATTTGAGCGATCAAGACATCGATGCCGTCGCTGATCTCGCGCTCGAATTAGGTCTCGCGGGCATCATCGCGACCAACACGACGATCCAGAGGGAGGGCCTTCGGACTCCGGTCGAAGTGGTGAATGCGATTGGCGCAGGAGGCTTGAGCGGCGCGCCACTTCATGCGCGCTCGCTCGAAGTGCTCCGCCGATTGCACGCGCGGGTGGGCCATCGACTGACGCTCATCTCGGTCGGAGGGATCGAGACCGCGGCGCAAGCATGGGAAAGAATTCTCGCGGGGGCGACATTGATACAGATTTATACAGGCTTTATTTACGGTGGTCCGAGCGTCGCGAGCCACATGGCGCGTGAGCTTGCGGCCTTGGCGCGCGCATCTGGATTCGCGCGCATTCAAGACGCCGTGGGAAAGGGGGAACCCAGGATTCTGTTCCCAGGTCACGAGATCAGATAGCTTCATGATGCCGATGCCACGGACTGTCGTCTATTTCCGTTGGCAGCGAGGGCAGAAATAGGTGGAGCGGCCTCGGGCGACTTCGCGTTTGATTTTCGTGCCGCAACGCGGGCAGGGCTCACCTTCGCGACCGTAGACGAAGAACGGGTTGGGGCCCCCCGATGACACGTAGACGAGGTCCTCGTCGTCTCGCATCGAATCGAGGGTGCGCGAGAGGGTCTCGTGGAGCGCTTTGGTGAGCTCGTTCCATTGCTCGGTGCGCAATCGAGGGGCGGGCCGTTCAGGATGAATCTTCGCGATCCAGAGCACCTCGGCCGCGTGGATATTGCCGATGCCTGCGATGCGCGATTGATCCATCAGCGCGGCTTTGATGGGCCCTTTGGCGGACGAAAAACGTTCGCGCAACATGGCGCCGCTTTGGATCGTGAGCGCATCGGGGCCGAGCGCATCGAGCTTGGCTTTGCGCCGCACGTCCTCTTCTGAGCCCGCGATCGAACGGCCAAGGCGCCTCGCGTCGGCGAGGCACGCGCGGCCTCGCGCGGTCTCGAGCCACCAGCGTGTGAAGCGCGGCAGCTCGCTGGCCCCCCTTTCCAAAGAAAGGACTTGGCCCGTCATCCCGAGATGAAAGAAAAACGCGTGCTCTCCCGACAAATGCACCAGCACCGATTTTCCGATGCGCTCCGCGCGTTCGATGCTCCGCCCGACGATTGCCGCGCGCCAATCATCAGGGCCTTTGACGACCAGAGAATCGAGCGCCTCCGCATCGGTGATGACTTCTCCCTCACCGAGGATTCGAAGGAGGCGTTGCCTCGCGTGTTCGACTTCGGGCAATTCCGGCATGTTTTTACTGAAAGCATTGCTGCAGAGCCTCACGGACTGCCGCAGACGGAAGATCGATCGCCTTTTCCACCGGATTATAGATATTGGCTCATTTCGTTCTCGAGATCGACGATTCGGCCATCGCCACTGACGAAATTGACTTCGGTGTGTTTACTCACGACGGTTCTTCACCTGTCTCCGCAAATGAAAGGTAAGCCCATCGCACGATGTGTCGCTGGGCTCCGAAAGGATAGGTATGAGGATTCTCGATTCAATCCGGGGGGTGAGTCAGCCGCTGGTCTTCACTATTGGTTTGGCGTCACTCGCAGGATGCGCCGCTGTGGACCCCGACCTCGTCGATGGTGAGCACGACTCGTTCATCACCGGGGGCAAGGAAGACAGCAACGGCATCGAAGATGGCAGCCCCGAGGCACAGGGTGTTCTTCGAGTTGCGAACGAAACGAGCTTGGATGTTCTCGACAACTCGACGCGGCAAGGCGGCGTGGGTCTCGACCGTCGAGCAGCTGAGAATATCGTGGCCTATCGCCTTGGCGACGATGGACTCACAGGGACATCGGATGACGAACGCTTCGATACGATCGCCGAGCTGGACGCGGTGCCTTATGTCGGTCCGGTCGTGTTTGCCAAACTGCTCGCGTATGCAGATGCCAATGGCTATACCGGGGAGGAAGATCCGCCGCCCCCACCCCCACCTACTGAAAACGTCTTTTCGAAGACTTGTTACCAGCTGATCTCCAATGTTCCTGTCGGCGCGCCCTCTACGATTCCAGCGTGGATCTGCATCGAACAGTTTGATGTCGAGAACCACGAAGGAGCGAATGGTCGCCTCGACGTGAGAACCGAAGGAACGTGGGAGACCCTCGAAGGTTGGCCTTCGGAGATGCGCTTCTCGCTAACAGTATCCGTAGACTCCAATTCTGAAGGGCCATGGGTGTTGAGTAGGTTTGAATTCGCTCACACTGGCTCTGATGGATGCAGCTATTCCGGCAGAGTCCGGATCATCGCCAAGGTCAGTCATCACGAAGTCTATGAGGTACAAATCGACGGGGGACGTATGTCCCGGCGATGTCGACGAGGAGGCAGTTACTCGACCTATCCCCTTGATTACATCGCACAGTCTTCTCAATAGCGTCGATCGACTCTGGTGAGGCGTGGAGCGAAGTTGGGTGCCCCCGCGCATGACGCAAGCACGGGCTCTTCAGTCGCGAACACGTCTTCATCCGCGCCGTCGAACGCCCGTGGCGTGCGAGAACGCTGATGAGACCCGCATGTGTACGGCGGGCGACATCTTGGAGGTCTTCGGAAGTCGGTGCCGGCAGCATGGAAGACGAGCCCGCCGGCCGCATCGCGCACGTACACTCCGTCGATCGACCCTGCGTGCGTTCGGCGCCGAAGGTTCCGCTTGGGTCACGTTCGGTCCCGCACCAGAGATCGGAGCCATCGAAGGTCTCGGGGGCTTTCCTCGTGGATCGCGCAGCCGCACCCGGCGGAAATTCCAAGTCGCCCGCACCGAACCGGCATTTTTTACTCGTTTCGCCGCGTCATGTGGGGGGGCGCGAGGCCGTGAGCTTCATGAGCGCGTTCCACCTGTCCTTCGCGTGAGCACGAGCGCGGCGTAAGACTGGTACATCATGCAACGGATTCCATCTTTGAACACGGCGGCGCTCATCATGCGATGATGCGCTCGGCAATGGAGGGACAGCATGACGATCAAGCACGGGTCGAAGATCTTTACGCATCTCTGGTACGCAAAGGAGGCGGAAGAGGCCGCGACGTTCTACGCGTCGATCTTCCCTGACTCGCGGGTCGACCAGGTCACGCCGCTGATGAGTGAGTCGCCGAGCGGGCCTGCGGGCTCGGTGAAGGTCGTGGATTTCACGCTGTTTGGTCAGCGCTTCCAGGCGATCAGCGCAGGGCCTCACCACGAGTTCAACGACGCGATCTCGATGGTCGTGCTGTGCGACGATCAGGCGGAGCTCGACCGTTATTGGAACGCGCTCCTCCAAGGTGGAGGCAAGCCGCAGGCATGCGGATGGCTCATCGATCAGTTCGGATTGAGATGGCAGATCGTGCCTGCCGTGTTGGACGAGATGATGAGCGACAAGGACAAGGCCCGTTCGAAGCGGGTGACGGATGCCCTATTGCAGATGGTCAAGCTCGACATCGCGACCCTCGAGAAGGCTTACCGGTCGTGAGCGAGAAGGTGAGGCGCGCCGCGCATCGCGACCCGGTCCGCTACGCGCTCTTGCTCCGCGGCGTGAACGTCGGCACGAAGAACAGCCTGCCGATGTCCGAGCTCCGCGCGATGCTCGAGCACATCGGCAGCGTCGATGTGCAGACCTACGTGCAGAGCGGCAACGCTGTGTTTGGTACCAAGCTCGGCAAAGATGAGCTCACCCATGCGATCGAAAAGGCCCTCGCCGCGTACATGGGGCGCCCGATCGCGACGACGTTGCGCACGCACGCCGAAATGAATGCGATCGTTCACGCGAATCCATTTCCCGAGATGGTCGCGACGCCCTCTCATTTTTGCGTCACGTTCCTGTCGGATGCGCCAACGAAATCAGAGCTTGCTCCGCTGCACGCAGGGGAGTTCGGGCCAGAGCTGTTCC
>CAYZTA010000119.1:0-6447 GCA_964481145.1 uncultured Sandaracinus sp.
CGCGTAATCATCAACTCGCCGCCACCACATTTTCAGCAGTGGACGGGACATCCCCATCTCAGAACGAACATCCGACAGTGGGTGCGCGAGGAGTTTATCGAGTACCTGACGTCCCGTGGACAACGCTACTCCGTCTGATCTCTAACGGTGACCTTGCGATTCACGCAAGCTCCGCGCGATTCGGAAAAGCAAACCCCGCCGACCGATCCGGCGAATCGAAGCGGTGCGTCTCGTTCGATAGGCGCTGCTGCCGTTGATAAGCCCCAGAGATCGCATGAAGCTCGCGTCAATTACCGTCGCGGTGTGTCGTCGAGTCTTGCGGCGAGGAGGATCAGTGCGGCGCTACGTCAGGCCATTCACGAAGCACAACGATATCGACACGTTCGACCGTGCTCTTCGGCACGCCGAGAATCGTGATCCGAGAACAAAGTCCGTCGGTTCCAATCTCCATGGGCGGCAGTGTGAGGCCATTCTCTGCGAGCCAGGCGTCGAGCTTCTTGTCATACGCCGCAGTTCGCCTCGCATACTCGCGATCGGATTTGGCGGAGTGAGGGTCTTCCTCGGTGCTCATCGGCGGAAACACATTGGGATCTTGGCGAGGTAATAACTGCTCACAATAGTGCCCGAGGATGTGCACGACTTCAGTGTCGAGGTCATTCGCGAAATTCTGTGCCTGCTCACGAAGTTCGCCTCGTGCAGGGCCACCGAGGATTCGAGGAATGATCGTCCAGTCCGAACCAACGAATCGCAGGAGCGGGAAGAAGATCGTTCCGTCCTTCACTGCGCGTTTCGCGACATCTTTCTCCCATCGCGCTCCAGGAACACGTGCGACGAGGGCGGATGCACACTTGTCGATGGGAGCTCGTACCGCGTCGATCACCCAATCGGGAGTGCCACGTTTGTAATAGCGACGAAGTGCGGAGAGGCCGCGATCCGTGTTCGGATCGAACGCACCCTTACGTGAGCGGACCGTCAGTGCACCGGTTTTCGATTTCGAAAGGGATGCACTCGCCACACGACGCATTTCCCCGAGAATCTCAACTGCATTGGGCTTTCCCCTCTCCGCCTGTTCGAGAGCGAGGATAAGCGGAGTTTCTCCAATATCGCTCGTTGCGAGAGGGTCGGCTCCAGCAGCCAAGAGCATGCGGACAATATCGGGAGAACTCCGCACAGCGAACTGCAAAGGGGTCATGCCTGCGTGGGCAGGCAGATTGGGATCTGCGCCTGCATCAAGAAGCATGTGAACGGCTTCAACCGAATCAGCGATTACTGCCTGTGCCAGGGCAGTATATCGCGCATCGCACTCGGCCATCGATCGATCGCCAGGAAACACGGTGTTGGGATTTGCCCCCGCGGCGAGGGTCGTCGCCATCAAATCGGTGAGAGCTCGGTCGCTAACAATCGTAAGCAGTGGCAGATAGCCGTAACCCCAAGGGAACCCGCGATGATTAAAGTCGACGACTCCGGTAAGCAACCGGATCAAGTCGATTGCACGCTGCCGGAGCACCGGGTCGACCGAGTTCATGTTTCTCGATATCGCATCAAGAGTTGTCGTGAGCTCTTCGAGAGCGTGTTCGTGAGTATTCGTCATTGTTGCTCAGAAAAGTGAGACGATACGCCCGAGTATCGGCCGCGGCGTTGCACCCCCGATTTCCCAAACCATTCGTCCAAGGCGCACTTCGTCGGCTTCCGTGTGACCGCGGAATGTGAACCACACTGCAACCGGTGGCCAGGAGTACGTCTGCGCGTGTTTCACAATGGATCGGAATTGGTTCCCACTGCGAATCGCTTGGGCGGATAGCTTCAACTCGATGATGAGAAAGGATCGTTGATTTCGATAGTTGATACGGCTTGGTGCGACTGTCGACAGAAGCACATCTGGGAACACGGTTGTCCGGCTCGAATATCCACGATGCCGTCCATCACGTGATGGCGGCCTCCTGTCTGCTCCGCAGTTGACTCCGTCACCAGCGGGTTTTCCATCGCGGCCCAGCGGCACAGCGAACCAGACGTGATCGAGACCTGCGAGATCAGGTATCGCCTGGCACATGCCGCGTTCAATCCAGTTCTCAAATTCGCGACCAGCCTGGAAGGCATTTGTAAGGGCGCCGACCGCAGTTCCGATGGTCGGACTCAAACCTGCGATCTGACCGATCATGTGAACGACGATTTGACCTACTCCTTCCATTACGCGATCACGCGCCTCGTCGACCGCATATGAACGAGCACTCGACTGAATCGCGGTGAGTACTCGATCAACGGTGACGGTCGACTGAAGCTCCGCAAGGGTGAAGGCTCCCGTCGGATCGGTGTTGATGATCGGATTTGCGTTGGCGAAGTTGTAGGGCTGATGGCTCTCGACCTCTCGAGGTTCGCCAAGCAACGGGTCTCGGCTCAGGAATCGTCCTGTGCGCGCATCATAGGTGCGCGCTCGGACGTAGTAGAGCTCTGTGCTCTGGTCTTGCCACATGCCTTGAAAACGGAAGTCGCCGCCGCGAGTGGGATCGAGAGAGCTCTCGGTTCCTGACCATGCACGCGTGTTGCCAAATGCGTCGTATCGGAATTCGCTGCTTCGCGCGCCCGACGAATCCGCAGTCGCGATGACGGATCCGATGCCGTCTTCGAGGTAGTAGGTCGGTCCCGAAGTTCCGTAGCGCACGAGCGGTTGATCACCGGAATAGACATAGCCGGCGATGAGAATGCCACTCGCGTCGGTGATGGCGTGCGGAGCTTCGAGCTCTTCGATCATGGTCGGAGCGACGAGATAACGACGTGTGCCTGCGGCATCACTCATCGCGACACGACGGCCTTCGCCATCGAAGCTCCAGCTCGTGTTCGATGCGCCGCGCTCCGCGCTCGTCACTTGGTCGAGAGCGGAATACGTGAGAGATGTCGTCGCGCCATCGCGTTCGATGGAGGTCATGCGCCCTGCCGCATCCCATCCGTAGTTCTCGATGGGCGCACCTGCGCGTTCGATACGATCGAGTCGATAGCCGACGCCTGCGACGTAG
The DNA here is from genome assembly GCA_964481145.1 of uncultured Sandaracinus sp. Taxonomy (GTDB): domain Bacteria; phylum Myxococcota_A; class Polyangia; order Polyangiales; family Sandaracinaceae; genus Sandaracinus. The sequence goes on from CAYZTA010000119.1 coordinate 3,012, forward strand.
GCCTCGACACCGGCACTCGTGGTGCGTGAGATGCGGTTGCCGTCGCGATCGTACGCATACGAAATGGTCTCGGTGATGGTGCCGCCTGCATCGCGCCATGTCTCGCTCCTCACGCGAAGCGCTGCGTCGTACTCGAGCTCGATGTACGAGCCATCTTCGTGCGTGATTCGCGTCGGCTCACCGGAAGCCGTTCGCACATAGGTGCGTGAGGCGAGCACGACATTCGCGGCGTCGCGATGGGTGATCGATTCGATTCGATCTCGCACGTCCCAGACCCATGTGGTGCGCACACCATTGGGCAAGACGCGCAGAATGGGGCGATTCACCGCGTCATACGAATAGGTGGTCTCGCCGTCGAGAGGGTCGGTGATGCGAGCGATGTTGCCGACTTCATCGTATTCGTAGGTCGTCACACGCTCCGTTGCTCCAGGCGCCGGTCGCACTCGCACTTCAGTGATGCGATCGTGCGCATCACGCACGAGCTGCGTCTCGGCGCCGCTCGGATATCGAAGTCCTGCGGGGCGCCCGGCTGAATCGAAGAGGTGCGTAGTCATACCGGTCGCGTCGGTGATGGTATCGATGCGGCCGAACGAATCGTAATGAAGCTCGCGCCAATCGCCGGTCGAAGTGTCTCGTCGCGTCTCGCGGCGAAGAGGATCGGCATACGTGAAGTCGATCGTGATGCTCCCCGGACGCGTGACGACATCGGGATTGCCCTCTTCATACGTGAAGGTCGTCTCGAAGCCATCTTCATGGAGGATCTGCACTGGTTCGAACGCGTCGTTTCGCTCCGTCTCGATCACACGGCCTTCAGGGCTCGTCACGATTTCGTGCTCGCTCTCCCAACCGCTATAGGTCCACGCATTTCCCGCATCGTCGGTCGCGCTCTGAATCGAGAGATCGGACGTATACTGGGTGCGCCGCTCACGGCCGAGCTCGTCACGAATCAACGTCGGATAGTCCGACGCATCCTCGATGCCCATGCTGAGCGCGTACTCCATCTCAGTGCGAGTGCCGTCCGCGTGGACGATCGCGGAGACGAGGCCATGCGGCGTGCGCTCTTCGTGAATCTGGCGAAGCAGCGGATCGGTGGTGGTCGACGTGGTCGGAGTGCGCGCAAAGGACCAGGTGTGATTGCGCGCATCGGTGAGCGACTCGAGACGTCCGCTCGGATGATAGGTCATCTCGGTGCGATGGCCGTCTGTATCGACCGTGGCAGTGACACGTCCCGCAGGGTCGTACTCGAAATCGGTATGGGCACCTGTCGCAGAATCTTCCTCTCGCGAGAGGCGACCCGCAGCATCGTAGTTTCGAGTCGCCCGATGTCCGAGAGCGTCGGTTGTGACGCGCAACCGACCGAGCGCGTCGTAGGTGTAGCGCTCAGTCGCTCCTTCCGGCGACTCGTAAACGCTCACGCGCCCTGATGCCGTGACATGTCGAGTGGTGCCGATGCCGCGTTCGTCTTCGATGCGCGACCAATCGGCGCCATCCGCATAGGTGGTTCGCATGCTGTGGGTTCCGTCGAAGCCGAAGAAGACTTCGCGGCCCAATGAGTCGTAGCCGAGCCGCGACGTCTGCCCATCACCGGTCAGCTCGACCAGATTGCCCATCGCATCGTAGCGAGCATTGAACGTCGTCCCATCGGGGTCGATCGTTTGCTCCGGCTCAGGACCCGTACCGTACACCCTGGTCGTCGTACCAAAAATGTCGGATTCAGTCAGAATTTCGCCACGCGAGCCATAACTCGCCGACCAAAGCGCGCGACCGGACATGTCGCGCATCGCGACTTCATCGCCTTGCGTGTTGTACTCACGCGTCACGACCGCACCGCTCGGCGTGGTCATCGAGAGCATTCGGCCAGCCGTGTCATACGTCCACTGCGTCGTGAAGTCTTCTGGATCTTCGCCCACGCGATGAGGGTCGACGCGCTCGCTCATCTGTCCTGTGAACGGATCATAGGCGTAGGTGGTGATGGCGCCAGTCGGGTCTTCACGGCGGATGAGGTGGTTCTCGGGCGCGGCCGAGTAGAACATGCGCGTGTGGTTGCCAAGCGCATCGACCATGTCGGTGACGTTGCCGCGTTGATCGTAGGCGTATTGAGTCGGTTGCCCCAAGCCATCGGTGATGACCATCGCGCGAGCGCCGAGGTCGTAGTTCGACCGCGTGCAGACTCCGTCGGCGTCGCACATGCGCTCGAGGCGACCATCATCGTGGAAATCGAGCGCCGCCATGACGACGCCACGATGATCGATGATGTGCGTCAAGTGATGTGGATACGCCGCGTTTCGATATTCATAGCGCGTGCGGCGGCCGAGCACGTCGGTGAAGGCGACGAGGTTTCCTCGGACGTCGTATTCGTAGCCAGTGCTGCGACCCGCCGAATCGATCGCTTGTGTGATGCGGCGTTGCGCATCGCGCACGAAATGAAGCGAGCGACCGCTCGAATGCGACATGCCGTTTTCTACGATGCGGACCCAGTTGCCGTGACGGTCTTCGATGCGCGTGATGCCGTCGCGCATCGAGAGATCGAGGATGCGACCATCGGCGAGCATCAGACGGAAGCTCTGCGGTTGATAGAGCTCGCCCGTGATGGTGTTCGTGAGGTGCGACTCCTGCACGAACGAGCCCGCGGCGATGGGCGAGATCGCGGTCGCGCGCACTTCAGAGTGGCCAAACGGCACGAGCTCGGCGCCGCCGCGCACGCCATCGATCTGCTCGAAGACGACGGTGCCGCCACATCCACCCGCAATCGGCTGAGGGTCGACGATGGTCGGCCGGAAGAGGTACCATTCGGTCTCGGAGAGACGCACTTCGGTGAAGTGACGCACGCGATGCGTGCCAGCATCGCTCGAGGTCGGAGCCCAGCTGATGAGACCGGTCGCCGTCACGATCGACATGCCGGTCGGGCCTTCGAGAAGCTGGAAGGTGACCGTGTCGCCGGGATCGGGATCCGTCGCATCGACGTCGTAGTAATAATTCGAGTTGAAGCGGGCCGAACGAATCGGCGTGCTCGTGATGACGGGCGGGTCTTCACGATTGATGACGTCGACGCCGAACGTGAAGTTCGCGCTCGCGCCATGACAATCAGTCACGCGCACGGTGGCCGAGACGGTCGCTGTCGTCTCGTCGGGCACCCAATACACATCGCCAGTGACGCGATCGAAAAACCGGAGATCGTCATGAATGCCGAAGGAGGTCACGAGAACGCGACTGCGACGTGGCCGCAGTCGCGTTAGCACCTTGCCCCTCGGTGTACCGTCGGTATTACTCGAACATGAGCGTGCAAATGGAACATGAAGAGGTCCGCAAAATTGAAACCTTCGACCAGTTCCGAAGGCGCTACTTCAGAGAGATCCGCGAGAGCCAAGCCCGAATGGACTTAGTACAGCTCCCCACTGAAGAGTGGTCAGGTCATCAGGCGGCCTCCGCACGGCGG
>CAYZTA010000120.1:0-6004 GCA_964481145.1 uncultured Sandaracinus sp.
GCTGGTCATGTCGCGCGATTCATTTGATCGCCAGTCCATGCGAAGCTGGTTAAATGCCATCGTCGCGCCGATGTATTGATGGCTTGACCGCGGCCGCGTCGAGCTGCGGATCGTGTTCATGTGATCCTGCACAGCGCCCTCTGGCGAGCGCGCGCGATATGACACTCTGAGTGTCATGAAGGAAGTCAACGCGGTCAAGCTTCGCCAGTCGGTGTCGAAGGTGGCCCGAACCTTCGACGTAGGGTTGATTGTCTCGATCGAGGAGTACAGCGAACACTTCGAGCGCGAGCGCGATCGTGCTCAACAGCGTGAGGAACTCGTGAACGCCATCCTTGCTGACCGCGCACACAGCGACGAGACCATCGAAGAGGCGGATAGGACATCCCAATTGGGAAAAATGGTAGCCGAGGCTGAAGTGACCATCAAGGGCGGCAGGCACAATCGCGAGCGGCGCCGCTATTTCGAGCTTCACTCAAGGTCGAAGGGACGATCGGCGGAAGGAACGTGAGCATTGGTGCCTCGACATTGAGATTCTTGACGGAGATGTCCCCTGGCTCAGCGCGAGCGGCTCAGCTCAGCCGGGCGCGAGGGTTTGCTCAGCCGGCGAAGGGCAACGAGAGTTGTCGCGGGTCGATGCGGAGCGGGGCCGGCTTGGGCGGAGGCGCTCTGGCGATTCCGAACTCGGAAAGAACACGAGCGGCGTGGTCTTCGTCTTTTGCGACTTCGATGATGCGCATTCGCCCGGTGCACTTCGGACACACGCTGATGTCGAGTGCGAACACTCGCTTGAGGAGCCAGGGCCACGGATGTCTCGAGGGCTCGGGAGGCGGCTCGAGATAACCTGCATCGCCCGGCATGAAGAGTGGCAGTTGAACGTTCTTGTTGATTGGCTTTTGGGGCACGACCTCGACCCGTGCTTTGGCGTTCGCGGCGAGGACGCCGTGATATCGCAACAGATGAAATCGCGGCGGCGGGATGAGCGCGGCGAGGCGTGCGATGAAGTCCATGGGTTCGAGCAAGACGGCTTCCGTGCCGTCTTTCCACGATTTATTGAAGCGGTAGCGTAGACGACCATCGCCATGCTCTTCGAGTCGCTCGAGCGCGAGTGGTGGGCGAGCGATGTATCGGCACACGCGCTCGAGTCGCTTTCGGTCGTGTCCATCAATGGCGACTCCGGCGTAGATGTTGACGCCATCGAACTCAGCATAGGAACCACTCGAATCGGAAGAGACGAGATGGAGAGTGCGTCCAAGTTTGCTCGTGCACTGTCCGGCATGCTCGCCGATGAGCACGAGGTCTGCGGCGGATGCGCCCGCGCACGAGGCAAGCACCGGCTCTTCATTCGCGAACATGTCTTCGTCCGCGCTATCGAATGAGCGTCCATGTCGTGCGAGCACAAGCGCGAGACCCGCGTGAATGCGACGAACGACGTCTTCAATGTCTTCGGAAGTCGGCGTCGGAAGCGCGTGAAAGACGAGTCCTCCTGCCGCATCGCGCACGTACACTCCGTCGATCGCGAGCGTATGAGCATGTATGTTGAGACAGAAGCAGTCAGAATACCCCTCGTTTCAATCGTTCGACGGTCGTTGTCCACTACCCGTTTCATCCGCTCGCTGGGCGCACGCTCGCAGTCGTGTCTCGTTCGCGAGCGACGGACGGCACGGTCACTGTTCGCGGCGTCGATTCACGCGACCTCAAGATCCCGTCTTGGATGTTGAGACCCGACGCGGCGACGAACACGATCTCGAGTGTTGCCACGCTCGACCTCCGAACACTCTGTGCGCTGATCGAGCTCGCGCGGAGGTGCGAAGCGCACAACGACGAGACACAGAGCGATAGCGTTCCTCCCACGCGCAAGCGTACGAAGGGAGAACGACGTGAAGCAGACGACGTTGGCGCTCGAACTCGATCGAGGAAGCACTCCTCCGAACGAGCCAGCACCGGAGCAGAGACGAAGGCTCATCGAGATGATGGCAGAGGTCATCGTCGCGGTGCATCGAGCAAGCAAAGTCAGCAAGCACGAGGAGGATGTCGATGATGACGCACGCGACTGATCCGAAGCTGACGCCAAGCCGGCTCGCGCGGCGTGCGATCGTCTACGTCCGCCAGTCGACGCAGAAGCAGGTCGAGCACAATCAACAAAGCCGTGAGCTCCAATACGCGCTGGTCGAACGCGCACGGACGCTCGGGTGGAAACGCGTCGATGTGATCGATGTCGATCTTGGCGTGAGCGCAGGTCTCGCTGCCGGGCCGCGCGAAGGCTTCGAGCGTCTCCTCGCTTCCGTGGCGTTGGGAGAGGTCGGTCTCATCATGAGCCGCGAAGCATCGCGATTGTCGCGCACGGACAAGGACTGGTGTCGCCTACTCGAGATCTGCCAGCTCTTCGACACGCTGATCGGCGACGGCGATCACCTCTACGATCTCGCCTCGCTCGATGACCAACTCGTGCTCGGCATCAAGGGCACGCTCAGCGTCGTCGAGCTCAAGATCCTACGCCAGCGCCTGCTCGCGGGTACCTACCACAAAGCGAGCAAAGGAGAGCTCTATCGCATGATCGCGCCAGGCTATGTGCTTGACGCGTTGGGTAAGCTCGTCAAGGATCCGAACCAGCGCGTACAGCAAGCCGTCGCGAGTGTGTTCAGCACGTTCCGCATGACCGGCTCCATCCGGCAGACGCTCAAGTGGTTCCACGAGCAAGGGGTCGAGCTGCCGGTCAACGACCGCCGCGGTACGCCACGGATCGTGTTCAAGCTGCCGACCTACAGTCTGATCAGCTCGATGTTGCACAACCCATTCTACGCCGGCGCGTACGTCTATGGACGTCGACCGCAACAGGTGCGCATGGTCGACGGCGTACTCCGAAAGAGCCAACGTCCGAATGTCGCGCTCGAACAGGCGCGCGTATTCCTGCGTGATCATCACGAGGGCTACATTGATTGGATGACCTACGAGGATAACCAGCGGATTGTGCGCAACAATAGTCAGAGATGGGAGCACGACGAGAGCGTCGGACCGGTGCGTCGTGGTCAAGGCCTTCTGAGCGGTCTGCTTCGCTGCGCACGATGCGGGCGCAAGCTCCACGTACGCTACTGGGGCAAGAGCGGGAGGAGCGCACGGTATCTCTGCGAGGGTGACTACGAGTCGGGCGGCAGCTACTGCCTCGGCTTCGGAGGTCAACACATCGACAAGCGTGTTGCAGTCGAAGTGCTGCGTGTGATCTCCCCGCTCGGCATCGAAGCGAGCCTGGAGGCGATTGGTCATCTTGACACTCAGCACGATGCGCGGCGTGCATTGCTCGACAAGCAACTCGAGCAGCTCGAGTACGAAGCAAGGCGTGCCTTCGAGCAGTACGACCAAGTCGATGCACGCAACCGTCTCGTCGCCACCGAGCTCGAAGCACGATGGAACGAGAAGCTGCGCGAGCTGGAAGCGGCCAAGCACACGATTGCGCAGCTCGATGATGCGCATCGCTCGATCACTGATACCGACCGTGCCGAGCTGCGCGCACTTGGCACGCACTTCAGTGACGTGTGGAATAGCCCCCACTGCGCACCAGAGATGAAGAAGAAGATCGTGCGTGCAGTGATCGAAGAGGTCATCGCGAACGAGGAGCCGGCCGGCACGCTGCGCTTCATCATCCATTGGCGAGGCGGTGTGCACACGCACATCGAGATGCCCAAGCCAATCGCTGGCAAGGAGAGTCGCACAGCGGACGAAGACCTCGACATCATCCGTCGCATGGCGGTGCGCTACGGCGATGACCAGATCGCGAACGTGCTCAACCAGCTCGGTCGCCGCACCGGCAAAGGCAAGCGCTGGAGCGAGAGCCGCGTCGCCAGCGCGCGGAGCAGACATCACATCGCGGGGCAGGCTCGCGCGAAGGTGGACCCCGACATCCTGTCGCTCAACGCTGCCGCCGCGCATGTCAGTGTCAGCGACACGACCATCCGTCGGCTCGTCGAGGCAGGTCTACTGCCATGCACGCAAGTCGCGCCGAGAGCTCCGTGGGAGATTCGACGTGCTGACCTCGAGAGCGAACCCGTGCGCGGCATTCTCGAGCACCTGCGCAGAACCGGTAAGCTCGTGCTCGCAAAGGGTGCTGCTGGCGATCAGCAGCACCTCTTTCCACAGGAAACCAAGTAGGACGAAAGAGCAGACGCCGACTTCGAAGGCGAGCCCGTGAGCCTCGTCATCGAACACCGGCACAGGACACGTAAACTTCGAACTCACAAGGGGTGCTGCTGGCGATCGGCAGCACCCCTTTTCCAAGAAATCAAGCAAAGTACAAGGGCAGGCATTATGAGTGATCATTCAGACGGAGGGCAGAATCGCTTCTCTGTATGAACGTCACAGCGCAGGTGAGCGCGTCTTCGATGCTGCGAAGACCGAGATGTTTCTTCGCGCGGCGACGCAGCGAGCGTGTCAGCGCAGTCATGAATGCGTCGAGAACGTCGGCGCAGAGGCGTCTGTCATAGGCGAGCGCGGTGCGCAGGCGCCATGGGAGGCTGCATACCCACTGGCGAATCGGAACCTCCGGAAGCACTTCGTCCACAAGATGCGCCGCCACGTCCGACATACGGCGCGCGGTGCACGAAGGGCAGAATCCTCTGCGCTTGCATGAGAAGGCGACCACCATCGCATGGCCACAGCGCTCACAGCACAAATGCACGAGGCCGTGCTCGAGAATGCCGCACCGCAGATAGTCATCAAACTCGCGCGTGACGAAGCTCGGCAATCCGCCGCGCTCTTCGGCGAACTCGCGGAACGCGGGCCAGTGCTCATGCACGACGCGATAGAGAAGAGTCTCTTCGGGACGACGGCGCTCGTAGCCATCCGTGCGTGGGTCGCAAGCGCCGGCGGACAAGGCCATGCCGTGCAGCCACAGCACACGAGGGGCCGGCTCCGTGATGTCGACTTACAAGCAAAAATCGCATGCTATCTGGTGAAATCGCCGTCGGCCGGGTGAAATCGCCGTCGGCCGACGGACGGCCGCCACCTGCCATCCCGAACCCGGCTCCGGAGAGGCGCTCTACGATGACGGCGGCACGAACTCGCGATGACGCTTCCTCCGTCGTCGAGGACGAGCATCATCCGGACGCTCGGCGAGGGGCGGCTTGATGTCGTGTCATCCTTGCCCGGTGCGTTCGGCCCCGCGCTCCTTGCTGCGCGGACCGATGCCAGTCCTCGAAGACTTTGTCATGGGGAGCGCGATGCCACCTCTGCCAGAAGAGTCTGGTGAGAAGGACACGGTGATGGCATGGCCCGGCACCATCACCCGGATCGTCGCGCGCTTCGATCGCGCGGGCAACTACGTGTGGCATTGCCACATTCTCGAGCACGAAGACAACGATATGATGCGTCCCCTCGTCATCACGGAATGATGGGATTCATCAAGCTCGCGGAGCTGGGTCGATGAAGCAAACTCCTCATTTGCATTCATCGACCCGCCATCCGTGTCAGCCGTTCTCGCAGTACACCTCGCCGACCGCATCTTCTAGATCGATGTTGCCGTCGTCATCCGTGCCGAAGGCCGGCAGGCACCACTGTTCATGATCCACCACCAGACATTCCATGTCGTAAGGATAGGTGGTGTTGTCGAGCGAGATGACCTTCTGCCCCCAAGAATAAAGCTGGCGATGGACGTAACGAACATTGCTGCCGAAGCCCGAATAGCCCGGAACATAACTCGTCTTCCATGCACCGCATGCCGATGGACGGAGTGTACGTGCGCGATGCGGCCGGCGTGCTCGTCTTCCACACGCTTCCATCACCAAGCACTGAAGACATCCAAGACGTCGTCCGCCGTACGCATGCGGGTCTCCTCGCCGTCCTCGCGCGTCACGGACGCTCGTTCGACGGTACAGACGAAGACGTGTTCGCGACTGAAGAGCCGGCGCTCGCCTCGTGCGCGGGCGCATCCTCTGCGGACCTCGTGCTGTTCGGCGAGCATGCGGGACAGCGCACGAACAAGCTTGGTCGCACTCTCCATCTCGTCTCTTCCGAC
>CAYZTA010000121.1:0-5932 GCA_964481145.1 uncultured Sandaracinus sp.
ATGCGGGCCAGTGCTCGTGAACGACTCGATAGAGAAGCGTCTCTTCGGGACGACGACGCTCGTAGCCATCTGTGTGTGGGTCGCAAGCGCCGGCGGACAGAGCCATGCCGTGCTGCCACAGCACATGAGAGGCCGGTCCGAGGATGCCGATTCACAAGCGAAAGCCACATGGTCGCTGGCGGAATCGACGGCGGCCGACGGGCGGCCGTCACCCTCACGCCCGTTTGCGAGCGAGGATGAAGCCTCTCGTGAGCTTGGCCACTCCGGCGAGCGGCTTTGGCCGTTCAACGCGTATGGATGGACATCGATCCGCATGATCGCCCCCGATCATGAGCAGCACGCACACCCCTCAAGACCAGAGCACCGGCTCGAACTCAAGCTCGATGTCGAAGCGCGCTCGCACCTGCGCCCGCACTTCCTCTGCCAACGCGGCCGCGCGATCGAAGTACCGCACGCGCGAATCATCGTGATCGCGGTCAAGGATCCGGCGATTGCTTCGGTGGCGGAACATCTTCGCGGCCATCTTTCGAAGGGCAGCATCGTGCTTCATACGGCGGGCGGGCTGGGCACCGCCATCATGGAGGCTTATCACCAGCGTCTGTTCGCACACGGAGGGCGGCTTTATGTCGGCGGGCTCTTTGCGGGGTTGGGTGGCGTGGTGTCGCAGAGCCTGATCGCCCATGACGGAGAGGGCTGGATCGCGATGGGCGACACCTCGGGGCTTGGCCTCGCGGGCGCAGCGAGTGAGCTCGCGGTGGGCGACCCCGAGTGCGGTCTCTATACGCTGAACTTACCTGCGAGCTCGACGAGCGATGGCGCAGTGCACCGGCTCGGGGCAGATGGGTGGCGAGCACTCGCCGGGGAGCGGCCAGCCGGAGTGATCTGCTCGCAGCTCGCGGTCAGCGCGGCCGGCGATGTCTACCTCGGCTGCCAGACCCCGTTCGAAAGCCGACCTTTGACTCCTCCGATGCCGCGCCTCTACCGCCACGACGGCGATAGGTGGGTCCCGCTCGACTTCATCCCCGATGTGACCGAGGGCACACTCGTAGACATGGTCTTCGATCCCGAAGGGCGCCTCTGGATCGTGGGCGGCTTGAACGATGGCTTTATCGCGCAGTGGGACGGAGCTCGGTTCACGCGAGTCGAGCGCTTCGACGGGATGGTCAGTCACATCGCGTTCGAGCCCGGCGGCGGCGGCCGATTCGTCGTTGGAGGGAGCTTCACGCACGTCGGCGCGATCGCGGTGGCTCGCATCGCGCTCTGGGATGGAACGAGCTGGCAGCCTCTCGGCGCGGGGCTCGACACCCCGCCGGGCGCGCTCGCCTATGGGCCCGATGCGATCTACGTGAGCTCGTCGCCGGGCGACAGCACGACAGGCCCGCATGTCGAGTGGGTGCTCGGACGATGGAACGGAACCACATGGGAGGAGCTCGGCGTTCCCGAGCGCGGCTTGCCCCCGCATGTCGGGCACGAACGTGGCTCACGCCATCAAATCCACGCCATCCACGTGACGGAGCGGCACCTCGTGCTTGCGGGCGGGATCTATCCTGAGACGGCGAGCGCGGCTTCCGGTGGGCGCAATGTCTTTATCTTTGATGGAGAGCGCTTCGAGCCGCTCGCGGGTGGAGTGGGCGCCATCAGCGTCGAGGCGCTGGTCGCGCAGCCAGACGCACTGTTCTTCGGAGGCTTTGTCGCGACGACTGGCGGCGGCGAGACGCTCGCTCCTTCGATCGGAGTGGCCCGCTTCGCTCTTGGGTCTAGGCCGTGACTCATCGCGCACGAGTGAGCAACGCAAGCTCCACGAAAGAGCGTGATCGACAAGGACGCTGACTTTGGGAAAGCTGAGCTGACTCGGGTCAGAAGCTCAACCGCCCACGCATCGAGAACGTCGCCGTCCCCTGGCTGGGCCAGAGATCGATGTCGAACATCACGCCCGGCAGCCAAAGATTGATAGCGAACCGAATCCGTGCTCCGACGTCTGCGTCTCGATCTCCGAGTTGGCGCATCACCACGCCCACCCCAGCCGAGGCCGTCCAGAAGAGGCTCCCGCCCAGCTCAATCACAACCGATTCGAAGAGTGCGACCGGGTTGAGATCGATCGCGAGCTCGCCACTGACGAGAACGAAATCCGAGGCCAAACGAAACTCGTACGCGAGCCCGATATTCGGCGCCCTGGCGCCCCCAAAGTCGCTCACTCCGGCAATGAGCACTGGTCCACCGTTGCGGATCATTGGCACCGTAGGACGAAACTCGAGGGTCAGGGACCTCGCGTGCGCGATCTCGTGGTCTTCGACGATTCGCTCCCCCACTCGCACCACAACATCCCCCTGATGGGCCAGGTGGAAATGGGAAGGTCGAACGAGGGTCCGATCACCGGTTACGAAAGCGACCCGCGGGGCGACGTCTGACACGCCGTGGGATAGCGGATCGTGCTCGCCAAAGAACGGATGCCGGGTGAAGAGCGGAGTCGGAAGGAACAGCCAGCGCATTGCGAGATCAGATCCACCACCCACCTGCACGCGACGGTATGAACGAAGCCGCACTTGGTGTCCGGCTCCCACGACGAGCGGTTCGAACAGGGGCTCGTCGTCGACGGTCGTTCCTCCGTCCGGACACCACTCGTTGGCGGTGCTGACGCGTCGCCAGATTCCGTTCCGCGTCACACTCGCGGACAGCGGGTCTCTCCATCGCAGCGAGACTTCGGTCTCCGCTCGTACGAGCGCGGTGAAGTGGACTTCGCACATCGCCGACACCTCGCCGTAGCGTTCGCATCGCACGTCAATGTGGATATCGTCCACCTCAGCCTCGCCCAATATCACGAGCGCCTCATAGGGCTGAGTGTAACAAGGCGTCGATGCGTGAGCGGACGAGGTGGGGGCGAGCACGAGGGCGACGAACGCAAGGAGGGAGCGAGCGAGCATGGCTCGCGACGCGAGCGTCCTGAAGCGACATCGGATGATCGTGGAGGTGATGATCGCGGGGCATGTCATCGTCCGCTTCGTCTACGCCCCACGAAGCGATCGCGCAGCTCGCGCATTCGCGACGTTGATCTGCCCGGAATCATTATTGTTTTACGCATGGCACGCGAGAGCAGCTCGCGCCGAGATTCATCGATCTTCGGGAGAGCGATCCGCATATGATGCGTAAGACTCGCGAAAAAACTATCGATTGAATGGTGTAAATCGAATTATAAGCCAAGTTTTGGCTGGACGGCTCATTCGGGCTACACCCTCGCATCAGCGCAATGAGAGATTCATGGATATTCGCATTTCGATCGGAAAGTGGGGAATTGGTTTTAGCGGATTTCTCATCGCCTTTGTGGCCTGTAGCACGCCCCCTACAGCATCGACCGAATCAGCGCAGTCCACTCCCTCGGTCAGCGTGTCTTCGGCCGGTTCGACGCTGCCATCTCCGAGTGGTGATGAGCTCCCATCTCCGAGCCGTGATGAACCGCGGGGCAACCTTCCAGCATCGTCTCGATACCGAGAGGCACTTCACGCAGGACGCCGTCTTGCACGCGGAGGCCACTACGACGAAGCAGCTCGCCAATTCCGCGCCGCATTGGCGGCAATGGATACGTCTCGCGCGCGTTGTGAGCTCGGCTGGACGCTCTTTTTGTCGTCTCGCTTCGTCGATGCAAAACAGGAGCTCGATCGCGCTGTGGCAGGTGTGCGTGATAGCGCGGTGCCGCCCGGGCGGCGCAATACGATCGCCGCATGCCTTTATAACCGTGGTCGTGTCGCGGAAGCCATGGATGAACCCACAGAGGCGGCGGTGTTCTACCGTCGCTCACTCGCGTTGCGTTCAAACGGCGCCGTCGCGTCGAGGCTCGCGGAGCTCGGGGATCCACCTCCGTCCACTCGGGAATGCATCACACTTTGCGAAGGTCCTCATGCGAGCGAAGAAGACCTTCGCGCGGCGATGACCGCTGCGCTCGTACGTCATCATGCGACGCAACGGTTCGTCCTGGGTCCTCCGCCTTCTCCGCCTGACTGGCGCAGCCGTGCGGTACCAACCCAAGAGCCGTTCCTCGAATTGAGAGTCGTGGATGTACAACACGGCCACTCCAGAAACTTCGCCGAACGATCGCTCGCGATCGTGGCAGCACAGACCCGCCGTGGTTGGTCGGCGTGCGTTGTGCTCGACGCTTCTGGTGCATTCGACGAGACGGTTAGCACGACAGCGGACGATGTCTTACAAGTCCGAGGTGTCGAGCTCGTCGCACGTCCACGACACGTCGTGCATGACCCAGAGGGGACAGATGACGAAATGCACTGTGAGACGTGTGCGGATGATCCGTCGACCTGCTCTCCAGTGACCGGGCGAGACTGCGGTCATCTCGAGAATTATTCCGGCGAAACTCCGGAGCAGAGCGTGTTGATACTGCGTGATGGCGTGCTCGTGATCGACAGCGGACCCTGCATGCTCGATGATCCACGCGAGCCCATGCCGTGAGTAGGGCCCGGGCCCTTGGAGGCTGCATCGAAGACCGCTCGCAATCAGTCAGCGATCAAATGCGGGCTTCGCCGCTCACCGTCTCTCGCGTCATCCGCGCAAATTCCTCTACGATCTTCGCATTGAACGCGGGCAAATCCTGAGGGCCGCGGCTCGTCACGAGCCCTCGATCCACCACCACCTCTTGATCGATCCACTTCGCGCCTGCATGAATCAGGTCCGTGCGGAGGCTCGGATACGAAGTCAGCGTGCGGCCGCGTACCACGTCCGCTTCGATCAGGGTCCAGGGGCCATGGCAAATCGCCGCGATCGGCTTGCCCGCTAGCTCCATTTCGCGCACCAGCCGCACCGCATCGGGATCGAGGCGGAGCTTGTCGGGGTTCATCACCCCGCCCGGCAGTACGAGCGCATCGTAGTCTTCCGGGATCGCCTCGGTGGTCACGACATCGACCTTCACGTCGTCGGCCCACTGATGCTTTTCCATCGCGCGGATCGAGCCTTCGTGCGGGGCGATGATATCGACGATCGCGCCCGCCTCTTCGAGCACCTTCTTCGGCTCGAGCAGCTCGGAGCGCTCGAATCCATCGGTCGCCATCATCGCGATCTTCTTGCCCAACAAATTCTGCTTTGCCACGAGGTCCTCCTCCTCGATCGTCAGCAGACGACATGCCAAGAGAACCGAGATCGATCCCGAGCAGTCAAAGGCAGTAGCGGATCGTTATCTCGCCGAGGTCGCTCGCGCGGATCGATGGGGCTCGGGTCATCCAAGTTCAACGCGGGAGCCTCTTGCTCTCGGGTGCCCGAGACGCCCGATGGCAGCCTCCTCAATCCGCGCCAGGTCAACGTCGTCCTCCGCGGCGAGTCGGGCTCGACCACCATCCCGTATACGAGCTCGACGCGCGTCATCTGGTGCCCGACGAGCCGACGAGCTGCGAATTCGCGTGGCCTCTACACGCCCAAGTCATGGTGGCGATTCTGGTCGTGAGGTCGTTTGCGGCTTCGTTGAGCGGAGATTTGAGATCGAGCGTCAAAACCAGAGCGCGGCGATATCAGCGCGGTCTGCGCGCTGTTGCGCGACGCTCCTTCGGATCGGTGACCTCGGAAAACAGAGCGCGTACGGCGGGGTTCTCGAGCCCTCGCACTGCGAGCCAAATGGGTTCTTCGAACGCGAGGCCTCGCAGAGACCGTTTGGCCAGTTCGGGCGAGTTGACGGTGTAATCGGGAGCGATCGCGGCGTGATCGCTCGTCCGCACGAGCTCCATGAGCGTCTGAATATGCGCGACGCGAACCCGTACGCACTCGTCGAGCCGATGGCCGCGCATGAACTCCCATACGCGTCCGAAGAAACGATCGTCGACTGGACCGAAAGAGGCCCATGAAAGACGACGCAGATCGTCGAGCGTCGGACGAGCCTTCAATGCCAGCGTATAGGACATACGACCTGGGAAAAAGGTAGCTGAGGCTGGAGCGAACCTCA
>CAYZTA010000122.1:0-5745 GCA_964481145.1 uncultured Sandaracinus sp.
AGAGGCCGGTCCGAGGATGCCGATTCACAAGCGAAAACCACATGGCCGAGGGCGGAATCGACGGCGGCCGACGGGCGGCCGACACCCTCACGCCCGTTTGCGAGCGAGGATGAAGCCTCTCGTGAGCTTGGCCACTCCGGCGAGCGGCTTTGGCCGTTCAACGCGTATGGATGGACATCGATCCGCATGATCGCCCCCGATCATGAGCAGCACGCACACCCCTCAAGACCAGAGCACCGGCTCGAACTCAAGCTCGATGTCGAAGCGCGCTCGCACCTGCGCCCGCACTTCCTCTGCCAACGCGGCCGCGCGATCGAAGTACCGCACGCGCGAATCATCGTGATCGCGGTCAAGGATCCGGCGATTGCTTCGGTGGCGGAACATCTTCGCGGCCATCTTTCGAAGGGCAGCATCGTGCTTCATACGGCGGGCGGGCTGGCACTCGGAGATGATCGAACGGACGAAGACACGTTCGCGGCGCTCGGACCAGACGATGTCGCCATCCTGGTGGGCGATGCGAAGAGGCCGACGCGCGCCACCGCGCGGCTCGACGATGCGACGAGCGTCAAGTCGTTCTTGCGCACGTTGCTCAATTCGCGAACCGCGCGTGAACCGAGCGGGGAGTTTGCATTTCCAAGACCGCTCGCTCGGGATCGACGCGCTGATGGCGTCTCGTTTCTGGTGATCTCGAATCGCCTTCCAGATGCGCCGTCGAGCGCAGCAGGTGAAAGCGAACGCGCACGCAATGTGGGAGGTCTTGTCTCTGGCCTCGGCACGGCACTCGAGTCGCGTGGGGGCGTATGGCTCGGATGGAGCGGTGGGCGCCACGCTGATTCGTTGGATCTTGCGATCGATGATTCATCGAGGCCGGTGCGCGCGTCGTTCGATTTTCGTCCCGAGTGGCATGCGCGCTTCTATAACGGCTTCGCTAACCGCAGCCTTTGGCCGATCTTTCATGGCTTCCCTGGGCGCGCTCGTTATGACGAGACGGAGTTCAAGGCGTACGTCGAAGTCAACGATGTGTTCGCCGAGCAGGCCGCGAAGCTCGCCGCGCGCGATGGAATCGTTTGGGCGCACGACTATCATTTGCTCCTCGTGGGTGCTGCACTTCGTCGCCTCGGACATTCAGGACCCATCGGGCTTTTTACGCATATTCCGTTTCCGCCGCTGGATCTCTTCGAGACCATCCCGTGGGCGCGTGAGCTTTTGGCGGGCATGCTCGAGTACGATTTGGTTGGCTTTCATACGCGGAGATACGCCGCGAATTTCACGCGCTGCGCAGAGGAGCTCCTCACGGCGAGCCCGGTGGAGCGGGGCGTGCGGTGGCGTGGGCGGGAGGTGCGCGTCGGTGCGTTCCCGCTCGGGATCGATGCGGCGCCGTTCGAAGAGCCCGATGATGATGGTGGCGAGAACGAGATCGCGGCATTGCAGGAAGCGCTCTGCGGAATGAGGCTCGTTCTCGGGGTCGATCGGCTCGATTACACCAAGGGGATCGTCGAGCGGCTTTTGGCGTTCGGGAGATTTCTCGAGCTCTATCCGGAATGGCGAAGTCAAGTCGTGTTCGTGCAGGTCGCAGTGCCTTCACGCGCGGACGTGCCGGAGTATGCGGAGCAGCGCCGTACGATCGAAACGCTCGTCGGGCGGATCAATGGCGAACACGGCGAGGCGCATTGGGTGCCGGTGCGCTACGTGTATCGCTCCTATGGTCGTTCGCAGCTCGCGCGTCTCTATCGAACGGCCCACGTCGGCTTCGTGACACCACTCCGAGATGGAATGAACCTCGTCGCGAAAGAGTACGTCGCGGCACAGGACGCGGCCGATCCCGGTGTGCTGCTCCTTTCGAGCTTTGCAGGCGCAGCAGACGAGCTCGAAGGCGCCATTCTGACCAACCCTCACGATCATGATGGGATGGCACGTGATCTCTCCCGCGCCCTCGCGATGCCGCTCCCCGAGCGAGTCGCGCGTCATTCACCGATGATCAAAACCGTTCGCCACAATACGCCCGAGCTATGGGCGGCAGCGTTCTTGGATGAGCTCGAGCGAAAGCCTCGGTAGCGACAGGAAGTCGGGCGTCCACGAACTGCGTAGAGAACGGCGATGGAGGACACTGGGCCGACACCTTCTTCCGCGAGGATTCGAGCGGCAAGCTCGACGTCGATCCGGGTGCGGAGGACCCGCACTGCGCGCTTCAGTGACCCTTGTGAAGCGGTCCACAAGGTGCACGGAAGCGCGCAGTGCGCCAAGATCGCACATCCAGGGGGCGAACACGTGTGTGTTTTCATGGAAGTGGGCGCTCGACTCGGTCGCATCCGTTTTCAGAAGACGCGAACGAATCCGTCAACCGCGTGAACGATCAGCGTTCACGTGGCGCCTCGCGAAGAAGCGCAGTGCACTGCGCGAGAGCTCGAGCACGGCGCTCGATCATACGTTGGTGGTAGCGGAGGTCGTCCATCGGTGTCGGGTTGCCGATGCGATCGGGAATCGGCGCGGCGAGCAATGCGCGGCATTGCGCGCGGTGGTCTTCGCGTCGCCAGCGCAGCACTTGGACCCAGTCCACGCGTTCGATCTGCGCAAGCACGTAGCGGGCAATGCTTCGTGCGCGCGCGACGTCCCCTTGGTCGCGCAGCATCTCCGCATACACGACGAGCGGCTGGAACACGCCGTCCACGCGGATCGTCTCGCGACCACGGAGGACGCCGCTTGCGGTCAGGACTGCTTCAGCTCGGTCTCGCAGGTCACGATGCGACGCTTGAATGGTCGGGTCGCGCGCGACCGCGCTGCCGCGAGCGAACGCCAGCGCGAACCGTCCTTCGGTGAGATCCGCCTCTGCCGCCTCGAGCAAGACGTGCAGGAAATGCGTCACGCCGACGCGTTCAGTGTCCGTCGGCGCGGGAAGCGAATCGAGAAGCGCTTGCGCTCGCTCTTCGGGGCGGTGACGCGGCTCCTGCGCTTCGGCAACTATCGTACCGAGCAAGAGAGCGGACGCGAGGATACTGCGGATCACGTACGTGCCGAGGAACTCCCACCTCTCACAACCCACTGCGCATGGCATATGCACAGAACAGCGCCAAAAAGCCAACGTTCGAAGCATTGAGAACGTCTCTTTTCCAAGTGGCTGAAAGGCCGAGGTCGGGAGAACTCAGGGTCACATATCCAGTGGGAAAATCAAGCCGCACTGATGCTCGAGCAGCTTTCAATTCCTCTCGACCCAGCGACAGGGTGATCTCGCGCTCTCGATTGGTGTTGCAGGCTCAACTCATGGCAGCCGACGACAGGTGCAGTCTCTGCACAGCGCGAGCGCTTCGGCTTCGGTGTCTGCGACGACCGCGAGGCCTCTACGGGAACATTCGATTTGGCCGGACAGGTTGGGCCCGCGGGGTGGGTGAGAGGTGCGATCGTTCCATGTCGAGGGCTCGTTGCTCCGCAGCGATGAGCGATGTGATCTTGGGTATCCATCCTCTCTTGGAGCCGCCGTGTTGACCGCCGCCTCAATCAGACCAAGCGGACCAAGGAAAGCGACGCCAGCGCCAGCAGGCCATCGGATCGAAATCCCGAGTCCCAAGGTTCCGTAGTGTTCGCCACCGACGAAACGATAAGAACCTTGCGCGACGAGTCCGACGGACCATTCACCATGAAGGGCACCGGCGACGGCGCTATGCAGTACGTTGCCTCGTGATCCGTCTCCGGCGATGAACCCAAAGAGGTCGACACCGACCGATGCGCTGAATCCAAGCACGGTGTCGTTTCGGGCCGATAGCAGTTCGCAATCGAGCGTCGTGATGAGTCGTATTCCGAAGCGCTCTCGTTCGTTTCGATAGAGCTGCGGCATGAAAGAGACAGCCGCATAACCACCGTGTGCGTCGAGTGGGCGATGCTCGGGAAATGCATCGAGCGCATAGCCAAGCTCGAAGTCCCATTCACGAGCTTCCGGCAAGAGCGAAAGCGGAGCGATGCCAGCGTGCACCGAGATGGCCGAATCGGCTCGACCTGCTTCGTCGTGAACATCGCCAAACGCGGCCCCCGCTGTCGTACGCGCGCGACCGCCAGGGGAGACGAGAGGGATCGCGACGCACGCGGCTTGAGCCCACGCGAGACCCACGACCAGCGCAACTCGAGGGATGTGCGCTGTCATCGCTGAGCTCCTGTTCGCATGGGCGTCGCCCCAGAGCCATTTTCATACCGATTCCGTTGTCTATTTAAATTCCAGCAAATCTCGATGATGGCAGGCTTCATCGAGCCGCTGATTCACACCCCGTGATACTCCTCGGCACACTCTCGTCTGTTCGCGATCACGACCGATAAGACTTTCGTCGACGAAAGTAGAGCGGGCGACGGACGCGCTCGAACGTCCGTCTCGATGACGCTCTCACTTCACGACGATGGTGAGGATTCGCCCCGGCACGTACTGCTGCTTCACGAGCGTCTTGTTCTCGAGGTGACGGGCCACGTGTTCGTCGTTGCGTGCTGCGACGAGCACCGCGTCCTCGGCTGCGTCGGCGGCGACCTTGACGCGTCCACGGACCTTGCCGTTGATCTGAACCGGAACCTCGATCTCGCTTTCGATGCACATCGCGGCGTCCCAGCGGGGCCAGGGTGCGCGCTGAATGCTGGGTGCATGTCCGAGCATCTCCCAAAGCTCCTCGGCGATATGAGGCGCCAGCGGGTGGACGAGCTGCACCAGCACTTCGCACGCCCTTCGCGGCGGGCTTTCGATGGCGTACAGATCGTTCACGAGCATCATCAACGTGCTGATCGCCGTATTGAAACGAAGCGACTCGATGTCCTCGCTCACTTTGCGGATCGTGCGGTGAAGCGTCCGTTCGAGTGCATCGTTCGGGGCCGCATCGGAGAGCTCGCGCGCGCAAACGTTCCAGAGCCGATCGAGGAAACGCCTCACGCCCTGGATGTTGTTGGTCGACCACGGCTTGGTCGCCTCGAGCGGGCCCATGAACATTTCGTAGAGCCTGAGTGAGTCGGCGCCGAACTGCGCGATCACGTGATCGGGGTTGATCACGTTGCCACGCGATTTGCTCATTTTGTGCGCCCGCGCATCGACCACGCACCCTGGATGCGCGCGGAGCACGAAGTCATTGCCACGTTTTTCGACATCGGACTCGGGCACACGGATGGGTTGAACCCCACGGCCGTTCCGGAGGTCCAAGTGCTCGGTGCCGCCCACCGGATCGAGTTTTTCTTCGACGTCGTTTCGGCTGATGTACATGCCATCGGCGGCGACGTACGTGGTGTATTCGACTTCACCGAGGATCATGCCTTGGTGGACGAGCTTCCCAAAGGGCTCCTTCGAAGGGACCCATCCGGCGTCGTACAGCACCTTGTGCCAGAAGCGCGCGTAGAGCAGGTGAAGCACGGCGTGCTCTGCGCCGCCCACGTAAAGATCGACCGGGAGCCATCGCTTCGCGCTCTCTTCGCTGAACGCTTCGCGGTCGTTCTTGGGGTCGAGGAAGCGGAGATAATACCAACACGAGCCCGCCCACTGCGGCATGGTGTTGGTCTCGCGCGCGTACCACTTGCCGTCTTTCTGGAAGAATCGCCAATCAACGGCGCGTGCCAAAGGCCCTGCGGGATCATCGCCGGGCTTGAAGTCTTCGAGATCCGGCAATCGAACCGGTAGCTCCTCGCGCGGCACCGGGATCGGATGCGAGTAATCAATCGTGTATTGGCGGCGTATAGGGCGTATAGGACATACGACCTGGGAAAAAGGTAGCTGAGGCTGGAGCGAACCTC
>CAYZTA010000123.1:0-5732 GCA_964481145.1 uncultured Sandaracinus sp.
GGGGGAGGGTCTGCATCAGACCCTCCGAAAAGAAACGACTATACAGGATCGCGCGAGGCGCGATCCTGTATAGTCCAACTGGACGATGACTCGTCCATAGAGCTGCGCCTACGGTCTCATCATGAGACTCAACACAAGCATCCTCTTCTCATTTGCCGTTCTGCTCACCTCGATCGGTGTGTATGCGTGTTCAGGCGACTCCTCGAATCCCCCGAGCGGAGTGACAGACGGCGGCGACACGGAACATGCAGACGCCGCCTCGCTGGACAGTGGCAGCACCGAAGATGGCGAAGATGGCGGAGTCGAAAACGACGCGGCATCTCCTGCCGATGCCGGTCCTGAGCTCGCGTGCGATCCGACGAAGCCCTTCGCAGCGCCGGTTGAAGTCGTCGAGCTCAACGCGATTCCTTCTGGGTTCGCGAGGCTGACGCCAGACATGTTGACCGTATACTTTCACGCGGGCGCGTCAGAAGATGCAATTCGGCTCTACCGCGCGACCCGCACGAACACGACAGAACCATTTGGCACGCCGACGCGTCTCGCAGGCCTCACCAGCGGAGCTGGTGAGGGCATGGCGAGCGAGCACGCATCGATGCCAGCGGTGACTCCCAATCAGCTTGGTCTGTTCTTCCAATCGCGTCGCGCGGGAGGAGGCACGTCTCTCGTCAATCTTTGGAGCACCTCACGCACCTCGACGGACGCACCGTTCGATGCGCCTACGCCCGTCGCCAGTCTCAATGACTCCTTGAACACGGGTCAACCCTTCGTGACCGCCAACGGCACCAGCCTGTACTACTCACCACGCCGAGGGACTGGTGCGGACATGAGAGTTCGAATCCATCGTGCGTCCCTGTCGGGCATCGTGGTCAATGCGCCTGTGGAAGTGGCCGAGCTCACCTCCAGCGAGCGAAACGAAGCGCCCGTCCTCTCGGCAGACGAGCTGACCATTTACTTCGCGCGCGACTACACGATCTGGTCGGCCTCACGCCCGGACACGGAGAGTGCGTTTGCGAATCTCGCCCCTGCAGGGATCGCGAACGAGACCGGAAACGATTTCCCGTCTTGGATCTCACCTGACGACTGCGTGCTGTATTTGACGAGTTCGCGGAGCGGTACCAACAAGATCTACACCGCCACGCGCCCTCGATAGCCCACTTGGGGTTCATCTCACGTCTGGTCGCCGTGAGCTCGAGCCCAGCATTCGAATCGCCCACCATAGAAGGATCATCGGCGCGGACGGATTCGACTCGTCATCACGAGAAGATCAACATCGTGAGCAACAGTTGGGAGCGAACGAACTTCGCGCCGTCCGACGCTGAACATAGCCTGCTGCGATCGTCCCGAGATCGAACCCACCCTCAGCGAGTGACCGTGGAGCTCGCGCTGGTTCTCTTCCAGCTTTGGCTCGGACGTCCTCAATGCACCGAAACTGCCAGACGCGCGCACTGCACATCGGCGTCTGCAATCACGCCACCTGCTTCGTCGATGAGCCAGCTGTGCCAACCGCTCTCGTCCGGTCTCACGTGCGCGAGGCGAGCACGTGACCACGGTTCATTCCAGCCAGGTGCGCTGCCAACGACCACCTCGAGCGGCATGTCCATCGCCAACGCCGACTGCTTGAGATGGTAAATCGTCGGCTCGTCGCGATGAACCCATGGAGCCGGAATCGGTTCGTCGAGGAAGCCCCAACGCAGCCGCACCGCCCCGTGCAAGCGCCCGTACTCGTAGAGGGCATAGAGAGATTTCGCATCCGCTTCGAGACGGCGCCGCAGCTTGGTGAGCTCACCCTTCGCGAGATATTCGGCGAGCCTCTCGTGCTCACCCAGAGGCTTGTGGATGCCACAGGATCCCTGTACCAGAAGCGCGGTCGTGATCTTGAGCGTACGGCCTTGCTTGTTCAGCTTTTTACTTTTCTGTGGCGGGCCCAGCTCGGCGAGACGCCGTTGTTCTGGGTCGAAACCAAGCGCACGAAGCTGCGTACGTACGTCGAGGCCGCCGAGAATATCGTAGGACGCGAGTCGAGATCGGAGCGCATCCAGTTCATCACCTACGAACGTCGCGAGGGTGTGCTCGCCGACATCGAGGAGCGCAGCCGCCTGAGGGCGGCTCGGCGGGAAGGTCACGAGGAGCGCACGCGATAGCTTGGCAAGCTCGGCTGCATTCGCTGCGCGCTTGCGCTCCCATTCTACCTGCTTCGCCTCGATCACCGCCGGATCGATGCGCATCGATGCGCGTTGTCGCGCCACCGTGATTCGTTCACGGACGAGCATCCGAACCCGCATGAGCGAATCCTCGACACCACTGGCGATGGCCCAGCGTCCGTCTTCCATCACTGCAACCGGACTGCCTCGACGCTTGAGCTTCGCGGTGTCCTCTTCTCTTAGGAGGTGCCAAGACGTGCGCCCGGAGACCTCGGCCACCACCTCGGCGGGATCGAGCGGCCCCCCGTGAGCGTCGAGCACGGCGAGCACCACGCGCTGCGCTGACCAAGAATAGAGATTCGCGTCTTTCCATGCTTCGTCGAGCTCGAGGGCGCTCAGCACAACGTCAGGCCCTGACACTGGCACTGGCGGAGCGACGGAAGTCAATCGCCCCACGCACGCAACCTTGGGCGAGCTCAGGCCGAGCCGAAGCATCCATAGACCGAGCTTTCGATCATGGGGATCGAGGTGATAGCGATCACCTTCGCGATACGCCGGCGGCCGATCTGGTCGACACCGCTTCAGCGAGGACAGCACGCGTGACTGTTCGTCGATGCCAGCTTTCTCGAAACGCGTCGCGACCTCCGCGAGCGTCATCGGCGCACCCCGCTCGAGCGAGGAGCAACGCATACGTATTCGCCTCCGGGTGATCGATGACCGTCTCGAGCGTCGGCCGCTCCATCTCGAGCGTGCGACACCAATCATTCGTCATCATCGTTCGTCACCCTGAATCGAAGGACCCCGATCACATTGCCCTGCTCCTGAGACTCTGACGTCTCGAAAGAAACATTCATTCCCCCAGCGCGGAGACATCTCCAGGTGACCGTCGAACCTATGGCGCATTGGCGCTCTCTCCGATCAGACGATTGATACTCGGCTCCTAACGGTACGTGAATCGGAGCTCGTAATCGCAGAGCTGATACACGTCGCCCTCTTCGATGCGGCGACCATCCACGCGGCGGCCCTGGAACTCGACGCCGTTCGTGCTGCCGAGATCTTTCATGTAGAAGCCGCCGTTCTGATGAATGATAGCGGCATGGCGGCGCGAGATATTGCCGTCTTTGATCGCGAGATCCGCCGTCTTCGTGCCGCGGCCAATGATGAATTCCTCTTTGTTTACAGGGAATTTCTGGCCGTTGAAGATCACATAGAGCGTGGGCAGTGCGGCGGGATTCACGAGAGGAGCACTGCCACCCGGTAAGGGAGGCGGCGCTGAGTTGAAGCTTGCCTGGGGGGGAGAGACCGGCAATCCTGGCGGTCGCGACGTCTCACCTGGAGGATACGACGAGAGCGGCGATGCATTGGGGTGCACCGGAGGCGCCGGATATCCTGCTGGGGGCGGAGCGGGATAGGGACCTCTCGAAGGCCTCTGCGGAAGAGCCGGCGGCGCGGGATATGCGTTCTGAACCGGATAGCTCTCAGGCTGGGTCGGCACCTGTGCAGCAGGCGCCGTGTAATTCACGGGAGGCTGTTGCGGATACGAAGGATACCCGGGCTGAGAACTGCGCGGAGGCGCCGACGGGATTGCCGGCTGATTTGGAATGTCATGCATTGCACGCGCCCCTCCGGGATCCGGAGGGCTCGTACGCGCGCCGTAATTCCGAGAGCGTGCATACTGACGCATTGCCTCGTTGACGAGGTAATCGACAGAGCATTCGAGCTCTCCCGACATCTGTTCGAAGATCTCCCAGAGGTAGTCCCGGCACTGGAACTGCCGCAGGGTCTTCTTGTTCTGATCGTTCATCTCGTCGTTCCTCAACCGGCTGCGCCACTGCCCCCGGTCGCATTGCCGCCGTCACCAGCCGGTGCACTACCCGCAGCCATGCGCTCACGAATCGCTGTCATCACGTCAGTTGCAATCTTACCGATCGTGTTGTGCTCTTCCCAATGCTCTCCACGCGTGGCCATCGAATCACTGGCCATCGAACCCAGACGGGCGAGATGACTCTCGTTGCCCTGTCGCTCGAAATAGTAGAGAGCAATCGCTCGGTTCCACCAGTTCGGCGACGAGAGCTGCGTCAACATCAGCGCATCGGGAGCAGGTCGCATCGCAGCGAGCCGGGCGGCATAGCCAGCAAGCTCCTCTCTTGCGTACTCCACGTCGCGCGCCGCCGGAAGCCGACCGAGCCACTCGGTCACCACCTCGGGGCCACCCAACGTCAAGATCAGAGCACCCACGCGCCAACGTTGCCGCCATTGCGCCTTGTCGGGGTTGGTGGCGAGCGGCCAAAGCTGCGGAATCACCGCGCGCGAGCGGCTGTCCGCGATGCGATCGAATGCGTAATCGCGCACGCGAGTCGGGCTGCTCTGGTTCAGGGCCAGTGCGAGCAACGCCGCGGTCTGATCGGATCGCACATGCCCTTCCATCGCTTGTAGAGCAACCACGCGTCGCTCCTCGTTCGTCCCTTCGGTGCTCGTTGCCATCTCGAGCAAGCGATTCGAAACCGCCGTTTGATCTGCGAGATGATGCATCGCAGGAAGAGCGCCAAGCGTAATGAACTGCTCACGGTTGAGCGCCACCGCGGCGTTGACCCGCGCCTCGTCGACCGTCCCACCGCCTGCGCTCAGCTGCGTGCGCACACGTTCGGCGAGCCACGCGGCGAACTCACTGCTCTCGAGCTCGCGCTCGATCTGAACGAGCCGCTCACCTGCGCGTTGTTTGGTCTCGGGGCTTCCCAAGCTGGCGATGAGCTCCGCGATCTTGACGAGCGCCTGCTGCGGAATGCGTGCGCTCATCGCGTCGACGAGTCGTTGCGCGGCCGGAGCTCCCAGCTGACGTATGACCTGCTCGGCGCTGAAGTTTCCGATGAGGCTGCGGCGATTGAAATCCTCGACGAACCAACCCACGACACCATCGGTCAGTTGTCCCTGCTGCTCCGGGCTTCCGTATTGCAGGATGAGAAATGCGGCATCTTTTGCGCGAACCTGCAATGCCGGCGGCGGCTCGCCTTCGGCCACTGGCGGCTGCCCTTCCCCGCGCATGAGCTGGAGGAGCCCGGGCGTCATCCCATCGACGATACGGCGCTGTGTCTCCTCGTCGAGCCGGCGCACGGCCCCTTGAAGCTCACTGAGACCATCGACTTCCTGACGCGGCTCCATGCGCACGAGCGCAAGCCCTGCGTGCACGCGCAGCGGGTCGGCGTACTTGTCAGCCAGGAGGACCGCCACGATTTTTCCAGGCCCGCGAACGGTCCCAGTCCACGTGTCGATGTCCTCCGTGGTGACCGCACATGCGGCAAACAACATGGAAGCGAGTGCGATGGAAGGAATCGTCGATCGGATAGAGCGCATGGATCCTCGTTATAGAATGCCGCCGCCGAGCGACATTCAGCCGGTTTTCGCCGGCATGACTCCCGCGGTGTGCTCGTGCCGCAAGGACAGTCGCATACCTCGGCCCAGTGAGAGGCGCTCGATAGTAAAGAGGAATGCCCTGCGCAATCAAGACTACAGCGAAGGTGTATGGACTTATGCCACATGGGCGGAGGGGAAGGCGGAGGGGAAGGCGGAGGGGAAGGCGGAGGGGAAGGCGGA
>CAYZTA010000124.1:0-5239 GCA_964481145.1 uncultured Sandaracinus sp.
CCTGACCAAAGGTATCCGTTCACGCCCGTTTCGGATCGAGCCACGCGATCGGCGCGCTCTCCAACAGCGGCCGGCCGCGCGCCGCGGGGTTTCACCGCTTCTGATTATCGCGGGAGCGTCATTCCGCCGCAGGACCATCCTCCGCGGCTGATAGAGGCGCCACCAACGTCTATCGATGAGCGAGAGGGACTCCTTGGTTTCGCATTCGTCGTCGGTGACGCGCTCTTCGAAATACTGCACTGGTTACGCCGAGTCGAAATCGTACGGGTCTTCCTTGTCGAAATCGTACGGGTCTTCCTTGATGCGCTCCTTGAACGCTTCGTCCACGCTCAGCGACACCATGCTCTTGACAACGTAGTCGGGTTCGGGCTCCGGTGGCTCGTCGTCGAAGTACGCCTCGTCCTCTTCAGCGTGTTCATCGTGCAGAGGATCGGACGACACGTCGTCGTCCTCGTCGACGCAATCCCCGAGCGAGCGCAACGCCTGTGCTCGCGCTTCGAGCTCTGCGTATGGCAACGGTTGGTCTCGTGGTGGCTCGATGGTACCAGGTACGAACCCGTCGAGCGTCAGGTCCTCGAGCCAGTCTTCGATGAACTCACACAGCTCGTCGGCCCGATGAAACGAGTGGCGCTGTGTCTTGCCCTCCTCCCCCATCACACCGAGCGTCACCTCGACCTCATACTCGTTCCACGTGAGCTCCGCGAAGCGTCGAGATGCGTGATGAACCAGGCTCCACGTGCGCATGTCCGATCATAGCAACGTGATGGCACCCGTGATCGCCGGATGGCCGGCGACCCGCCTTTTTGTGGAAGCCTCGTACCCGAGCGCCTCGGCCAAGGCTCTGACTTCAACCTCGAGCTCTGCGGCCGACACAGGGTCCCATGTCGACGGGTGCACCGGCTCGTTGGGACCGGCGTTCAACCTTTGGGCCGCAATCTCGCCGAAGCGCGCGGCGTCAATGGTGACCTCCCATCCCAACGCTCGGGCGATCTCGACGTACTTCGAATGGTCCAGGTCCTCGAGTCGAACGATGGTGCGACGCGACGCTGGAAGTTGACGGAGCTGCTCGAGAATCGCGCCGTTCCGGGCGGCCCAGAACCAGCCGAGCTTACCGATCTGAGTCAGCTGCCTCCAGCGGTTCATTTCGTCGCCCCGCGGGAGATTGCGTCCGAAGAAGTGCCTCGGGTTCATGCCTTCCGAGATGGTCGGCGGCTTGGTCGTGTCCGCCCATGGGATAGGATCCAGAAACCAGCCCCGCGCAGCGAAGGACGCGACCGTATCGTGCGGGTTGCGCACCAACATCAAGAAGCGTGCATCGAAGCGTGCGGCGAGCTCGGCGATTGAATGAGATAGCAGCGCGCTCGCTTCGAACGAGACGTCGTGCTCGGCCAGGTCTTCGCGCACCACTCGTTCGCGGTCGACGAGGAAACCCTCGGCATCTACCTCGATGCCGTGCCACTTGCAGTACATGTGGAATGTGGCTGGCAAGCGCAGTCGTTCGTGCGACGCGGCCACCGCAGGCTCGAGACCTGCGAGCTCGGCCATGAACGTCGTGCCACATCGTCCCGTTCCTACGCAGAAGCTGACGATGCTCATAGCTCGCCCAGCGGCCCTCGATAGGCTCCGTGTCCTATCGTCTCGGGAATCGGCTGAGAAAGCCGGTCCGCTGCTGCAAAACCTGTCGTGAGGCTGATCAACTGCTGGCCTAACGGCGAAGAAGCGAGTTGCAAGGCGCCCACTTCGGTGAAGCGAGGCCGGTCGATCCGAAGTCGAAGCTCCACGAGCCCAGGAAAGATGTCCAACGTGCCCAGCTGCCTTAGCCCAGCGTCATCAAGCGAGGCGCGACTCATATCGAGCACCTTCAGCCCGGGCAAAGGACGCGTCGACAGCGCGGCGATCACGCCATCTTCAGGCAAGGCGTCAACAATCAAGGTGTGGAGCTTCCGCGGCGCTCTCGCCAGCACGGACGGGAGAGCCTTCGCGTCCGCGTGCAGCACGAGCACCTCGTGCATCCAACGCGCCGACGAGAGGACGTCGAAGGACTTCGAGCGCACCCGATCCATGCGCAGCACTTTGAGCGACTGCATAGCGGAGCCCTCGGCCAGCGCCCGCGCGGAGCTTTGGTTGAGATCGTTGTCGCCCACGTCCAGCTCATCAAGCTGTCCTCGAGGACCGAACCCCAACGCCTCGAGCGAGTCGTCCATATCCCACTGGGCGTCGGATACTCGTCGAATGCGCAAGCGGCGCAACCTCGCCGTACTCGGCGAACCGAGCAGCCCTCGCAAGGCGTCGATGCCCACGAGATTCCCGCTGATGTCGAGTGCTTCGAGCTGCCTTAGGCCGGGCCAAAGTGTCAGCGCGTAGACGACCTTCTCGGTGAACGCAGCCAACAAACGCTGCTCCCCGCTGCCCACATGCTGGTAGTGCTCAGCGCATTGAACCATCAGCTCTTTGAGCGCGGGGAGCGATGCATTCAACACGGCTTTCATCCCTTGGTTACCCAGCTGGTGATGCGGGATGCGTAGCGCTTCGAGATTCGCCAGGCGGCTGGATTTCAGCAGGCCTGCCAAGCTGGTGCGTAGCTCGGCGTCGACCAGGTTGAGCTCCCGCACGGAGTCGAGCAGGGGACATTTGCCGAGGCCGATCAAGTCCTTTGACGAATATACCGCCCCCACCACGCTCAGCTCGCGTATCTGTCCGAGCGCAGGAATCGTCGGGAACCGATTCGAGTCGGGCCAGTGCATCACAGCACGGGTGATCGGCGTGGCGGCAACAACCGCCGCGCCGTGTTTCGTGATGTCGGCGGGCCTCCTAAAGCCTGCCCTCGCCACCATGCCGCGTTCGAAGCGACCCCAGGTCACGCCCTCCAGCTTTGGGAGCTCCGCCTTGCGCCAGTGGCTCTCGTGTTTCGCCAAGAGGGCACGTTCTTCGAGTTCGAGATCGACAGCGTGCGAGTCCCACTCGGGTAGCGATGCGCGCTGCACTTGCAGACGAATGAAGCGCGCACGTTCGGTCTCTTCGCCCGCCTCGTATGCGTCGGCCAGGGCGTTGCGCAGACCATCGTTTTCGGGATCCGCGCAGACCGCTTCGCGCGCTTCAACGATCCGACGGTTGGTCACCGTCGCCTCCAAAACGGCGCCAAGTGGTGGCGAAGTTCGTCGACGGCGCTTTCCAAGGTTGGCATGTTCGGCTCGTTGATTCGCCAGGCGTTCCAGCGCGCGCTGCCGGTGTTCCACCACGAAGGGTGCGCGATCATCTCGCGTGGATCGACGTCTCCTTGCGTCCACGCATGCTCCATCGCCTCCCCCAGATTGCAGAGGTTGTGGGCTCGCAGTAAGAGCAACGCATCGCTCAGGTCCTTCGCCCGCCATGCTCGGTCGAGCTCCGCCAGGACTCGAAGCTTGGTGGCGACAATCGTCGAGCCCGCGATCATGCGCAGTCGAAAGTCGTGCATCGAGACCCACTCGGGCGCCGGGTAGAGCTCGAGGTTGAACACGACGTCAACGACGAGGTCCGCTCGCTCACCGGCCACGGAGCCTTGCGCATACAACCGAACGCCCGGTCGGACGCTCGCGGCGGAATACACATCAAAACGCGAACGATGGAAGATGACTTCGTCATTCGCCGAATCGCTCAGCATTCGCCGTAGCGCGTGTTTCGCAAGCTCCAGATTCCAGGGTTGGGTGCACACGAGGTCCACGTCGCCGACCCGTCGCGTGATCGGGACCAGCTGACGTAGGCGCAATCCGCCTCGCAGCACATACGCGTCCGCGTCGGATGAGCGCGCAACGCGACGGAGGAAGCCCATGCGTAGTCGCTCAGTCACGAGACAAGCCTGGCGAGCCATGGCGGAGATCCGTACTATGCAGCCCACATGCGTGTCAAAAGAAACAACCTCGAGTCGCGCTACGTAACAACACACAGCGCGATCGACGCCTCGGTCAACTGGGTGCGTCACGTCACTCCCGGCCGCATTGAAACCCGCTTCGTACAGCGTACTCCCGGCTATTTCGCGCTCTACCTGTCCTCGCAAACTGGTTGCCAGCAGGCGTGTCGCATGTGTCACCTCACCGCGACGGGGCAGACCCAATCGCGCGACGTCACGTTGGCCGAGTATTTGGAGCAAGCGGATGTGGTGCTCGAGTTTGCTGCCGCAAAAGCCGACTCTGCATTACGCGACGTGCACTACAACTTCATGGCGCGAGGAGAGCCGTTGGCGAACTCAGTGCTCGTCGAAGGTGCAGGCGATCTCCTCGACGAGCTCTGGCGACGTGCCCACCGCCGCGGATTCCGCTCGCGCTTTCTCGTGTCGACCATCCTGCCCAAGTCGCTCGACCGCCCGCTCGTGGACATCTTCGATCGGTACCAACCCGAACTCTATTATTCGCTCTACACCATGAACGAGGAGGTTCGGCGCCGTTGGCTTCCCAGGGCGCTTCCGGCGAATGAAGCGCTCGACCGACTCACCGCTTGGCAGCGGCACAGCTACAAGCTCATCAAGATCCATTACGCCTTCATCGAAGGTGTCAACGACGACCCGACGGACGTGCATCAGATCTGCGACGCGGTGCTCGACCGACAGCTGCACGTGCACATCAACATCGTTCGCTATAACCCGCCGAGTCCGGAACACAGCCGCGAGCCACCCGAACGAGCCCTGCGGGAGCAGGTCGAGATCTACCGCAACCGATTGCCTGGCGCGCGCGTGCAAATCGTTCCTCGAGTCGGCCCCGACGTGTACGCCTCGTGCGGTATGTTCGTACGCTGAACGGAGCCTGGGATACACGATGCAGCTGCTGCAAGCGGAACTGTCGATCTTGATCCATCTCGTCGCCATCGTCGTGACGTTCATGGTGGTCGGTGCGTTTGTTGGATGACTGGGATGACTGCTCTGCAAGACATGACGGACACGAGAAGCAGACATCGACGTTTTTGACGTTGCTCGTGTGACCACGACGAAGTCTGGAAGTCCTCGGAGAAGAGAAGTCGGCGCGGGACCGGCTCACCCACCAATGTTTCGTCACCTCGGCGAGCTTCGTTCGAACGAAGTCCAGGTGAGGGGTGCGCGCGAAGTACAACACGTTCCCGGCTCTCCAATGGTCCTTGTAGTAAGCATAGTCGACACACGATTGCGTGACTGTGCATTGACGAGTTGTATGAATGAGCCGGCCGATGGCCCCCCTCGGTGGTGTCAAGTTTTCGGTGTCTGGGCCCGATCGGTCTCAGTTGAATAGTCCTT
>CAYZTA010000125.1:0-5173 GCA_964481145.1 uncultured Sandaracinus sp.
TCGATCATTCAGTCGGACCCACGCCGGAGCAGGTGGTGCCGCTTGGGCCGCCGCCACCACTCGAACGAAAATGGAAAACCGCACGAGAGCTTGCGCTCGATCTCGCGAGCGGCGGACCTGCACTTCCCACGCACTTCTCGACTCTCGATGAATGGACGCGCGGAGGTCTTCGGCAAGGAAAGCTGGTTGCGATCGGCGGTGCTCCTGGTGCGGGCAAGACCACGCTCGCGCTGCATCTCGCTCATGTCTACCACGACGCCGGTCATCCCGTGCTCGTCTACGCTGCCGACGAAGGTCGCGAAGGGCTCATGACCCGATGGGGTCAGCAATGCGGGCTCGTCCGAGAGGATATCGAGGCAGCGCACGAGCCCACACGACAAGCGCTTGCTCGGCACTTCGAGTCTGGACTCGTGGATTTCGTCGACCCTGACGAAGCAACTCTCAATCACGCCGTGGAATGGCTCGTTCAGCGTGCCAAGGACGTTGGCATTGTTGGCGTGCTCGTCGTCGATTCACTCCAGACATGCCGCATCGATGGAGGTGACCTCCTCGAGACTCGCCAGCGGATCGATATGGTGGTGCGCACGCTCAAGGCCGCGGCGGCTTCCGGGCTCATCGTGCTTTGCACGAGCGAGGTCTCGAGAGGCTTCTATCGGTCCAGCTCAGACCGCATCGACCCACTCGCAGC
Source organism: uncultured Sandaracinus sp. (assembly GCA_964481145.1). GTDB lineage: Bacteria > Myxococcota_A > Polyangia > Polyangiales > Sandaracinaceae > Sandaracinus. Next base: position 689 of record CAYZTA010000125.1, read on the forward strand.
GTTCAAAGAAAGCGGCGCGATCGAATACGCACTCGCTCTTGGAATTGTGCTCGCGTCGGTCAAGGGCGAGACAGGGCAGGCGGACGCCTTCATCGCCAAGAACCGGATGGGGCGCCACTCGACGAGCGACGTTGCCTTCCGACTTCGGCTCGACTTCGACCGGGCGACGTTCTCGGAGATCGAGCGTCCGGATGACGAGCGAGATGATGATGAGGCGATCTCGGCAGCCGAGGACGCCAAGGTCGCCGAGATGGCGGACCGGTTGGTCCTGACACTAGCCAGGGTCGGTCCGGTGCGTGGGCAGCGTGCTTTGCGAGAGTTGGTGGAGGGACGCAATGCCCTCCGGAGCAGGGCGATCGGCTTCGCGATCGCGAAGGGTCGGATCGGGGGTGGCGGAGCACGTCCGTACCACGCGATCGCCCAAGCCCGCTCGGAGAGCGAAAATGACTAATTCCCTTATTTTACCGCGTGTCCCGCGTGTCCCCGAGATTTTCGATGGGCGGGGACACGTTTTGAGCCGCGACGTGTCCCCGATGTGTCCCCGCGCAACCCCTTATTTTACCGCGTGTCCCGCGTGTCCCCGATGTGTCCCCGACGCGCAAGTCCCGGACCGTGTCCCCGTGTCCCCACCCCTTTAGGGGGTGGACGGGGATGCGGGACACGGTCGCCGAGAACGACTCGCGGCGCTCAAAGCCGGAGCCAAGGTGGTGCCGCTGAGCCGGGTGGTTTCGGTCGCCTCGGAGGACCCGTGAATCACCACCGCTATGACCACTCTAGAGCGCTCTGTCAGAGCACCGCTCTGACCGCTCTGAGTCCCCTTAGGGACAGAGCGGTCGAGCCAGAGCGACGAAAGAGCGTCACCGCTCTGAAATCGCCCAAGGCCACCCACCGGACCCGCAAACCCACCTCACGAGGAGTCCAGTCATGAGTAACCTGCCCACGGCCCTCGCCGCCTCGATGCGCGCCACCCGCCGACTGGCAGCGCAGCTCGAGTGCCACGCCTGCCGCCGACCCCCCGGACATGCCTGCGCCTGCGAGCTCCGCATCGAGCACGCCCTCACGCTCATCCGGCAGGCGCTCACGCCCCCATGGGCACGGCCGCGAGCGCTCCCCAGGGGGCTGCGATGGCGATGACCCACATGTACCCCCCAGGCCAACAGTTATGGGGTGGGTCGGGGGGGCATCCCTCGAGTCGGCTTCCCCCGGTCCGGCACCGCTGGATTTTTCAGGTCACTGCGAGGCGACTTCATGCCCGATTCCGGCTCCCTGGCGCCACAAGGCGGATCTTCCGCGCTTCGGCCGTACACGGGGTCATCCGAAATAAAAACGCCGTAAAGGGGCTCCTGGAGCCCTGTGTGCGGTCGTGAGATTTGCGAGGAAAAATGGCTACAAAATCGCACAAAAGTACAGAGGGCCAGCGGCTTCTGGCCGACCTGGTCGAGCCGGCCGCGGCCATCGCAGCGCGGGTCGGAGCCTCCAAGTCGGCCATCACCTCGGCCAGGCGCGGCGAGACCCTCCCGCACCCGGACGTGAGGCGTGCGCTCGAGCGCGAGTTCTCGATCCCGGTCGATGCTTGGGATCGAGCTCCTGGCTCCACTTCGATCTCGACGCCCACTCTATCTACCACGACCAGCATCCCAGAGCGCGGCACACTCGCTCACCTCCGGCTTCTTCTCGAGGATGTCGAGTGTGTCCGGACGGTGCCCGGGCTGTCGGCGGGAGAGGTCGCAAAGCTGTCGGCCGAAAGCCGACTGCTCGCCGCAAGCATCGCCCGGCATGAGCGTGAGGATGCCGAGAGCCAGGCCCGCATCGAGGCTCGAGCCTGTGAGATGCTCACGCCGCTGCGCGGCATCCTTCTCAGCATTGCGAACGACCACCCCGAGGCATCCGATCAGCTCATCGCCGCGATCGATGAGTGGACCTCGAAGGGGGCCCCATGAATGCCTTCATTGCCGACCTTCGCGCCGGCCTTGTCGAGCTCTGCGATCGGCGATCGCAGATTCGATTCCCGTCCATTCGATATCAACGAGACCCCGCGTCGTTTGCTCGTGACGTGTTGGGCACTGAGCCGTGGTCACGACAGATCGAAATCCTCGAGACGATACGAGATCACGATCGTTCGGCCATAGCGAGCGGCCATAAGGTTTCGAAGTCTCACAGCATCGCGATCACAGCTTTGTGGTGGTATTGCTCGTGGCCCGATGCACGGGTTGTTTTGAGCTCGACCACATCACGCCAGGTCGATCAGATTTTGTGGCGCGAGCTCAAGATGATGCGTGCTCGCTCCGGCCGCTGTATCGACTGCAAAGCCGCCGACCCTGAGGGACGCCACATCCCCCGGCCTTGCCCGCATAGCGCGATCATCGAAGGCAATATCGGCGAGCTCGCGAGGACTGGTTTGAAGAGCCACGACTTCCGCGAAATCGTCGGCTTCACGGCGCGTGAAAGCGAGGCTGTTGCAGGTGTGAGCGGCGCTCGATTGCTGTATCTGATTGATGAGGCGAGTGGCGTTCCAGATTCAATATTTGAGGCGATCGAAGGCAATCGTGCCGGTGGTGCCAAAATCGCTCTCTTCAGCAATCCGACAAAGACATCGGGCGCCTTCTTTGCTGCATTCCACGGCAAAGCAGGCTTTTACAAAACGCTTCGGATATCGTCAGAAGAAACTCCGAATGTGACCGAAGGCAGAGTCGTGATTCCCGGCCTCGCAACACGTGAGTGGATCGAAGAAAAGCGTCGTGAGTGGGGCATTGATTCGGCGCTTTACAAAGTGCGTGTCAAAGGCGAATTCGCCACCGCGGAAGACGGCAAGGTCTTCTCCATTCACGCAATCGCAGAGGCCGAGCAGCGATGGCACGAGACTCCCGCCGACGGCCGGCTCTTCGTCGGCATCGATCCTGCCGGCGCATCTGGCAGCGGCGACGAGACGGTGTTTGCGATTCGTCGCGGATACAAAGTCATCGAGCTCATCGCGATGCGAGGGCAAAACGACGACGCGATTCTCGCGCATGCGATCTCCTTCCTCGAGAGATATCGACTTCCGCGCGAAACACCTGTTGTGGTGATCGATCGCGAGGGCCCGATCGGCGCGAGTTTGTACGGCCTCATGCGCGGCCATGTCGATCGGAATACGAACGCGTTTGAGCTCGTCGCGGTGCGTGTCAGTGATCGGGCGGTTCGTCAGCCGCACATTTACGATCGCATGCGTGATGAACTGACCGCGAATCTCGAGGCATGGATTCGCGAAGGAGGTGCGATTCCAGAGGACGTCAAACTTGCGAGTGAATTGCACGAAATCGAGTGGTCCGTAAACACACGTGGTCTGCTCAAAACGAGTGCGAAAGACTCACTTCGCAAAGAGCTCGGCCGGTCACCGGACCGATATGACGCGGTTGCGCTTTCTGCTTGGGAACCGCTTTCGATGAAAGATCACGTGCCAGTGTCAGCGCTCAATGCAGAGCGCGACGAGCATGAGGAGCGTCATTCCTACGACCGGACATTCGACCCGTATAAGGGAATGCGATGACCCGCGAAGAATTTTGCGCCTACAAGCGGCCGTGGGGGCTGGGTGTGCCGATCGAGAAGCTCGAGCCCTACGCCATGGCCGCGTTCGCGCCGGCAGCCGACGAGCATTCGCGACCGGCGAACAGTGTACGACCCAAGGATGACAAGGGGCGGTTTGTGAAGGGAGAGCCGTCGGATTGTCATGACAATCCGACGGAGGGAAAGCGACAGGCGAACTCCACCACCGGCCACATCGCCCGTCTGAAGCGCGAGCGTGACCGCGGTGACGAGCAGGCCACCGAACTGCTCACGAAGGTCGAAGCGGGAGAGCTGACGCCGCTCATCCTCGACGGTCGCAACCGGCTCCGCGCTGCACATGAGGCGTGCATCCGGCCGGAGTTCACCGACTACGAAGGCGACGACCCCGTGGGCTTCGTCGTGTCACTCAACGTCAAGCGCCGGCATCTGAACGAGAGCCAGCGCGCGATGGCGGCCGCGGCGGGGATACGGGATGGGGTATTCGGGGATACCCAAAATGCCGCCAACGTGTTTCGCATTGGCCTCCGCGGTGTCTACGAGGCGATGGACATCCTCGGCGTTGAGCGTCCAGACGAGCACGGCCGAGGCCGCCCCCGCACCGACTCTGCGCCACGCAAGGAGCGCCATGCTTCCGACTGACGCCAACGGACGCATTCAATCGCGAGGTCGCGAGCTCTTGATTGCCGTTCTCCAGCACACTACGACTCGCGCACTCGCAAAACGTTGTAACTTGTCAAGACAGGCTATCGGCCGACTGGCATGCGGCGTTGCCACTGACTCGTTTCGCGTCCGGCATTCCCTTGAGCGCATATGCGGCATCCCCATGACATCGTGGGATGAGGCGCCGAGTGGCATTGCTCAGAAATGGGACACGAGCGGTGATATTCAAGCAGCATGACACGAGATCAAGAACTCATTCTTCTGCGAATTGAAAAGCGAATC
>CAYZTA010000126.1:0-4583 GCA_964481145.1 uncultured Sandaracinus sp.
CTGAGCTGGAGAGCGTCCGGAACTCGACGCCGCATGCCTGCGAGCCGGACAATTGCCTGGTGCCAATCCTGCAGGCGCGATGACGCGACAAGCGCTCGTGGTCGTCCTCGCGCTGATGTTCAGCAGCTGCGGTGCGCGGACCGGGCTCGGTGACCCTCCGCGGCCCTGCGTGGAGCTGCCGCTGGGTGAGCCTTCCGTACGCCTGGACCTTGCTGCGCCGCGTCGTGTGGGTGCGGTCGACGTCGTACTGCTCGTAGATACGAGCCTCTCGGGCAGGTACAGCTTCAGCGGCCTGGAGGACGCTCTGCGCGCAGCGCTCCCTCGGATTCTCGAGTTCGGCGACGACGTGCGGATCGGGGTCGCGTCGTTCTCCGACTTTGGAGGGCCCGAATGCACGGGCCCCTTCAGCGACGCGCTCCCGTTTCGGAGTCTGACCCCGCCGACGTCGGACATCGAGATCCTTCAAGCGGCTCTCGCTGCCTGCTTCGCTTCCTACGCTTTCAACGACGACACACCCGAGTCGAACGTGGAGGCGCTCTATCAGCTCGCCACCGGTGAGGGCGTCGAGCCATATGTGCGCCCCGGGCCCGCCTGCCCTCCTGACTCACGGGGTGGCTATCATTGCTTCCGTATCGATGCGCAGCCCATCGTGATCCACTTCGCTGACTCACCCTTCCACGAGGGCCCTGGCGGGGTGCACCCATACCCGTCCGAGTGCGCTGACGGACAGGCACATACGTACGACGAGGCGCTCGCGGCGCTTCGAGCGATCGACGCGAAGGTCGCGAGCATTCACCCTTCGACGATCGTCCCCGAGACGCTCGCGCATCTGCGAGCGCTCGCCGAGGACACGGGCGCGATCGGCCCAAGCGGCCCCCTCGTGCGGACGCTGGGCGACGCTGGGAACACGATCGCCACGGTGGTGAGGACGCTCGCGACGCTCGTCGACGCGATCGCGATCGACATCACCGCAGAGCTCGTCGACCCCGATCCCTTCGATGACATCGACCCGCGGCGCTTCGTGGAGCGAGTCGAGCCCGTGAGTGCGATCCCCGCCACCGGGGTGGAGTCGATCGACCTCGAGCATGGGATCTTCGTCGGCGTCACGGGCGACACACGCGTGATCTTCGCGGTGCGACTGCGTAACGACGCGGTCGTCCCGGGGCCGAGCGCCGAGCGCCGAGCGCTTCTTACTAGAGGTGCGCTTCGTCAGCGCGGGCCGCCTGCTCGGAGTCGAGCAGGTCGAGATCGTCGTACCGGGCGCGGACGGCTCTGGCTGCTGAGGGATCCTGCTGGCGTTGACGACGAGCGCCCTAAGCAGGGTCGCATTGATCGGAGATCAAATCGATTCTGGTGAGTCGCTTTTCGGAATTGGGTGATGTCCGCGTGAATCCTCACCGACTCAGTCGCAGGAACCGTCCAGTCATCGCGACCGACTCGACGAGCTGACTGAGAAGTTGTGTTCGTTCGTTTCGTTCATCACTATGCGTCTTCCGAACATGTCGCCCGTGATCAAGACAGTCCCTGAGCTCATCGCATCGAAGCGCGATGGAGAGTGCCTCACAAACGCTGAGATTCGCGGTTTGATCGAAGGCTTCGTTCGCGGCGACGTGGCCGATTATCAAATGAGCGCGCTCGCGATGGCGATTTTTTTCCATGGGATGGACCCAGATGAAATCGTCGCGCTGACCCTCGCGATGCGTGACTCGGGACGCGTCCTCGATACGAGCTCGATCGCCTCAGCGAAAGTCGACAAGCATTCGACGGGAGGCGTCGGAGACAAAGTCTCGTTGTGCCTTGCGCCGATGGTCGCCGCTTGCGGGGTGGCGGTGCCGATGGTGAGCGGTCGTGGGCTCGGACACACCGGAGGGACGCTCGACAAGCTCGAAGCCATCCCCGGGTTTTCGGTGTCGATGGGCGCGGAGCAGTTCGTCGCGCAAGTGCGTGAGATTGGCTGCGCGCTGATCGGCCAGACCGCAGACATCGCACCCGCGGACAAGCGTCTTTATGCGCTGCGCGACGTGACGGCCACGGTCGAGAGCATCCCGCTCATCACGGCGAGCATTCTGGCGAAGAAGCTCGCCGAAGGCATCGATGCGCTCGTGCTCGATGTGAAAGTCGGGCGCGGAGCGTTCATGAAATCGATGGACGACGCGCGCGCACTCGCGCGCTCACTCGTGCGGGTGGGCCGCCTTGCGGGCAAGAAGGTGACAGCCATCCTCACGGCGATGGACGCACCTTTGGGACGAACCATCGGCAATGCGCTCGAGACCCAAGAAGCGTTCGAGATTTTGCATGGCAGAGGGCCCGCTGATTTGCTCGAGCTCACGCTCGTCTTGGGCGCAGAGATGCTTCGGCTCGGAGGTGTGGCCAAGAGCGAAGCCGCTGGACGAAACATGCTGCTCACGTCGATCGCGGATGGCCGCGCGGCCGCAAAGATGCGCGAGATCGTGAGAGCGCAGGGCGGTGATCCTCGGGTCGTCGATGAGCCCGAGCTCCTGCCCAAGGCGCGGCTCGTCGTGGACGTCGCTGCGCCCAAGAGCGGGTTCGTCACTGCGATCGATGGGCTCGAGTTGGGGCTCCTCGGAGTGGCGCTGGGTGCGGGCCGCACCCGCGCCGATCAGAAGGTCGATCCCGCAGTCGGAATCGTGATCAAGGCGCATCTCGGTGAGAAGGTGCAGAAGGGTGAGGCGCTCGCCGAGCTTCATCTTCGCGAAGATGCGGATGTCGATGCGTTCTCGATGCGAACGAAGAACGCATGGACCCTCGGTGAGAGGCGTCCGCGCTCACGTCCCCTCGTGCTCGATCGAATCCGTCGTTGATTGTCCTGCTCGTCTCTTCCGATTCGAATGTTATCCCGGTGCCGAGCCGCCGAGCACTGGCAGAATTTGCCCGGTGATGAAACTCGAGTCCGCGTCAGATGCGAAGAATACGTAAGCTCCTTCGAGGTGCTGCGCGGGGAAGTCTGGTCGAGGTTGGCTCTGAGTTCCTGTTTTTGCGTGCTTCGTGCCGTTCCGACCATTCTTTTGGAGCCGCTGCGATTTTTGTATCAGGGGCATCGGGTTCTCTCCTTATTTGCGCGACATAGTCGCGCAAATAAGGAGAGAACATCCTAAGACACTCAAAAACGTCTGCGCACGATCGACTGCCCTTGGCCCACGACGACGAGCTCATCCGGCGTCGCGAATTCGGCGCGCGTTCCTTCGAAGTGCAGTGAATGTAGGATCGGTTCACGGCCGCTCCGCATCTCTACGATCTCACCGCCTCCGAGGAGTACCCAAAGTCCGTGAGGGCCGTCGATGGCCCCCGCGATCGAGACCACGATTTGGAAATTCCGATTTCCAAATCGCACGGTTGGAAGTGTGATTCTATGGAAACTTCCATCCCATTTGAGGAGCGTCGAATCAACTCCGCCGATCCACACTTCCGCGGACGAAACGTAGTGTACGGCTGTCAGATCGGAGCTGACGCCAGGATCGAGCGCCGTGAATCGGTCCGCGCCCACACGTTGGCGTACGCATCCGTTTTGGCCTACCGCCCACACTTCGCTCGACGATCCATCGATCGCATCAATCCAGCAATCCGACGCCATCGAGAACTCGCCCACACTGGAACGCTTCACGATTCCGCCAGCACCGCCGAAAAGAAGCTCCGAACGATCCGGATTTGCCCATACGAAGTTCATCCACTGACGAGCCACGGGATCGGTCGCGGCAGGCCGCAACATGTCCGAGCCTCCATAAACGACAATCGCAGCGACCGTTGGCTCGGGTGTTCCAAACCAAATCTCCCCGTCAAAGAACGCAAACGGGGTGATCTCATGGTTCTCGATCGGAACACGAACCCACTCTCGCGCGGAGGGCGCTCGATGGAGCAATGCTCCACGAGCAGCAACCCACTCGTGCTCGTCGTCTCGACCAAAATCCACATTGAACAGGAGTCCGCGCTCGGCGCCAACGCTCGCATGAGTGCTCACGGACGAGAGCGTGGGACCACGACGCTCGAGAATCATTCCGTCGACGCCCACGACAAAGCCGCAATCCTCGGCAAACCAGCTACCGCGACTCACTTTGAGGGGTTCATCGAGAGCAATGTTCCAGTCATGACCGTCGAAATGAATCGCTCCACGGTATCCGATTGCCCAGACATCACTCAAACCAGACGCGCCCACCACTCCGTCGTTCAAGATCATTCGACGCATTTCTTCGGGCAAAGCGACGGGCTCGAACCGACCCTCCTCGCTCAACGAAAATACGGGATGATGTTCACCCCTCAGAAAGAGATAGATGCGCTCGTTTGCGGCGGCCATGCTGGTGATCACCGAGATGGATGAGCTCGCGTCCACCGGGATCCATTGCCATGCAGATCCGTTCCAATGCTGCACATGTTGTGTGGATGCGAGCCAGACATCGGAGTCGCTTCGTGCCAAGAGTTGAATGTTGGAGATGGGAGTCTCGATCGGTGTCAGAACCGACCATCGCGTGCCGTCGAACCGACGAACTTCCTCGGCTCCCACAACCCACACATGACCGGACTGCAGGGCTTTAACGGCTCGGTGGTCTCGAGTGGCTCCACCGTCTACC
>CAYZTA010000127.1:0-4553 GCA_964481145.1 uncultured Sandaracinus sp.
CGCAAGCGCCGGCGGACAGAGCCATGCCGTGCTGCCACAGCACATGAGAGGCCGGGCCGAGGATGTCGATTCACAAGCGAAAGTCGCATGGTCGCTGGCGGAATCGACGGTGCCCGACGGGCGGCCGACACCCTCACGCCCGTTTGCGAGCGAGGATGAAGCCTCTCGTGAGCTTGGCCACTCCGGCGAGCGGCTTTGGCCGTTCAACGCGTATGGATGGACATCGATCCGCATGATCGCCCCCGATCGTCGTCTCGGTGCGTCGGGATCAGCCGGAGAGCCAGGCGCGCGCTGATCGACTGCTGCGTCCGCTGACTCAGTGGGAGTCGCGCCCCCGCGCCGGCGTCGGCTCGCCCGACTCGCCAGTCGAGCCGACGCCCGCAGTGTGAGCGAGGGCTCACGAGGTTGGGCGGAGGATCGATCCTGCCCGCCCGACCTCGCGGGGTCACAGCACCCGGATGGATCCTGGTCGGATGAGCCCGGAGGTCACGACACCAGGATCGATCCTGGCGGTGTCAGCCCCGAGGGTCACGGCGCCCGGATGGATCGTGGTTGGACGAGCCCAGAGGGCGCGAACGTTTCGCGTCGCAAATCGAACGCGAAACGTTGTACGAGCGAGAGGTCCATGTGGCCGAGCATCAATGCATCGCGATCGCGGCCGCGGGTGGGGTCGATGTGCGCGATGTCGATCTCTTCCTGCGCGATGCGAGCGGCGCCCTCGTGGCGTCCGCGTCCGGCCCTTCTCCGCACGCGACTGTCTCGCGCTGCGCCGAGGAGGGCCCTCTGGTTTTGCGTCTGCAGGCCTCCGCCAGCCCGGATGACGGCGAGGTGGAGTTCTCGATCTTGGAATCGCCAGGTTCGGATGGACTGCCATAAGGCACGGAGGAGGGCAGGATGCGGCGCGCGCTCGTGACAGGGGGAGCCAGCCCACCTTGCGAAGCCCATCGGCTTTTCGCTTCGATTCGAAGCGGGGCGTGGAATCGCCACACTCGCGCGACCGGTCGCGTTCGGAGCAGGCACGCTCACCCGCCTCGTGATGGATCTCGGGCGCCTCCCGTTGCCGATGGATCTGCGCGCGGGAGCCAATCGCTTCAGACATCGACGGGCGCGCACCATCGAACTCGAAGTGCGCCTGGACCTCGATGCTCTTGCTCACGCGCTTTCTCGAGACGACCTCGCGATATGCGTCCTCGGGACGAGCCCTCGCACGCTCTCCCTCGTGTTGCGCGATCCAGTTCGAACCGTTGCGCTCGATCTCTTGCCAGCATGGGAAGGTCGCGATCTCGTGGTCGCCGTCCGCAACGTACGCGCAGCGCTCGAAGGGCCGCGCAGCGCAATCGCCGATGCGATTGGCGCGCTTCGAGGATATGGCGCCGAGATGGACCCGGAACTCGGCGTGCTTCGACTCGAAGATCCGCTCACCGAGCTATTGACGGAAGCGCTCGTCCCCCACGGCTGGCGTGTGCCAGAGCTCGCGTCCGTTGCCCGCAGCGCGCCGCTCATCGAAGGACGACATCTCGTATTCCGTACCGGCAAATCAGGCGCCATGGCGGACGAGACACGCGCTGCCTTCGAAGACGCGCGTGTGCTCGCCCCGGTGTCGAAGGCGCTCGTTTCGAACGAAGAGGACGCGCTCCGGCTCGCCATCGCGCTCGGCGCCAAAATGCAGCGCGAGCTCGCCCCTCTCCTCGCGATCATCGCCGATATCGCGCTCACCTTGGGGCAACCTCCGAGCGCGATTCCGAACAACGTGTCCTTCCGCCTTCGCGCTGCCATTGCGCGTGGAGACCTCGAAGCGGTTGCGGAGTGTGCGCGCGAGCTCGGCGGGGCTGAACCGTGCGATGAGATCGCGATCGAAGGACTGCGCGCTGCATCCGCGCTACTTCGCGAACCCGACCCCATCGTCGCGGCCGATCTCTCTGCGCGGGCGCTTGGACGAAGACCTCGCGATGGAGCGCTCGCGATGGAATGGCTCGAGCGCGCATCGAGCGTTCCGAAACCCGAGACGTTCATCCATGCGCTTCGTTCACTTCGGAAGACCTTCGTTGGCCCGATGCGCGGCGCCGTTCTTCGGAGTGCAGGAGGCTTGCTCGATCGCGCTGGAGAAAAGAGCGAAGCGCTCTCCGCGTGGGAAGAGGCATGTCAGCTCGCGCCCAACGACGCCGCCGCTTGTGAGGGCTTGGCGCGCTCGCTCGGAGCTTCGAGTCGACATGACGAAGCGCTCTCGGCGTGGGATCGTGCCGCCCGACTCCACTCCGATCCTGATCGCGCCGCGCGCGCGCTCATCCACGCGGCATCACACGCACGACGTGCTTCTCATGCGATGAGCGCCGCTTCTCGCCTCGAAGCGGCCGCATCGCGCGCTCGCTCGGATGAGCTTCGCGTCGAGGCGTGGGCCGAATTGGCTCGAATTCACCGTGAAATGGGGGCGAATCTGGCCGCTATCGAAGCGGAGACTGCGCTGCTCGAGCTCTCCTCACGCGTGGCATCGGATGCGCTGCGCGATGCGCTTTTCGAGGCCGCTCGTGACGCCGTGAAAGCGGGCGCCGAGCTCCGCGCCCGCCACGCGCTCGACGCGTTGCGTCGACTGGCTGCATCTGAGCCCGAAATTCGAGCGCTCGAGCGCGAGCTCGATGCCAAAGAGCTCGCGGAGCTCGAGCGCGACGCTCCGGAGCAATCGAAGACCGATCCTCGAGAGCGTGCTCTTGCCGCGCGAGCCATCGCCGAACGATTGCGGGCGAGTGGGCGCCTCGGTGACGCCGCGCTCGCGCTCGCGCGAGCCGGAGCGATCACAGAGGACGCAGCGACCTTGCGCGCGGCGCTCGAGCTCGCGGAGAAAGCGGGCGCGTGGAGAGAAGCTCTGCTCGTCATCGACCGCGCGATCCAAATCGTCGGTGACGGCCCCGCGCGCGGCGCGCTGGAATCGAGAAGAGCCGCGATTCAGACGCGCGCTGGTCATCTCACATCATCACGATAGCGTCTCGTAACAGCGCACGGATGCCCGCGTCGCGCTTGCGACCGCCGGGCCACGAAGCGCATGAGATTGGCGCGACGCAGGCGTCTTGAGCCACTTCACCTCGTCAAACGAACGGAAGCGCGACATAACAGCGCCGTGAAGCTCGTGCTCCTTCCGGGTCTCGATGCGACCGGCGACCTCTTCGCACCTTTCCTGCCGCATCTTCGAGCAGCCCATGAAGTGATCTCGTATCCAGTGGGGCAAGCGCTCGATTACGAGAATCTCTTGGGTTACGTGCGAGAGCGCCTGCCGCGCGAAGACTTCGTGGTCGTAGGGGAGTCGTTTTCGGGTCCACTTGCGATTCAACTTGGCGCGGCAGGCCTCCCACAGCTCCGCGGTGTAGTGCTGGTGGCGACTTTTCACAGAAAGCCCGTGAGTCCCCTGCTCGCATTGCTTCGCCCGCTCACGCATCCGTTCTTTTTTCAGTTCGGTATGCCGGCGGTCCTCGTGCGCCTGCTTCTCGCGGGTTGGGACGCGCCACTTGAGCTCGTCGAAATCTTTCAACGCTCGCTCAGCAAGGTTCAACCCAAGGTCGTGGCAGCCCGAGTTCGGGCCGTGCTCGATGTCGATGTCACGAGCGATTTGGCGCACCTAAAGGTGCCGACGCTTTACCTCGCCGCACGCCGCGATGGGCTCGTACGCCGGGCCTTACGCGAAGAAATGCAGCGTGTGTTGCCCAAGATCGAAATCACCGATTTCGAAACCGCCCACCTCATCTTGCAACGCGCTCCCGAAGAAGCAGCGCGAGTGATCGAAGAGTTCGTGACACGCTGCTAGATTTAGATCGAGCATCGAGCATCGAAATCGAGCTTCGAAATCGAGCTTCGAAATCGAGCTTCGAAATCGAGCTTCGAGATCGAGCTTCGAGATCGAGCTTCGAGATCGAGATCGAGGTCGAGATCGAGCATCGAGATCGAGGTCGAGATCGAGCACCAAGCACCAAGCAGGACGAGTCAAGACTCGTACGTCTGCCGCTCGGCACGTTCGATCAGAACTTCACCATCGCGACAAACACGGCATCGGCCCCAGTTCGCCGTGCGCGTTCTTCATTCAACGAATCACGGCACGAGCGGGTACGTGCTCGTGGCAATGCGATATCCGCCGGGCCGAGCAAGCTGGCTTTCTCCATCGACGACAACGAAATACAAACCTGGCGGGAGCTCTGCGGAAATCTGCGAACGGCGCGTGAGGCGCTGCATTCCGAGGGTGCTGCGACAATCGATCTCCGCACCGTCCAGCGCGAGAAGATAAAGTGCAGCATCGAAGCGGCTCGCGAGGCGCACGGCGACATAGGTCGGGCGATCGATGCGCAGTGCGTATACGTGTTCGGGCGCGCCCTCACCGCCACAGCTCGCGTGGTAACGGGAAACGGCGGGCAAAAGCTCTCCCACGATTTGTCGCTGCGCCACGAGCTCGCCCCGCGGGGCAGCGTCGAGCGCATGTGGGTCCGGAGGATCTTCGAACGAGATGAGCCGGTATCGCGCGTATAGGACATACGACCTGGGAAAAAGGTAGCTGAGGCTGGAGCGAACCTCAA
>CAYZTA010000128.1:0-4512 GCA_964481145.1 uncultured Sandaracinus sp.
GACCCTCCGAAAAGAAACGACTCTACAGGATCGCGCGGGGCGCGATCCTGTAGAGTTACGGTGGACTGAATGCGATCTTGAGCTCGAAGGCGAAGGACGCGAGCGTTTCATCGGCTGTCCATAGTCGAGTGCCAGCAAGAATGGCGGACGCGAGCAGGTGAGCGTCGATCCAACCGATTCCACATCCATGCAGGCCGTGATGGCGCACGAACGAGACGACATCAGCATGAGAGACCGATGAAACGTATGTAAGTCGGGCGTAGTCGCGGAGGAGACTTGCTCGACCACCACGATCTCCAATCAATAGCTCGCCATAGACGAGATCGTGGCCAAGGACATCCTCGTCTTCAAGCAGTTTGCGGAGAGCTTTGGTGAAAGGAGCTCGGCCTCGAAGAGCCCGTATCCATACGGACGTATCCACCAGGACACTCATGCGGCACGACGTTTGGCCTTCGGTTTCCTCTTCGTCGTGTGTTCCCGTCGTCGGGGGACATCAGGGGCATCCCGCTCCGAACCGAGCAATGCCGCCAACCTTCTGGATGCGGCTTGCCTGACGAGCGCTTCGAGACCCAGGCGGATGGCCTCCGTATCGGTTCGAGCGCCCGTTGCTGCCTTCGCATCCGCAAGAAGCTGCTCGTCGATGTGGAGCGTCTTTTTCATCCATACCAAGATGGCATCCAAGGATGGCTCGATCAAGAAAAGTCGTGGTGAATCACGAAGGCGCGGACTTCTCAGTGTGGCTCGGTGCTGCGCAGCTCGAGCTCGAACACCATCCGAAACTCGCAAAGCTTCGTGCAGAGCTCTCTCATCCAATTGCGTACGCACGTAGCGGACGACGCTCGATTCATGCGACATGGGAGGTATTCTTCCAGAAGAGTGCAGGGGCAGAACGTGATCGAACTCGAAATCGATGAAGCCGAGCACGGGCTGCGGCTCGACGTGCTGCTCGTTCGGCACGTTCCGGAGATGACGCGCAAGAAGGCGCGCGAGATGCTCGAAGCGGATGCGATCCGAGTGAACGGCCGGCGTGCTCGGAAGAGCGATGTCGTATCGCGCGGCGATCGGGTGACGCTCTCCAAGGCTCCGCCCCCGACGGTTTTCGAGGCTCGCCCTGATCACGACCTTTCTCTTTCGATTGTGTATGAAGACGCGTGGCTCGTCTGTGTCGATAAACCAGCGGGCGTCCCGAGTCATCCGTTGCGCGCAGATGAGCTCGGAACGGTCGCCAATGCGCTCGTCGCCCGATTCCCGGAGATGCGGGGCGTGGGCTACTCACGTCGCGAGCCCGGGATCGTCCATCGTCTCGATACGAACACGTCTGGGTTGATGCTCGCAGCGCGCGATCCGCGGAGCTTCGAAGCGCTGCGCCGCGCGCTCTCCGAGGGGCGCATCGAGAAGCACTACCTCGCGCTCGTGACAGGCCGAATCGATCGGCATGTCGTGATCGATCTGCCCATCGCCCCTCATCCCCGCGATCCCAAACGTGTCGTGACCGGCAAGCACATGCCGAATGTGGCAGCTGCGCGAACGGAGATCACCGCGTTCGAGCCGCATGGCCCCTATACGCTCATCCTTGCATCGGCTCCACACGCCACGCGCCATCAAGTGCGCGCGCATCTAGCGGCGATCGGCCATCCCCTCGTCGGCGACGTGCTCTATGGCGGCCCCGAGGTCGATGGCCTTTTGCGCCATGCGCTGCACGCATCACGGATCGAGCTCACGCATCCGATAGACAAAGGCCGACGGCTCCAGCTGACGTCACCTTTGCCTGCTGAGCTTGAAAGGTTGCTTCATCCGAAGAGTGGATGATGCACGCGCTGCATGTCTTCCGCCCTACGTGCCATCACGATCGTCCCAAAGCTCGAGCTGTCCTTGCTCGAAATCGTCAAGAATCATACGAGCATCACTGCGCCCTACGGCGTAGTCCTGGGCGAGCTTGCGCCTTTGCTCGGAAGATTTTCCCTCCCGTTCAGCACGCTTATCGAGGGTCCAATCGAACTGCTTCATACGCGTCGTCTGACACTATTACGAAGCGGCCGTTGCCCTCGAGATAAGAGAAGACACCCTCTGCGAGGAACGCCCGCCGGGCAAACGACCACCGGCCGAACCGCTTCGGATCAACGTTCCTGCCGATTGACCTCACGCCATTCACTCTTCCCCTGAATCACAGTATCTTCGCCGCCTCTTCCCACAACTTGAGCATCCATGCGGTGCGCTCGGGAAGACGGGGAAGAGGATGTGATGCGGACATTCACGGTGAGCGCAGTGGAGCGAGCAAAGACCCTGCTGCCGGTGATCGAGCCGCGCGCAGCCATCGAGTCGCTGGCTCGGGGATCGGTTGAGGCGTACTGGACACCAGCCCGGCCGCTCGTGAGGGCATTCGAGACACGGGAGGCGGTGGACGCGAACCGCAGGCCGGTACAGGAGTACGTTGCGTATCACCCATTTTTTGCTGCGGTGCATGCGGCGTTCGATCAGCATCGACCGCTCGAACTCTCACCGGACGCGGTGTGGCTCTGCATTGTACAGGGGTTCGCGCTGCACGTGCAGCAAAGCGCGGAGCGAATGCGTTCGCGCATCGTGACGCACCAAGGGCGCGAGACGATCTCGGTGCGGCGTGATGATTTCGTGCTCGGTGCCGCAGAGAACCCGTGGCCCGAGGTGTTCTCAGCGTTCTCCCAACAGGTGGGCGAGCGCACTGGCAAGCTGCGTGAGATCGTGGTGTGCGACTTCACAACGACGGATGCGACAGCGCGCGTAGTGAGCGAGATCGCGCTGCTCTCGGCCGTGCAACCGTATTTCGCATACCAACTTGTGACGTTGTGCGGGATCCCCGAGATCACACTGACTGGCACTCCCGATGATTGGCGTGCAGTGCGATCGCGCGCAGCGCGGCTTGCAAGCTACGAGCTCGGGTGGTGGACAGACGCGCTCGATCCGCTGCTTGAGCACTTCGTCCGTGCGGCGGATGGCGACGTTGATGTCGAGCACTGGGGCTCGCTCTACAAGCAGAAGCACGGCTCGGGAGGTCCGTACATCACCGGCTGGATAAACGCGCTCGTGCCGTACTGTGTTGGGCAGCGAGGTGTGTCGCGCAACCCCCACGTCGAGACGTGGCAGAACGGGATGAACGCACGGATGATTGGTGGTGGGCTGACGACCGCTCAGCTGCCATCGGGTTTGTCGCGCGTGCCCTTCCTCTGGAAGTATTTCATGAGCGAGCTGCCTATGGAATTACTTGGGGGATTTGCGGGTGTGAGTCAGGATCCCAGCACGGGACGGGTGCGGCCGGAAATCGGGTGGGCGGTTCGAAGACCGTTGCCCTCGAGATAAGGGAAGACCCCCTCTGCGAGGAACGCCCGCCGGGCAAACGGCCACCGGAGGAGCCGCTTCGGATCAACGTTCCTGCCGATTGACCTCGCGCCATTCACTCTTCCCCTGAATCACAGTATCTTCGCCGCCTTCGTCCGAGGCCTTTCACAACGCTCGGCACGATCAAGGGGAGGCAAAAGCATGGCGCGCAAGATCAATTCCGACTTCACCTATGACGAGATGGAGAACGAGATTCTCTATACCCGTGCTGGGTTGGCAGCAGATCCAGATGCATCGGATCTGGTCTCGATCACCGAGGATTGGGTGGCCATCGTCGAGCGGGCCCGCGCCCAAGATCGGGCCGCGCGTACCGCAAACCACGAAGCCGCTGCGCTGCGGTCCGTCGCCAATCGTCGGCTCGATGCTCAATGCCGTGATTTCGGTCGCGATCTCGCGGCGGCACTGAAGAACGACCGCAAGAGTCCTCGATGGACGCGATTCTTCCGTACGACCGTGGACGCGTTCATCGCTCAGCCCTTGAGCGCCCAAGCCGCAGCCGTCATCGGATGGCTCTCCATCGAGGATGAAGTGTTGGCGCGTCACGCCGAATGGCTGGGACGCTGGGCGCATGCGGCCCAGGCCGCCCTCACGACCACGAACGCCAGCGCGCAAGTGCGCGGGAGCGCCAGCATCGCCCGCGAGTCCGCTGCTGAAGATCTCACCAAGAGCCGTGACGGGCTCGAGGTGATCCTCACCCAGCGCGCGCTCGAACGAAATCTCGGTCGCGACTACGCCCCCGGGTTCTTCATCCAAGAACGAAGGAAGACATCGAAGCGAGCGCCCGAGGAGCCTCTTCCCACGACTTGAGCATCCAATGCGTCGCCGGCGCGCACTTGGACACACCAAAAGTGGCTTGGCAGCGTCGAGGGCGGTGTTCCATGGGCGCCCAAGCCACGTCCGATGCGCCCATGGAGAGCTCATGAGGCGCATTTTGCGCGCTCCCCGGGCGTCCGGGAGCGCGCATGGGACGCACATTGCACGCTCCGCGACGCTGTGGGAGCCCTCATGAGACGCACACTGCACCCTTCCGCGACGCTGCGAGAGCTGGCTTGGGCGTACATGACGCGCTCCTTTGCGCCTTGATATGCAGGGCGGATGCGATCCTGATCATGCCACGAGCGGCAAGTCCATCTGGTGCTG
>CAYZTA010000129.1:0-4425 GCA_964481145.1 uncultured Sandaracinus sp.
TGAGGTTCGCTCCAGCCTCAGCTACCTTTTTCCCAGGTCGTATGTCCTATACGCACGCGCTCGAGCTCTTTGTCGATTTTCTCGACCCACGCGCGAAGGCGCAGCGCCTCGGCGGCGATCATGCGAATCACATCGCGCTCCTCGTTCGATGCCGGCAGGCCGACCGAGTGCGATGCAGATTCGATCACTTGCTCGATTTGTTCCTTTTTCATCATGTTCCGACTGACACGAATCATCAACGTTCGAGCCGCGTCCTTATGTCGAGTGAGTTCAGCCGGACACCCGTATTTCGACAGCAGCTCCAGCGGAGTGCGTCGTCGCCATATGTCCGTGTCGGCGAGCAGCTCCGGCCAGTGTCGGCCGCAAAGACCCTCGAGTTCAGCGAGGTGCACTCGGAGCGGCTTGTCCAACACTTCGCGACGACGCACCAGGGCGCGGAGGCGCACCCGGTCCGCGCTCATTTTGGTGTGCGCCCGGCTCACGCCTTGACGATGAAGCTGCGCCATCACCACGCAGCTCTTGGCATCGTGCAGGCTCGGAACACCATCAAACACTTCCTTGGCGTCATGAACTCGCTTGGGGCTCAGCATGAACACCGAGACGCCCTCGCCCATCAGCAGCGCGCGCAACCCATCGCCGTACGTGCCGCTCGGCTCCATCAACGCCTCGACCGGCACGCCCAGCCCCTTGCCCGTCGCCACCACAAGGTCCACGAACGCGCGCGTCTGGGTCGGGCTCTCGAACCGAACCAACCGGCTTATCCTGCCATCTTCGCGACCAAAACCCGCCATCATCTTCGTCTTCGCGACGTCGATGGCGACCACCAGCTTCGTCGCCCCTGATAGCTTTTCAACCACCAACGCGCTCGTCAGCTTCTCGATCGAAACCGCTCGGTACGATATCGTCTTCGACATGGGATGACCTCCTTTAGGTCCGATTGTTCTCGGATCTGGGGCACCCACTATCCTTGTTACAAACGACTATCCGCCGTCTGTCCGAAATGCACGCGCAGGATGCGGGTTATCGAGGTCGCCAAAGATGAAGACCATGCCGCTCGTGTTCTTTCCGAACTCGGCATCAGCGCCAGAGCGCCTCCGCCAAAGCCGGCCCCACGCCATTTCGATCCCCGACAACTCTCGCTGTCTTTCGCTGGCTGAGCAAATCGTCTTGCTTCAGGCCGAGGGACGATTCCGTCTCGAATATCAACGTTGAGGCTCAAATCCTCGGGGTGGATGCCACCGCCTCCTCTCTTCGGACTCGATGGGGCCAAAACCACGGCTCATTCCCAGTTGCGACCGCTGCTCTTGATGCTCGTTCCAGCCTCGGCTACCTTTTTTTGCCGCTTGGGATGTCTTAGACGCCGGCATGTGCGGCGATCGGAGGCTTTGCCGCTGCGTTCGTTGCCGCCGTCGTTGCGCAACTCGGAGGCAACACAGCACGCAAGCCAGCGCATCTCCTCACGATCTTCGCCTTCGTCAGCGCGGGTCTCGGCCTGACACAACTGGAACGAAGTCGTGCGCACGCGACTCTCGCCACGTTTCACGCAACGGATGATTTCGACGATCGCCGCATCCGTTCTCTGCCGCCTCATTCCGTCGTCATCGCGCACCTGCCGCAGACCGTATTTCGCCATTGGGAGCTTCAATCCACCGAGCAGTCACGGCCCGATGTCACCCTCGTGCCGATGCCGTTTCTCGGCTATCCGGGAGTCCTCGATGCCCTCATCGAACGCGATCCGATGATTCAGGATGTCCTGCGCGGCTATCTCCTCGACGGTGAGCTCAGGGAGCCTCATCTGCAGTCTCTTGCTGCGCGACGCCCTCTCCTCATCGAGATGGACGTGCGGGTCCCACCGCCTCTCTACGAGACCATCGCGCCCACCACGCACGGGTTTTACCAGGTCATCGACGCAGGCACGACATCCGCCGATATCCGCGAGGGAAGCGCTCGTCGTGCAGAAGCGATCGCCCGATGGACGCAGGCGATTGGGAGCGACATCCATGATGCAGAAACCCGCAATCAGCTGTTGTGGATGCATTACGGCGATGTCCTTTATTACGCCCACTCGGGCCGGCTCGATCGCGCCCGTGAATCGCTCTCACGTGCGCTCAGTCTTGCGCCCGAAGCGCGCGAGCTCCGCGCCATCGGCGAGGTGCTCGCGAATCCCTATCTCGAAGACCCGATCGACGTCACACCGTTCCTCGCAGGATCTTCGATGCCCAGGTAACGGCCCCGCATGGGCCCCTGCCCGGACATTGGGTCCAGCAAAAGTCAGTCGTCATCGTGCATCTCAAGCTCGACCGCGTCGCCCATCCACAACGCGCTCTGCGCGCCACGGGGACGAGCCTCCGGCTTCCTGCCTCTCGATCGACAAACACCGACAACGTCGCCACGTGGGCCGGCGTATCCGATGCGCCAGCCAGTGGAGCATGAGGATGCGACACGCGGCATGCTGGTCGCGTGAGTTCGTCGCGATCCGCGCGAGCGCGCAACACCTCGGGCATTGTCGCCGCCAAGCCGCTGAGCGTACGGGAAGGCCAAGACGTACAGACGAGGGGAAATAAACCCTTGTTTTCACGTCCAAATATTAGGATGATAGCCACAGATCCGTGGGTGGAGGAGAACGATGACCGAGCGTCGCCCCATGTGCATGCACCGTCGCACCGTCCTGCAGTCCCTCGCCGTCGGGCTCGGCGCGGCCGGGCTCGGGCCTGGGCTCTTCGGCTGCAACGAGGCCACAGGCGCCGCCACGGACGCCGCCCCACAGAGAGACGGTTCGTCACCGAGTGGGCCCACGGGCGACGCGTCCGCGCCCGGTGAAGAGGCAGACTCGGGGATCGAGGTACCGCCTGCGGGCCGCTCGCAGCTCGTCGTGCCCGCGGGCGCTCACCAGGGCGCCAGACCCGCCTCGCTCACGCAAGGCAACTGGAACTACGCGCTCTTCGGCTCGTTCGGATCAGGCACCTTCAACCCACACTACTCGGCGAACGGGGCGTTCATCCTCGCGTGCTCGGGCGGACACGGCCATCCGCACTTCTTCGGCGCTGCGGTGTTTGATTTCACGTCGATGTCCTGGAGCTATCTGCCGTGCGAAAACCCGGGCTTGACCGCCGACGCGGCGAACAGCGCAGTCCCAGCCGAGCAGACGACGCGAACTCCCTACTGGGAGATGCTCGAAGCCGCCGGTGTCCCCTCTCCGCCGCACCCGTACAAGAACCAGGCAGTGCTCGCTCCAGAGCACGGCGGCAGCGCGAAGGGGACGATGATCTACGTTGCCCGGTACTCGGTCGATGCCGTCGGTGGCGCAGGGTGCGCGGCCGTGCACGGCTTCGACCTCGTGACGCAACGGTGGTCACGCCTCTCGGCCGATGACTCGTTCGGCTGGATCAACGGAGAAGGCGACACCGTCTTTGATCCGGTCACGGTGCGGTACTACCAGCTCGCTCAAAACCAGCACAACTACGACCATCAGCGCTACTGGGACCCGATCAGCAGGCGGTTCGAGAACGGGCCGACGCAGTCGAGCTACATCAACGACAACACGGCTGGTGGACCGTGGAGCCTCTCCGGATTCATCCATGAGGGTGGCGGAGTGCGCGCGCTGATCCAGTGTCGCCGCGATCCGACGACGGGAAATTACGCGCTCGCGGGCCTTGATCTGGGAAACCAAGAGACCGGGTGGATCCGCCGCCTCGCCCTCGACGGCGACCCCATCAGCGTCAGCGATCACGCCGCCTGGGTCTATCACCCTGTTCGCAACGCCTACTACCGCCGTCCCAAGAGGAACATGGGGCAGACCTTGCATTGCCTCGTCCCCCCGTCGGGTAACCCGCTCACCGGCACGTGGACGCACGGATCCGTGACGCTCGACGGCGACGAAATCCCCGAGTTCGTCGGTCCTCAGTTCACCGAGTCGGGAGGGTACCGATCGCTCATGTACGTCCCTGCGTTGCAGGTGCTCGGTTGGGTGACGCCCAATGGCGTCGCGCTGTTGAACGTCTGATCCGCGCCGCCCCTCGGCGCGAGCGGACGAGATCGGGCCTCATGCGGCCGCGGTGCGCCGACGCCGCCCCGTCGCGCACCCCGAACCTACGCTCGAACAACTGAAAGTGCATGTTTCGGTGCATCGTGATCAGTCTGGTATCCGATGCGCCAGCCAGTGGAGCATGAGGATGCGACACGCGGCATGCTGGTCGCGTGAGTTCGTCGCAATCAGCGCGGTGGTTGTTACTCGGTCGTGCTCGGCTCGGGAACCGTGAGCGGGCCGTATCCGGGGCAGGGCGGTTCATCCGGCCATATGAACATGACGCGCATTGGTGTCGGCAATCGCGTCAGTCGTCATCGTGCATCTCAAGCTCGCCGACGAAAGCCCAGGTGGCGGAAGACATCGACGCGACCGTCGCGATGAGCACCATGACCGCCACG
>CAYZTA010000130.1:0-4221 GCA_964481145.1 uncultured Sandaracinus sp.
CCCCTCCCAACTCCGCTCCGCGTCGAACCAGAGTCGGTTTGATCTCCGATCAATGTGACTCTGGTTAGGACTCAGGTCGACAGAAGCGGTATCGGCAGGCGTTCCGCGGCTGGTCACGTTTCGATGCAAGCATGAATGCGTCCGAAATTCGCGTTGTCGAAATCCTCGGTGCGGCACGCGAAGTATAGTGCTCCGCCGTCCCACATCACGTCCTCCGACCACAGTTGCAGAAGGAGTGTCCAATCGTTGCTGTTTGCCCAGCTCCGCCCCTGCTGAACGTTGATGGGCCAACCCAATGTGTGCCCCAGCCCATGCTCTTGGGGCAGAGCCTCTTCGGCCCTCCATTGAACATCAAAATCAAACGGACCTGCAGCATTGCCTATGCAGGTGGGGGGAGGAGGGCGAGGTTCCACGCTTCATGTGCGTCCAGACTCTTGATTTCGGACCATGAGGCACTCATTGAAGAGACTCGCGAGTTCGACAGCCACTGAACCCCACTCCGGCTCTGGAAGCTCGCGAACGAGGCGGATCGAGCGCACGCCCCATAGGAACAGACCATCGTGAGGTCCCATCTCGGGGCTAGACGCCTGTGCGCCATTGCGTGCTGTTTCGGGTTCTCGTTACGTTCGCGCCATGTTCAGTCATCATTCGACCTCCGATTTCGTGTACGACGCTCAATCGGCCGAACGCGGCTATCGCGACACCACCGCGCTTCGCGCAGAAGTGAGGGACGCGGCGCTCCCTGCGCTCGACCTGCAGAAGGCCGCCATCTTCGGTTTGCGGATGGCGGGTGAGCTCGAGAAGCCAGAGATCCGCGCGAAGTTTGCCAAGATTCATGACGACCTCTTGAGCCCTTCGGTCGTCCATCGAATCCGGCCGGCTGCGTGGGCCTTGTGGTATGCGAGCGCGCAGCGCAAGACCACGGAGGCCGTAGTGAGCGCGCAGCGACTCTCCCTCGAGACATTGAAGCGCGCCACTGAGCTCCGTAAACGCATGATGCGTGTCGTCGAATACATGTTCGCCGATGACGCAACGCTTGGCTCCGAGATCGCCTCCATTCGCGCGGGTGTGGGCTATGCCGATCTCGCATCGGATCTCACGCGGCTCGCGGCCGTCTACGACGCACAGAAGACGCGGCTCTCCGCGGCCGGTGAGCACTATCGCGCGGGCGATGCGGAGCAGGCGCGGCTCGTGACGGGCGCGATTCTGTCGGAGCTCGCGGTGGGCGAGAGCAAGAGCGCCGCGGAGGCACGCGAGGAGGCGGCGCGCGCATTCATCGTGCTCTCAAGCGCATACGACCACGTTCGCCGTTTCGGTCTGGCGATGTTCGACGATGGCGAGTCACGGTTTCCGAGCATTTACTCGATTCGAACGCCGAGCCGTCCCAGCCGCTCCGGTGGTGGCGATTCGGACAGCGGTGATGTCCCGGGTGGCGAGATGCCGCCAGCATGAATCGACCGGGTTTTCTGATCGAAATTCATCGATTGGATGATTTGGAAGGCGCCGAGGTCCTATGAATCATCCAATCGGTGAAATCGATATGGGGTATCACCCTGTTTTTCATCGATTGGATGAACTGCAAGGGTGCTGAGACCTGATCTTTCGTCGATTGGATGAACTGCAGGGGTGCTGAGACCCGATCTTTCGTCAATTGGATGATTCGCTATCACGCCTCCGAAGGCTCGCTTCTCAGCGATTCGAGGGCATCGAGGGCCTCTTCGTGGATGGGATCGAGCTGGAGCACGGCGCGATATGCTTCTTCCGCGGCTTCGCGATGACCGACCGTTCGCAGCACGCGGCCGTGCAGTAGATGCGTGATAATGGAATCGGGGGCCAGGCTTCGCGCGTACGAGAGCTCGGCCAACGCGTGCGCGTTTCCCGCGGCATCGTCTTCCGCGACACGATGTCGGCTGTAGCCAACATATGCGAGGAACTCGCCTTGATCCGGGCAGAGCCGCGTGATGGCGCGAGGAGCGCCAGAACCATGGCCTCATTCCCAGTTGCGACCGCTGCTCTTGAGGCTCGCTCCAGCCTCGGCTACCTTTTTGCCTATTGATATGTCCTATCCGCTGTCCTATCCGCCGACGACAGTTCCATCATCTGGCCAAACAATCCTGGCCAATAAGGCCCCTAACGAAGAAGGAGCGCTTCTGGAGGTTGCTTTTCAGAGCAAGACCTTCAGGAAGAAGCGGGCGGAGCGTCACTGCAGTTGTATTCGCGTTCGCCAAGAGTCGCGATTGAGTCACGCTCTGTTCGATTCCTTGCGAGCCCTTGAACCCAAGGACACAGTCGGGGCATGACGACCAGCCTGCGTGCGCGTGTCGAACGCGCGATCATCAAGCTAGGTGGCCATTTGCCCGAGGCTCTCGACGACGACACGTCGATTCACCTCCATCTCCAGTTGCTTCGCGGTTCCGGTTATTCGCAGCGTATCCCGCCGAAGGCTCGTTCGATGACGAGCCTCTCCGCGACGTTCGACTGGGTCTCGCTGGCAACATCGAATACCAAGGCGGCCGATTCGAACTCATCGCTCACGCGGACGGCGGAAACACCAGTGTCGTGGTTTCCGACCCGGCAGCCGCCAATCCACCGGTGTACAAGGTCGATTCGCACGCACTCCATCAGACCGGCAGCAGTACGTTCCGCATCGATCCGAACGAAGGCATCCCAAGACTGCTCTCGACTTCCCTGATTGGGTTTCTATCGAAGCTGAAGAGCACGCGCCCCGTAAGACACGCAAAGAAAGCGAAGTTCGAGACAACGGTCATTACAGTCTCGGACCAATCTCGCCAGGTCATTGCGGCCCGAGACGCATTCGTCGTGTGCCGGTGGATATTCGACAACGGCTCAAGGACAGACGAACTCACGGTGTACCGGAAGACTGCGGCGGGGGACTGGGCGTGCGTTGCCACGATTCTCGTTCCGGAACATATGAAGAAACTGGCATTCGATGGCACCACGCTCGCGGTGGGTGGCACGACATTCGTGCGACTATTCCGCCTCGATGATGCACACGTGACCGAGCTTCAGGCGCCGGTGGTATTCAACGAGATTGCAAGCGGAGAACAGGCCTTATCGGGGCTCGCGGTTGCTGGCGATATGCTGGCGATTGGAGTGACTTCCGCATCGGGGCGCCCGGGCGAGGTCCTCATTGCGCGCCAACGCGGAGGCCGCTTTGAGCTTTCCCAACGGCTCGTAGCGCCAACGGAGGTCGGCAGGATGAGGGCTTGGTTTGGGAGCGAAATTGCACTCACCGAGCACGCGCTTGCGGTGACGACACAATACGCGGCAGTGTCGCTCTTTCGACGCATTCCCGGTGGCGAGTTTACCTTCGTGGGGGCTCATCCAGTGCGCGGAGGAAACGTCGGGTCAATCGCGTTGAATGACTCGACGCTCGTGATCGGAGGCCGGGACAGCGAAGGAGTCGTCGATGTCCTCGAATGGCGTGAGGATGCGTGGTGTGCCGCGGAATCTTTGATCGCGAAGGGGCATCACTCGAGCTGCAACTTCGGAGCGCATCTAGAACTCGCGGGCGATCGCTTGCTTGCGTGCTCGATCGAGCGAGGGGTTGGAGTGAGGCCTGTGCTGTTTCGTCGGAAGGATAAGGATGAGGAATGGCATCTTCTTGCCGAGTTCGACGCCTCGGACCGACATGCGTCTCCCGAGCTCTTCGAGCGATCTATCGCGCTCGGCGACACGTTCGTCGTCCAGCTTGATCGCGAGAAACAGCAAGTCCTCATTCACGAAGGCATCATCTGAGATTGCCGACATCTTGAGAGCATGGACGTGATCCAGCGCGATGAACACGGACCTTTCCGTCCCGTTTCGACTCCTGAGTCGTGAATCACGCTGCGATCGCAGTCACTTCGAGAATCTCCTCGCGGGACTGTGCTGCATGCGACATCCACGTGTAGGACATTTGAAGCGGCGAAAAGGCAAGCGAGATCGGAGCGATCGTCGAATGGCAGCCAGCGCAGGCATGCCTCGAGATGTCCAAGCGGAAACACGAACATCGGCGCATCGATCGAGAAGCTCCAGCCAACGAAACCCAAGCCACCAACGAGAAAGATTCCGATACCGAGCTTGTACCTTCGTAGGCCAAAGGGGATGGTTTCGGTTGCCATGGGCGCCTCGCAAAGTTTCAGATCGTGCCTAGCGATGAGCAAGCTTAGCAGGATGTTGAAAAACGTAAGTGCGCGAAATCAGATCGGAATTTGATCG
>CAYZTA010000131.1:0-4100 GCA_964481145.1 uncultured Sandaracinus sp.
TGAGGTTCGCTCCAGCCTCAGCTACCTTTTTCCCAGGTCGTATGTCCTATACGCAAGCCCTTCATGATGCGATCCTTTCTGCGATGTGCACGAGCGGTTCGGAATGCGATCCCGAACGGCCGACGTTCGATACCACAGAATCGGAATTTTAGGACATTTTTGCTGTGAGGTTACCGCGAACTATCTCGTGGCAGAGGTTCGGACGAATGGATGACTGACATGCGGAACATTCAATGTAGCTGCGGCGGAACGAGCTTCGTTCCTTTGAAAATGGGAGGCTCGCGCTTTTCGCTGAACTGGAGCTCCGATAGGAGCTTATTCCGATGGTCAGGGTTCGAACCGAGTGCCCTCGCCTGCCAATCGTGCGGGTTGATTCATTTCAGAGTGCCCGACAGCGAAGCGAGACGCCTCCTCGAGTAGGCGCTGGAGTCGGTCTCTTTGGCCGCGGAGCGTCTCGCCAGAGCGCGCCTCTCAAGCGCCGTGGATCGGCGGAAGCGAGCAACGTCAGGGTAAGATTCAGACCCATTCCGGCAAGTCGATCCAAGTCGTCGTGTCGAGGAGATAGTGGTCTCGCTCGACGATGTGAAGGTTGGATACGTAGCGTGGCAGGTCCTCGGCGCGCGCGTCGCTCGAGAACACGTCGACCGCGCTACGGAACCGTTCGACGAGGCGTTGGTGCGGGACGAGACCGCGATCGATCATCTGGTCGATGTCGCCGATGTCGCGGGCATCGAAACGCTTCAGCTTGCTCACGACGACGTCCACCACGTCGAGAGCTCGGAGCTCGAGGGTTGGCGGCGCTCCCGCGATGTCGATCGGGTGCCACGCGGGCTTGTGCGGTAGGAAGGGGATGCCGTTCTTCACGATTTGAATGTGCAGCTTCCACTGTTTCTCGAGCCGTGAACCACGCCCGCCGAGCTCCAGGAGCTGCTCCGCGATCGACGCGTCGAGGTCGCCGAGCTCGAAGATGTCGCTGTCGGTCGTCTGTCGGTCGAAGTCCGTTTGGAGCATCAGCGCGGTCGATCCGATGATGTGTAGAGTGGGGCGCGAGGTGTGCCGCCAGGTCTTCGCCAACTCTGCAAAGAAGCGCTCAACGAGCTTCACGGGCCGCCTCCAGTGCTTGAGAAAAATCCTCGGTCCGAATTCGCGTGACGATGCGCCACCGGCGCGCTTCGGGCGAAGCGGTGGAGAACACCTGCTCGGCGGTTTGACGTGTGCGGATGTCAGGGTCAAGCAGGTCGAGAGGCACCGTTTCCGCAGGCGGCTTCAACACGCCGCTCTCAAGCAGAGTCGACAGCACAAGCTGGGCGCGGCGAACCCGGCGCCGGTCCTTCGCGGTGACCGGCCTCGTCTCCACGAGCACGGAGTGCACCGACTCGAGCAGCCACCCCAAGCGCGCCTGGCGTGCCGCCGTCGTCGCCCTCGCCACGAGCTCCGACATCGCGATCCGATCGATATTCTCGACGAGCACGGGAGCGAGCGCTGCAAGGTGGCGCGCCGACTCGGGCGCACGCAGCACCGTCCACACGATGTCCAGCGGCTCGGTGAGTGACGACGGAATGAGCGTGCCGTCATCGAGGAGTTGCCGCGCGCCGTGACGCGCCAGCGCCGCCTGGACCGGCGACGCGTCCTCGCTGACATCGACGAAGTGTTCGGCGCCGACGTGGAAGAGCTGCATCACCCGCAGGAGTTGCTCCGCCGAGAGCGTACCCTGGCCCCGCTCGACCTGGCTCAAACGTGACTGCGAAAGCCCGAGATGGATGGCGAGCTCGGCTTGGGTCCAGCGTCGGGCGACCCGGAGCGTCCGCACGGTGGGTCCGATGGCCCGAATCTTTTGCATAATCGCACAGTTTGGCCCGATGGTATTGAGATATCAATATGTTGATTTAATTCTCAATATGAGAAGGAGCATCTCATTGTTTTTGCTGATATCAATCGTTTTTGTGCCGGGCCCGTATCTTCCGCCGAGAGGCGTTACGCCATCGGCGGGTATCGTGTGAACTCCGGCAGACGGTCTCGCGCGTGGGGACGAGAGTGCTACCTTGGTCGGCTCGATGCAGCGCTATCTCATCCAGACGTTCGGATGCCAGATGAACGTCCACGATTCTCGACGAATCGAAGAGGTCCTCGCTCAGGCTGGGTGGGAGCCGACGGACGAGTCGGCTCTCGCGAGCTTGGTCGTGTTCAATACGTGCAGCGTGCGCGAAAAGGCCGAGCACAAGTTGTTGAGCGTCGTGGGGACGATGCGCGAGCTGAAAGCGGCTCGGCCGGATCTCGTGGTGGCGGTGGCCGGCTGCGTCGCGCAGCAAGAAGGTGAACGGCTCTTGACCCGAGCGCCGCTCATCGATGTGGTCATCGGGCCGGATAACATTCCCGAGCTCCCTGGTCTGGTGGCCCACGTCCAGCAAGGTGGCCCGCCTTTGGCCCGCACCGTCTTCGACGTCGAAGATCCACGCTTTCTCGAGGCGATCCCTCGCATGAGTGAGAGCGCGGGCACGCGCGAGATCACGTCGTTCGTCACCGTGATGAAGGGATGCGACGAGCGGTGCACGTTCTGCATCGTGCCCTATACCCGCGGACCCGAGCGGTATCGCTCGGCGGATGCCATCGTCTCGGAGATCTTAGGGATGGCGCAGGCGGGGATTCGGGAGGTGACGCTGCTCGGGCAGACCGTGAACTCATGGCACGAGCCGGGGACTGAAGAGACCGCTCGCGAGTCCTGCTTCCCCGAGCTCCTTCGGAGGATCGCGCGCGATGTTCCAGAGCTCGCTCGTCTTCGATACACCTCGCCGCATCCGCGCCACGCGACCGACGCGCTCGTGCGTGCCCACGCGGAGCTCGACGTGCTCCCGGCCCACGTGCACCTGCCGGTGCAATCGGGGTCTAACCGCGTGCTCAAGCGGATGCTCCGTCGCTACACGCGCGAGCTCTATCTCGAACGAGCCCGCGCGCTTTTGAGCGCGCGCTCCGGCTTCACGCTCTCGACCGATCTGATCGTCGGCTTTCCTGGTGAAACCGAGGATGATTTCCAAGAGACGCTCTCGCTCGTGCGCGAGGTCGGTTTCGTGTCGGCATTTGCGTTCAAGTATTCTCCGCGTCCTTATACGCCGGCGCTCAAGCTGGGGGATGATGTGACTGAGGAGACGAAAGACGAGCGCCTCGCACGGCTGCTCGAGGCCATCGCCGAGCTTCAGCGCGCACACCTCGCGCGACTCGTGGGCACGCGGACCAAGGTGCTCTTCGAAGAGCGATCCGCGGCGAAGGGACAGGCGACGCAAGCGGGGATGGCCCGATGGAAGGGGCGCTCGGAGCGTCACGAGATCGTGCATGTCGATGTGCCGGCCGACATCGACATGGCAGGCGAAATCCTGCCGGTGTCGATCGAGCGCGCCAATGCCCATTCGTTGATTGGACGGCTCGAGGCTTCTCTCGAGCCGCTCCGGCGCTTGTCTCTCGAGGTGCCTGTGGCCCGCCCCACGGGGAGGGTGCGGTTGCCGGTCATCTCGCGTGCGAAGCAGCCCTCGACTTCGGACCTCCCGCAATGAAGAGCGTGGCTCCGCGACCCGATCGAGCTCGCGCCATTATATGGGCGTGGCTTCCGGCAGCGGCTTATATGGCGCTCATCTGGGCGCTCTCCTCGATGTCGAGGCTAGACTTTTCGATCGAGGATTTCCCCTTTCGAGACAAGGGGATTCACGCGCTCGAATATCTGGTGCTCGGCTTTCTGGTGACGCATGCGTCGCTTCGCACGTGGCCTTCCCGAAGCCGAATCAGGCTCGCAGGTGTTGCGCTGTTGATCACGGCGGGGTGGGGGATCCTCGATGAGATCCATCAGGCGTTCGTCCCTGGTCGCTCTTCGGACGTTTGGGACCTCGCCGCAGATTGGATCGGCGCGCCCTCGGCCCGGCCTCTCATGTGCTGTGGCAGCACAGCATGGCCTTGTCCGCCGGCGCTTGCGACCCACGCACGGTTCGTGCGGACGGCTACGAGCGCCGTCGTCCCGAAGAGACGCTTCTCTATCGAGTCGTTCACGAGCACTGGCCCGCATTCGCCGAACTCGCCGAAGAACAAGGTGGCCTACCGAGCTTCGTCGCACGCGA
>CAYZTA010000132.1:0-3920 GCA_964481145.1 uncultured Sandaracinus sp.
GTGAGCATGACCCGTCAGAATGACGCAAGCTCCACCGCTCCGCGCACCGGATACTTCAAAGACGATCCCGCAATCTTGGCTGGTCATGTCGCGCGATTCATTTGATCGCCAGTCCATGCGAAGCTGGTTAGCTCGATCGCGATATCGAAATGGGTGCAGATCATGTCGCGTCACGCGGCTTTCTCAGCGAGAATCACGGGTAACGGCGCGGGTTGACGGTGTTGCAGGCGCACGCGCTCGCCCATCGTGATCGCCCTCGCGCGCGTCTTGTCGTGGACGAACTTCACGAAGGCTTCCCAGTCGCCGTTGGCGTCGATGCATCGGAGCTGTAGCAGTGCTTCAGCGCGCTCCTTGATCCACCGCATGCCGCCCTGGTCCATCCGTCTGTACATCAGGTTCTTGATCGCGCCCTCGACGGCACCGGAGCCGAGCTCGAGATCGCGCGCGATGAGCTCGCGGTAGTTCATGCCGGCGATGCGCTTGTGGATGTAGCCGCGGATCTCCCCGAGCTTCTCGCGCCTGTACTTGTTGCCAGGACCCGTGCGCGGGATACGCGCGAGGTGTCGGTCGAGCTCGGCGACGATCTCGGCTGCCTTGCCGGCGTAGAGCGCGTCCTTCTGTGCCTCGACCCACGCTCGGCACGCGGAGGAGCCTTCGCTGTGAACCGAGGAGCCTGCGTCCCAGAGCTTCTCGACGACGTGCATCACGTCGATGGTGTGCAGCGCGCCGGGGAAGAGCTCGGCGACATAGCGGGCGAGATCGTTGTCGCCGTCGGTGACGACTTGGGTGACGCGCTTGGTGCCGGGCGGGAAGCCTCGCTTGTTCGCCTCGCGCCTCGCGACCTCGACGGCGTGCCGCTTCTGCGCGAACGATGCGTAGTAGCGCTTGTTGCACGGCCCGAGCAGCAGCGACCCATGCGGCTGCTTTCGCAGCGTGAACATGACGAGCATCGTGCCCATCTTCGCGTTCTTCGACTTGTCGCCCTTCTTGCGGCGCGGCTTCTTCGTGAGGCGCTCGCGCGACTGGCGACCGCGATGTCGCGGCGAGGGAGTCTTCTTCCGTCGCTTCCTCTTGCCGCGTCGTTTCGCGAGCTCGGTCTCCGTCGCGGTCGGCACGCCCTTGCCGTCGAGCATGATCACAAGCACGTCGCCGTCATCCTCGGGCGCTGGCACCTGCTCGAACCACTCCTGCGTGTATCGACCGTAGCCGAGCACCGCCGCCTCGAACACCTCCGTCGACGGAACGCCGGGCAGGAACCAGCCGCACAGGTCGCGCGCCTCGGCAAACGAGACCCGTGTCGCAACACGCACCGCGAGCGACAGCAGGCTCGGGCTGAGCCGATCGGCGAGCAGACCGAGCTCCGCATCGAGCGGATGGAAGCCGCGCGCCTTGTCGCCCTCGGCGACCACCTCGCGGAGGTACGTGCGGCGGTAGCGCACCACGCCGAACCAGCTCAGCAGGTTTCGCGTCTGCGCTGGCGCGAGCTGGAACATGCGACCCTCACGCACGACGCGCTCTGTCAGCCTCGCCCGAACCCGCGCCTCACTCGCGACGAGGAAGAGCACCACGACCGCTCGCGCGAGCGCGAAGACCTCTGTCCTCAGCGCCTTCTCGAACGTCGTGAACGTGTCGCTCGCCGTAGCGCGATCGACCGCGAGCGCGATCAGTCTGCGCGCTTGGACGAGAACCTGCGTGCGCGCTGCGCGTACGTCTTGGGGGCCGTCTTCCCCGTTTCGCACGAGGCTCGGCCCGGATATCCTCGGCATCGCGGATCTCCGGTAGGATGTTGGTTCGTCTGGCGACCCCAAGATCCCCGAAGATCCGCACATTTTCGAGGCCCTTCATGTCATGCCGATGGATCTGGCCTCAGCTGCACCCTATCGAAATGCGTGGCACGAGCCGCGAGCCGATGACGAGGGGAGACGCGCTGCGCGAAGCGACGACCGCACACGCGAGCGGGCGCATTACGGATCAGAGGCCAGCGTCGATGACAGGGCCAGCATCTGGGAGCGGATCGCGGATGGTCTCGACCACCACGAAGCGGCGATGCGAACCAAGCGCGTCATCCCATGACGAGGTGCGGGCGGCGCCCAAGGTCCCGCGCAGTCGTCGGACCGCGAGCACGTTGGGTGTGTCACACGAGAGCGGACATTCCGCGGGGTGCACACCACGCGTCTGAGCGGCGCACAGCAGTGGGTCTGGGCGAAATTCCGTCTCTGCACCGTCGGGCACGAACACAATGTCGTCGCCCTCATTGCAGACCAGCACGTACGCGTACAGACCACTGTTGCAACACGGATTGGTTTCCGAGCACGCTGCGGCGCTCGACGTCCAGAGCGTCACCGCATCGGGATCAAGACGGGTATCGAGCCACAGCTCCTTTCCTTCGTAAGCCCCGGGATTCGCACAAAGCGCCTCTCTAGACACGGTTGATGGCGTCTCAGCAGAGCATCCAACCACGAGCAGCGCCGCGCTTATGGCGAACCAACATTTGTTCCTCATTGTGCCACGCTCCTCCTCGACGTACGCGAAGGCAAGCACCGATCCAAACCACGCTCGTAGCAATCACCAGCGCGTTCACGACCGTGTGACCCTCAAGCGTCTGCACTTCCAGAGGCGCCACCGCGTCGCGCTTCGAGTGCACGCCAACGCAAGACCACAGGCCGATATCGGCGCACTGGGAAACTCGCGAGCCAGACTAGAGTCGACACGCTCGTGACCCATCCTGCACCAAGAGACACGAAGTATCGGGGATCATCCCGCCAGATGATGGCAGCTGGCCCGAACGGTCGATGTGCAAACGCATTCTCGATCGACGAGAGACGCCACACGTCGAAATGACGATAGAGATCCGCCGCAACCAGGCTCACGAGAACGCAGCCAACGATCGACGTCGCGAGCGTCGTGAAGCGGCGTCTTGCGGACTGGCTCGCACCGACCGCAGCGAGCACCGTCAAGAAGAAGACAGGAACGATGATGAAACGCGTGGGTCCTCGCTCCGAGTTGACGAGCGGTAGCGGTAGGTCGGCGATGGGACGGAACGTGTCCCCCATCGATAGCCCGAGAATGATTCCGATGGGGACGAGAAGCATCCGATGCTCCGCGCGGCTCACCACGGCAATCACGCTGAAGAAAATTACGAGCGCAGTCCCCCATGCTCCGAGAAAGACGTCGTACTCCCACCAGCCGATGTGCTCGATCGGCGGAGCATTCCAGTCTCGGATCGTGACCAAACTATCGGCGAGCACTTCCAGGCTCGGGTATCCGAGGTTCGCGGGCCGGCGGAGCTGAGAGAACGCGACCACCGCCGGAAGCCAGCGATACGCCGTCAGCAGCGCAAAGAGCGTGAAGGATGCAAGCGTGGCGAGCCTCGCGCCCCGGTACGCAATTCCCGCCAGCGCGACAAAACCAAGCACCCAGGCGGTGATATGAAACGCGCCCTGCGCCATGCACAGAGCGAGCACCACGGCGAGTCCGACTGTTCGTGATTCCATCGTGCCGTGGGACTGATGCAGTAGTCGAAGCAGAGTGACGGCGACGAGCGGGAAGAGGAAATAACCGGACCACATCGAATGGCCGACCGATACGTGCGCTACGATATGTCCATTGAAAGCAAAGACGATGAAAAGAAAGATCGCGGGTAAGAGTGCAAGTCGCAATCGGCATGCGAGAGCGTACGTTCCAATCGCCCCGCAAGTGTAGAGCAGCAGCCAGTTCGCCACGATGTAGCGGGGGACGCTCAGCCAGCGTAGGAGCAGAAGCTGGGGCGAAAGAGGGACCTCGGGGTTGGCGAGAAATCGTGCCGTGCCTTGGAAGTCAGGATGAGTATGAAGGGGAATGCGAAACTCGACGATGGCCTGTTGAAGCACGTCTAACCAGGATCGCGTGGAGCGCAATCCAAAATGGAGAAGACTTCTGAT
>CAYZTA010000133.1:0-3682 GCA_964481145.1 uncultured Sandaracinus sp.
ATGATTTCATGCAAGTGACCTCCGAGAGCATCGATCGGCTCGATGAGCTGGTGGATATGGTTGCATCGAAGTATCCACGCCAGGAACGCAAATGAGACGAGGTATGGCGAAAGCAAGTCGACATGAGGCATTCGTTCGTGCACTCCTCTTGCGAGCGAAAGAGAAATACCCGTCGCATGAGATGATCAACGCTCTTCGCCGGCTGCTTCTGATGAGATTGCAGTCGAACGCGAGTTCGGGGGAGGAGGGGCCCCCTGACGGGAGGCGTCGATTTGGGTAGATGGAGCTCGAGCGCATGTTCGAGATGGTTCCCTCGCTCGGACACTGGAGGTATATTGGAGGCGTATGAGGCGCCGGGAATGATCAAGGATCGACGTGCAGGAGCGAACCTCTTTCAAACAGAAGACCTCGCGAAGAACGACCGTGCGCTCGCCGAACGTATCAAGGAGCTGACATGTTTGTATGCGGTCTCACGCGCCCTTGATGCATGTGAAGGTGAGCTATCTCCGTACTTTGCCGAGATCGTTCAGTACATCCCGCGGGGTTGGCAGTTCCCCGAGATCGTCAGTGCTCGAATCCGAGTCGGTGATGACGTGCATGCCAGCCATGATGGCGATCCTGAGCCCGAGCGGTGCCTCACGAGGCCGATCATGCTGGGGGACGAGGCGGTAGGAGCGCTCGAAATCTGGTATCGCGAGCAACCACCGGGGGAGATGCTTTTCCTCCCCGAAGAAGAATCGCTCATCTCCGCCTTGGCCGAGCGGTTGAGTGAGACGGTTCGCCGTAAGCACGCGGAGAAAGTGCTCTCTCAGTCGGAGGGATGGTTTCGTGCGCTCGTCGAGAACAATGCCGATTTGATCTGTGTCTTGAACTCTGACGGCAGGGTGAAGTACGCGAGTCCCGCGCAGTCTCGATTGCTAGGGCGGATCATCCATGATCGATTGTTTCTGGACATTCTGCATCCCGAGGAGGTCTCCGAGATCGGAGAGGCGTTGGCGAACCTGCTTCGTGAGCCCGATCGCAGTGTGGCTTTGTCTTTGAGACTCGCGCATGCGAACGGCTCGTGGCGTGTGTTCGAAGCGACGATGCGGAATATGGTCCACGACCCTGCTGTGGCCGGAATCGTCGTCAACGCTCGCGACATTACGGAGCGACAACAGCTCGAATTGCGTTTGGTCGAAGCGCAAAAGATGGAAGCCATTGGGCGGCTCGCCGGGGGAATCGCTCACGATTTCAACAATATTCTCACGACGATTATTGGATTTGCGTCTCTTCTTCTGGCCTACGATCCTCCCAGCGGCCGTGGTCGAGAGGATCTCATCGAGATCGAACGGGCCGCAGAACGCGCCGCTGGGCTCACGCGGCAGCTGCTCGCGTTCAGTCGAAGGCAGCTGCTCCAACCCCGAACGTTGGATATCGGTGTGCTGATTCGAGAGCTCGAACGAATGTTGGTCCGATTGATCGGCGAACATATCGAGTTTCATACGAGCATCGATCCTGATCTGGATGCTGTCCGAGCAGACGAATCGCAGCTCCAGCAAGTGATCTTGAATCTCACGGTCAACGCACGGGATGCCATGCCAGAGGGGGGAACTCTATGGATTCGCGCGCGCAACTCGGATGGAGAGAAACGACTTCCGGAAGGACGTTACGTCGAAATCGAAGTGTCTGACACGGGACTCGGCATGACCGATGAAGTGCGAGGGCATGTATTCGAGCCCTTCTTTTCGACCAAACCGCCAGGGATTGGCACAGGGTTGGGTCTCAGCACGGTATTTGGAGTCGTCAGCCAGAGCGGTGGAGTGGTCGACGTTCAAAGCGCGCCCGGAAAAGGATCTCGGTTTCGTGTTTGGTTACCATCCATTGGCCGCGTGATGCGCTCGGAGCGTCCTTTGAGGATGAGCTCCCCGAGCACACTGGAGCAGCCGGTCACGATCTTGCTCGTGGAGGATGACGCTTCGGTTCGGCGATTGATTCGACGTCTCTTGGAGTCTCGTGGTTACCGAGTTCGTGAGGCGGAAGATGGTGTCGAAGCGCTCTTGGCACTCGAGCAAGCAGCACCCCTCGATCTCATTCTGACCGATGTGGTGATGCCTCGTATGAATGGGCGTCAGTTGGTCGAGCGTGCCGCTGTGATTCGACCCGAGCTTCCGGTGCTCATGATGTCTGGCTATACCGATGACGAGCTCGTTCGAGCCGGCGTTGCGCATGGACCGTTCTTGCACAAGCCCTTCGCACCCGAAGACTTGTTCGAGAAGGTGGAAGAGCTCGTTCACAGTGCAGCGAGGGCGCGCACGAGTCTTTCTTGAGCTTCACGAGCAATGGCGATTGCGAACATCGCTTCGGGGATGTCGCCGACACGACCACGTTCCTTCGATGATCGCGTGCCCCTCTTCGAGGCCGCTTCGAGTTCGCGGCCAAGTCGTCCGTCGTGGCCTCGCAAGACGACCCCGGGCATGGATCGCGCCGGCCGAGAAACATGTGTGGGGCGCCGAGCTCGAATGCGGCAAATTCCTCGCATCGCTCAGCCACTCTGGGCTTTCGACCGCGCATCCGAAAGCCACGATGCTCAATAAAATCGGCGCAAACAGAGAAACGAACGCATGGCGGAGCTCTTGCGTCGAAGTGGATTCGTCGATCGAGTACCATGACAATTCGAAGCGAGGGATGCTGTCGATGAATTCGCATTCGATGTACTGGCATTGGGTTCTCTGGCTCGTTTTTCTTCTGTCGCCCGGATGCCAAGGCAGGCTTTCGGGGGAAAGGACAGGACCCACGCCTCGCGAGCCAGAACCTGACGCCGAAAGACCGGACGAACCGGATAGCGGCTGGGTGCCCGCGTCGATTTCGCCCAATACGTGGACATTCATTGCACCGAGCGCCGGTGACGCAGAGGGCCGAGAGGTTCCACCTGGGCGTGGTTCCACCTGGGCTTTCGACCCGCTTCACCAAACATTGCTCCGGTTCGGAGGTTTTACCCCCCGATTCAGCAACGCACTCGACGCCTTCGAGCTCTCCACCTCGACCTGGCGTCGCCTGTTGGCGGAAGACGAGAACTATCCGACCGACCGTCCGGGCGGCGGAACCATGTGGGGCATGCAGTATGATCCGAGTCGACAAGTCATTTGGTTTTCTGGCGGCCGTGCGACCGGCTACAGCGGCAATCATGGCTTGTGGGCGTACAAGCTCGACACGCAAACATTCGAGCGATACGTCGACGAGCTTCCAGCGGGCGTCAACCGGCTCACGCTCGACGTGGCACACAACATCTTCGTCGCCTCTCCTGGAACAGGAAACAGCCATCCACGGCGCACCCAGATCTTCGATCTCGAGACGCGTGAGTGGCAGTCGCTCTCGACTCCCGAGTGCCCACAATCGACGTGGCACGCGAATTATCCAGCGGTCTATGACGAGCGCCTTCAGAGTGTGGTGGTGTTGGCTTCTTTGGCGGATGAACCGAACGTGAGTGCCTGGCGTTTCGATGCGAGCGCCAAGCAATGGGAAAGGCTCAGCACGAATGAAGGGCCCCCCGCGAGACAATGGTTTGCGACCGCATATGACCCGAGGCACGGGGTCATCATGGTTCACGGCATTCATTCTGGGACAGGTCTGATCAATGAAGGCGGACTCAACGACACTTGGGTTCTCGACACGGCATCGCGAACGTGGCGCGAGCTGACGA
>CAYZTA010000134.1:0-3595 GCA_964481145.1 uncultured Sandaracinus sp.
CTCTCGCGATGGACGGAGTGTACGTGCGCGATGCGGCCGGCGTGCTCGTCTTCCACACGCTTCCATCACCAAGCACTGAAGACATCCAAGACGTCGTCCGCCGTACGCATGCGGGTCTCCTCGCCGTCCTCGCGCGTCACGGACGCTCGTTCGACGGTACAGACGAAGACGTGTTCGCGACTGAAGAGCCGGCGCTCGCCTCGTGCGCAGGCGCATCCTCTGCGGACCTCGTCTTGTTCGGCGAGTGTGCGGGACAGCGCACGAACAAGCTTGGTCTCACGCTCCGTCTCGTCTCTTCCGATTCGAATGGTGCGTATGCCGAGTTCGATGGCGTCAACATCCACGCTGGAGTCGTCATCGATGGTCGCGATCTGCGCGGCAGCCTCGTACCCGGTCCCCCATCTCGGCAAGAGTAGCAAGGGAAGCCGCCCTGGGATGGGCATCGAGAAAGCGATTCTCTCTAGAAAAAAGGGGCATCGGCTCACTATCGATCATAGTCGAATAATTATTCGACTATGATCGATAGCGGACTCTCGCCATATTTTTTCGCGCGGCTCGAGCGTCGGGATGATCCTTGATGCGGCGACATCGGCGGCGGCCCGTGCGATTGCGCATCGAGAGGTCTCCCGTGTCGCCGTCCGCGCAGTGTGCGACGCATTCTCGACCGTCTGGGTGTCGACCGCCGAGACCGCGTCTCGACGCAAGGATGCGATCGATTGGCTCGAATGGCTCTTGGCGCGCGGCTGCATCCGCCGGAGCGCTCCATGCTCTCAGTCATCGAGGACGACCGCATCTCGCCGTCTGATCGAAGCTGGATCCCGCCCCCCATCCTGCTGAAAATCGCGTCGATAATGCCCTCCCTTGTCCGACCCGAGTTATCGACTATACTCGAATAATTATTCGAGTATGTCTTCAGAAGACTTTCGCCGTGATTTTCGAGAGGTCCGAGCGCTCCTCACACAGCGGCTCGCTGAGCCCGGCCCTGGACGCATTCAGCTCCTCGCAGGCCCTCGTCAGGTCGGCAAGACCACGTTGCTTCTCGAGCTTGCTGAGCAACACAAGAGCCGCACGATTTACGCAGCCGCAGATGGTCCCGAAGCGGCGCTCCCGGGTTTTTGGGAACGGCTTTGGGCTCGAGCTTCAGAGCGCGCGTCGAAAGAGGGCTCCGCGCTGCTGCTGCTCGATGAAGCGCATTCACTACACAATTGGGCTGAACGACTCAAGGGAGAATGGGATCGAATACGTCGACGGAAGCTTCCCATCCATGTAGTAGCCACTGGCTCCTCCGCCCTCCGATTGGACGCTGGCTCTCGTGAAAGTCTGGCCGGTCGATTTGAACGCATCACTCTGACCCACTGGTCCGCCTCGTCACTCGCCCTGGTGTTCAATGTGCCACCGCAAGAAGCCTCCAACATGGTGGTCAAGATCGGCTCCTATCCTGGAGCGTTCGAACTCCGTCATGACCGTGCACGGTGGTCGGCATACGTTCGAGACTCGATTCTCGAACCCGCCATTGGGAAAGACATCCTCGCGCTCGCAACAATCAGAAAACCTGCCCTGTTACGTCAGGTTTTTGGTGTATGCGCATCCTCCCCCGCTCAAATCGTTTCCTTACAAAAGCTCCAAGGTCAACTCCAAGATCGAGGCGCGTTAGAAACCGTCGCGCACTATCTCGCGTTGCTTGAAGAAGCATTCCTCGTCGCTCCCATCCAAAAGCACGTCTCTCGTCAGATGCGCCAACGCGCAGCGCCACCCAAGCTCATCACGCTCAACAACGCCCTCATTGCAGTGGTCGATCCTCTGGGGGTCCCCGACCGTTCCACCGATCCCACGCGCTTTGGTGCATGGGTAGAGAATGCCTGCCTCGCTCACGCCTGGAATCAAGGGCAGCGCGTCAGTTATTGGCGTGAGGAGCCGCTCGAGGTGGATGCGATCGTCGAAGGCAGCTGGGGCGCGTGGGCGATCGAGGTGAAGACAGGCCCGTTCTCGTCAACGGATCTTAGAGGCCTCGGAGAATTCACCAGGAGATATCCGCGATTTCAGCCACTTGTGCTGTATGGCGACGAATCACGCGAAGCGGCCGAGCGCACTGGTTTCGCGTTCATGCCATGGAGCGAGTTCCTATTGAAAGGACCTCCCGGCACTCGAACGACACGCTGATCGCGTTCACTCGGCTCGAACGCACGTCCGACTTATCCTGGCTCTTGCGCCATGTGGGCATTGGCCGAACCTTTTCGCATGGTGAGCGGATGAGCGATGCTGATGAGCTCCCGAACGACGCCGACATCGATGCTTGCGTCGCGCTGTTCGGTCGGATGGAAGCACTGCCGCTCGATGTTCCTTCTCCTAGCGAGGTCGAGCACTGCATCTCTGTCTTGGAACGCTTGCGCGACGTCCCCATCGGAGATCCGGCTCGTCGTCGCGTCGCCCACGCTGCGCGCGAGCTCATCATCGCAGCGAGCGGATAAGACATCCGAATTGGGAAAACCGTAGCCGAGGTTGGCGCGAGCGTTGATGCAGCGGGTGCCACTACGAGCGCTGAAGGCGCGCCGGCGATTTTGTTTTCATCGAAGCTCGAAGAGGGCGTTGATGGCGTGAACTCTGGCGTGCCTGCCTCTACGTCTGCATTCGAGACGAAGGAATATATCGACTCGGAGCGAGAATTGTCGGGGATCGAAACGGCGCGGCGGAAAAGTGATGCCGACTCCAGGCACGTTGCACGAAGGCCGTCCGTTGAGGGCGTTATTCGCCCGAGGCAAAGCCGCCGATGAACGCGTCGGCGAAGTGTCGAGTTTCGATGTCGCTTCCGTCGGGTGTTGCGCACCGCAGATCGATCCGAGTGACGAGAAGAAGGGTTTCATACAGCAGATCTTCGCGGTTCTCGAGTGCTGCGCGCCACGTGACGAGAGGAACGTCGAGCGTTGGCTCAATGGTCGAGCCCATCGACACGTGCGCTTTGGCGAGGGCTACTTGGGCGCTTCCAACACGCACCGTCACCTCCGCCTCCCCATCACAATCACCCTCGACCGCGACCGTGCATCGGAGGTCGCTGTTCCAGTTCCATGCGGATCCCGCCGGACCACTGGAATTCCAGCGAGCCACTCGAGTCCACAGGCGCGAAGGCGAAGTGCGTGACCAAGTTGCTCGTGCGCTGCCCGGCGCGCTCGCCGATGAGCACGAGGTCTGCGGCGGACGCGCCCGCACACAAAGTAAGCACAGGCAGGCGGCGGTCATGGCGAAGACTCCGATGCCGTAGAGCCAGAGCGCAGGCAGCCGCCACTGCGCCAGCGGCCGAGAAGAGGACGATCGGTCGAGCCTAGCTGCCCGGCCGGGTCAGCCGTTCATGGTCAGAACATGCCCATCGAGGTCCTGAAGGTTGTATCTGGTCTCCAGCATCTGCGGCGACAGACGAAGACGTGTTTGCGACTGAAGAGCCCGTGCTTGCGTCATGCGCAGGCGCATCCTCTGCGGACCTCGTCTTGTTCGGCGAGTGTGCGGGACAGCGCACGAACAAGCTTGGTCGCACGCTCCGTCTCGTCTCCAGGGCGGATCCGATCCTGAGCCCTCACGAAATCCGGTGTAAACCGAGGGCTTG
>CAYZTA010000135.1:0-3526 GCA_964481145.1 uncultured Sandaracinus sp.
GTTCGGCGAATGTGGGCCAGTGCTCATGCACGACTCGATAGAGAAGCGTCTCTTCAGGACGACGGCGCTCGTAGCTATCCGTGCGTGGGTCGCAAGCGCCGGCGGACAGAGCCATGCCGTGCTGCCACAGCACATGAGAGCACGGATGAGGCCGCGTGCATCAATGCTTTGACCCTCGGCATTCGAGACTATGCGGCGCGCACTGGGATCAAAAAGGCGGTGCTCGGCTTGAGCGGCGGGATCGATAGCGCGCTCGTCGCGGCTCTGGCCGCGCGCGCGATGGGCGCCGAGAACGTCATCGGTGTCGCGATGCCGAGCCGCTATTCGAGCGAGCACAGCATCGAAGATGCCAAGGCGCTCGCGGACGCTCTCGGCATGCGCTTCGAGTTCGTCCCGATCGAGCCGATCTTCGCGCCGTACGCCGAGCTCTTGCGGGCGCCGCTCGAGTCAGTCGCGAACGCATCCGATGCAGATTCCGATGTGACGTTCGAGAACATCCAAGCGCGCCTGCGAATGACGATCCTCATGGCGATCGCCAATCGCGCCGGTGCGCTTCTGCTCAACACGGGCAACAAGAGCGAAGTCGCATGCGGCTATTGCACGCTCTACGGCGACATGGCGGGCGGGCTGGCGGTCATCAGCGATCTCCCGAAGACATTCGTTTATCGAGTGTCGCGTGAGATCAATCGACAGGCGGGACGTTCGCTGATCCCTGAGCGCACCCTGACCAAGGCTCCGAGCGCGGAGCTTCGTCCAAACCAAACGGACCAAGACACACTGCCGCCCTACGATGTGCTCGATGCGATCCTCGAGCTCTTGATCGAACGACATCGTTCGACGCACGAGATCATCGAGGCCGGCTTCGATGCAGCCACCGTGAACCGCATCGGCCGCATGGTGAAGCTCGCGGAGCACAAGCGCCGGCAAATGCCGCCAGGGCTCATCGTGAGCGACAAAGCCTTCGGCCCAGGAAGACGCATCCCGATCGCCCAGCGCTACTCATATTGAGGAAGTCGGGGTGCACTTCGTTTCCTCGGAACCCATCACATCAATCCGCTTGAAGAACCAAGAGAGCGCGGCAACACTTGAATCCGTGCGCGAGCGTCCGATCATCCAGCGGTTCGAAAGCTTCGAGGAGGTCGAGGCCGCCGCACGCGCCGAGACCGCCGCGATGACCCCCGAGGAACGTTTCAGCATGGTCGAGGTGCTACGGCGGAGGTGGTACGGTGACGATCGAGCTGAGATCGGACTGGCGAGACTTCTTGATCACCCTGATCGATCGGAAGGTCCGCTTCCTCGTGATCGGGGGGCACGCCGTGGCCGTGCACGGGGAGCCTCGATTCACGAAGGATCATGAGCGCGAATTCCACTATCCAATACTCACGATCCGAGCTCGAACGGAAGGTGCCTGATTCCCTCTGCCTTCGTGACACTGCGCATCGTGCAAGCTATGGTTGAATCCATGCGCAACATGCTCGTCCTTGGCGCAGTCATCGTCATGGGTTTCGGTGGGCCAGCCGTCGTGAAAGCGCAGGATGCACACGACGGCCGCGTCGTGGATCCCTGGTTCGTGGACGAATTGCGCGAAGAGCAGCTCTTCGATTCACGCCTCGAAATCGTTGTGCCTCGTCACCGCTGCGACGGCTCGCGAAGGGCTCGGGTGATTGAGCTATTGAGATCAGCAGATAGCTTCTGAGTGTGAGTGCCCCGCAGCGCTTCGTCCAAACCAAACGGACCAAGACACACTGCCTCCCTACGATGTGCTCGATGCGATCCCACCATCAACGGCGCGGTTGAGGGGTTGCTCGCGGGAGAACGGGACGAAGCGCCGCATCGAGGGCCGAAAGACACTCCGGTGCGCATTCGACGTGCCAGCACTGACCCACATCCTTCACATGCGCCATTCGCTCGATCGCGCGCCGATCGAGATGGCGCTGGAGTTCCGGACCGATCCACAGCTGACGTTCCACCGAGCGAAGGTGCGTATCGACCCAACCAATCGACTGCGGATGCCCGCAGACCTCGTGTAAATGCTCGTAGGGCGTCGTCGCAAATGACTGTGTATCGTCAGCGCACCGGGTAACGAACGCCTGACGAATGGGCGCAAGCCTCGCGATTTCATCGATGTTCTCGATGAGGCCGCGTTCAACTGCATCGACATCAGTCCGAGAGCGGGACGCAGCGTGCGACCAGAACGCGGCGTGGACAGCAATGGGTT
The DNA here is from genome assembly GCA_964481145.1 of uncultured Sandaracinus sp. Taxonomy (GTDB): domain Bacteria; phylum Myxococcota_A; class Polyangia; order Polyangiales; family Sandaracinaceae; genus Sandaracinus. The sequence goes on from CAYZTA010000135.1 coordinate 2,219, forward strand.
CATTCGGCTGGATGAACGACTTCTTCGCAATGAAGATGCCGTCCGATGGTCCGGTCGCGCGGGCGATATCACCCATGCGCGCGAGGGAGTCGAGGCTCCGTTCTCTCGCGGGATCCAACGGCCGCTCGATGCGCAACGCATCTGCACTGCGTAGGAGGGCGCGCAACTTGGACTCATCGAGCTCGCCGATGTCGAACTGCTCAAGCGTCGGATAGCGCCGGCTGCCGAGACGCGATGATCGAAGGGCAGTCGGCCCGGGTAGTGCGCGAGCGAAATGCTTCGCGGCGGCCGCGATGATGGGCGCGATCGTTGTGCCTTTTTTCCCTCCAGCGATGATCCAAGCACTTACAAATATTGGATCCCAGGCGCGGGTGAGTACGGCAGGAAGATCAAGGGCGAGTGCCGATTCCGGTGGCAGCCAACCGCTCTCGATCACTCGGATCTCGATCTCCGTGCTCGCTCCGTTCGCGGCACCGGCACCAATGCACACCTTCAACCGCGCGCACCCCACACGTATCGCTTCGATCTCAAGGTGGAGTTGGATACGAGACCGAGGATCGCCACCGCTTCGGAAACCGGGCGGCGCCGCAGCCTCGATCGCAAGCTGATCGAACTGCGCCCGATGAGTGATATTCGAAACAGCGGAAAACGGTGCGGATGCGCGTTCTTTCCCGAGCACTCGGGCGCGTCCGCGATCAACTCGAATAAGCTGGAGCGCAGGTCCCGATACTTCGACCATCAATCCTCGACTCGAACTTCCCTTGTTCATCAACGTGATCGGCAACGACATCTCGTAGCCCGGCACCATCCGAAACTCCGGTTGCGGAACAGACGCTATCTCGAGCGAAGGTGTGCCCGCGCCTACACTCGCACGACGCGGCGGCGTGATACGCAAGAGTGCAACACCCTCCAGGGACGCGACTCCATGTGGGCGAGACAACACGAGTGAAGTGTCGAGTCCCAAAAGCTGCGCGCTCTCAATCACGCGATCGCAACGCGACGACTCGTCCGATCGCCATATGGCCGCCAAAGCATCGACCTGCTTTGGATCGCGTGCGAGAGCGCGCAAAATGGCTGGCTCAGGCCTCGCACTCGGCTGTTCACTCAGCGTCCCGAGTTGCCCAACAAGCTGACCTTTGTCGGCGACAGAGAGACAACCCAAGTCACTGTCGAACGCCATGGTCGAGAGGACCGTCGCATCGAGCGCTGTGGAGAGCGTGAGAGCGAGCGAGCCCATGTCGTCGCGTGGATTGGCTAGCAGGCTGTTGATAAATCCATCGGACACGATCCTGCCATCGGCCCGACTTG
>CAYZTA010000136.1:0-3514 GCA_964481145.1 uncultured Sandaracinus sp.
CCCGCGCCGATGGCTCCGAGGTGTTGATCGAGGTGAGCGATGAGGGCCCCGGTGTCCCTGCGGCCGATCGCGCGCGGATGTTCGAGCCGTTCGTGCGAGGTTCGCGCAGCCGTCCTGGCCACGGCATTGGCTTGGCGCTCATCGATCGTGTGGCGCGTTCTCACGGTGGACACGCCAGATTCGGCGATGTGGAGCTCGGCGCGCGCCTCGAGGTGCGGCTGCCTGCGTGGAGCGCGAGATGACAGCCTCGACCGCCGCCGATTTGCGAGTCACCTTCGCGTCGCCTTGCCAGACTCACCCTCCAGTTCGCATACCTCTCCGCCTTCATCATTCGCGCTTTACGGCGCTCTGATCGGTGCGCAGATCGCCTTCGGTTCACTCCCTGTCGCGGGAAAGCTCGTGTTTCGTACGCTCGAGCCAGGCTCGCTCGCGCTTGCACGTCTCGTCGGTGCAGCCATCGTGTTTGCGCCCCTCGCGTTTCGGAGGCGACACGAAGGGCCGCCGATGCCGTTCGTCGACTGGCTCAAGATTGCGGGCTGCGCGTGCCTCGGGATATTCGGCAATCAAGTGCTGTTCTTGTATGGGTTGCATCTCACGGGTGCCGTCAATGCGACGGTGTTGGTGTCGACCATTCCTGTCTTCACGGTGCTCATCGCGATTCTTTTGCGCCGCGAGCCCGCCCGTCCTTCCGCGCTCGCGGGGGTCTCGATCGCGTGCGCAGGGATTCTCTGGCTCGTGGGAGCCGCAGCGTTCGAAGTCGGTGGCCCTGGCGTCTTCGGCGATGTGTTGATCGTCATCAACTCGTTGTGTTACGCGCTCTATCTCGTGCTCGTGCGCAGTTTGGTCGCGCGTTACGGTTCCGTGAGGGTCGTGGCCATCGGCTTTGTCGTGGGTTCGTTGCTCGCGCTTCCGATCGGTGTTCCTTCGTTCGTCGCCCAAGCGCCAACTGTGGGCGCAGACGTATGGCTGCTTACGCTCTATGTCGTGCTCGTCGCAACGGTATTCACGTATCTCGCGAACGCTTGGGCTTTGCGGTTCGTGAACGCGTCGACCGTCGCCGTGTACATCTACGTACAGCCGGTGGTGGCCGCTCTGCTCGCATGGATCTTTTTGGACGAGATCGCGAGCCCTCGACTGCTCGTCACGGCAGTGGCCGTCTTCGTCGGTGTCTGGCTCGTGAGCCGCCCATCGCGATGAATGTCGTCAATCTCCATTCGGTAGGCCTATGAGCAGAGGCCCATCACGCTCTTCTCTCTGATTTACGAAACGTGAGCGCGGACGCAGCTGAATGCCCGTCTCCTTCTGTTCGATCGCATGGGCAATCCAACCTGCAACGCGGCCCATCGCTGGTTTCTCTCCTCCAGTGAGCGCAACGGCATCGATGAAAGCGCGTATTTTTCGGATATTTCGCGAGCGTGGCGCGATCTCGAATGCGGCTTCCAAAAGCGGCGTCGTGCGAGGATCGCGGAAGCGGGTTCGTCCGCGCCGACCGTCAAGGTCGACGGAGCGCACGAGTGAGTAGCGCGGTCTCGACATCGCTTTCGCGGCGGCGCATCGTCACAATGCTCGAGGCGAGAGGATCGTGTGATGAGATGTGCGCTGGTTTGGATGGCACTCATGCTCGTCGTGTCGCTGGCGGCGGGCTGCTCGTCCGAGCGCGCGCATCCAGTGAGCGCGGCGCAAGTGAGCGCGCCGTCGCCGTTCTGCGAGATCCAAGGCGGCTGGGTCGGCACGCTCCGGACTTCCCAGGGGGGCTTCGCCTTCGCGCGGACCTGGGGCGAAACGCGTATGAGGGTCGAGCGGGTCGATGGCGCGCTGCGGTTGCAGGCGCTCGTCTCGAGTGGCGGCTGGCGGCTCCATGGTCGTCCCGACTCCCAGGAGCTCTACGCACGCTCCATGCTCCAGCTCGGCGAGGGAGTGTGGGTGAGAGGCGGCGGCAGGCTATCGATCCTTGACGCGCGTCCCGGCGCCCTCGCCGTCGGCCTGTCGAGCGATGTCAACGTGGTTGTCCGCTTCGTGACGCCGGTCGGCGCGTGGGTGCCGTGCGCCGCCATCGAGCTCTCGTCTTCGAGGCCTTGGGTTTCACCTGATGATCCCGCTTACCGTGAGGACTGGCGTGTGCTCGGGTTGCCGACCGAGCCTTTGGAGGAGGTGCTCGTGGACTCCCGCGTGGCGCTCTCGAGCGCGCCGGGCGGTGCGCCCTTCGCTGAGCTCGCCCCGAGGGAATCCGCTCTTCTGCTCGAAGTCGTCGAGGAGCGCGCGCCCTACAAGCGCGTGGTCTTGTACACGGATAGTGCGATGGTCCTCGGCTGGATCCCAGCGTCGTCGACCACGCGGGCGTCCACCGGCACTCGCGGCTCCGCCAGCAGTGGCTGCGGCGACTCGGTGACGCTCCGTATATGCAGCAGCCCCGAGCGCCTCTCGATCGCGATGACGCAGGACGATGGCCCCGCCGAGCTGATCGGCACGCTGGAGCCCGGCACGCCATTCGAGCTCGTCTCCGAGGCGGCGGGCCCCGATTCGCCGATCGTGTTGCGCCCGCACCGAACTTTCTCTGCAGTGCGGGTCAGCGGCGAGGGGGTCCGATGGATCGCGCATTCGAGCGCTCCGCTCACCTGCGCCGATGAGACGTGGTGATTTGCCGACGAGCGACGTCTCCGGTGGTCGCCAGCGCGTCTCTCGGATGAGGACAGAGCTGTACGCCAGGTGGCGCTCATCACGCTCTCGGAGCTCGGCGGACCGCACGCCCTCGAAATCACGCTGAACACCATCGAGTTGGATTCTCCCGAGATGCGCTTTCAAGCCATCGCCGCGCTGGCCGTGCTCGCTCCCGAGCAGGCTCACGCCTCGATCCTCCCCACACTCCGCGATGAAGACGCACTCGTGCGGGCGCATGCCGCCGAGGTCCTCGGCTCTCTCGGCGATCACCCGAAGGCGCGCGACGCGCTCTCTCTTTGCCTCGAAGACCACGATCGCGAAGTCCGCAACGAAGCGTCGATCGCACTCGCAGCGATGGGTGCGTGTTTCGGCGCATCGTCTTGAGGAGGGTTTCACCCTCAACATCGCGAGCCCGAGAAGCGTTCGTCGCTGGAAAGTCGCCACGGCCAATCGGGTCCTCGCCAGGAGGACCGATATGGCAACGGAACGAATATCCATGCGTAAGACGAGAGAGATTCTGAGACAGAAGTGGCTTCTTGGAGCGACCCATTGCGACACGGCGAGGAGTCTTCAGACGAGCGTGGGCGTGATTGGGAACACGCTGACCCGGGCGAAGCTTGCTGGGCTGAAAGACTGGACTGAAGTCGCCGGGCTGACGGAAGACGAGCTCGAAGGGTTGCTATATCGTTCACCGGCCGCAGGTTCGCATCCCCGCGAAGAGCCCGATTGCGAGTGGATCCATCGCGAGCGCCGTCGTAAGGGCGTCACGCTTCAGCTACTTCACGACGAGTCAGCATCCGAGCATCGAGGATGTCGGTTGCTCATCGAAGCGCGAGATCGAGCGCAGCCTCATCAA
>CAYZTA010000137.1:0-3446 GCA_964481145.1 uncultured Sandaracinus sp.
TGGCTTCTCAAGCGCGTGTTCGAAGTCGACATTGCCCTCTGTCCGAAGTGCGCGAGTCGTATGCGCATCATCGAAGTCGCCAAAGACGAAGACTCCGCCACTCGTGTTCTCTCCGAACTCGGTATCAGAGCCAGAGCCCCTCCGCCAACACCGCGACGCATCGACCCCCGACAACTCTCCTTGTCTTTCGCCGGCTGAGCAAATCGTCTTGCTTCGATGGGGGCCTCCGTCTCGAAGGTCGACGTGGAGGCACGAATAGTGGAGTTCGATGTCGTCGACTTGCCTCTTGGGACGAAATGAAAACCCAAATCGCCGCTTGCCTCGCCTGCTCTTGAGGTTCGCTCCAGCCTCAGCTACCTTTTTCCCAGGTCGTATGTCCTATACGCTCCCAGGTCGTATGTCCTATACGCCCTATACGCCCCAGGTCGTATGTCCTATACGCCCAGGTCGTATGTCCTATACGCTCCCAGGTCGTATGTCCTATACGCGAGCCGAAGCCCATACATCAGGGCCGCGCAAAACAACCGGAATGACCATTTCCTGAATGGGCGTGGGCCGTTCGTGGCCGAGATCCGTGACCGCACGGAGGAGGGGCGCAGAAAGACGAAGCGCCGCAAATGAAAGCGTTTGCTCAATCGACATCGAGGTGGCTTCTCGCAAAATCGAAGGAGCCTATCACCGAAATGGGCCCGCGCTTCGCTCGAGCTTCACCTATGTGGACCGCGTTGCCGGTTGCTGGACACAGAGTAGATTCGCGCGTGATGCGAACGATGTCTCTCTTCGTGATTGGAATCGGCCTCGCTGCGTGTGGTGATGCGACGTCACGAACGGCTTTGGCTCCTTCGACGTTGCCAGCGCAGGTCGCGGTCCTGCTTGGCGAAGAGCCATCACGTCCAGCGAATCGAGCGCGACTTGCCGGGTTCGAAGGGACCTTCGTCGAGATTTGGGTCGAGGGAGAAGGTGAGCGTGCCGAGAGCATGTGCGAGCTCATTGCGGAGAACGAGCGGCGACAGGGGGCGCGTGCATCGGAGCTCATGCGCGTTGAACGACCGTGCAACATCGCACCACTACCGCCCGTGATGCTGGCCATTGGAACTCCGCTGCTCATCTCCGAACGTCCAGCCGGTGGTGCGGAAATGATCTTGGAACAAGCCGCTCGAGGCGGACCAGAACTGGATGCGAACATCACCATCATTCATGTTATGACAGATGTCGCGGAGTGCGAGGCGCTGCGGAACCAACTCATGGCTGCCAACGCCCGGGCACGTGCCGAGACCGAGGAAGCGGTTCGCGCGTGGCTTGCTGGGCAGAGACTGTATGCTGAGCAAGAAGCAGCTCGAGTCTGCGCCACGCGGGACGACATCGCATCGCGCTGCGCAACCGAACGATCCCGCCTCGAGCGGGCGCTGTGTGCGGTCGAACAAGAGCGAAGTGAGCGCGAGTGCAGAAATGCTCGAGCGCTGATCGAGGACATCACGCAACGAGAGCCGAACGCGGACCCGGATCCGGAACCTCGGTGTGTCATCGCCGGTTCATGAGGCACTTGGGAGGTCATCGCGAACTCGGTCGGTTGCCGAGCACGACTGAGCATTGGCACACGAGAAGCGTAGGGATAAGCTCCGGCGCGTGCAGCGATTTCGACCATATACAGTTCTGCTCGCGATTCTCACCGCAGCGTGCGGCTCGCCCTCGATGATGACCATCGATGCTGGCGCAAGCGATGCGTCCTCGAACGCGAATGACGCTCGCACGTGTGCCGAGACTGACCTGCGCGAATTCGAAACTTCGTTCGCAACCCTTGCGCGTATCCAGGGCAGGGTATCGTTCCCGAACTGGATGGCGCGTCTTGGCAGTCATGATTCCAAGCTCCGCGAGGACCTTGAACAGGAGCGACTTCTATTCGAGAAGACACGCGCAATGGCGAGAGGCGTGCAGCCTGAAACATGCGCTAGGTTGTATGAGATCGGAATGCGCGAGGCACCCCGGAATGCCGACTCGGTCCCTTTGATTGTGGTAAGCAGGCTTCTCGCGGCAAGCGGATGCACTTTGATGCCGAACATCACGTCGGAGAGCCTCTGGCTGGAAGCTGGATACAGCACTGAGCAACTACGAGAGTTGGTGCTCGATGCCTACTGCGAAGGAATCGCGCTCGGCCGTTCGAATCACTTCGCCGAGGATGAAGAACAATGCGCGGCTGTGCTTGACCGCACTCGCGCCATCATGTCCCCGCAGGGCATCGAACGGATGCTGGATGAGCACCAGCGGGACGAGGGCCACCCTTCGTCGGGCTGAGAACCAAGCGATTCGAGGACAGGGCCGCCTTCTCTATTGCCCTTGGGGTCAGCTTTTGCTCTTTGCGCCGGATGAAGCGGGCGGCCCTGGCTCCTCTTCGATCGTCGGTTTCGTCACCTTAGGTGTAGGCGAAATGAACTGGAGCTGCAAGGCGGGCAACTGTCCCCAATCGGCGAGGTTTGTGGGGGCGCTCAAAATCGGAGCGGCCCTCCTTGGTAGCTTTCGCTCGGGGAATTCTAGTTGACGTCGGGCACACCTCGGCCTTGGCGTTGTGCGGAAGTTCGTGCACACGCGTGGGTCAGGCGCCGAAGTCGAGTTCTGTTTGAGGCGGAGCGCGAGCAGGCTGGGTGGGCTCGATGTGGTGCGGTAGTCCGCGGGTTTTGAGAATCCGTGCGAGTCCTCTGCGATCAAAAATCGTCGCGATGTATTTCGCACCGATGAGGTGCGAATCAATGATACAGCATGCGGCCGCAAGGGCATGCGAGCACGTCAATGCCGAATCCGTGCTTCATGAGCACGCAGAAGGTGATGTTCTTGGGGCGATTGGGCAGGTCGTCATCGGGCGTGGGGATGATGTGCGGGCAGCGTGAAGAGTTTGCGGCGAGCACGCCCCGATGGATGATTTGATGGGTGTTCGGTCTTGGTATCAAGGAGCACAAACGTTCCAGGAAGGTGTCCACGCTCATGGTGAGCCAGCGTGTTCCATCCTTTCACGGCGTTTTGAGTTCGAGCGCGATGGTGTCGCCGCGATGCGGCCGGTGTGCTCGTCTTTCACACGCTTCCATCACCAAGCACTGAAGACCTCCAAGATGTCGTCCGCCGTACGCATACAGGCGTCCTCGCTGTCCTCGCGCGTCACGGGCGCTCGTTCGATGGTACAGACGAAGACGTGTTCGCGACTGAAGAGCCGGCGCTCGCCTCGTGCGCAGGCGCATCCTCTGCGGACCTCGTCTTGTTCGGCGGGTGTGCGGGACAGCGCACGAACAAGCTTGGTCGCACTCTCCATCTCGTCTCTTCCGATTCGAATGGTTCGTATGCCGAGTTCGATGGCGTCAACATCCACGCTGGAGTCGCCATCGATGGTCGCGACCGAAAGCGACTCGAGCGCGTGTGTCGATATGTCGCTCGCCCACCGCTCGCGCTCGAACGACTCG
>CAYZTA010000138.1:0-3409 GCA_964481145.1 uncultured Sandaracinus sp.
GTCAGCTTGTCAGGGGGCGACTCCGCGTGCTCCACTGGCTCGCGCACCGGATACAATTAACCCGCTCAAGATGGGTGACTGGACGGCTAACAAAAGGACGTCTGCAATGACAGGCGTCTATTCGTGGTTTCACGTCTCTTCGTGTCTCAGCGAAGCTCTTCGAGCTCGCCCGCGGTTTCGTCGCACAGTTCGCGCGCACTTCGAGCGACGGGACCTGAAGGATACGTTTCGAGATAGGTGCACGCAGCTTCGTGCGCGCGTGATGGCTGTTGAGCGAGCGACCAGAGCTGCATTCGGCGCGCAGCAGCAGATTCTTGGAGCGCAGCAGGCAAACCGAGCACGAGGGCTTGCTCGAAGGCGCGTGCGGCTTCGGAGGGACGCTCTAGCGATTCCGCATAGAGGCGACCCAACGTGAATGCGGCGATCGCGGCGCGTGGTGTATTGGGGAACTCCGTGACGATTCGGGAAAGCGGAGCCGTTGCTTCGCTCGGGTGATCCGAGAGACGTGCTGCATCGGCGAGCTCAAAGAGAACGTCCGCATTGGGAGCGCGATCGACCTCTCCGGAAAAACCCTGATTTTCTAGGATTTCGAATGCGCCTCGGTGATTGCCCTCTCGAACCAAACTGCGCCAATCGGTGGTGGCTATCGCAGTATCGTTGCGGTGCTCGTCGCGCAATTCGGACCGATTCGGCTCTCGGTCCTCCGGAGCCGTTGCGGCGGGTTCACGGGCCGCGTCCGGTGTTGGCTCGATGGACGTGAGCGGGAACTCGGCTGATTCGCCAGCGCGAAGCAGGCGCGGCTCGGGACCGACGACAGACCCCGAGATTTGTACAGCTCCCCTCGACACAGTGACACGCAGAAGACTCGTTCCGCGCATTAAGACAAACCGCGTTCCTACAACCTGGACCTGTAACTCGCCCATATCGATCGTCCACCTCCTCGGGCCGCGCGGGCGAATATCGAACTCCGCTTCGCCGACGAGTGTGAGATCGATGTGGCGGGCGTCGTTTTGAACGAAACGCACTTCGCTCATCGAGCTGATGTCGACCGCTGAGCCATCGGAAAAGTCCGCGTGCAGAGGCGCGTCATCGCTCACCAGATCTTGAGCTGCGCTGCCATCTGCGAGCCGCAACGGGCCGTCGGTCGAGCTGTCAGCGAAAATCGCGATGACGAGCCCGATGAGCGCGACGGAGGATGCTTCGACGAGACCCAGTCGCAGCTTCCTTCCGCGACCCAGTGAGTGGCTTTTCGAATGCTCATCGAGCGAAGCCCACAAGCGATGTTGCGCACGCCGAATCGTCCGTTCTTCGGCCTTGGGATTTCCTTCTAGAAGATCTCGGATGGGTGAACGTAGAGTCATGACTCCTTCACCTCCACGACGCGTGCGACGGCATCATCGACACGAGCGATTCGGCGTTTGATGGTATGCGTGGGAGTGTCGGTGAGTTCGGAAATTTCGCTCACAGTGTGGCCTTCGACCCGAGCAAGCATCCAAGCGAGGCGCTCATCGGCCGACGAGCGCTTCAGCACGTCATCGATGAGTGATAACTCGACGAGCTCTTCGGGATTCGCCTGTGGGCTGGCGAGGGCTTCGAGGGTCGCATCGTCTTGACCACGATAGAGGCCGAGGCGCCGTTGCAATACGCGCCTCCTGAGCCGCTGCCGCACGTTCATGACCACGATACGGAGGAGCCAACTTCGAAAGACTCCTGGATCTCGCAATTGATCGAGCTTGGTCAATGCTTCGAGGAACGCATCGTGTAGAACGTCTTCGACGTCGGTGTGACTGCCGAGCAAGCGCGCTGCGAGGCGCGCTGCTTGAGGTGAGTGACGCTGATAGAGCGCACTTTGGGCAAAACGATCGCCCTCCCTCGCCGAAAGGACGAGATCGGCGTCGCCGATCCCCTTTGGGCGGTTCATTGCGCGCGGAGCAGGCGAACCCATGAAGTCCCCAGTTGATCGAAGACTGCGTGTTGGCCTCGCGCCGCGTGAGACAACGCACTCATCGGTTGCCATCGATCACGTTCGTCGCGCATCTGGGACCCATGCGATTCCCATTCGTCACGCTTGCGCTCGCCGCTTTCGCGTTCGCAGCTTCGAACGTAAGGGCTCAGGATTCACGGGGGGTCAGCATCGTGTTCGGGACGTGCGAGGCAGCGATCGGTGGGATTCCGGGCCTCGAACGTCAGCTACGAATCGAGCTCGAGAGTGCCGGAATCGCGATGATGGATCCGAGCACCCTTGGTGTGACGACCGTATCGATCGTTCCTCCATCCTGCCATGAAGGGGCGGGCGTGCTGGTCGTCGTGCTCGATGAGGCCCAATCGATCACGCGCCTTCTCGACTGGGCGGGTCCCGAGATGCCGGATGGGGGTGCGCGTGATCGCGCTGACGATTGTGGAGATGCTTCGCGAAATCCGGCAGGCGGCGGAGCCGATCGTCACCGAGCCACTGGCGACCGCTGCGGAACTCGAGCTCGTCCGTCGGCGTCTCGATGTGCTCGACGCGGATCTCCATCGCGCAATCGACGCGCGCACGGCGGAATGGCGGAGACAACTCGAGGACGCAGATGCGCACGAGAAAATGGAGCGTCATGGCTTCGACAGGTGGGCGCTCTCACTCGAAGCGGTATCGACGACCTATCTCGAGTCCAACGTCGCGCTGCTCGGACCGGGAATCCGTGGTGGATACACGCTGCTCGGTCCCTTGCGAATCACGGGATCGGCGGATCTCGGATGGGCCCTCGTGCGCGATGCACTCGGTGATATCGGATGGTTCACTGCACGCGGGATCTTGGGACTCGAAGTGCATGTGCGAAGCCGACCGTTCGAGGGATTCGCGACGCTGTGGGGAAGTGTTGGATGGAGCCAAGCGCGAGGTGATGCGCGCGACATGGCGCTCGTGGAAATGCGTACTTTGGAAGATTTTACAGGCGCATTTGGCCTCGGCACTGGCACCGCCGTCGAACTCGATGATGCCTGGTCTTTCACGCTTCGTATCGATGTTGGATATGGCTATTCGGGTCTCATCGTATTCGCGGATGAGCGCCCGATCGGGGCGACCCGTGGGGTCTTGTTGGGCGTCACACTCGGTGTCGCATGGGGAGAGTGATGAATCTCACGCCTTCCGGCACCCGTCTTGCCCTCTGGAGCAACTGGGCACGCATGACCTCAAACTGTTTGAAGATCTTCGTCATCGCTCTGTTGCTTGTGGGTTGCGGGCTCGAAGGTACTGCCTTGCAGTCGAACAATGGACGGCATGACGGGGGTGGATCCACAGATGCCGGGAGCCCATTGGGAGTTGTCGATTGCGGCGTGTGTGATGCCGGCGGGCTGCAGACGCACGATGGCGGAGGAGGAGAGACGTACGACGCTGGCTTTTGGAATTGGCAGCACGACGGCGGCGGAG
>CAYZTA010000139.1:0-3141 GCA_964481145.1 uncultured Sandaracinus sp.
TTGGATCAGAAGTCTTCTCCATTTTGGATTGCGCTCCACGCGATCCTGGTTAGATGGCACTTACGATGTTGAAGACGAGTCTCTTGTGTTGTCTTGCGCTACTGCTCGCCGCTTGTGGCGCGTCGGTCTCGGAAATGCGAATGGCTCATCACCCTCCTCGCGAGCCCGGCTGCGTGCTCGACTTCGTTGAAGTGGATGCAACTCAAACGAGCTTCAACGAGACCTGGGAGATCGCCGGTCACATTACGATCTCGGAGACGGGCATTGCTGACCCGTTCTCCGAGAGATATCGCGAGATCGTCAGACCCCGCGCGTGCGCAATGGGTGGCGAAGCTGTCGCGATCATGTTGTCCTCCACGAACCAAGGCATGATGGGCTCGGGCTCCGGAACCGTCTACAGCGTGCTACGACATCGTCAGAGTCCGGAACCTCAGGCTCCGCAGCGGTTTTGAGGCGTTACCGTCTCTCTCTCAGCCGACGGAACCGCGCTCGCCGTGGGCGCGAATCTGGAGGACTCTTCAGCCACCGGCGTGGACGGCAATCAACGACTCAGAGGCATTCCTAGGCGTGCGGCAAGTGAGCAGACCGGCTCCAGCAAGACGCTGACGACCCGCATCCGAACTTCGAGAGGGCTCGGTTCTGCCAACGTTTCGTCCGCCATGTCGACGCGCAAGTTAGCGCTCTTCGCGAGCGCTTGTCACAGCCTCTCGTAAAGCTCGTCCGGGCGGCGCAATCGGACGTAGCTCTCCGCCGACATGGATGACAACACATCGCGCAGTCTCACTCGTGAGACTGCCGTTACGTTTTCAGCGGAGCGGATAGGACATCCCAAGGGCGGATAGGACATCCCAAGGGGCAAAAAGGTAGCCGAGGCTTGAGCAACCAGCGGATAGGACATCCCAGCGGATAGGACAGCGCGAACTCGACGTCATCCACACGAGGATCGTGGAGCGCCCCAGCTCGCCGTATTCGTGGGCTGATCCGTCGATTGTCGCCACTTGGATTGCCTGTCGCGACTCCGGTTAGAACGCTCTCTCGAGCCCTGCTACGAACAGGTCGTCAGTACGCTTGGTAAAAACGCAGCGAGTGAGTCTTCTTCCAGGGGAATGCGGAAGAGACTTTGAACCGTCTTGGCGATAATGAACTCCGAAACGCGCAAGCATCCACGCGTCGCAGTGGTGGCCGTTGCAAGCACACTTGCCATCGTGATCGCACAGTGGGCTCTTGCGTTCGCGTCGGTGCTGTCCTGTCTGCTACCCATCGTTCTCGTGGGTGGTGCCGTGTGGGCGGCGCAAGGGCGACGATGGTCAACGTTGCTCGTCATCCTCGGTGTATCGCCGCTTTCGCTCTCATTCACGCGAGGCTTGGCTGCATACGGCGACCCAGATGCGTACATGATGAGCGTAGGCCTGCAGCACAGCGGAGCCACTTTCATTGACACGCACACTCGGCTTCCGGTTGCGACGAGCGGATGCCTCGTGGATGGCGACGAGTGGGTACGACACATGCCGTACAACCTGGCTCTGCATCTCGCGACTGCCGTCGCCGGCCCTCCCCCAGGTACCTACGACGGGCCGATACCAGCTGAGCATGAAGCGCGAGACGCGCTCCAACGTGCCGAAGCCCTGGACTGGCGAGAGTTGGCCCACGATCGAGTGAGCATCCATAGCCACCGCGTCTCGTTACAGCAGTGGCTGGGACCGGCTCTGATGGTCGCCGCCTGTCGATTCGATCCGCTTCATGATGATGCAGACTCGGTGCTCGCACCGAACCGTCTGATTTGGATGCGTCTCTGGATGGACCGCATCCTCCTGATCGAGCTGCGTGACCCACTCTTTCCTGATGTCCCCGGCCATGTCGCCGTAGTCGCGGCGGATTCGGGTCGACTGATCGGACACTTCCCCGGCCCGCAGTCCACGACCAATTTTCCATTGGCTTGGCGGCCGATCGGACCGCGGACGCTCGACATGGACTTCACTCCGCAGACCAGCCGTCCGTGATTGCACCTGCATGTCGACGAGCAAAGCGTTGCTACGAGCGCGCAATGAGCAGCTCGAGTTCATTCCGCTGACTGTTACCGCGCAGCGTAGTTGCTGGAGTTTCGCGCGAGCTGCGTGATGGGAATCGTCACGCCGAATGAGAGAGACCGCAAAGCGTGACGGCCATCGTGAGCGCGGTGCACTTGCACCGGCCCACGACGGCCATCTCTCATGAAGTGGTGGGAATCAGAATCGAGATGTCACTCGTCGTCGAGCGGCTCGGCGTCACCGAGGACACGAGCGAGCAGCTCTCGGTCGATGGTTCGGATCTTCCTTCGGGCACCGAGCTTGAGAGCGTCTGTGGCGATGCGATCGGTGTCTCGTAGCCGTCCTTGAGCGTGTTCGTGGATGAGTGCGAGCGCGTCGGAGTTGAAAGAGTCGCGGTCGGTCCCAGCACGGCGCATTCGATGCGTGATGTAATCGGCGGTGTCGCCGTGCTTGGCCTCTCCGAGCGGATAGGACATCCCAAGGGGCAAAAAGGTAGCCGAGGCTTGAGCAACCATCAAGGACAGCCGGCGCCACCGCGAGCGGAGCCCTGTTTTGGACTCCCATCGAGTCTGAAGAGGCGAGTCGGAGGCATCTTCCAGAGGATTCGGGTCTCAACGTCGACATTCGAGACGGACTACCCCATCGACTCGAAGCAAGACGATTTGCTCAGCGGGCGAAAGACAAGGAGAGTTGTCGGGGGTCAATGCGTCGCGGTCCGGCGGAGGTGCTCTGGCTCTGATACCGAGTTCGGAGAGAACACGAGCGGCGGTGTCTTCGTCTTTTGCGACTTCGATGATTCTCATACGCCGCGTGCATTTCGGACACACGCCAATGTCGACCTCGAACACGCGCTTGAGAAGCCAGGACCACGGGTGTCTCGAAGGCTCGGGAGGCGGAGCGAGATATCCTTCTTCGCCAGACCTGAAGAGTGGCAGTTGAGTGCCTTTCTTGATTGGCTTCTTGGGAACGACCTCAGCACGGACTTTGGCATTGGCGGCGAAGACGCCGTGATATCGGTGCATGTGAAATCGCGGAGGAGGGACGAGCGCAGCGAGGCGGGCGATGAAGTCCAAGGGCTCGAGCAGGACGGCTTCGGTGCCGTCTTTCCACGGCT
>CAYZTA010000140.1:0-2875 GCA_964481145.1 uncultured Sandaracinus sp.
CGCGTAATCATCAACTCGCCGCCACCACATTTTCAGCAGTGGACGGGACATCCCCGATTTGTGCATCGATACGTGGGAAACCTACATCATGAAAAAGCAGTCGACCGTTACGTTCAAAGCGATTCAGAGCTCGTGGGGAATCTTCATCCGGATCAAGGCTTCCACCTCTTCGTTTGCGGGCGACGCATCGTTCACCGTGGAGTCGCTCTCAGACAATCTTTTCCTTCGAGTAAATCAAAGTTGGCGCTTGTCGGAGCTCGAGCTCGAATACCTGAAAAACGGACTCAATTCGGTTCTGGTCCATCATCCATCGGAGCCAACGCTGATCACCATCGATGAGATTTCTTTCGTGGATGTCGATTTCCAAGCGGACGCACTATTCTGGGCCGCGAGGATGCTGGCAGCCGACCTACTTGGAATCGAAATCCTCGGACCTCGAATCGAATTCGATAAACAAGCGAATAGGTATTTGTTCGCGTAGCATCGCATGAAGGTCGATGTCCGAGTTCGGAGCGGTGCAAGGCCTTCGCCGACGTTATCGTGCACATGAAAGTCCATGCTAGCGTGAAGATATGAGCGGGCTCGTCGTCAAGAAGCACTTCAACACCGCGGGTCCCTGCAATCCGGAGTGGCAGGCGCCAAAGGAGACGACGATGTTGCAGCACAGAGCACGCTCGTCTCACGAATCTTCGCTCAAGCAGAGCTCCAACTATCCCCCGAGCTACGGCCGCCGCCCTTCGATGCGCCGAACCCGAACACTCACTTCATCGACTTCCTTCGGCACTGGTCAGAGCGCTCGCCGCGCAAGCTCGTGCTCTTGCTGGATGAGATCGACTCGCTGGTGGGACAGAGCCTCATCGTGATCCATCGAGCCCACGTCGACAAGGCCAAGGAGCGCCTCATCCTGGCCCGTGCGACCCATCTCGACTCGCTGGTCAGCAAGCTCACCGAACCCCGAGTTCGGCGGGTGATCGAACCTTTGCTCGCGGGCGAGCTGCCGCCGGTCGACGAAGTGTTCAATGACGACATCTCCTACGTCATCGATCTTGGGCTGGTGAAGTCACAACCTCTGCGTATGGCCAACCCGATCCTCGCTCGTTCGTTCGGGCCGACGGACGCTTCGATATCGACGTGCTCCTCCGCGAGTTCGCATCGTTCTGGATCGAACAGGGCGATTCGCTGACCGAATCGATCACCTATCGCGAAGCCGGCGCGCAGCTGGTCTTGATGGCGTTCCTTCAGCGCATCGTGAACGGCGGCGGGACCGTGACGCGTGAGTATGGCATTGGGAGCCGCCGCATCGACCTGCTCTTGACCTGGCCTTACACCGACGCTTCGGGCAAGCGTCAGGTCCAACGCGAAGCGCTGGAGCTCAAGGTGTGGCGCGATGGCCGCAAAGATCCGCTGAGCGAGGGGTTGGTGCAGATCGATCGCTATCTCGACAAAGTTGGGCTCGACTCGGGCGTGCTCGTCCTCTTCGATCGCCGTTCGAACGCCCCTGCGCGCATGAGCTCTCCCTATTTCACGCGCGCCGCGATCACCGAAAGATGTCGACCGGCGGCCTCTCCATCGCGTCGATACGAAAAAAATCGCTTCGGCTCCGCAAACGTATCGCCGCCCACATCATCGATCGAAGGCTCCGCCTCCATACGGGCGCAAGTCGCCGCGCATATCGCGTACGCCGAGAAGGACCCGACTGGGCGGCTCCTCGCATCTCGGCTGTCCCGCCTGTCCCGCCTTGAGTGCCATGTGAAGCCGCTCCGCGCCGGAGACGCAGCCATGCTCGCGACGTACGACGCGTTCTTCACGCGTGCGCGGCTCAGCATCTTGGACGTGTCGGGTGCCATCCACCTCGCGTCAGCGCGAGTTCGCTCACAAGAAGATGATGGGCGCCTTCGTGCTGGGCCGAGCTTCGGTCATTGACGCATACGAGGATGTGTAACACGATTGTATGCATGCAGGTCGACCGACTCTCGATCACTTTGGAACCGGCTCTCGGCGCGGCCGCCCGAAAGGCAGCCAAGCGAGCGAAGGTGAGCCTCTCGGCTTGGATCGCCGAGGCAACCGCGGACCGACTTCGTAACGAAACGTTGCGGGATGCTCTCGACCAGTGGCAAGCCGAAGACGGGGCATTCACAGCGGAGGAGCTGGGTGCGGCCGCAAAAGCGTTGGACCTCCAAGTCACACGCAGACGACGATGAAAGTCGTCCTCGACGCAGGGGCATTGGTCGCCATCGAGAAGCGGGATCGAAACGTTGGGGCGATGCTCAAGGTCCTGGAGGCCCGGGGCGTTCCGGTGCGTACGAGCGCTGCCGTGGTGGCTCAAGTATGGCGCGACGGACGCAAGCAGGCACTCCTTGCGCGTGTCCTCGCGGGTGTGAAGGTCATTGGACTGACGCCTGGAGACGATAGGGCTACGGGTGAGCTCATGGCGAAGGCCGGCTCGAGCGACGTCGTCGATGCGCACGTCGCCCTCCTCGTGGAGGAGGGCGACCAGCTCCTCACCAGCGACAGGGAAGATCTACAGCAACTCTTGGCTGCCAAACATATCGAAGCGATCGTCGTGAAGGTCTGACGGATCTAGAACGGACAGCTTGGCTGACGCCGATCATTGAAGCGCTCAAGCGTTCTTCTTGGCGAACTCGTTCATGAACGCGACGAGCTTTTCGAGAGATTGCTTCTGGAGACGGGTTGGTAAGTGACCAGCATTGAGGCTAGGCGCGAGGAGGGAGCAGGCTACCGCCTGTGACCAACGAGTAACAACGCAGCGGATAGGACATCCGAATTGGGAAAACCGTAGCCGGGGTTGGCGCGAGCGTCGGGCAATGTCCCGGGCTCTGCTGAAAATTGAAGTGGCGGTTTCATCGGCCCCGAA
>CAYZTA010000141.1:0-2391 GCA_964481145.1 uncultured Sandaracinus sp.
CGAGATACGCGTAGCTGATATGAACGAGGCGAAAGGCGCTCTCGTATTCTTCGAGTGTGCGGGCGACGCGGATCGTATAGCGATCCGTCGCGATCCGATCGAAGCGCGCTTGATGACGAATGATGCGATTGAAAACGAATCCCGGTAGACGCATGTTGCCTCCGTTCATAGCAATTCGTAACGCCCAGAAGCCATGATATGGTCAGGATCAAACACGCTCTTTAGCGATCGAATCATCTCCCAGCGATTGAATCGGGGGCTCGCTCTTCTCCGCACGCAGGGCCACTCGAGAGAATGCTCGCGGTCTCATGAGCCAGCGCAGATAGGCCCAATATCCAAAGAACGCTTGGGTCTCGTCCACCAGCCCTTCTCTTCGAAAGACATCGTGCACCTTCGGAAGGTTGCAAAACGAAATCCCTGGATAGAAATGATGATAAGCGTGCATCGTAAAATTGAGATTCGGGAGCAGGAGTTTCTCCCACCATCTCAATAAAATCAGAGGCGTCGTCTCGATCACGCCCGCGCCCCGATATCCATAGACGTGCTCGGTCACCGCGCCGAGCCGTACGATCAAAGGGAGCATCGTCACGAGGGGGACGATCCAATAAGCCAGGAAAACATGCCATGCCCCCAACCAGGTCAGCACGGCTGCGAGAGTCACATAAAACGCCGCTCGTGCCCATTTCGGGGCGGGGTGCGTGCGCTTGAATTGCGCCTTTTCGTTCGCGTTCTTCTCGCGCAAAAACCGCACGAGGGTGAGGCCTGATACATCGTGGAGCAGCAGCCGCGCGACGCGCGTAAAGCGCATCGGAAAGGTCCAATCGTCGCCCCGCTTTCGTAAGAAGTCAGGGTCGTCTTCGGTAAAAAAGAACTTGTGATGAGCCAAATGAATATTCGCGTAATTCTCCACCGAGATCCCGAAAGGATACCCGGCGATGACATTGACGATCAGGTCGCCATATCGCCCTTTGAGACCGAGCATATGAGCCTGTTCGTGGACGAGCAGACCGAGGACATTGAGCCGTGTCGCGACAAGCATCATAGCGATGAGCGTGACCCACCACCGATCGATATAGAGGGCAAAGCCAATCGATATGACGATCATGCCCCAAGCGCTGGCGGCTTGAACCAAGAACTCGAGCGGACGAGCTCCCAAAAGCTCTCGAATTTCGGCACGTCCCTGCGCTGAAAGATCACGGCTGCCGCCGACGAACGGCGATTGGCATTTCGACATATTGACATGCTCCTTCCGACATATTCGACGGCTCGTAGAAGGGGATGTGCAGCCGCTCGTCAGAGCGCTCTTCTTCGACGGCGGCGCGTTTCATCACTCGCCGATGATTTTTTCTGCAATCTGGTCGATCAACGGGAACAAGACATGCGAACGAACTCGGCTGCTCCTCCGTCCACCTCTTGAGTCACGATAACGCTCGTCCCTGGCAACCACTCATAAAAAGAGACCCGTTCTTCGACTTGGATATTTTCGACCGACTGCATGTCTGCACCGATCGAGCTCATCGTGAGTTTCGAATCCCGCGTTTGCCACAAGAGCTCGAAACCACAAGCTCCATGGCGAAGAAAGAATGGGCCACCAATGGACCCATAGGGAAGAATCTCACTCAGAGGAGCGGAAGTTCTGAGGCTGTTGAGATCGAGGTCGTAGTAGTGGCAGAAAGGCGGATTGAAGAACAACTCGAACGAAGAATAACAAGCGAGCAGCAGTCTTCCGTCGAAGGCCATATCCGCCATATCTGCCAACCCACCGCGAATCGTGTTCAAATCCGCACGATCTATCGCGAGCTCCGATCCAACGACGGCATTGTCCCGCACCATGAGCAACACCCAGTCTCGCGTGAGGACCCAGCCCGCCATCACCATGTTGCCCCTGACGACCGTCGTGTAGATCGCAAACCCGGACGGCGTTCGAATCACGCGAGCGATGTCGTAAATCCAGGCATTCATCCTCGAGTCGAGTCGTGTGCGAACGCCCACAGGCGAAAAGCCGCTGTCCAATCGCTGTGTGAAGAGCGCTCGCTCGAGGCATCGTCCAGCTGAGGTCGGCGTGGGATCTGGCGCTGCCGGCCACGAAATGCATTCGATCCAGAAGGCGTCGTAGGTCCCGTCTGGCGCGGTCACATAGCGGACGACGGGCTGTTCTCTGCTGACGTCGTTCGCCGGAGAGTAGAGCCGCGAATCGGGCACACTGCCTTCCACGGTTCCATTCACCGACAATCGCAACCCAATACCTTCTCCTCGAAGCAGATAAAAGCTCCCGAGCCAAACGAGAGAATCCGGATACCTGCCCTCAGGGTTTTGAGGCCCAGTCCACACCACGGCACCTGCAGGGCGGATGCGATCCTGATCATGCCACGAGCGGCAAGTCCATCTGGT
>CAYZTA010000142.1:0-2321 GCA_964481145.1 uncultured Sandaracinus sp.
GTCCACAGCGCTCGCAACACAGATGCACGAGGCCGTGTTCGAGAATGCCGCAACGCAGATACTCATCGAACTCGCGTGCGATGAAGCTCGGTAGGCCACCTTGTTCTTCGGCGAGTTCGCGGAATGTGGGCTCCAAATGCAATTCGCGCACCACTTGGAATGCGCCCACCTGCTGAAGCCCGTGTCGTGGTTGGTGCCGCTTGCCCTCGGGTGTGTTGTCTCAACCGTCGATTTTTACGATCCGAGGCGGCAGTGGCGCGTCGAATTATCGACTTCATGATGCCCTCCCCTTGACTACACCAGGACATCCGAGTGGGGGAGACGGTAGCGGAAACCAGAATGACGGTCGAGCGGAACCAAGCGTTTGGCGCTCAATCGAAGCGCACGAACAATGGCTCGAGGAGCTCTGCTCAGCGACAATAAGAATTCCCCACTAGCGACAACTAGAATTCCCCATCCAAGATCACCGCGCGTCGTCGTCCGCGGACGATCACGGTGTAGGGGCATCTGGAGTTCCCCCGGTTTGGTGGACATTCCCCGAAGCGTGATAGGACGGAGGAGTGACCCCATGGCAGGACGAAAGAAGCGGCGCAAGTTTTCGGAACAGTTCAAGGCTGACGCAGTTCGTCTCGTAACGACCGGCGGCAAGACGATATCGGAGGTGACGAGGGAGTTTGAGCTCGCAGAGAGCGTTCTGCGGGACTGGATAAGGCGAGCTGAGTCGGGCGTTGGTCAGGGGCCGCCAGGCGCGCTGACGAGCCGTGAGCATGCTGAGTTGATCGATTTACGCAAGCGGCTCAAACGCGCCGAGATGGAGCGCGATATCTTAAAAAAAGCCACGGCCTTTTTCGCGAGGGAGAACGCGTGAAGTACGCGTTCATCGATGCGGAAAAGGCGCAATGGCCCATTGAGATTCAGTGCGACGTGCTCGAGGTTTCGCGGAGCGGCTACTACGCGTGGAAAGGTCGGCCAGCGTCTGCGAGAGCGGAGCAAGATGCGGAGTTGGTGAGTGAGATCAAGGCTGCGCACAAGACAGGCCGGGGCAACTACGGCAGTCCACGGGTACACCGTGAACTACGCGCGAAGGGAAGACGCGTTGGCCGGAAGCGGGTTGAACGACTGATGCGCCAAGAGGGCATCGCGGCCCGTAAAAAGCGGCGCTTTCGTCGAACAACCGACTCGAACCATCCCCATCCAATCGCACCGAATCTGCTCGAGCGGAACTTCGAAGTCGAGCTCCCCAACACCGCGTGGGTCACTGACGTGACCTATATTGGGACCCACGAAGGCTGGCTCTACCTCGCCGCGATTCTCGACCTGTTCTCGCGACGAGTCGTCGGCTGGGCAGTCAGCGCAAACAATGATCGCGCTCTCGCAATCAGTGCTCTCGAACGAGCCGTTTCGGCACGACACCCGGGAGCGGGACTCATCCATCATTCGGATCGCGGAAGCGTGTATGCCAGCGGTGACTACGACGAGGCTTTGAAAGAGATCGTTGCAGTCAAGAGTATGAGTCGAAAGGGCGATTGCTGGGACAACGCCGTGGCAGAGAGCTTCTTCGCGACCATCAAAGGTGAAATGATCGACCACGAGGATTTTGCAACCCGGAGCGCCGCGATTGCCGCAATCGCCGACTACATCGACGGGTTCTACAACCCGTGTCGTCGACACTCCGCGATCGATTACAACAGCCCAATCGAATTCGAATTGAAATTTATGAGCGCAGAGATCGAAAAGATGGCAGCGTAACCCAACTGTCCACCAAACCGGGGGAAGTCCAATCCTCGTCATGCATCTGAGCTTTGACACAACGGTCAAAACGCTTCGAACATCTTTCGCCACGGCCCATCCCGCGGACGCGAGACCTGTGTCCGACGTGTGAAACTGTACTCTTCGCACGTGCGAGGAGTGTGTCTGGCACGTCAAACACGAGTCTCGCGCGTGCGGGGCCTGTGTCTGGTGCGTGAAACACTCTTCTCGCACGTGCGAGGGCCTTGTCCAGGGCATCGAACACGAGTCTCGCACGCGCGAGGAGTGTCCCCCAGACGTGAAACACGCGCCTCGCACAGGAGAGCTCACTCTCGGATCTTCGGCGAGGGCTCATCGATAGACGTAGACTGCGCCGCTATGGCTCCCGAATTCGTTGTCCTGGTTACCGTTCACGCCGGTGGTCGACGAGTCTTCCCCATACGCGCCCACGGCCAAGAGAGAGCCAGAGAGCGAGACCGCAGAGCCGAACTGATCGTCCACGCCGGTGTTGGAGGCTTTGAGGTAGGCTTCCTGGGTCCAGGAACCAGCGGCGCTTCGCCGAAAAATGTAGA
>CAYZTA010000143.1:0-2069 GCA_964481145.1 uncultured Sandaracinus sp.
TCTGCACCGTTTGCTCGAAGACCCGACCCGTGCCCTGACCGCAGCCGAACACCTCGGCACACTCGGCGCGCAGGTCGGCATGATTGCAGCCGTGATTCGCGAAGACCTCGCGCGCATCACGCGAGCCTTTCTCAAGCCTCTCTTGCTTCAAGCGGCAGCTTCTGCCGCGCTCGTGCGTCTTCATGATCCTCGCGGGATCGAGGGCCTGCGACGTGTGCTTGGCGCGTGGCGTGCCGACGGACGCACCTATGCGGTGGTGGCGATCGGTGAACAAAAGATCGACGCGCTGCTCCCCGAGCTCATTGCGCTCTCGACTCGCCCTCGTGGCGCCGATCCGGTCGCGATCGCCGAGGCCCTGGCACGATTCACGGACAGGAGTGCGCGCGATGCGCTCGAACGCATGGCGCGTGAGGAAGATGAAGCGGGGTTACGGGCGCGCGAGCTGATTTCTCTATAGGCTTCACCCTCGCTCGCAAACGGGCGTGAGGGTGTCGGCCGCCCGTCGGGCACCGTCGATTCCGCCAGGCGCGCCCGAGGACCTGGTGTTCTTCGTCTTCGGTGGCGTCCCAACGGATCTCGCGGACGCGAGGCCCACGGAGATCCTCGCCGATGACCGAATGACCGAGAGACTCGATCCAAACGTGTCTGCTCGCCTGGCCCCGTCCTGCCAGAGCAGGACGCTCAACGCGTACCCGCCGCGCCGCCAGCTCGAAGTCGCAGCCGAGCTCGCGAGCCGCGGCGCGACGGTGGGTGTCGGCTCCGCGTGTGGACGCGTGCTCTTCCAGGAGCTGACGCGTTTCCGCGACACGGTTGCCCGAGCGACGTGCACGCGCTGTGGTCGATAGCGCGTCGGACGCGTCCGGCGGGTCTTCACACGCTGCTTCTGCACGGGGCTTCTCCGAGTGCTCGTTCTCATGGCGCGATCAGATGCCGCTGCTCGCGCGCATGGGCTACCGCATCTGGGCGCCGGATCAGTATGCGATGCGCTCGACTGGTCCGCCGAGCTCACCTGAACCGTAACCTATATCGATGTCCAATGTCGTGCTGCGGAGCGCTGTTTGAATGGCCAATCTCGTACGGTCCGCGAGATCAATGCGTGGATATTCGGAGTGATAATTTTCACTATTGGTCGCGGTCACGTGGACACCGCATCGGATGGATGTGCCTTCAAACACGAGAACACGCCCGGATAGATGGCCTGGAGCCAACCGTGGATGGATGGCCCGTGGTCCTTCGATTTCTGCAGGCTGTCCTCCGAGCAGCCTGGGAGTTTGGATAAAGCCCTGATCAATGCGGAGTGGTTCCACGATTTCCGTCGGGTGAAATACGACCCAGGTCGGGGTTTCAGCCAATGCAGTGACTGCGGTCGCGATGGACTCTCGGGCCCGGAGGCGCCGGGTCGATTGGCGATGCTCGTAAGGCATTTCTATGTTGTCAGTTCTGCGATCATAGAGCGCGACAGCTCGATAATTCGCGATCTTGTGGAAAGCAGGGTCGCCAACGCGGCTGTAGGGCACGACTGGTCGTTGGTCCAAAGAGAGAAAGAGAAAAGGTAAGCCGAGCGACTCCCATGGCCTTGGATTGGCGATGTGATCGAGCACGCTCGAGACGACGAGAGGAGCCAATCTGCGCGGACCTTCACCAGAAGGTTCACATCGGGGAATCTCGCTGATGGTCGCCATCGCTGCCATGATCGAACATGTGCGAGCATCGATCGCTCGGAGTGCTTCGTGTACGGACTCCGGGGCGGCGTCGTTCTTTGTATCGAGCCGCTGAGCTTGACGTTCGGCCTCGGCATGACGCTCCGCTTCTGAGGGACCGCAGCCGACTCCAAGCACAATGATCGCAAGGGCGATTTTTTCGATTCTCACGTCAGCACCTGCTCTATCGGGCATTGGTCAACGTGCATCGACTTTTGTTCCGCATCCTTGATGCCGTGCAGTTCGGTCAGCGAAGGAATCGGTGGTGTCAAGTTTTCGGTGTCTGGGCCCGATCGGTCTCAGTTGAATAGTCTTTGTGTGAGTTCCTCGATTCGCGCTTCGCGCTGCTTTCGATAAGCAAGATTCTGC
>CAYZTA010000144.1:0-2011 GCA_964481145.1 uncultured Sandaracinus sp.
CAAGCCCTCGGTTTACACCGGATTTCGTGAGGGCTCAGGATCGGATCCGCCCTGTGATAAATCTCCTTATTAAGGTCTTCTGACAAACTACGAATGCAGGTTTCATCAACAATATACTTCCATTTTATTTCTAACGAAGGAGTTGCTGAATAATGGCACGAAAATAGCGGCTTATCTGACGAGGAAATCATTTCTGTATCTGGTCCCAATGAAACCAATAAAGACTGTTCTGATGAGTCTGTCAGCTCAATTAAAAATTGAGCATGGTTTTCCAACCATTTATTTAAGTGATTTGATAAACGTCTTAAATTCTCTCTTTTACAAATAACTTGCTCTAACCGAAAAGAGGAATCAACTATGACATTTGAACTGGCAATCTCAACAGAGCGATCCCAAAATTTCGATAAAACATCGATAGTAAGAACAATGTCCTCATCTGTCCGACCCTTGCCATGTATTTTAAAGGAGGTGCTATTCCATCCACGATTTGATTGCATTGCGAACGTTTTCATAGCCGTCTTTCTCCGTTTCGAGTGGATTTCATGCGTTTATCATTTGCAGTCATAATTCTCCGAATTCATACCAAGCAAATAATTCATAGCGGATAGGACATCCGAATTGGGAAAACCGTAGCCGAGGTTGGCGCGAGCGTCGAGGACCGCGGCTGTTACTACGAGCGGAGCCCCTCGCGGAAGAGCTTGGGCGAACCGCGACCTTGAGCGGCAGGGTCACGGTGGAGCCGTATCGCGTGAGACCGAGCACGTCACGTTCGTGCCAGAGCGAAACCAATGAGCGCGCGCGGCTCGGCGATGTTGACGTCCCCGAGGAGCGCGAAGCTCGCAGCGACCCCGCCTGTCGTCGGATGCAAGAGCACACTCACGAAAGGCATCTTCGTTTCGCGCAAACGGCCGAGAGCAGAAACGGTCTTCGCCATCTGCATCAGCGAAAGCACTCCTTCCTGCATGCGAGCGCCGCCCGAACTCGAGAGCAAAATCGCCGGCTGCCGAAGCTCGGTGGCCCGCTCGAACATCCGGAGCCCATCGAGCCACCCATGAAGCGAAACACGAACGCGCCGACCTGAACGCCACGCCCTTCGATCGCGCCGCTGCCCACCATCATCGCGTCTTCTGCGCCCGTTTTCTTGCGGGTGGCTCAAGCGCGATCGCGATAGGGCTTGCTGTCGTTGAACGCAAGCGGATCGCCCGCAATGAGGCCCGCGTCGTGTTCCTCGAACGAGCTCGGATCGAGCAGCAGCTCAATCCACGACTCCGCCGAAATCGCGTAATGATGGTTGCACTCCGGACAGACCTCGAGGTTCTCCGTGAACTCCTCGGTCTTCAGGGTGACGCCGCACTGATCACAGCGGCGAAAGACACCACGCCCAATCGTCCTTTTTTCGGAACCATCGACGCGCGCACGGTTCTTCGTGAACCAGTTCATTGGGGGTAGACACGCGATGCGCCGCGCCCAATTCTCAAGTAGGTTCTGCGCAAATGCCCGTCAGCTCGCATTTTCGCTCGATCCAACGCGTCTATTTCGATGATCTCGATGCGCTGAATATCTTGCACAACGTGCGTTATCTCCTCTTCATGGGGCGCGCCCGCGGCGAGCTCTTCCAAGCCCTCGGCTTTCGCTGGGACGACGACCTCGCGACGAGCCCCGACAAGTTCCACGTCGTCGCGGCACACGAGATCCGATATCTCGCGCCTGTTCGCGGCGAAGGCGACCTTACCGTCGAACTCGAGCCGACGCATCTAGGCAACTCGAGCCTCGTCATCCATGCGGTGATTCGTGCGGTCCACGGCTCGCAGGTGTATGCAGAAGGAACCACGCGTCTCGTTCGCCTCGATCCCGCGACATTTCGCCCCTGTGCATGGTCGGACAGGTTTCGCGCCGCGGTGAATCCGCTCCTCGGAAAGTGAGTTGGGCGAAGGCCGAAAACCGAGGCCGATTTGTGGGCAATGTCCCGGGCTCTGCTGAAAATTGAAGTGGCGGTTTCATCGGCCCCGAA
>CAYZTA010000145.1:0-1980 GCA_964481145.1 uncultured Sandaracinus sp.
CAGCACCAGATGGACTTGCCGCTCGTGGCATGATCAGGATCGCATCCGCCCTGGAAGTTCACTTGTTCCCGACAGAGCAGCCGCGTGAGTGTGAGTACCCTTCACATCGAGCGCTGAGCCAGACCGTGCCAAGCTCATCGACTCGTATCGGGCTACCGTTTCAGCAATTCGAAAGCCCTACGCGCTTCGCTTATTTGCTCCTCTCACGTGCTAGACGTTCCGCCGAATGAGCGCTCATCGAATCGATCTCGTACTCGACGCTCTCGAGCGGGCAGCTCCAAACGGAAGAGTCGAGGATCCTGTGCTTCGGGCGAAGCTCGATTTCGTCCGCTTCGACGAGGATGTCGAACCCGAGATCTGGCTCGGACCACCGGCCAAACGCTCAGCGCTCAAGAAGCTTGCGAAACTCATCCGTAAGCAACTCGGAGGTGATCTCCCGGGAAATCTCCGCGCCTTGTTGGAACGGCACGACGGTATCGCCGTCCTTGGCGTTGTTCTCGACAACGTTCCTGACGAAGCGCCAGACACAGCGAGCCCACGTCGGGGCTCGAACCAAAATCGGATCGACCCTGGCCTCTTTCCCGCATTCCTAAGCGTTCGAGGTATCGAGAAGGCGATTGAGTTCGTGTTGGCGAGTGCGGAAGCGAGTGCCGCCCCACCAGGTATCTTGCCCATCTTCGAAGATGAGCCTGGTGTGTATGCATGCATTGTCATCGATCCAAGCGAAGCATCGTTTGGGGAACTGGTGATCGTGGACCGCAGCGCGACGGTCGAATTGGCGGAGTGCCTCGTCGCCGCCGACAGCCTCGAGCAATGGCTCGAGCGATGGCTCGAAGCGGGACTCGATGCGAGCGCCATGCCTCTCGTGCGGCGAGCGGCGAAATCGACATCGGAGGCAGAATGCGAGACCGTCGACATCGGCGATATCTTCAGACTCCCCCGCGACTACGGCCCTTCGGGGCACGGCTTCCAATGGGCGAGCCGTGTTGTTCCTATCGACGATGGCGGCGAGCTTTGGGTTCACTTCTTCACCATCGCTTATAGCCGAAAGCAGCCCGCGCCCGGTGCGCTTCGGCTCTTCAGCCCAGAGGGGCTTACGGCAAAGCGAGCGCCACGCGCTATTTGCCAGAAGATCGATGAGCAAACGCGCCGCGCCATCCTTGCGTTGATCCGGCCGGATGTTCTCGCGGCTTTACCGCGGCGGACACTCGAAGATCCTGAGCGTGTAGAGAGTCCGAAACAAGACGTGCCTATCGCGTTAGGTGCACACGAGGAAGCTGCCAAACGCCACGACGTTGGCGACCTGTGTGAAGACACTCGGTCGATCGAGGCTCGTGCATCCAAGTTGAGCCCGATGGCAATCCTCTGGATCATCCCACTAGTGCTCATCGTGATTGCCATTCTGATCTTGACGCTGCGCTGAAGCGCCGATGGCGGCCTCGGTATTAAACCGGTCTCTAAGAAGGAGTTCGGTCCGCCGCGAATGTGCGCGCGTTCGATGACTGTGCGCCAATCCATGATTGCTGCTGGATTGCTTGCGTCAGCAACCATCGATACTCGCGCGATTTCTCTTGTGCTGGGGCGTGTGTCGGTCACTCAGCGCATGCAAGCAGATCAGCGGACGTAGTTCTTCTCCACGCCGAATTCGCGCGCGTGCTCGAAGGTCTCGGAGCCGAGCATCGCGTTGACGTGATCGTGGACCGAGATGGTCAGAACGCCCCGCCGAAGGCGAGCCCTGTGTGCTCGTAAGTCGCGATGGGGCTCGCCCAGACCTCGAACTCCGGAGCACGCTCTGCGCGCCTGCGGCGAGGAGGCGCGGGTTCGCGCGCGATCAACCCCACGATTGCGATCGTGAGCCCGTTCCACTGGACTGCACCTGAGCCGATCAAAGGCACGAGGCTCCACGTGAGATAGGGTGCTATGTCAGTATCCGGTGCGCGGAGCGGTGGAGCTTGCGTCATTCTGACGGGTCATGCTCAC
>CAYZTA010000146.1:0-1940 GCA_964481145.1 uncultured Sandaracinus sp.
ACCAGATGGACTTGCCGCTCGTGGCATGATCAGGATCGCATCCGCCCTGCAGGTGTTGTCCGCCCCTTCGGGCTTCGATCGGACGCTGGCGACGCAATACCCGAATAGCGTGCGATCGCAACTTTCCGCACACAGATCGACGTAAGGGCCCGGGACGTGGGAGCACGTGAAGGACTCCATGCGCGAAGCATTCGGAGGTTCGGTCTCGCTCTCTTTTGACGGCACGATACTGGCCGTGTGCGCCGACAGAGAAGACTCGTCGGCGCACGGTATCGGTGGCGGCCAGGACAACAACGATGCATCCAATAGCGGCGCGATCTATGTGTTCCGCCGCAGCGCAGGGCGATCAGTTCGGCCTCACGGTCTCGTTCTCCTCGGACGGCACCACGCTGGTGGCTGCCACACACTGGGAAGACTCAGCAGCTCGCGGAATCAACGGTGACGGAGACAACAACGACGCTGGATGGAGCGGCGCGGCGTACGTGTTTCGCTGAATACGCTCCTCGCACACCTCCCCTCGCTTCATCAACCAGCGTAGATAAGCCCAGTATCCAAAGAACGCCTGGGTCTCGTCCACCAGCCCCTCTCTCCGGAAGATCTCGTGCACCTTCGGGAGATTGCAAAACGAGATCCCTGGATAGAAATGGTGATAAGCGTGCATCGTAAAATTGAGGTTCGGGAGCAGGAGCTTCTCCCACCATCTCAATAAAATCAGAGGCGTCGTCTCGAGCACGCTCGCGCCTCGACTTCCATAGACGTGCTCGGTCACCGCGCCGAGCCGCACGATCAAAGGGAACATCGTCACGAGAGGAACGACCCAATAAATCAGGAAGACCTGCCACGCAGAAAACCAGGTCAGCGTGGCGGCGAGGCCCCCATAGAACGCCGCTCGCGCCCATTTCGGAGTGGGGTGTCTGCGCTTGAATTGCGCCTTTTCATTCGCGTTCTTCTCGCGCAGCAGCCTCACGACCGTGATGCCCGACACGTCTTGGAGCAGCAGCCACGCAACACGCGAAGAGCGCATCGGAAAGGTCCAGTCGTCTCCTCGCTTCCGTAAGAAGTCCGGGTCGTCATCGGTAAAAAAGAACTTGTGGTGGGCCAAATGAATGTTTGCGTAGTTCTCCACCGAGATCCCGATAGGATAACCCGCGATGACATTGACGATCAGGTCGCCGTATCGCCCTTTGAGCCCGAGCACGTGAACCTGCTCGTGGACGAGCAGGCCAAGAACGTTGAGCCGCGTCGCG
This sequence comes from uncultured Sandaracinus sp., assembly GCA_964481145.1. Lineage (GTDB taxonomy): Bacteria > Myxococcota_A > Polyangia > Polyangiales > Sandaracinaceae > Sandaracinus. Next base: position 1,248 of record CAYZTA010000146.1, read on the forward strand.
ACGATCATCATGGCGATGAGTGTGGCCCACCACCGATCGACGTAGATGGCCACGCTGATCGCCGCGACGATCACGCCCCACGCGCTGAACGCCTGATATAGGAACTCGAGCGGACGAGGCCCCAAAAGCTCTCGAATTTGGGCTCTTCCTTGCTCTGACAGATCACGTTTTCCGCCAACGAATGACGATTGGCATTTCGACATATGCGCGCGTGCTCCAGGCTGAAAATTCACGGATCGCTATCGGCTCATCAGAGCCGATAGACGTGCGTTATCGAGCGGGCGATGTCGGAGGATGATTGAGGGGCAAGTCCGGGAATAGAGACTGGAGAGCTCTCCAGTCTCGCCGAGCACCGTCCGAGAGCGACGGCACATCTTGCCATGCCGCGCTGACACCGCTGACACCTGACCAAGGCCATACGGATGGCTGTGCACGAGGGGCGACTCGTCGCCGAGTCGTCGAAAGCCCGTGTGCAGGACCTTTGGGATGTGCCCGCCCTCGGCCATGTGGTTTTCGCTTGTGAATCGGCATCCTCGGACCGGCCTCTCATGTGCTGTGGCAGCACGGCATGGCCCTGTCCGCCGGCGCTTGCGACCCACGCACGGATGGCTACGAGCGCCGTCGTCCCGAAGAGACGTTTCTCTATCGAGTCGTGCATGAGCACTGGCCCACATTCGCCGAACTCGCCGAAGA
>CAYZTA010000147.1:0-1896 GCA_964481145.1 uncultured Sandaracinus sp.
AAGTTGGCCAGAGTTCGCAAGTTTTCGGCAAACCGAATTTGCAGACACGCCCTAGGGTAATTTTTTGTCCTCCGCTCCGTGGCCGGCAGAGGGCACCGCGACGATGACCTCTGTCATCATCTCGATGAGCCTTCGTCTCTGTTCCGGTGCTGGCTCGCACGTTCGCGCGAGCTCGATCAGCACACGGAGTGTTCGAAGGTCGAGAGTGGCAACACTCGAAATCGCGAACGTCGACGCGTCGGGTCCCGCGTATCAATTCCTCCGCGTCAATCGCGGCGCGATTGTCCGGCGCGCGAACCATCCAGTGCGCGTGGCGCTCGGTCTGCCCATTCGCGACGCGGACGGTTGACGGTGGCATGTCCGATCGCGGTCAATCACACGTGCCGAAGATCAGAACGTTCCCGAGAGCGTCGCCGTCATCAGCCCGACCTCGGCTCGGATGCGTACTCTTTCGGTGAGCGCTCCGCGGCGTGACCCAGAGTCGATGTCGAAGCCGATCGCGATGGGGAGGGTGACGATGCTGACGACGCCGAGGCCGGCGCCAGTCAGGAGCAAGACCACCCCTCCTGTGGAGTCGATGCCTACTGCGACAACCACGCCGAGTACGGACGTCGCGATTGCCCCGAGCAGGCTCCCGGCGGAGGTCAAGTAGAGCGCGGTCGCCACCGTGGACTGCTCGTTGATCGAATCGAGCTCCGTGGCCTCATCCAAAGTCAGCGCGAACGCCGACGAGCCGAGCAGCTCGATCCGGGGCGTCGATGTGGTCTGGTCCTGCGCGCTCGCGGTGCGAATTGGGACGAGGACGAGGAAGCCGAGGACGAGCGCGCCGACAGAGGTGACGACGATCGAGTGGAGTGTGCTGGAGGTGTTCACAGGGCGCCAGCTTGGCGGACACGATCGAGGAATCTTCGTGCGATGCGACGAATGGCACCTGCGCTGTGACGAGTGGCACTTCGGATCCGACGAGCGGTTCCCCGCAACGCGTGTTCACGAAAAGGCCTGCGAATCCAGTCCCGCCGATCGTGATCCAGCTTCGGCGGTTTGGTAGTGTTCCAGCGCTCGCAAAGCACCGGCGGAATCCGAAAGGTGCTCGGCACGGATCGCTTCACGCTGCGCCGCAGCCTGTCTTGCGACTGCCGAGAGCCGATCTTCCACGATAGGAGCTGAATGGCTGAGCTCAAGGCACGGTGCGCAGCCAGGCTCCGACCTCTTCTCCGCCCGGCGCGTTACCTGTGAAGGTCGACGAATAGGGGCGAGAGCCGGTCCACTCATCGCATGGGGTCGGCATTGGACCGGAGAGCTCGGTGCTGAGGATCACCTGCCCCGCGAAGTTTTCCTGTCGATGGCGCCTATTTTCTACGAACGACTCGTTGCAGACCCCGAGCTGTTCGGTGCGGCTCTCGCCCGCACACACCACGAGATTGGTGTCCGCGACGCCGTTCGAACGTTGTTCGGATGGAACGAGGATCGTGCTCACGGACCATCCTTCGCCGAAGAGCTCTGCGTATAGGACATACGACCGCGGAAAAAGGCAGCTGAGGCTGGAGCGAACCTCAAGAGCAGGCGAGGCAAGCGGCGATTTGGTTTTCATTTCGTCCCAAGAAGCAAGCCGACGACATCGAACTCCATCATTCGTATCTCAACGTCGACATTCGAGACAGACTGCCCCATCGGCAGCACGGACTTTTGCATTGGCGGCGAAGACGCCGTGATATCGGTGCATGTGAAATCGCGGAGGAGGGACGAGCGCGGCGAGGCGAGCGATGAAGTCCAAGGGCTCGAGTAGGACGGCTTCGGTGCCGTCTTTCCAAGGCTTTTTTGAAGCGGTAGCGCAGACGGCTGTCGCCGTGTTCTTCGAGTCGTTCGAGCGCGAGCGGTGGGCGAGCGATATATCGA
>CAYZTA010000148.1:0-1793 GCA_964481145.1 uncultured Sandaracinus sp.
CCTCAGCCGCCGCCATTTTGAGCTATGTTCGCGCCAAACACGATGAAATCTTCAGCTGTCCAAGCCTTTATCGCGGCCTTGGGAGAGGGATGTGTCGTTGGTGACGATGCGCTCCCCGGTTTGGCGCAGGCGCTCGATCACGCGATGACATGCGGCTCGCGCGCGTGGGATGGCGTCATCCTAGACGAACTGCAATTTGCGACTTTTCTAGGAGAGCGGATCTCGAAAGAAGCCCCACTCACCAACGGCCTCCAACAGATGCCCGTGGAAGATCTGTACCTTGCGTGCGCTTGCAGTGTCGGAGCCGAGTGTGCAGCCGAGGCTTTTGAGCGCGCTATCATGCCAGCGGTGTCGACGGCCATTGCGCGTGTCGATTCTACGCCTGCTTTCATTGACGAGGTGAGCTCGGCCGCGCGGATTCGGCTGCTCGTTGGCGGCGAAGACCAGCTGCCCCGCATCACGAACTATTTCGGTCATGGCCCACTCAGCGCCTTTGCCCAAGTCGTCGCACTTCGCCTGGCGCTGAACTCCAAGCGGCGAGTGTGTAAAGAGGAGGTCGTCGACCCAGAGGCTCTCGTGGATGCTCCGCTGTCCTCGGGCGATCCTGAGCTCGCCCGATTGCGCGACGAGGTGCGTGAGCCCTTTCGTCGAGCCTTTCGTGCCGCGCTCGCCGAGCGCACTCCACGCGAACGCATCTTGATGCGTCTCTACTTCGTGGAGGACGTAAGCAGCGAGACCCTCGCGAGAATGTATCGTGTGCACCGCGGCACGATCGCGCGATGGATCGCCCACGCTCGCGCCGGTGTGGCGGCAGACATCCGGAAGCGCCTGATGCAGGAGCTTCGACTCGGACCAGCGACTTTTGAGAGCCTGATGGGCCAGCTCCTCAGCCAGCTCGACGTGAGCCTCACAGCCCTCATCCCAGAAGACGCGGAACGCGAGGCTGCGGATCGGTAGCGCGATCGTGTGTTTCAGAGGCAGGCGAAGCCAACGCATGACTGACCGCCAGAGCAGTCGTCGTTGTTGAGGCAATCGACGCCAAGGCACGTGGTCACGCTGACACACGAGGTTTCCTCGCAATTGCCGATGGCGCGTTGCTGCTCCTCGGTCAATGACCCGCAGTCCGTGCGACACCGCGCCGTTTCTGCGGCCCCCAATCCACAGCTCTGGAAATGGTCACAGGCGGCTCTACAGGCTTCGAGCGCGCTGCCATTGGGGGCAGTACCCGCATCGGGTTGCGGTGTCACCGTCGTGTTCACGCAATCACCCACCGACTCACCCGAGGCCTTCACGCACGTTTGCGCCTCGGCGCAATTGACATCGCTGGTGCACCCAGGCTGACATCGGCTGAGTGTGGCGTCCGCACAGTACTGCCCAGGCTGACATTCCACTGGGCCGCTCGGGAACTCACCGCACGCGGTGAATCCCTGCCGCACAGGTGAGCTCGTCGGGGAAGACGTGCAGCCGGCCAGGCCAGCCGCCCAAAGAGCCCCAAGAGCGATGCAAAGCGAACATGTCATCGAGCGCATTCGAGTCCTCCAAGTCATCGGGCGGCATGCCGCCGTTCCCGACACGAGGACACACACGGTCCGATTTCGTCGCAGAGTTTTTCGGGTCGCCTTTGATTTGACTCACACTGACGGCTACTTTCCTCTTGTGCGACGACCTGTTTTCTTCTTGCGAGACATCGCCTTGTCGTACGCCGCCTTCACCACTCGAAAAGCCGCTGCATCGCCGCTGCGCATTTCGGCCATCGTGATCACTCGGTTCGAATCATCGTGATCAACGAAATC
>CAYZTA010000149.1:0-1620 GCA_964481145.1 uncultured Sandaracinus sp.
TTGTCGCTCGATCCTGCCCCAGCTACTCTTTCCCCAAGTCGGATGTCCTTATCGCTCGGATGTCCTTATCGCCGGGATCATCGCGATCATCACGAACGCGGCGAGCACCGCATGGATGGCGAGTGACGAGCCCCAGCCGAAGAGAGCGCTGCGTCGTGTGGAGTGGTCGTTCATCAGCGCGGCGTCTTCGAGAGCGTCGCCGGATCAAAGCCGTTGGCCGCGCATCAGCTCACGAAGCGCATCGGTCGGAGGCGCAGGTGTCTTGATGGACTCCGCGATTTGATCGAAGACCTCGTCATCGAGCACGAGGCAGGCGGGATTTCGGGTTTCGGCGGAACCGTGGCTTTCGGTGAGGCGGTTGAGCTCGTCTTTTGCTTCGGCAGACATCGAGCTCGACATCTTCGAGTGGTTGCTCATGGCGTCACCTTTGGCCACCAACGAACACCGATGATGACTACGAAACGTATCTCCTCGAGCGGAGAGCGGCAAGCGCGATGACCAGGACATGAGCGGCGCCGGGTTGACCGAGGCGGCGTCGCATGAAAAGGGGGAAACTCTCGGATGGTCATGAGAAGTACGTCACGATTCGAAGCTTGGCTTGGCGCGGCCTTCGCGATTGTTTTCGTTTTGACAGGTGCGTGCGGCTCGCGCGAGGCAAGGACCATGGACGCAGGGATCGTCCGCGCCGCGAGTGCCCCTCCAGCGGTCGATGCAGGACGAGATGCACGGACTGTCCCTGTGGGTCCACCCAAGCGCATTTTCGCCAAGCGGTTCGTCGTCAATGTTCGTACAGGCGCCAATCGGGATGCGCCGCGAATCGGATACTTGCGTGCGGGATCGGTGCTCGAGGCGACCACGTCCGAGCCCATCTCTACCGAAGGATGCCGCGGCGGATGGTTCGAGCTCGCGACGGGAGGCTTCGTGTGCAATGGCAGCGACGTCATCGCGTTCGAAGGACGACGATTTCCTGAGCGACGTCCGGCCCAGCCTGACATGGAAGCGCCACTGCCCTACCGCTTTGCGCGCACACGGCGCGACAACACGCCAATGTATCGGCGGCTCCCGACCGATCTCGAAGCCGCACAATACGAGGGCTATCGGATTCCGGGAATGCGCCTCGAGCATCTGCCCGATGGTGGAGTGATGGCCGTTCCCGACACGCCAGCACCCGAGGAGGCGGATTCAGAGGAGGCGGCCGGAGCCGAGGTCGCGAGTGCTCCGAGCGCTCCGAGTGGTCCAAGCGCACCAAGCGCATCAAGCGCATCAAGCGCACCAAGCGATGATCCGCCGACGAGCGTCGAGTCCCTCGAAGCTCCAGAAGAAGAGGAGCGCGTCGTTCGTTTGAACGACCTCCAAGGTGAGCGTGATAGCGTGCTTCAAAGGCGCTTGGTGAGGGGATTCATCGTCTCGCTCGATCGCGATATGCGCGCGCGCGCCCGGCGTTATTGGCGCACGCTAAGCAACGGCTTCATTCCTTACTCGACGCAAGTCGAGGTGCGGGGATCGAGCTTTCAAGGCGTGGCGCTCGTGCGACAGGCCAGCGCCGAAAGGCAAGAGGCCAGCGCCGAATTCCCGATGCCGATCACATCACGTGCTCGGGCGGTGGTTATGTCGCTTCCG
>CAYZTA010000150.1:0-1618 GCA_964481145.1 uncultured Sandaracinus sp.
CGCATCGTCTCGAGCATCGTTCCAAAGAGCCTCGGTGGACGCATCCCCGAGATCGACCCGCAAAAACTCGGGGAACGCGAACGAGAGCTCGTCGCCACCGCGGAACGCGCATGCCTCAAGGCGGCGCAGCACCTCGAAGAAATCGCACCACAACGCGCGCTCGAAGCGATTTGGGAGCTCGTTGCAGCAGCCAACAAGTACGTCGATCAGACCGAACCGTGGGCGCTCGCGAAAAAGGGAGAGATACAACGACTCAACGAGGTTTGTTATGCGGTGCTCGAGTCTCTTTGATGGCTCAGCATCGCCCTCTGGCCCTTCATGCCACAGAAGTGCGATGCCATCCGAGAACAGCTGGGATTGCCGTCGCTCATGCCCACTCCTTCGGTGGATCTCTGGCCGAGCGCGTGGGGGGGGCTCGTTGCAGGTCAGGCCGTGAAGCCAGGTGCACCACTCTTCCCTCGGTTCGATGAAGATCAGCAACGTTCGATCTACGAACGGCTCGGCGCACCGATGCCAGAAAGCCTGAAACGCGCCCCGAGCACGCCTCCGAAAGCACCCGAGAGCAAATCGAAAGCACCTGAAAAAGTGACCCAAGCAGCGGAAGACAAGGCGCCCTCATCGAATGTCATCTCGATCGACGATCTCGCCAAAGTCGAGATGCGATTGGGGCTCGTTCGCAGCGCCGAGCGTGTGCCCAAGAGCGACAAACTCTTGGAGCTCAAGGTCGATATCGGTGAGGCAGAGCCGCGCACCATCCTCGCTGGCATCGGGAAACATTACGCTCCCGAAGATCTCGTGGGACGACGCCTTGCCGTGGTGGTCAATCTCGCGCCGCGCCCCATGATGGGCAGGACTTCGCATGGAATGGTGCTCGCCGTGAGCGATGACGCAGGGCTCAGCGTACTTTCACCGGACAAAGAGATCACACCGGGCGTGAAGGTGAAGTGACGAGTTGAGCTATCTGCCCACGCCCCTTTTGCCCTCGCTCGAAGCCGCATTTCGCGATGTCACTGCGAAACGCGATGAGTCCCGTGCTGCTGCTCTGGAGGTCTTGGGCAGCATCCCGGAGGCACACCGAAACCGTGCCCTCGTCGCGATTCGACCGCTCATCGACGACCCTTCGCCCCTGGTGCGCATCGCCGCGCTCGCCGCCATCGGTCGACTCCGTGACGCAAACTCCTTCGAGCGTGTCGCGGCACGTCTCTCGGATGAGGACAGAGCTGTACGTCAGGTGGCGCTCATCACGATCTCGGAGCTCGGCGGACCGCGCGCCCTCGAAATCACGCTGAACACTATCGAGTCGGATTCTCCCGAGATGCGCTTTCAAGCCATCGCCGCGCTGGCCGTGCTCGCTCCCGAGCAGGCTCACGCCTCGATCCTCCCCACACTCCGCGATGAAGACGCACTCGTGCGGGCGCATGCCGCCGAGGTCCTCGGCTCTCTCGGCGATCACCCGAAGGCGCGCGACGCGCTCTCTCTTTGCCTCGAAGACCACGATCGCGAAGTCCGCAACGAAGCGTCGATCGCACTCGCAGCGATGGGCGACCGACGTGCCCTTCCCCATCTGCACCGTTTGCTCGAAGACCCGACCCGTGCCCTGACCGCAGCCGAACACCTC